>NZ_JBVISM010000007.1:42134-307494 GCF_055575515.1 Streptomyces sp. NPDC034086 | reverse complement strand
CCAGAAACAAGAAAAAGCACGCCACCCCTTCTGACATCTTGTCCCCCACCCGCCCTCCCCCCCCCCGCCCGGGGGCGGTGCCGGGGGTTGGTCGCCCGCGGCCGTACGAGCGGGCCGGGTCAGCGTTCGAGGAAGGCGAACAGCTCTTCCCAGCGGTCGGTGATCTCCGCCGCGGAGTAGCGCCGCACGTGACGGAAGGCCGCGTCGCCGAGCGCCTCGCGCGTGTCGCGGTCCGACATCAGGGTGTCGAGGTGCCCGGCCAGCTCCATCGTGTTACCGAGGCGGGCCAGCAGCCCGTCCTCACCGTGCCGCACGATCTCGCGCACGCCCGGCGCGCAGTCGAAGGCGGCCACGGGCAGGCCCGCCGCCATCGCCTCCAGCAGGGTGATCGGGAAGCCCTCGGCACGGGAGGCCTGCGCGAAGACGGACGCCTCGCGCAGTGCGCCCAGTACGTCGGCGGTGCTGCCCCTCCACTCCACGGAGTCCTCCACGCCGAGCGAGGCGCAGTGCGCCCGCAGGGCCGCCTCCTCGACGCCCGCGCCGTAGATCCGCAGGGTCCAGTCCGGGTGGCGCGGGGCGGCGTCCGCCCACGCGTCGAGGAGCAGGTCCACGCCCTTCTCGAAGGCGAGGCGGCCGACGCTCGCGACGACCTTCGCGGTGCGCGGGGCGGGGGAGTCCGGCATGAACGGCAGCGGGTTCGGCATGCTGTCGACGTTCTCCATGCCGGCCCGGATCCACAGGTCCGCGTCCTCCGGGGTCAGCACCAGCAGCCGGTCGGCCTGCGCGTAGAAGCGGCGGACCCGCGCGCCCCGGGTGGACTTGTGGCTGGCCTCGAAGGACTCGTGGCTCATCCCGATGACCGACAGGCCCTTGGTGTCGGCGAGCGCCACCCACTCCATCGCCCAGACCTGGGTGACGATGACGACGGCGCCGGGCCGGGCGGCCCGGAACAGGCCGCTCAGCGTCTCCGCCTTGGCCCGCATGCCCGCCTGGCGGGCCGCCTGCCGGCGCCGCTCGGGGGCGTTGAGCCGGCCCTTGAGGCCGCGCAGCCGGCGGGCGCCGGGCGGGTGGGCCTCGTACAGGGTGGTCGTCTCGTACGGGAGACCGGGCGGCAGCTGCTGGCGGATCTCCTCGGCCACGGGGGCGATGCCGATGACGTGCACCCGGTGACCGCGGTCCGTGAAGAGCCGGGCCATCTGGTGCGACCAGGTGGTCACGCCGCCGAGCTCGTCCACGCTGTTGGAGACGAGGAAGATGTCGCGGCCGCCCGGCGCTGTGGACTCGTGGGGCTGCTGGCTCACTTGCCGCTCCTGGTGAAGAACTTCTCGACGATCTGGCGGGCGGCGTCCCCGCGGTCGTACTCGCCGAACTCGCTGAGGAAGCGCTGACGGGCCTCCGCGTACTTGGCGTCGGCCTCGTCGAAGGCGGCGACGGCCTGCATCAGCTCGTCGGCCGTGGCCACGACGGGCCCCGGTGCCTTCTCCTTCAGGTCGAAGTACGTGCCGCGGATGTCGGTCGCGTACTTCTCGTAGTCGTACGCGAAGAACAGCATCGGCCGGTCGAGGACCGCGTAGTCGAACATCACGGACGAGTAGTCCGTGATCAGCCCGTCGGCGAGCGCCAGCAGCGGGGTGATGTCGTGGTGCCGGGACACGTCGATCACCCGGCCCGTCACCGACGGCGGCAGCGAGACGCTGTTGAGGTAGTGCGTGCGCACCAGCAGCGTGAAGCGGTCACCGAGCCGGTCCGCGAACTCCTCGACGTCGAAGGGGAACGTGAAGCCCTCCACGGTTCCGTCGGCGCTCGCCCGGAAGGTGGGCGCGTACAGCAGCACCCGCTTGGCCGGGTCGATGGCCAGCTCGGTGGCGAGCGGACCGCGCACGCGCTCCCCGCTGTCCGCCTCGGCGCGGTGGGCCTCGACGAGGGCGTCGTTGCGCGGGTAGCCGGTGCGCAGCAGCACCTCGTCGCGCAGCCGGAAGCCCTTGGCGAGGGTGCGCACGTCGTGCTCGGAGCGGACCAGGAAGTGGTCGAAGCGGTTGACGGCGGCCTGGAAGCGGTCCTGCCCGGCCCGGCCCTGCGCCTTGGTGTGCGGCTCGTGGAAGCCCATCCGCTTGAGCGCGGAGCCGTGCCAGGTCTGGATGTACGTGGTTCCCGGGCGCTTGGCGAGCGCCAGCGGGAAGCCCTGGTTGTCCACCCAGTACTCGGCCTGGGCCAGCGCGCGCAGGTAGGGCCAGCTCCAGCGCTTGACCAGGGTGGCCTCCTCGGGGAAGCCGGTGGGCTTGGCGCCCGCGTACGACCAGATCGCCTCGAAGGGCGCGCCCTGGCGGACGAGTTCCTCGTAGATCGCCTTCGGGCTGTCGCTGTACTGCTTGCCCATGTGGCTCTCGAAGACGACCGTGCCCTTCTTGACCGGCAGCTTCGAGAAGACCTCGTGGTAGACCTTCACCTTCTGCTCGCCCGAGCCGAGGTTGCGGCGGGCCTTCAGGGCCCGGCGCAGGCCGCGCTTGACCACGCCGGCCGCCTTGCCGTGCATGGCGCCGCGGAGCAGGGTCTGCGTGCGCACGGCCGCGGCGCCCTCGGCGGTGAGGACGTAGGAGAGGTTGCCCTTCTTCGTCACCTCGGGCTCGAAGCGGTCGGAGACGAGCCGGGTCAGGCGCGGGCGCACCCGCAGCCGGGCCGCGGATTCCAGGTCGACGCCGCCGACCGAGACCCGGGTGGTGAGCCGGTCGGCGCCGGCCGTCAGCTTGAGGCGGACGTCCCAGACGGCGTCGATGATGCCGAGGGGGCGCACGGTGCCGGCGATGTCGGCCGTCGCGGTCCACTCGATCGTGTGACCGGCGTGGCGCACGCTGGTCACCGGGAAGCTGAAGGAACGCACCCCGATCTGCCGGCGGGCCCGGAATTCCAGGGAGGCCTTGAGTTCGGCGTCCTCCTGGATGCGGCCCAGCGGGTTCACGACGGCGCCCGACAGCGTGACGGTGCCGCGCCCGTCGTCCTCGTACGAGGTCAGGCGGTTGCCCAGGATCAGGGAGGACAGCGGCGCGGTGTGGAAGCCCTGGGCGGTGACGTCCAGTATCCGGCGGCCCTCGGCGTCGTCGAGGTGGGCGCCGCACCAGTAGACGCGCCCGTCGCGCTCGGCGAGCGGGGAGGACAGCCGGCCCTTGTTGGTCATCGAGTCGGCGGCCATGAGGAGGTTGTCCCAGTCCTCCCTGCCGAGGAGGTAGGCGCAGATGGCCTGGAGGTGGGTGACGTGGTCGTACGCGGCCGGGTCGATGCCGGCCAGGTAGCCGTTGGCCAGCCGGGCGAACTCCCGGCGGTAGTCGTCGCCCAGCAGCGGCAGGTCGCGCAGGTGCAGCACCAGGTCGTGCTTGAGGAACTTGGCGTCCTTCGCGGTCTTGATCGCGGTGTGGCCCTTGGCGGCCAGCAGCTCGTCGACCCGGCGGTGGATCTCCATCCGGTGGACGAAGTTCGCGATCTCGTGGCGCCGGTTGCTGATCGACTTCGACTGGGTCTTCTCGACCACGTTCCAGAAGTACACGTGGTTCGGGATCAGCGTGATGCGCCGGGCGGCGACGTACGCCTGGGCCGAGAACAGCAGGTCCTCGTAGTGGATGCCGACCGGGAACTCCAGCCCCTGCTCCAGCAGGAAGGCGCGCCGGTAGCACTTGTTCGTGGAGAGGGTGTCGTAGACCAGCAGGTCCGGGTACTCGGTGATCGACTCCAGGGTCCGGGTCCGGGAGTAGATCCACGGGTACCACTCGGTGGTCTTGCCCCACCGGTTGTCGAGGTGCACGCGTACGCACATGCCCGAGACCAGGTCGGAGCCGGTCCGCTCGGCGGCCACCAGCATGTTCCGGCAGGCGTTGCGCTCCAGGACGTCGTCGCTGTCCAGGAACATGACGTAGGTGCCGGTGGCCTGCTGGATGCCGTGGTTGCGCGGCGCGCCGCAGCCGCCGCTGTTCTCGGGCAGCTGGAAGGCGCGCACCCTGCCCGGGTTCGCCGCTTCCAGCTCCCGGGCGACCGCGTAGGAACGGTCCTCGCTGCAGTCGTCCACGATCACGACCTCGACCCCGTGCAGGGTCTGGTCCAAAACCGACTGGACTGCTGTCGGCAGACGCTCTGCGTCGTTGTAGACGATGACGACCACGGAGACGTCAGGCACGTGCACCTCGATCCTTTCGTTCCATTCCGCTTATCCCGTCAAAGCTACCGTGTGCCACACGCGACTCGGGCAGGCCGGCCGCCGGCGTGCATACTTCTAAGGAAGAGGTGAGTGGCGGGCCCGGTCGCCGACAATCACCCGTTAGGACGCTGCAGGAAGTGCTCATGACCAAGCTGTCGGTAGTTGTCCCCTGTTACAACGAAGAAGCCGTCATCGACCGGTTCGACGCGGAGATCCGCCGGGTGCTGGACACCCTGCCCGTCGAGTACGAGGTCTGTTACGTCGACGACGGCAGCCGGGACGGGACCCTCGGCAAGCTCCGCAAGATCGCCGCCGAGTACGGGGAGCAGACGCGCTACGTCTCCTTCAGCCGGAACTTCGGCAAGGAGGCCGGCATGCTCGCCGGGCTCCGCGAGGCCACCGGCGACGCCGTGGTGATCATGGACGCGGACCTCCAGCACCCGCCGGAGCTGATCGCCACCATGCTGGAGCACTACCGGCAGGGCCACGACCAGATCATCGCCCGGCGCACCCGCGAGGGTGACAAGAAGCTCCGCTCCGCCCTCAGCCGCCTCTACTACCGCGGGGTCAACCGCTGGGTCGACGTGGAGCTCACCGACGGCGTCGGCGACTTCCGCATGCTGTCGCGCCCGGCCGTCGACGCCCTGCTCGCCCTCCCCGAGTACAACCGCTTCTCCAAGGGCCTGTTCTCCTGGATCGGCTTCGACACCGTCCACTTCGACTACCAGAACGCCCAGCGCGAGGCGGGCGAGACCAAGTGGAAGTTCGGGTCCCTGCTGAACTACGGCATGGACGGGCTGATCTCCTTCAACAACAAGCCGCTGCGCCTCGGCATCTGGCTCGGCGTGTCGCTGGTCGCGCTGACCGGCCTGTACGCGCTGTGGATCACCGTCATGGCGATCACCAACGGCATCGACTCGCCCGGCTACGTCACCATCGTCGCGATGATCGCGGGCATCGGCGGCATGCAGATGATCATGCTGGGTCTGATCGGCGAGTACATCGGCCGCATCTACTACGAGAGCAAGCGCCGCCCGCACTTCCTGGTCAAGGAGGCGCACGGCGCCGAGCGGATGCCCGGGATCTCCGAGGCCGTGATCACGGAGCGCAGCCGCTGATGAGCCGGCCCAGCCGACGCGACCAGCTCGGCCAGATCTTCCGGTTCGCCCTGGTGGGCGGGGTGAACACCGGCACCTTCTTCGGCATCTACCTGCTGCTGCACCCGTGGATGCCCTACTTCGCCGCCTACACCCTGGCCTTCGTGCTGTCGATGATCGGGTCGTTCTTCATGAACACCTACTTCACCTACCGCACCCGGCCCACCTGGAAGAAGTTCCTGCTCTTCCCGCTGACGAACGTCACGAACTACGTGATCCAGTCCGCCGGCCTCTACGCCCTGGTCAGCTGGGCCGGAATGGACACCCGTATCGCGCCGCTCGTCGCGGCCGTCGTCGCCATCCCCTTCACCTTCCTGCTCTCCCGCCGGATCCTGATCCCCGGCACCGGGGCCGCCCCGGCCGGCGGCCCGGGGCAGGACCGCGTGTCGGAGCCCTCCTCGTCCACGGTCTGAAACCGGCGGGCGGGCCCGCCGCCCCACCCCGTAGATTGGCCCGGTCGCAGGGATCGGTCGGTTCGATGAGGGGAAAGACGTGTCAACGGCTAGGCAAGGTGTCGTGGACGCCCGCAGGATCGTGGTCAAGGTCGGCTCCTCCTCCCTGACCACCGCCGCGGGCGGACTCGACGCCGACCGGGTGGACGCACTGGTCGACGTACTCGCCAAGGCCCGCGGCGGCGGCGAGAAGGAGATCGTCCTGGTCTCCTCCGGAGCCATCGCCGCCGGCCTCTCCCCGCTCGGCCTGGCCCGCCGCCCCAAGGACCTCGCCCGGCAGCAGGCCGCCGCCAGCGTCGGCCAGGGGCTCCTCGTCGCGCGCTACACGGCCTCCTTCGCCCGCTACGGCGTCCGCGTCGGCCAGGTCCTCCTGACCGCCGACGACACCAGCCGGCGCGCCCACTACCGCAACGCCTACCGGACCCTCGACCAGCTCCTGGACATGGGCGCCCTGCCGGTGGTCAACGAGAACGACACCGTCGCCACCGACGAGATCCGCTTCGGGGACAACGACCGGCTGGCGGCGCTGGTGGCCCACCTCGTCCGCGCCGACCTCCTCGTCCTCCTCTCCGACGTCGACGGGCTGTACGACGGAGACCCGTCCCTGCCCGGCACCACCCGCATCGCGGAGGTCCGCGGCCCCGAGGACATCGCCCACGTCTCCATCGGCAGCGCCGGCAAGGCGGGCGTCGGCACCGGCGGCATGGTCACCAAGGTCGAGGCCGCCCGGATCGCCGCGGCCGCCGGGATCCCCGTGGTCCTGACCTCCGCCAGCCACGCCGCCGACGCGCTGGCCGGCCGCGAGACCGGTACGCACTTCCACGCCACCGGCCGCCGCTCCGCCGACCGGCTGCTCTGGCTCCAGCACGCGTCGACCCCCCAGGGCCACCTCGTCCTGGACGACGGCGCCGTACGCGCGGTCACCGAACGCGGCGGCTCGCTGCTCGCCGCGGGCATCGCCGCCGTCGAAGGCGACTTCAGCGCCGGCGACCCGGTGGAGCTGCGCGCCGCCGACGGCCGCGCCGTGGCCCGGGGCCTGGTCAACTTCGACGCCAAGGAACTCCCGCAGCTCCTGGGCCGCTCCACCCGCGAGCTTGCGCGGGAGCTCGGACCCGCGTACGAGCGGGAGGTCGTCCACCGCGACGATCTGGTGCTGCTCCCGGGCTGAGGTTCGGCAAAACCGCCGCGCGGCGGCCCGGGGACTGGTCAACTGTGTGGGGTGGACACGCGTGGCGCAGACAGGAGGCGGGCTGGTGAGACGAGCGCTGACCAGCGTGGGCGGCGGCGGGGACGAGCAGGCCGAGACCTCCCGGCTGTGGCACATCACCCTGAGCGTCTCCGGCAGACCGGCCCCGCTCTCCGAGGTGCGGCGCGGACTGGAGCAGCTCGCGCACGACCACCCCTTCCTGCTGACGAGCCGGTACGCCGACGACCACGCCGAGATCCGGTACTGGGAGGAGGCCCGCGACCTCCACGACGCGGCGGCCGTCGCGCTGCGGCTCTGGGGCGAACACCGTTCCTCGGCGCAGCTGCCGCCGTGGGAGATCGTCGGCCTGGAGGTCATCGACCGCCCCACGTACCACCAGCGAGTGGCCGAGGGCTACGGCCCGCCCCCGGCCCACCCCGTCGGGGTGCACCCCTACTAGGACGGGCGCCGTGCGGAACGGCGTACGGAGGCTCCGGGGACGCGGTGCGGCGACGCGGATCGGAGGACCGGGCGGGGAGCGGGCGGCGAGCGGCCGCCCGGGCGAGCCTTGCCGGAGCGCGGGCCGGTGACACCGGGCCGCTCGCACCGGGCCCTGCCGACGTCCGGCGGCCGGACCGGGCGTCCCGGGTCCCGGGCGTCCCGGCGTCCCGGACGTCCAGTGGGAGGCCCGGAAAGGCCCGGGCGTCTCGGGGGGTGGGAAGGGCGGTGGGGCCAGGGGGCGCGGGGACTACCCTGGGCCGCATGACCTCGCTCGACGACGCCACCGCCACCTCCCCCGTCACCGCCACCGCGCAGGCGGCCCGCACCGCCGCCGCCGCCATCGCGCCACTCCCGCGGTCCGCCAAGGACACCGCCCTGCTGGCCATCGCGGACGCGCTGGAGGCCCGTACGGCCGAGATCGTCGCCGCCAACGCCGTCGACACCGACAAGGCGCGCGCCGCGGGCACCAGCGAGACCGTCATCGACCGCCTCACCCTCACCCCGGAGCGCGTCCGCGCCATCGCCTCGGACGTCCGCGACGTCGCCGCCCTCCCCGACCCCGTCGGCGAGGTCGTCCGCGGCTCCACCCTGCCCAACGGCATCGACCTCCGGCAGATCCGCGTCCCCCTCGGTGTCGTCGGCATCATCTACGAGGCCCGCCCCAACGTCACCGTCGACGCCGCCGCCCTCTGCCTGAAGTCCGGCAACGCCGTCCTGCTGCGCGGCAGCTCCTCCGCCTACGCCTCGAACACCGCCCTCGTCGCGATCCTGCGCGACGCCATCGAGGGCGCCGGCCTGCCCGCCGACGCGATCCAGCTCGTCCCCGGCGAGTCCCGCGACTCCGTCCGCGAGCTGATGCGCGCCCGCGGCCTCGTCGACGTCCTCATCCCGCGCGGCGGTGCCTCCCTCATCAAGACCGTCGTCGAGGAGTCCGTCGTTCCCGTCATCGAGACCGGCACCGGCAACTGCCACGTCTACGTCGACGCCCAGGCCGACCTCGACATGGCCGTGGACATCCTCATCAACTCCAAGGCCCAGCGGCCCTCCGTCTGCAACGCGGCCGAGACCCTCCTCGTGCACCGCGACATCGCCGACGCGTTCCTGCCGCGCGCCCTCGACGCGCTCGCCGACGCCGGCGTGACCGTCCACGGCGACGGCCGGGTGCTGGCCGCCGCCGAGAGCACCAAGGCCACCGCGCTGCTCGCCACCGACGAGGACTGGGCCGCCGAGTACCTGTCGTACGACATCGCCGCCGCCGTCGTGGACTCCCTCGACGACGCCGTCGCCCACATCCGCCGCTGGACCTCCGGCCACACCGAGGCGATCGTCACCACCTCGCAGGCCGCCGCCCGCCGCTTCACCCAACTGGTCGACTCGACCACCGTCGCCGTGAACGCCTCCACCCGGTTCACCGACGGTGGCCAGTTCGGCTTCGGCGCCGAGATCGGGATCTCCACCCAGAAGCTGCACGCCCGGGGCCCGATGGGGCTTCCCGAGCTGACCTCCACCAAGTACATCGTCACCGGCGACGGTCACGTACGGTAATCGTCCCGGGGACACGGTGTGGCCGGAATGGGGCTCACACCCTGCCCAAAGCGGCCCCTCAGGTCTACGCTGGTTCCGTGCCGGACGACGTGGGGGGCAAACCGTTCCCGGACGACGGGGAGCCCGACGACGACCGCGGAGGCGCGGATCACGCATTCGCCTCCGTGGTGTTCGACGAGGACTTCGTCCGGAACGCCGAGATCCATGAACCGAGCGCGGCCGAGCGCCAGCGCGCGGCCGACCGGGCGCGCGCCGAGGCCGAGGCCGCCCGCGTCGCCGGAGGCTGGGCGGCCGACGAGGACTACGGCCGGCCCGACGGGTACGGCCTCGACGAGCCCGGATGGGAGTCCGGCCCGTACGGGCACGGGTACGGCTACGGCGAAGGCCCGTACGGGGCGTACGGCGGAGCCATGCGCCCCTACCGCGGCCGCTCGCCGTGGCTGCGCCCCGTCGCCTGGGTGCTCGCCGTCGTCATGGGGCTCGGCATGGTCGCGCTGGCCTTCAGCGCCGTCTACCGCAGTGCCTCCGGCGACCAGGACCCCGCACCCGCCCCGGCGAGCACTCCGCTGAGGGAAGTCACCGGCGTCGGCGCGTTTACGTACCCCGTCGGCCGCCAACCCTGAAGGTACGACCCCACTCGTTCACGCCGGAGCTGGGGGCTTCTCTGAAGCGGGGACAGCGGGAGAAGCGATGGCCGTTCCAGGAGATCCGCCCAACGGCACCCCCGAAGGCGCCGGCGGGGGTGATGAAGAACTGCGCCCGGACGAGTACCGCTCGGTGGTCTTCGACGAGGACTTCGTCCGGGCCGCCCGGCTCCAGGAGTTCTCCGCCCAGGAACGCATGGGAGAGCACGCCCGGGCCGTCCGCAGCCGTTCCCTCTGGTCCGGCGGCAGGTCCGCCCGACCGCGCACCAGCACCCCGGCCCGCGGTGCCCGCCAGGGGATGCTGCTCGTCATGCTCATCGCCACGGCCTTCGCCATCGCCGTCTACATGGGCGTGCGGAACCCGTACGTCCCGCCGCCCGGCGGCGAGGCAGAGCCGCTGAACAGCACCGTCGTCCCCCTGGCACCGGCCGCCCCGGTGCCCGGCGGCCCCCCGGCCGACCTCTACGCGAACAGCCCGGCCGCCACGTACCGGGTGGGCGCGGCCGGGATCACCCTGCCGGCCGTCCGCCGCACGCTCCACTTCACCGAGGGCCAGGTCGTCGCCGCCCTGTCCATCGCCAAGGACTACCTGGTCCAGTCCTCACTGGACCCCGACGTGCTCTCCGGCGCCGCCTCCCGGCCCGTGCGGGTGCTGCTGGACCCCGGGCAGCTCGCCCAGTTCGACGAGAGCATGGCCTCGCCCTCCGGGGACGGCCGGCACGCCGCCACCGGCTGGCTGGTCCGCTTCGACCCGGGCACCGCCGTCGTGGCCGACAGCCGCGTCCGGGTGAACGGCACCCTCACCTTCCGGGAACCCAACCCGAAGGTGCTGGAGGTGAGCACCGATCACACTTTCGTGTACGCCGTCCGTCCGGCGGCCGGCCCGCCCGACGCCGAAGGGGCCTCGCTGTTCACCGTCCGCCGCGAGCTGCGCCTGCGCTTCGACCGGGAAGACCTCACGGCCCGCCGGGCGGAGGTGTCCTCGGCGTACGTGATGGCCGGGCCGCAGGACTGCGCGAGCGAGCCCGCCGGGGGCTTCCGCCCCCTCCCGGCCGGCGCCGGGCCCACCACCGTGGGCCCGCCCGCGAGCGATCCGTACGCCACCGGCCGGCCCAGGCGCACGGCCGGGCTGTGCGGCGTACTGGCCCGGCCCGACGCGCAGGGCAGCCCGCGGGCCCTGCCGCAGCCGCCCCCGCCGGCCTCCGTCAGCCCCGTTCCGTAGGGCCCTCCGCGCCGCCGGAACCGCCGGAGTCCCGGGCGGCGCCACCCGTGCCGGTGAACCGGTCGCGCAGCTTCCCGCCGAGGTCCCCCGCGCCGCCGGCGATGTCGCCGACCAGCTTCATAAGCGGGTCCTTGCTGGTGCGCACGGACTCCGCGTAGTGCGAGGCGGACTGGCGGAAGGAATCGGTCACCGAGGTGTCCTTGTCCTCTTCCCGCCGGGGGTAGTGCCCGGCGACGATCCGCTGGTAGTCCCGGCTCTCGGACCACTTCTTCAGCTCGGCCGCCCGCACCGTGGTGAAGGGGTGGGTGCGCGGCAGCACGTTGAGGATCTTCAGGACGGAGTCGCGCAGGTCGCCGCTCTCCTCGTACTCCTCGGCCTGGGCGAGGAAGGCGTCCACGTTCATCTCGTGGAGGTGGTTGCCGCCCGCGATCTTCATCAGGCCGCGCATCGACGCGTTGACGTCCTGCCCGACCAGCAGTCCGGCCCGGTCCGCCGACAGCTCCGACTTGCGGAACCACTCGCGCAGCGCGGTGACGATCGCCATGATCGCGACATTGCCCAGCGGGATCCACGCCACCTTCAGCGCCAGGTTCGTCAGGAACAGCAGCACCGTGCGGTACACGGAGTGCCCGGACAGCGCGTGGCCCACCTCGTGGCCCACCACCGCCCGCATCTCCTCCTCGTCGAGCAGCTCCACCAGCGCGGTCGTCACCACGATGATCGGCTCGTCCAGCCCGATGCACATCGCGTTGGGCTTCGGGTCCTGCTGCACGTACATCTGGGGGACCTTCTCCAGGTCCAGGACGGAGCAGGCGTCGCGCAGCATGTCGTGCAGGTGCGGGAACTGGGTCTCGCCCACCCGCACCGAGTCCGACAGGAACAGGAGCCGCAGGCTGCGCTCCGGGAGGAGCCCGCTGAGCGCCTTGAACACGGTGTCGAAACCGGCGAGCCGGCGCAGCGCGACCAGCGCCGAGCGGTCCGCCGGGTGCTCGTACGCCCGCGAGGAGATCCCCGGGTACCTCCTGCGCTCGCGTGCCGGTGTCTTCACGGATCCGGTGTCCGTCATGGGCCCTCCCCCTGGGTCGGCTGTGGCGATTGTGCCCCTGTCCTCGTCCAACGCCTGAGTCGGCGTGAGCGTGCCCGGGGCCCCCGCATACGATGTGAGGGAAGTCTCCGCCCGCTCCCCGACTCGATAGGTACCTGCCTGATGAGCCTCTCCACCACCGCCCACAACCTGGTCGTCCTCGCCGCGGAGGAAGGGGGGAAGCACGGCGGCGGCCACGACAGCCTGAACCCGTACCTGACCGGTGGCGGCGCGCTCGTCATCCTGCTGCTCATGCTGTGGGTGACCACCCGCCTGAACCGCGACCGCTGAGCCGGGTTCCGTTCTGTACCGGGCCTCCGCGCGCGTGCCACCGGGCCAGTAGGCTCTGCGCTCATGGGAGAGCAGGAAATGCCTACGGGCCCGGTCAAGCGCCGGCTCGGAGTGATGGGCGGGACGTTCGACCCGATCCACCACGGACACCTGGTGGCCGCCAGTGAGGTGGCCGCCCTTTTCCACCTCGACGAGGTGGTCTTCGTACCCACGGGCGAGCCGTGGCAGAAGTCGCAGCGGGCCGTGTCGCCCGCCGAGGACCGCTACCTGATGACGGTCATCGCGACCGCCTCCAACCCGCAGTTCTCCGTGAGCCGCATCGACATCGACCGCGGCGGCCCGACGTACACGATCGACACCCTGCGGGACCTGAGCGCGCTCAACGCCGACGCCGACCTGTTCTTCATCACCGGTGCCGACGCCCTCGCCCAGATCCTGACCTGGCGCAACGCGGACGAGCTGTTCTCCCTCGCCCATTTCATCGGAGTGACCCGGCCCGGCCACGTCCTGACCGACGACGGACTGCCCGAGGGCGGGGTCTCCCTGGTCGAGGTGCCCGCGCTCGCGATCTCCTCCACGGACTGCCGTACGCGGGTCGCCCACGGCGACCCGGTCTGGTATCTGGTTCCGGACGGTGTGGTGCGCTACATCGACAAGCGCGAGCTGTACCGGGGAGCCTGAGCTTCCGGAGAGAGGGGCACCGCGGTGAACGACCCACAGGAGCCGTACGACCCGTACGCCGCCCAGCAGCAGCTCATCGGCTACGACGCGTACGGCAGGCCCGTGTACGGCCAGGTCGCCGCACGGCCCGAACCCCCGGCCCCGCCCCCGTACGGCCGGCCCTACGAGCAGTACCCGCAGTACGAGCAGTACCCGCAGTACGAGCAGTACGAGCAGTACCCCCCGTACGAGCAGTACCCCCGGTACGAGCAGCCCTACCCGCCGCCGCAGCAGTACGACGCCCACCCGCCGCAGCAGCAGTACCCCCAGGAGCCCGCCGCCGGGTACGACACGCAGCAGGCCCAGCAGTGGATCCCGCAGCAGTCGGCCCCCCGGCAGCCGCCGCCCCCGGCACCCGCGCCACCCGCCCAGGTCCCCGAACCCCGCCGGGCGGCGCCCGCCGGATCCCCCTCCGAGAGCCCGGACGGCCACGGCGCCGACCGCGACTACCGCACGGAACAGTTCGCCTTCGTCGACCGGCCCGACGAGGACTCCGAGGACGTCATCGACTGGCTGGCCTTCACCGAGAGCCGGACCGAGCGCCGCGAGGAGGCCCGCCGCCGCGGCCGCAACCGCGGCGTCGCCCTGGTCGTCGTCCTGGCCCTCTTCACCGCGGGCGGGCTCGGCTTCCTCTGGTACACGGGCAGGATGCCCTTCCTCGACGGCCCCGGCCAGCAGAAGGGCGCCGCGGCCGCCACCGCGGCGCAGAAGCGCGACATGATCGTCGTGCACCTGCACAACACCAAGCGGGGCGGCAGCTCCACCGCCCTCCTTGTGGACAACGTCACCACCGCGCGCGGCGCCACCGTCCTGATCCCCAACACCCTCGGCGTGCCCGGGCAGGACGGGACCGGGACCTCCCTCGGCAAGGCCGTCGAGGGGGGCGGCCTCGGCACCCGGGAGGCCCTCGACACGGTGCTCGGCACCCGCATCGGCGGTACCTGGCGCCTGGACACCCCCTTCCTGGAACGGCTCGTCGAGCTGATCGGGGGCATCGAGGTGGACACCGACGCGGCCGTCCCGGCCGACGAGCAGGCCAGGACCCCGGCCGTGGCGCAGGGCTCCCGGCAGAGCCTGACCGGTGCGATGGCCGTCGCGTACGCCACGTACCGGGGTCCGGGCGAACCGGAGGCCAGTCAGCTGGAGCGCACCGGCAGGGTGCTTTATGCCGTCCTGCGCAAGATCCCGGGCGACCCGAAGGCGGCGGCCACGACCGTGGAGAGCATGGGCCAGATCCTCGACCCGGGACTGGACGCCCAGAACCTGGGCGGGCTGCTGTCGCGGATCGGCGAGCACGCCAAGGCGGCGGCGTACCGCACCGAGGTACTGGCCGTGAAGCCGGACGGCGGCCTGACCGACGAGGCCAACCGGAAGGTGGTCAAGGAGATCCTCGGAGGCTCCTTCACCGCGGCGCAGCCCGGCGCCGTCCCGCGCGTGGGCCTCAAGGACGCCACCGGCAGCGGGAAGGCGCAGGCCGCGGCGAAGGCCGCGCTGCTCAACGGGGGCTACGGCTTCGTGGACGGCGGCAGGGCCGACGGGACCGCGGCCACCACGCGGATCACGTACCAGGACGACGCGCAGCGGGACCGGGCGATCGACGTCGCCAAGACGCTGGGGCTGCCGGAGACGGCCGTGAAGAAGGCCGAGAACGCGGTGAACGCGGACGTCGTGGTGGTGCTGGGGAAGGACTACGACCCGTCCTGACCTGCTGGTTCCGCCCGCGCGGACCCTTGTGCGCGGGCGGTGGCGGCGGTACGTGAGACCCTTGTAGGGATCTGCCCGCCAACCCGAAAGCATGGCCAGTGACCGCCACGGACCGCTCCATCGAGCTCATCACCACCGCCGCCCAGGCGGCGGCCGACCGGCTCGCGCACGACATCATCGCGTACGACGTCAGCGACGTGCTGTCGATCACCGATGCCTTCCTGCTCGCCTCGGCGCCCAACGACCGTCAGGTCAAGTCGATCGTCGACGAGATCGAGGAGCGCCTCCTCAAGGAGCTCGGCGCCAAGCCGGTGCGCCGCGAGGGCGACCGCGACGCCCGTTGGATCCTCCTCGACTACGTCGACATCGTCGTCCACGTCCAGCACAGCGAGGAGCGCGTCTTCTACGCGCTGGAGCGCCTGTGGAAGGACTGCCCCGAGATCGAGCTCCCCGAGGACGCCAAGCTCACCCTCGGCAAGGCCGAGGAGCACGCCAAGCTGCGCGAGGCGCAGGGGGACGACGAACTGGACGGTGATCTGTTCTGAGCGCGCCCACCACCGCTGCCGGCCGGCCCGGCAGGAAGATCGTCCTCTGGCGGCACGGCCAGACCGCCTGGAACCTGGAGCGCCGGTTCCAGGGTTCCACCGACATCGAGCTGACCGAGACGGGTGTGGCGCAGGCGCGCCGCGCCGCCCGGCTGCTCGCCTCGCTCAAGCCGGACGCCATCGTCGCCTCCGACCTGCGGCGGGCCGCCGACACGGCCGCCGAGCTGGCCGCCGTCACGGGTCTGCCGGTGGCGCACGACGAGTCGCTGCGCGAGACGTACGCCGGTGAGTGGCAGGGGCTCACCCACGAGGAGATCCTCGAGAAGTACGGCGAGCAGTACGCGGCGTGGAAGCGGGGCGAGCCCGTCCGCCGCGGTGGCGGCGAGCTGGAGACCGAGGTCGCCGACCGCGCCGCTCCGGTGGTGCTGAGCCACGCGGACCGGCTGCCCGAGGGCGGCACGCTCGTCGTCGTCAGCCACGGCGGCACCATCCGTACGACCATCGGGCGCCTGCTGGGCCTGGAGGCGTACTACTGGGAGGGCCTCGGCGGGCTCTCCAACTGCTGCTGGTCCGTCCTCGGCGAGGGCGCGCGCGGCTGGCGCCTGCTGGAGCACAACGCCGGCACGCTGCCGGAACCGGTGTTCGGCGACGACGACTGAGGCCTCCGCGGTGTCCCGCGGGGCGGCTCGGACCCGGATTTCACTTTCCGGCTGGTCACAGGCTAGAGTTCTTCTTGTTCGCAGCGAAGAACACCGGAAACGGGGGGAACGCCGCGGAGAGCGGGGCTATAGCTCAGTTGGTAGAGCGCCTGCATGGCATGCAGGAGGTCAGGAGTTCAATTCTCCTTAGCTCCACAATCAGGATCCCGTCCCCAACAGGGGGCGGGATCCTTGCGTTTGTTCCCCTTTGTGCGCTTGCTGCCCCGTTCGCTGCCGACGTGGCAGAATCGGACGGCCGGAGGGGGACACGACGGCCCGACGCGGGAGGGAGTCGCTGACGGATGGGTGCACACCGGCGGCGGTGCGACTGGTGCAACAACGGCACGCCGATCGTGCGGGACATGGAACCGGTCAACCCCGACTACCAGTACTGGTGCGAGGAATGCGCGCGGGCGCTGATCATAAAGGGCGACCCGATCGAGACGTACCGCGAGCTGGAGGGCGAGCCGATCTACGGCCGCCTGCTCGACGAGCACTGCACGCTGAAGCGGTTCTACCAGTTCGCCCGGGCGTGACGGCTCGGTTGGTCCGGCTCGGGTTGGTCCGGCCCGGTCGAACCGGCTCGGTTGAATCGGCTCGGTCGAACCGGCTCGGTCGAACCGGGCAAAGCGGGCAAGGCAGACAGCTGTCGGGGCCTCGGAGGGGTCGCGGAACGGCCCGGGGAAACCGATTTTTGGACTGGGGCCCTGACCGTGTAATGTTCTCGATGTCGCCAGGGGGAACCGGCAAGGGAAACCGAGAAGGGGCCCGGCGGCAGAGAGAAGCAAGGGGCTATAGCTCAGTTGGTAGAGCGCCTGCATGGCATGCAGGAGGTCAGGAGTTCAATTCTCCTTAGCTCCACAGTGAGGAAGCGGGCCACCCGGATCGGGTGGCCCGCTTCTCGTCGTGCCCGGCCCGTGGAACGTCCGAGCGCCCGTGGGGGCCGCTGCGGTACCCTGACGCCATGCGTGCCGTACGCCTTCTGCTTACCGAGCCGCGCTGATCAGTACCGACCCTTCGAGACGGTCGGCACCGGCGCGGCGTCCCCTCCTGTGCGAGGGGTTTTTTCGTTTGGGCAGGCAGAGACGGCAGAGACGATCGATGGAGCTTCAGGAATCATGAGCGAGACGAACACCCCGGCCCCCGAGGCGGCCGAGGGGCACCGTTACACGGCTGCCATGGCCGCCGACATCGAGGCACGCTGGCAGGACGTATGGGACGCGGAGGGCACCTACGAGGCGCCGAACCCGACCGGTGACCTGGCCGGCGATCCGGCGGTCGTCGCACGGCCCAAGAAGTTCATCATGGACATGTTCCCGTACCCCTCCGGTGCGGGCCTGCACGTCGGCCACCCGCTGGGCTACATCGCCACCGACGTGTACGCGCGCCACCAGCGCATGTCCGGTCACAACGTCCTGCACACCCTGGGCTTCGACGCCTTCGGCCTGCCCGCCGAGCAGTACGCCGTGCAGACGGGCACCCACCCGCGCGTGTCGACCGAGGCGAACATCGAGAACATGAAGGCCCAGCTGCGCCGGCTGGGCCTGGGCCACGACAAGCGCCGGTCCTTCGCCACGATCGACCCCGCGTACTACAAGTGGACCCAGTGGATCTTCCTCCAGATCTACAACTCCTACTACGACGCCGACGCCGGGAAGGCCCGGCCGATCTCCGAGCTGGTCGCCGCCTTCGAGAACGGCACCCGTGAGGTCCCCGGCGGCCGCGCCTGGGCCGGCCTGACCGCCGCCGAGCGCGGCGACGTGCTGAACGGCTTCCGCCTGGCCTACGCCTCGGACGCGCCCGTCAACTGGTGCCCCGGGCTGGGCACCGTCCTGGCCAACGAGGAGGTCACCGCCGACGGCCGGTCCGAGCGCGGCAACTTCCCCGTCTTCAAGTCCCGGCTGAGCCAGTGGAACATGCGGATCACGGCCTACGCCGACCGCCTGCTGGACGACCTGGACGCGCTGGACTGGCCGGAGGCCATCAAGCTGCAGCAGCGCAACTGGATCGGCCGCAGCGAGGGCGCCCGCGTCGACTTCGCGCTGGGCGACGAGGCCATCACCGTCTTCACCACCCGCCCCGACACGCTGTTCGGCGCCACCTACATGGTGCTGGCGCCGGAGCACCCGCTGGTCGAGAAGTTCATCCCGGCCGCCTGGCCCGAGGGCACGCACGACGTGTGGACCGGCGGATACGCGACCCCCGCCGAGGCCGTGGCCGCGTACCGCAAGCAGGCCGCCTCCAAGTCAGACGTCGAGCGGCAGGCCGAGGCCAAGGACAAGACCGGTGTCTTCACCGGCGAGTACGCGGTCAACCCGGTCAGCGGCGAGAAGGTCCCCGTCTTCATCGCCGACTACGTCCTGATGGGCTACGGCACCGGCGCGATCATGGCCGTCCCGGCGCACGACGCCCGCGACTTCGAGTTCGCCCGTGCCTTCGAGCTGCCGATGCGCTGCGTGGTCGCCCCGACCGACGGGCGCGGCACCGACCCGGCGGAGTGGGACGACGCCTTCGTCGCGCACGACGCCGTACTGGTCGACTCGGTCGGCGAGGGCATCTCCCTGGACGGCCTGGACGTCGCCGAGGCCAAGGCCGCGATCACCGCGTGGCTCGAGTCGCGCGGCATCGGCGAGGGCACCGTCAACTTCCGTCTGCGCGACTGGCTCTTCAGCCGCCAGCGCTACTGGGGCGAGCCCTTCCCGATCGTCTACGACGAGGACGGCGTCGCCCACTCCCTGCCCGAGTCGATGCTGCCGCTGGAGCTGCCGGAGGTCGAGGACTACTCGCCGCGCACCTTCGCGCCCGACGACGCCACGTCGAAGCCGGAGACCCCGCTGTCGCGCAACGAGGCGTGGGTCAACGTGGAGCTGGACCTGGGCGACGGCGTCAAGCGGTACCGCCGCGAGACCAACACCATGCCGAACTGGGCCGGTTCCTGCTGGTACGAGCTGCGCTACCTGGACCCGAACAACGCCTCGGCCCTGGTGGACCCGGAGATCGAGCAGTACTGGATGGGCCCGCGCGAGGGCGCGCCGCACGGCGGCGTCGACCTGTACGTGGGCGGCGCCGAGCACGCGGTGCTGCACCTGCTGTACGCCCGCTTCTGGTCCAAGGTGCTGTTCGACCTGGGCCACGTGTCGTCGGCCGAGCCGTTCCACAAGCTCTTCAACCAGGGCATGATCCAGGCGTACGCCTACACCGACGCGCGCGGTGTGTACGTCCCGGCGGCCGAGGTCGAGGAGCGCGACGGCGGCTACTTCTACCAGGGCGAGCCCGTCAAGCGCGAGCACGGCAAGATGGGCAAGTCCCTGAAGAACGCCGTCACCCCCGACGAGATCTGCGCGGAGTACGGCGCGGACACCCTGCGCCTGTACGAGATGGCGATGGGCCCGCTGGACGTCTCGCGCCCGTGGGACACCCGCGCCGTCGTCGGCCAGTACCGCCTGCTCCAGCGCCTGTGGCGCAACATCGTGGACGAGGAGACCGGCGCGGTCACCGTCGTCGACGGCGAGCCCGACGAGGCCACCCTGCGGGCCCTGCACAAGGCCATCGACGGGGCCGGCTCGGACATGGAGGGCCTGCGCTTCAACACGGCCATCGCGAAGATCACCGAGCTGAACAACGCCCTGACGAAGGCGGGCCGCCCGCTGGAGCGGTCCGTCGCCGAGCGGCTGGTGCTGCTGGTCGCCCCGCTGGCGCCGCACATCGCGGAGGAGCTGTGGCACCGCCTGGGCCACACCGACTCGGTGGTCCACCAGGACTTCCCGGTCGCCGACCCGCGGTACGTCGTGGACGAGACGGTCACGTGCGTGGTCCAGGTCAAGGGCAAGGTCAAGGCGCGTCTGGAGGTGCCGCCGAGCATCTCGGAGGCCGAGCTGGAGCAGCTGGCCACCACCGACGCCGGTGTCGTCGCGGCCCTGGGCGGCGCCGAGGTCCGCAAGGTGATCGTGCGTGCGCCGAAGCTGGTGAACATCGTCATCTAGGCGACCGGCCGGAACTCCTCGTGAGGCCGTTCCGCGGCCCTCATGGGGGAGATCCCGTACGGGCAGGTTGGGGGTTCGAAGGGAACCCCTGGCCTGCCCCCGGCGTTTACGGTGGAGGGGTCGGGAACAGGCCGGGGAAGGGAACCTCATGGAGGTAGGCGCGTTGCTCATCATCTTTGCCCTGGTGGTGCTGTTCGCCTTCCTGGGGCTGGGCGCCTGGGCCACGGTCAAGGCGGTCGGCGCGGCGAAGCGCGGCGTGGACCGGACGATCACGCAGGCCCGCCGGACGGTGGAGGACACCACCCTGAAGGCCAGGAGCATCGCCCAGCCCGGCGTGCCGGGGTCGCTCGCCCAGCTGCGCCTGGACCTGCGGAACTCGATGCGCGCCACCCAGGCCGCCCTCTACGAGGGCGTGCGGGCGGACAGCTCGCTGAGCGAGTCCGTCGCCCTCTTCGAGCGGCTGAGCCGGCACGGCCACGAGCTGGACGACGAACTGAAGCGCCTGGAGCAGGATCCCGACCGCCGGCGGATCGCGGAGCGCCTGCCCGAGCTGCGGGAGCGCACCCTCAAGATCAAGCAGTCGGCCGATTCGCTGCGCTGGGCGGCGCGCGACCGCGCCCAGCGGTTCGCGGACGACGAGCTGGCGCTCCTCTCGGAGCAGATCCAGGTCGAGTCGGGCGCGCTGCGCGACTGGTCCCGAGAGCCGGCCGACGACCTGGCGGCCGCCGCGGCCGCCTGGGACGCGGCCCAGGCGGCACAGGCCGGGCCGGCCGCGGACGCGGCCACGGGCGGCCGGCGGGACGCGGAAGCGGGGCGTCCGGCGGAGGCCGGGCGTCCGGCGGAGGCCGGGCGCCCGGAGCTGAATCCTTCCGCCCCGGCTGCGGCCCATCCCTGGCAGAAGGCCCCCAGGCCCGAGACCACCACCTGAGCGGAGGGCGGCCGGGGCGTGGGGGACGTCCCGGGCTGCCGGAACACCTCCTGTGCCGGTAACCTCCGGCTCATGTCCCGCCATGTCGCGATCGTCACCGATTCCACGGCCTACCTGCCCCCGCAGGCGATGGCGCGGCACGGGATCACCGCCGTCCCCCTGACCGTCGTCCTGGGCGACGAGGCACTGGAGGAGGGGACCGAGATCTCCGCCCGCAGCCTCGCCGCGGCCCTGCAGAAGCGCCGTTCGGTCACCACCTCCCGTCCCGGTCCGGAGCAGTTCGTACGGGCCTACCGGGCCGCGGCGGACGCCGGGGCCACCGGCATCGTCAGCCTGCACCTGTCCGCCGAGTTCTCCGGTACCTACGACGCAGCCGTCGTCGCGGCCCGGACCGCCCCCGTGCCGGTCCGCGTCGTCGACACCGGCATGGTCGCCATGGCCCTCGGCTTCTGCGCCCTGACCGCCGCGGAGACGGCCGAGGCCGGGGGCTCCGCCGACGAGGCCGTGGCCGCCGCCGAGAAGCGGGCCGCGGACATGGCGGCCTACTTCTACGTGGACACCCTCGACTACCTCCGGCGCGGCGGCCGGATCGGGGCCGCGCAGGCCCTCCTCGGCTCGGCGCTGGCGGTCAAGCCGCTGCTGACGCTGGACGGCGGGCGGATCGAGATGCTGGAGAAGGTCCGCACGGCCTCCAAGGCCATCGCCCGGCTCGAGGAGCTGGCCGTCGAACGGGCCGGAGCGCGCAGCGTCGACGTCGCCGTCCACCACCTCGCCGCCCCGGAACGGGCCGAGAAGCTGGCCGAGCGGCTGCGCGAACGCATTCCCGGCCTGGTCGAGATGCACGTCAGCGAGGTCGGCGCGGTGATCGGCGCGCACACCGGGCCGGGGCTGCTGGCCGCGGTCGTCTCGCCCCGCTGATCACCCGGAAGGGTGGCCCGGTTGTCCACAACGGGCCGGTCGTCCACAGGAATCGAGGGCTCCGAGCGGTGGTCCGGGAACGGGTCCTAGCTTCGGTGGCATGACTCTTCGAACGCGTACTTCGCATCTGATGGCGCATTCCGTTCCGGGCCCTGGGCGGGGTGCTGGGGCGGGCCCCGTGCCGGGCCCGGCCTCGGTTTCCGTGTCGGATCCCGTGCCGGGCCCGGCCTCGGGTCCCGTGCTGGGTCCCGTACCGGGCCCGGCCTCGGGTCCCGTTCGGCGTTTCGCCCCGCGTCCCCTCGGCGCTTCTTCCCCTGCGGGCGGTGGCGGCAGTGGGCCCGGACGGGGGCGGCGGTCCGACGGCAGGTTCCGGGACCGTGGCCGCACCCGGTCCCGGCCCGATCCCGCCGAGGTGCGGCGCAGGGCGGAGGCTCTCCTGGCGGGTGCCGCACCCGCGCCCTCCGAGCCGGAGCCCGGGGTGCGGGAAGGGGCCGGAGCCCTGCGGGTGGCGGACCCGCCCGGGCACGCGGAGCCGCCGGGCGTGCCGGGGGCCGGGGAGCCGCCGGACCGTGCGGCGGTGCCGGGGGCCGGGGAAGGGCCCGATCCCGTGCGGGCGCTGGGGGCGCGGGAGGCACGGAGGCTGGCTCTGCGGGAGCGGCTGCCCGTATGGGTTCAGGCCCGGTGCGGGGTGGAGCCGCGCACCGTGGCCGCCGTGGGGGTGGTGCTGGTGGCGGCGGTCGGTTTCGCCGCCCAGCAGTACTGGTCGGGCCGGCCGCAGCCGGTGACGGCCCCCGCCGTGATCGGCCCGGCGCCCGCCGCCTCGGCCGCGGCGGCGGGGGCGGCCCCGGCCGGTGCGGGTGCGGGTGCCCGCATCGTGGTGGACGTCGGGGGCAAAGTGCGCGACCCCGGGGTACGGCGGCTCCCCAGCGGCTCCCGGGTGGAGGACGCGCTGGCCGCCGCCGGGGGAGTGCGTCCGGGCACGGACACCACCGGGCTCAACCGGGCCCGGGTCCTCGTGGACGGCGAACAGGTGCTGGTGGGGGTCGCCCCGCAGCCGCCGCCGCCGTCGGGCGGGCCGGGTGCGGGTGCCGGGGGCGGTGCCGGCGCCGGCCCGCTGAGCCTCGGCAGTGCCACCGTCGAGCAATTGGACGGGCTGCCGGGGGTGGGGCCCGTGCTCGCCCGGAACATCGTCGACTTCCGCACCGCCCGGGGCGGGTTCCGGGCCGTGGAGGACCTCCGGCAGGTCAACGGCATCGGCGAGCGGAGGTTCGCGGAGCTGCGAAGGCTGGTGCGGCTGTGAACACCGCCGGGGAACGTACGGGGCCCGGGTGCGCCGAGCCCGGGTGCGCCGGGCCGCCGGGGTGTGGCGGGCCCGGGTGCGCCGCGTCGGAAGGGGCCCGGCGGGAGCGGGCCCGGCCGGTGGATCTGCGGCTGGCGGTGCCGGCCGGGGCGGCCTGGGCCGCGGCGGCCCTGGCGCTCGGGGTGCCGGGCGGGTGGTGCGCCGCCGCGGCGGGGCTCGCGGTGGCCACGGCGGGGGCGCTGCTGCTCCTGGGCTCCGGGCGTCCGCAGCCGCGGTGGAGGGTGGGGCCGGCCGTGGCCGCCGCGCTGCTCTGCGCCGCCGCGGGGGCGGGGGTGGCCGGGCTGGAGCGTGCCGGGGCGCGGGCGGGACCGGTGGCCCGGCTGGCCGGCGAACACGCCCGGGTGCGCGCGGAGCTCACCGTCGGCTCCGACCCCCGGGTGGCCCGCGGCGGGGCCGGGCCGCCGCTCGTGGTGCTGGACGCGGTGGTGACCGGGGTGAGCGGGCCCGACGGGACGCGGACCCGGGTGGAGACCCCGGTACGGGTGCTGGCCGGGCATCCGGGGTGGGCCGCCCTGGAGCCCTCGACCCGGGTCGTGGTGGTGGCCCGGCTGGTGCCGGCGCGGGCCGGGGAGCGGGCCGTGGCGCTGCTCCGCCCGGCGGGGGACGCCCCGCCCGGGGTGACGGGCGGCCCCGACCGGGTGCAGCGGCTCGCGGGGGTGCTGCGCGCCGGGTTGCGGGAGGCCACCGACGGGCTCCCGGCGGACGCCAGGGCCCTGCTGCCGGGCCTGGTCGTCGGGGACACCTCGCGGGTCCCGCCCGAGCTGCACGAGGCGTTCAGGGCCACCGATCTGCTGCACCTGCTGGCCGTCTCCGGGTCCAACCTCACCGTGGTGCTGTACCTGCTGATCGGGCCCCCGGCCCGCGCGCAGCACGCGGAGCGGCGCGGGCTCGCTCCCCGGCTGGGGCTCTCGCTGCGGGCCACCGCGCTGGGCGGCGCGGCGCTGACACTGGCCTTCGTGGTGGTGTGCCGGCCCGACCCGAGCGTGCTGCGGGCCGCCGCGTGCGGGGCGGTCACCCTGCTGGCCCTCGCCACCGGCCGGCGCAGGTCCCTCATCCCGGCGCTGGCCGGGGCGGTGCTGCTGCTGGTGCTCTACGACCCTTGGCTGGCCCGCAGTTACGGGTTCCTCCTCTCGGTGCTGGCCACGGGGGCGCTGCTCACCCTCGGGCCCCGCTGGGGCGAGGCCCTGCGGCGGCGGGGGACGCCGCCGCGTCTCGCCGACGCCCTGGGGGCGGCCCTCGCGGCGCAGGCCGTGTGCGCGCCGGTGGTGGCAGTGCTCTCGGCCCGGGTGAGCCTGGTCGCGGTGCCGTGCAACCTGCTGGCGGAGCTGGCGGCGGGGCCCGCCACCGTGCTCGGCTTCGCGGTCCTCGCGGTGGCCCCGCTGTCCATGCCCGCGGCGGAGCTGCTGGCCCGGTGCGCGGCGGTGCCCGCCGGGTGGATCGCCGCCGTGGCGCGGGGCGGGGCGCGGCTGCCGGGGGCGGAGCTGCCGTGGCCGGGCGGGCTCCTGGGCGGGCTGCTGCTGGGGGTGGCCACGCTGGCCGCGGTGGGGTTCGGGGTCCGGTTCGGGCGGCGGCGCGGGGTCTGCGCCGCCGTGGCGGTGCTGCTGCTGATCGCGGTGCTGCGGCCGCCGCAGCTGATCCGTACGGTCACGGGATGGCCGCCGCCGGACTGGAGTTACGTCCAGTGCGCCGTGGGCCAGGGTGATGCCGCCGTGATCGCCGCGGGCCCCGGCACGGCCGTCGTGGTGGACGCCGGGCCGGAGCCGGGGCCGGTGGACGACTGCCTGCGCCGCCTGGGCGTGCACAGGATCCCGCTGCTCCTGCTGACGCACTTCCACGCCGACCACGTGGGAGGGGTCTCCGGGGTGCTGCGGGGCCGGTCGGTGGGTGTGATCGAAACCACCACCCTGGAGGAGCCGGCCGCGCAGGCCGCCGCGGTCCGGCGGGCGGCCGCGCGGGCCGGGGTGCCCGTCGTGCCGGCGGTGCCGGGGGAGCGGCGCCGCACCGGACGGCTGGAATGGCGGGTGCTGTGGCCGTCCGCGCGGGCTCCAGTGCCGCAGGGGCCCAACGACGCGAGCGTCGCCCTGCTGGTGCGTGCCTCGGGACTGACGCTCCTGCTGCTGGGAGATCTCGAACCGCCCTCGCAGGAAGCCCTTCTGAGGGAACATCCGGAGCTGGGTCCGGTGGACGTGCTCAAGGTCGCCCACCACGGTTCGGCGCACCAGGACCCCGGCCTCCAGGGCCGGATCCGGCCACGGATCGCGATCGTCCCCGTCGGTGCGGACAACCGCTACGGACACCCCGCGCCGCGGACGATCGCGCAGCTCAGGGCCCATGGGGCGACCGTGCTACGCACCGACGAGGACGGTTCCGTGGCGGTCGCGGGGAGCGGTGCGGGGATGCGTGCGTTTCCGGCCAGGCGGCGTCCGGACCGGTCTGGGCATACCGGGCGCGACCATTCTGTTTGCCCCCAACCCGGCAGCATGATCGAATGCGTCTTCGCCAGCACGGTCCAAGTCCACACAGCACGGGGGTGCACCAGTCATGTTCGGTCGCAGGCGGGGGACGGATCCGGCCGCGGGTGCCGGGCCGCAGACATCCGCGACGCTCACCTTGCCGCCCACGGCGCGGCTGTTGAGCTGCCGGGTGCTCGATACGGTCCACCAGCCGATCCGGCAGGCCAGGTTCGAGGTCACCGATCCGATCGGCCGACGGGTCGTCAGCGGCGAGACGGATCCGTACGGCGGGTTCACGGCGGCCATGCCGGAGGGAGAGTACCGGCTCACGGTGACCGCCGAGGGCTACGCGCCCTTCCACGGGGCGACGCTGGTGGGGGACCCGGCGCAGCCCGGCACGGCGGAGATCGTCCTGGACGCGGTGGAGCCGCCGCTGCTGCCGCAGCCCGGACACTGGGAACTGGACCCGACGCATTCGACGATCGCCTTCACGGCCCGGCACATGGGCTTCGCCCGGATCCACGGCCGGTTCGCGACCTTCGCCGGCGCGGTGCGGATAGCCGAGCGCATGGAGGACTCGACCATGCACGTGATCATCGACACGGCGAGCATCGACACCGGGATGCGCAGGCGGGACGACCACCTGCGGTCCGCCGATTTCCTGGACGCGTCCCGCCACCCGCGGGTGGAGTTCTACAGCGAGCGGTTCATCCACCGCAGCGGCAGCCGCTGGGCGGTCGCGGGGGCCCTCACCCTCCACGGGATCAGCCGTTCGGTCACCCTCGACACCCAGTACCTGGGGAACGGCACGGGTCTGGAGGGCGAGCCGCGAGCCGCCTGCCGGGCCACGGCCGAGCTGAACCGCGCCGACTTCGCCCTGAACTGGCAGTCGCTGCTGGCCCAGGGGATCGCGGCGATCGGTCCGAGCGTGGAAGTGGAGCTGGACGTGCAGATCGTCCACAAGGCGTAGGGAGCCGGCGCGCCGTCCTACGGGGCTTCCAGCCAGCCCTCGTACGCGGCGGCGAGCTCGTCCAGCGCGGGGGCGTCGAGGTGTCCGCGGGGGTCCTCGACGACCACCAGCCACTGGGCGTCCTCGGCGTCGTCCTCACCGGCGAGGGCGTCGCGCACCAGCTGGGGCTCCTCCGGGAGGCCGAAGCGGTCGACGACCTCCTGGGCCACCTCCTCGGCGGCGTCGCGGTCGGGCAGGACCAGTACATGTCGCACGTTCACCCGACCATTCTCGGGTACGGGGAGCGGGGCGCTGTCAGCGCGGCGTGGGATGCTGGGGGCGATGGCCACCAGGAAGAACCCCACCGACGATCTCCTCGCCCCGATCACCCTCGCGGTGGGGCAGGAGGACCTGCTGCTCGACCGCGCCGTGCGGGAGGTGGTGACGGCCGCCCGCGCGGCCGACGCCGACACCGACGTACGGGACCTCTCCTCCGAGCAGCTCCAGCCCGGCACGCTGGCGGAGCTGACCAGCCCCTCGCTGTTCTCCGAGCGGAAGGTCCTGATCGTGCGGGGCGCCCAGGACCTGGGCGCGGACGCCGCGAAGGAGCTCAAGGCGTACCTCGCCGATCCGTACGAGGAGATCACCGTCGTCCTGCTGCACGCGGGCGGGGTGAAGGGCAAGGGCCTGCTGGACGCGGCGCGCAAGGCGGGGGCCCGCGAGATCGCCTGCCCCAAGATGACCAAGGCGGCGGACCGGCTGTCGTTCGTACGGGGCGAGTTCCGGACGCTGGGGCGCTCCGCGACCCCCGAGGCGTGCCAGACCCTGGTCGACGCGATCGGCAGCGACCTGCGCGAGCTGGCGAGCGCGGCGGCGCAGCTGTGCGCCGACGTCGAGGGCACGATCGACGAGGCCGTGGTCGGCCGCTACTACACGGGCCGGGCCGAGGCCTCCAGTTTCACGGTCGCCGACCGGGCGGTCGAGGGCCGGGCCGCGGAGGCCCTCGAAGCCCTCCGCTGGTCCCTCGCGACGGGCGTCGCCCCCGTCCTGATCACCAGCGCCCTGGCGCAGGCCGTCCGGGCCATCGGCAAGCTCGCCTCCGCCCCGCGCGGTGCCCGTCCGGGCGACCTCGCCCGCGACCTCGGCATGCCGCCGTGGAAGATCGACCGGGTCCGGCAGCAGATGCGGGGCTGGTCTGCGGACGGCGTCGCGGACGCGCTGCGCGCCGTGGCCGCGGCCGACGCGGGTGTGAAGGGCGGCGGGGACGACCCGGAGTACGCCCTGGAGAAGGCGGTCGTGGCGGTCGCCCGCGCGGCCCGCCCCCAGCGCCGCTGACCCGCCGCGCCACGCCCGGGCCCGGCGGCGCTTCCCCGCTCCCGGGGCACCGGCGCGCCGGCCGGCCAGCAGCCCCCGGACACGCGGAGGCCCCGGACCCCGCCCTGGGGAAGGGCGGAGGCCGGGGCCTTCGGTCACTGCTGTGTGCGCCGCACCCGCGTGGCGAACGCAGGCCGCGTGCGGCGCGGGGTGCCGGTCAGGAGCGGAAGAGAGGGCCCGCTGGGTCCGTCCCGGCGTTCACATCGAGTGCGGAACTCAGATGGCGGCAACCTTGGAGGCCAGCGCCGACTTCTTGTTGGCGGCGGCGTTCTTGTGGATGACACCCTTCGAGACGGCCTTGTCCAGCTTCTTGGAAGCCAGGCGGGCCGCAGCGGTGGCCTTCTCCGCGTCGCCGGCGAGGATCGCCTCGTTGGCCTTGCGGATGAAGGTGCGCAGCTCGGACTTGACCGACTTGTTGCGAAGGCGAGCCTTCTCGTTGGTCTTGTTCCGCTTGATCTGGGACTTGATGTTCGCCACGAAAGAGCCTTTTCAGGTTCAGAGTATTTTCCGGATTGCGTCCCGTCTGCTGAGAGGGCATGCGAGACACAGCCACCCAGGCTACCAGGCACGCTTCGACCGGCCCAAACCGAGCGCATGCCCGCGTCCATGGGACCATGGGAGTCTGCGTACCGATCCGACAGCAGATCCGACAGCGACCCGAGAATCAGGACACTGCGTGCCCGCCATCCCCAGCCACGTGCCCGAGCCGAGCCGTACCGACCCGGCGCTGATCCGTAACTTCTGCATCATCGCGCACATCGACCACGGCAAGTCGACCCTTGCCGACCGGATGCTCCAGCTCACCGGCGTCGTCGACCAGCGGCAGATGCGCGCCCAGTACCTCGACCGCATGGACATCGAGCGTGAGCGCGGCATCACGATCAAGTCCCAGGCGGTCCGTCTGCCCTGGGCCCCCACCGAGGGGTCGGGCACGGGCACCACGCACATCCTGAACATGATCGACACCCCCGGGCACGTCGACTTCACCTACGAGGTCTCGCGCTCCCTCGCCGCGTGCGAGGGCACGATCCTCCTGGTGGACGCCGCCCAGGGCATCGAGGCCCAGACCCTCGCCAACTTGTACCTGGCGATGGAGAACGACCTCGCGATCGTCCCGGTCCTCAACAAGATCGACCTGCCGGCCGCCCAGCCGGAGAAGTTCGCCGAGGAGCTGGCGAACCTGGTCGGCTGCGACCCGGACGACGTGCTGCGCGTCTCGGCGAAGACCGGTCTCGGTGTCGACGCCCTGCTCAACCGCGTCGTGGAGACCGTCCCGGCCCCGGTCGGCGTCAAGGACGCCCCCGCCCGGGCGATGATCTTCGACTCGGTCTACGACTCCTACCGCGGCGTCGTCACCTACGTCCGTGTCGTCGACGGCCAGCTCAACAAGCGCGAGCGCATCAGGATGATGTCGACCGGCGCCACCCACGAGCTGCTGGAGATCGGCGTCTCCTCCCCGGAGATGACCCCGGCCGACGGCATCGGCGTCGGCGAGGTGGGCTACATCATCACCGGCGTGAAGGACGTCCGTCAGTCCAAGGTCGGTGACACGATCACCAGCCTGCACAACGGCGCGACGGACGCCCTCGGCGGCTACAAGGACCCGAAGCCGATGGTCTTCTCGGGCCTGTACCCGCTGGACGGCTCGGACTACCCGGACCTGCGCGAGGCCCTCGACAAGCTCCAGCTCAACGACGCCGCGCTGGTGTACGAGCCCGAGACCTCGGCGGCGCTGGGCTTCGGCTTCCGCGTCGGCTTCCTCGGCCTGCTGCACCTGGACGTGGTCCGCGAGCGCCTGGAGCGCGAGTTCGGCCTCGACCTGATCGCCACCGCGCCGAACGTGGTCTACCGGGTGGTGCTGGAGGACGGCAAGGAAGTCACCGTCACCAACCCGAGCGAGTTCCCCGAAGGCAAGATCAAGGACGTCTTCGAGCCGGTCGTGCGGGCCACGATCCTCGCGCCCAGCGAGTTCATCGGCGCGATCATGGAGCTGTGCCAGCAGCGCCGCGGCACCCTGCTCGGCATGGACTACCTCTCCGAGGACCGCGTCGAGATCCGCTACACGCTGCCCCTCGCGGAGATCGTGTTCGACTTCTTCGACCAGCTGAAGTCCAAGACGCGCGGTTACGCCTCCCTCGACTACGAGCCCACCGGCGAGCAGGCCTCCAGCCTGGTCAAGGTCGACATCCTGCTGCACGGCGACAAGGTCGACGCCTTCTCCGCCGTCTGCCACAAGGACGCCGCCTACGCCTACGGCGTGCGCCTGGTGGCCAAGCTGCGCGAGCTCATCCCGCGGCAGGCCTTCGAGGTGCCGATCCAGGCCGCGGTCGGCTCCCGGGTCATCGCCCGCGAGACCATCCGCGCCATCCGCAAGGACGTCCTCGCCAAGTGCTACGGCGGTGACATCTCCCGCAAGCGGAAGCTGCTCGAGAAGCAGAAGGAAGGCAAGAAGCGGATGAAGATGGTCGGCTCCGTGGAGGTCCCGCAGGAGGCCTTCATCGCCGTCCTCTCCAGCGACGAGTCCGGCGCCAAGAAGAAGTAGCCGTCGTATGCGAAACAGGCCCCCGAGCGGATGCTCCGGGGCCTGTTTCGTTATGAATCGGCCGCCGGATGGCTCTTACGCGCCCGGCGGAGGACCCCTAGTCTGAGTAGCGGTTACTCGCCAGTTACATGCTCGTAGTCATGCCCGTAGTCATGCCGAACAGGCCCTGCCGCGTGGTCCGGAGGACGTCCGTGAGCGACACACAGACCTTGATCGAGAACCGCCCGCCCAGCGTGGCGGCCCTCTTCCTTGACCGCGTCGCCGCCACGCCGAACGCGGAGGCCTACCGCTTCCCCGTGGCCGCGGCCGGCCGCGAGGGCGGTCCCGACGACTGGAAGTCGCTCAGCTGGGGACAGGCCGCCGACCGGGTCTTCGCCATCGCCGCGGGTCTCATCGGCCTCGGCCTGCGCGCCGAGGACCGGGTCGCGCTCGCCTCCAACACCCGCGTCGAGTGGATCCTCTCGGACCTCGGTGTGATGTGTGCGGGCGGAGCCGTGACCACCATCTACCCCAGCACCAACGCCGACGAGTCGGCCTTCATCCTCTCGGACTCCGAGAGCCGGGTGCTGATCGCCGAGGACGCCGCCCAGCTGGCCAAGGCCCGCGAGCGCCGTGCCGACCTGCCCGGCCTCGCCCACGTGGTGGTCCTGGAGGCCGCCGACGCCGTCCCCGTCGAGGGCGATCCGGAGGGCTGGGTGCTCTCCCTCGCCGAGCTGGAGGAGCGGGGCAGGAAACACCTCGCGCAGCACCCCGCGGCGGTCAAGGAGCGGATCGCCGCCATCACCCCCGAGCAGCTCGCCACGCTCATCTACACCTCCGGCACCACCGGCCGCCCCAAGGGCGTCCGCCTCCCGCACGACAGCTGGTCGTACATGGCCAAGGCCACCGTGGCCACCGGCATGATCCACTCGGACGACGTCCAGTACCTCTGGCTGCCGCTGGCCCACGTCTTCGGCAAGGTGCTCACCTCCGGCCAGATCGAGGTCGGGCACGTCACCGCCGTCGACGGCCGCATCGACAAGATCATCGAGAACCTGCCGGTCGTCCAGCCCACCTACATGGCCGCCGTCCCGCGCATCTTCGAGAAGGTCTACAACGGCGTGGCCGCCAAGGCCCGGGCGGGCGGCGGGGCCAAGTACAAGATCTTCCAGTGGTCGGTCGGCGTCGCCCGCGAGTACGCCAGGGTCACCCAGGACAACTACCGCCGCACCGGCCGGGCCACGGCCCCCTTCGGCCTCTCCGCCAAGCACAAGATCGCCGACACGCTCGTCTACTCCAAGCTCCGCGAGGCCTTTGGCGGCCGCCTGCGCGCCGCCGTCTCCGGCGCCTCCGCCCTGGCCCCCGAGATCGGCTACTTCTTCTCCGGCGCCGGCATCCACATCCTGGAGGGCTACGGCCTGACCGAGTCCAGCGCGGCCTCCTTCGTCAACCCGGGCGAGGCCTACCGCACCGGCACCGTCGGCAAGCCGCTTCCCGGCACCGAGGTCCGCATCGCCGACGACGGCGAGGTCATGCTGCGCGGCCCCGGCATCATGCAGGGCTACCACAACCAGCCCGAGAAGACCGCCGAGGTCCTGGAGAGCGACGGCTGGCTGCACACCGGCGACATCGGCGAACTCTCCCCGGACGGCTACCTGCGCATCACCGACCGCAAGAAGGACCTGATCAAGACCTCGGGCGGCAAGTACGTCGCCCCGGCGGAGATCGAGGGCCGGTTCAAGGCGATCTGCCCGTACGTGTCGACCATCGTCGTCCACGGCGCCGACCGCAACTTCTGCTCGGCCCTGGTCGCCCTCGACGAGCCCGCGATCCTGGGCTGGGCCGCCGAGAACGGCCTCGAGGGCAAGACGTACGCGCAGGTCCTCGCGGCGCCGGAGACCGGCCGTCTGGTCGAGACCTACGTGCAGACCCTCAACGAGGGCCTCCAGCGCTGGCAGACAATCAAGAAGTTCCGCATCCTGCCGCGCGACCTCGACGTCGAACACGGCGACCTCACCCCCAGCCTCAAGCTGAAGCGCCCGGTCGTCGAGCGTGAGTTCAAGCACCTCATCGACGAGATGTACGAGGGCTCCCGGGAGGCGTAGCCCGGGCCCGCCCCGGGGGCGTAAACGACCATGGGGCGGTGCGGGACAATGGCGTCATGCCTTCCGCACTGCCCGATGGTGAACCCATGCCCGAAGACGGCTCGCTGCCGTCGCACGCCCTGGAGGGCGCCGGGGGGCGGCCGCTGGGCTTCTACCTGCACGTCCCCTACTGCGCCACCCGCTGCGGGTACTGCGACTTCAACACCTACACCGCCACCGAGCTGCGCGGTACCGGCGGCGTGCTCGCCTCCCGGGAGAACTACGCCGACACCCTGACCGGCGAGGTCCGCCTCGCCCGCAAGGTGCTCGGCGACGACCCGCGCGCCGTGCGGACCGTCTTCGTCGGCGGCGGCACGCCCACCCTGCTGCCCGCCCGCGACCTCGTACGGATGCTCGCGGCGATCCGGGACGAGTTCGGGCTGGCCGAGGACGCCGAGGTCACCACCGAGGCCAATCCGGAGTCCGTCGACCCCGAGTACCTGGCGGAGCTGCGGGCCGGCGGCTTCAACCGGATCTCCTTCGGCATGCAGAGCGCCCGGCAGCACGTCCTGAAGGTGCTGGACCGCACCCACACCCCCGGGCGCCCCGAGGCGTGCGTCGCGGAGGCGCGGGCGGCGGGATTCGAGCACGTCAACCTCGACCTGATCTACGGCACCCCGGGAGAGTCCGACGACGACTGGCGGGCCTCGCTGGACGCCGCGCTCGGCGCGGGGCCCGACCACGTCAGCGCGTACGCCCTGATCGTCGAGGAGGGCACGCAGCTGGCCCGCCGGATCCGCCGCGGCGAGGTCCCGATGACCGACGACGACGTGCACGCCGACCGGTACCTGATCGCCGACGAGGTCATGGAGCGGGCCGGCTACTCCTGGTACGAGGTGTCGAACTGGGCGGCCTCCGAGGCCGGCCGCTGCCTGCACAACGAGCTGTACTGGCGCGGCGCCGACTGGTGGGGCGCCGGCCCGGGCGCCCACTCGCACGTCGGCGGGGTGCGCTGGTGGAACGTGAAGCACCCCGGCGCGTACGCGGCGGCCCTGGCGGAGGGGCGGTCGCCGGGCGCGGGGCGCGAGCTGCTGTCGGCGGAGGACCGGCGCGTGGAGCGGATCCTGCTGGAGCTGCGGCTGGTGGACGGCGTCCCGCTCTCGCTGCTGGCCCCCGCGGGCCTCGCGGCCTCCCGCCGCGCCCTGGCCGACGGGCTCCTGGAGGCCGGGCCGTACGGGGCCGGGCGGGCGGTGCTGACGCTGCGCGGGCGGCTGCTGGCCGACGCGGTGGTGCGGGACCTGGTCGACTGACCAGGTCCCGGCGGAGGGGCGGCGTCAGCTGGGCCAGCTGTTGCGCCAGGGCTTGTAGTGCGGGTTGTCCTGGCACTCGTCCATGATCTCGGTCTTGGAGGTCTTGTCGACCGGGCACACCGCGACGATGAAGGAGCGGTCGATGCCGCCGGGGAAGGCGACCTCCGCCTGGGAGGCGTACTTGTGGGTGTCGCCGATGGTCTGGTTGACGTCCACCCCGCCCGGGGCGTCGATGTAGTAGTTCCAGCCGCTCTTCCACCAGGTCTTGTACAGGTCGTGGTCGTAGGTCGTCGACACGTACGGGGAGGGCTGGTTGACCAGCACGTACTGCTCGATGTCGTACTGGCCGTCCAGGGGAGCCTTCGGCTTGAAGCCCTCCTCGAAGACCACCGACGGCGGACGGCCGTCGGAGCGGTAGAGCTGCTTGCAGTTGATCCGCCAGGACGGCGACGGGGTGATGCGCTCCACCACGACGGTCTTGTCCGCTGCGGCGAAGAGGTGGTCGGTCACCCGGGGACAGGAGTTCGCCGGGGCGGCGTGCGCCGTGGCCGAGGCGGAGGCGGGCGGGAGGAGGGCGGCGGCGAGCAGGGTCGCGGCGAGGACGGCGCGCTGCCGCAAGGCAAAGGTGATCATGGTGAGCACCCTTGCCCTTCGTGGCGCTCCGTACGCGCAACGTCACCCGAAGGTGGGCGAGTCGGGCCGTGCCCGACGCTTCGGGGTGCGGTGCCGGGGACCGGCGCCAGGGCCCCGCGCCCCCGGGTCGCCGTTCCTCAGGGAGCGGTGACGAAGTCGATCAGCTCCTCGACGCGCCCCAGCAGCGTCGGTTCCAGGTCCCGGTACGAGGACACCCGCGACAGGATGTGCCGCCAGGCGGCGCCCGTGTTCGCCGGCCAGCCCAGCGCGCGGCAGACGCCCGTCTTCCAGTCCTGGCCGCGCGGCACCTCGGGCCATGCCCGGATGCCCAGCACGGACGGCTTCACCGCCTGCCAGACGTCCACGTACGGGTGGCCCACGACCAGCACGTCCGGCGAGGTCACGGAGGCCGCGATCCGGGACTCCTTGGACCCCGGCACCAGGTGGTCCACCAGCACGCCGAGACGGGCGTCCGGGCCCGGGGCGAACTCCTCCACCACGGCCACCAGGTCGTCGACGCCCTCCAGGTACTCCACCACCACGCCCTCGATCCGCAGGTCGTCGCCCCACACCCGCTCGACCAGTTCCGCGTCGTGCCGCCCCTCCACGTAGATCCGCCCGGCGCGCGCCACCCGGGCCCGCGCCCCCGGGACGGCGATCGAACCGGAAGCCGTACGGGCCGGCGCGGCGGGCCCCCGCGAGGGGCGGGTCAGGGTCACCACGGCGCCGTCCAGGAGGAAGCCGCGCGGCTCCAGCGGGAAGACCCGCCGCTTGCCGAAACGGTCCTCCAGGGTCACGGTGCCCGCCTCGCACGCCACCACCGCGCCGCAGAAGTCCGTACCCGCCACCTCGACCACCAGGTCCGGGTCGGCCGGCACCTCCGGCACGGCCTTGGCGCGCTTCCACTGCGGGGTCAGGTCGGGGGAGTACTCACGCATCCGGCCGACACTAGGAGAGCCGGCGCCCTCACGCCTCCGACACGCCGAACCGGCCCGCCAGTGTGGCGCGTTGCGCACGCACGAAGTCCGCGTCCACCAGCGCTCCGTGACCCGGCACGTACACCGCGTCGTCCCCGCCCAGGGACAGCAGCCGGTCCAGGGCGGCCGGCCACTGGCCCGGCACCGCGTCCCGGCCCGCCTGGGGCTCGCCCGACTCCTCGACCAGGTCCCCGCAGAACACCGCCTCCCGCTCGCCCGGCACGAAGACCGCCAGGTCGTGCTGGGAGTGCGCGGGCCCCAGATTGGCCAGCAGCACCTGCACCCCGCCCAGCTCCAGGGTCCACTCGCCCGACACCAGGTGCCGCGGCGCCCGCAGCAGCCCGGCCGCCTCGGCGGCCTCCGCCTCCGCCAGGCCGTGCCGGACCGCGCTCGCCCGCACCTCCTCGCGGCCCGTGGGCGCCGACAGCAGCCGGTCCAGGCCGACCGCCCCGAAGGACTCGGCGCCCGCGAAGGCCGCTCCGCCCAGCACGTGGTCGAAATGTCCGTGCGTGAATGCGATATGGGTCACGCGGCGGCCCGTCAGCCGCTCCGCCTCGGCCCGCACCAGCGCCCCCTCGCGCACCGAGGACCCGGGGTCGACCAACAGCACCGACTCGTCGCCCACCACCAGCCCCACCGTGCAGTCCCACACCGGCAGCCGCCGCCGGCCGACCCGTCCGGTGACCCGTTCCCAGCCCGCCTCTTCCCAACGCACGTCCATGCGTCGACGCTACCCTGGCGGGCCGCCCTTGCCCGGGGCGTACTACCCGGCCGTACACTGACCGGGGGATGTCTGGCACTCAGACGCGCAGAGTGCCAACAAGCCAGCGCCGGCCCCCGACGGCCAGACCGACGACCGACCCGCATCCGGAGGTGTGCGCGATGCTCAGTGAACGCAGACTCGAGGTATTGCGCGCCATCGTCCAGGACTACGTGGGGACGGAGGAGCCCGTCGGCTCCAAGGCCCTCACCGAACGGCACCGGCTGGGCGTCTCGCCCGCCACCGTCCGCAACGACATGGCCGTGCTGGAGGAGGAGGGCTACATCGCCCAGCCCCACACCAGCGCCGGCCGGATCCCCACGGACAAGGGCTACCGGCTCTTCGTCGACAAGCTCGCGGGCGTCAAGCCGCTGTCGAGCCCCGAGCGCCGGGCCATCCAGAACTTCCTCGACGGCGCCGTCGACCTCGACGACGTGGTCGGGCGCACGGTGCGGCTGCTCGCGCAGCTCACCCGCCAGGTCGCCGTCGTCCAGTACCCGTCGCTGACCCGCTCCACCGTGCGGCACGTCGAGCTGTTGTCGCTGGCCCCGGCCCGGCTGATGCTCGTACTGATCACCGACACGGGGCGCGTCGAGCAGCGCATGGTCGACACCCAGACGCCCTTCGGCGAGAACTCCCTCGCCGATCTGCGGGCGCGGCTCAACAGCAGGGTCGTGGGCCGCCGGTTCACCGACGTCCCGCAGCTGGTGCAGGACCTTCCGGAGTCGTTCGAGATGGAGGACCGGGCGACCGTCACGGCCGTCCTCGCGACCCTTCTCGAAACGCTGGCCGAGGAGGCGGAGGAGCGGCTGATGATTGGCGGCACCGCCAACCTCACTCGCTTCGGACATGACTTCCCCTTGACGATCAGGCCGGTGCTGGAAGCGCTCGAGGAGCACGTGGTGCTCCTCAAGCTGCTCGGCGAGGCCGGAGAGTCGGGAATGGCCGTACGGATCGGGCACGAGAACGCCTACGAGGGGCTCAACTCCACGTCGGTCGTGTCCGTCGGCTACGGTTCGGGCGGCGAAGCAGTCGCCAAACTCGGCGTGGTCGGACCGACCCGCATGGACTACCCCGGAACGATGGGAGCGGTACGCGCAGTGGCACGTTACGTCGGACAGATCCTGGCGGAGTCGTAAGTGGCCACGGACTACTACGCCGTACTCGGCGTGCGCCGCGACGCATCGCAGGACGAGATCAAGAAGGCCTTCCGCCGCCTCGCCCGTGAACTCCACCCGGACGTGAACCCGGACCCGAAGACGCAGGAGCGCTTCAAGGAGATCAACGCGGCCTACGAGGTCCTCTCGGACCCGCAGAAGAAGCAGGTCTACGACCTCGGCGGCGATCCGCTGTCCTCCTCGGGCGGCGGTGGCGGCGCGGGCGGCTTCGGAGCGGGCGGCTTCGGCAACTTCTCCGACATCATGGACGCCTTCTTCGGCCAGACCTCGCAGCGCGGCCCGCGCTCGCGGACCCGCCGCGGCCAGGACGCCATGATCCGCCTGGACCTGGAACTGGACGAGGCCGCCTTCGGCACGACCAAGGACATCCAGGTCGACACGGCCGTCGTCTGCGGCACCTGCACCGGCGAGGGCGCCGCCCCCGGCACCTCGGCGCAGACCTGTGACATGTGCCGCGGCCGCGGCGAGGTCTCCCAGGTCACCCGGTCCTTCCTCGGCCAGGTCATGACCTCGCGCCCCTGCCCGCAGTGCCAGGGCTTCGGCACCGTGGTCCCGACCCCGTGCCCCGAGTGCGCGGGCGACGGCCGGGTCCGCTCCCGCCGCAGCCTCACCGTCAAGATCCCCGCCGGTGTCGAGAACGGCACCCGGATCCAGCTCGCGGGCGAGGGCGAGGTCGGCCCCGGCGGCGGCCCCGCCGGCGACCTCTACGTGGAGATCCACGAGCTGCCGCACCCGACCTTCCAGCGGCGCCAGGACGACCTGCACTGCACGGTCACCATCCCCATGACGGCCGCGGCCCTGGGCACCAAGTGCCCGCTGGAGACGCTGGACGGCATGGAGGAGATCGACATCCGGCCCGGCACCCAGTCCGGGCAGGCCATCCCGCTGCACGGGCGCGGCGTCACCCACCTGCGCGGCGGCGGCCGGGGCGACCTGATCGTCCACGTCGAGGTCACCACCCCCGGCAAGCTCGACGCCCAGCAGGAGGAGCTGCTGCGCCAGCTCGCCAAGCTGCGCGGCGAGGAGCGGCCGATGGGGCAGTTCGCCCCCGGCCAGCAGGGCCTCTTCAGCCGCCTGAAGGACGCGTTCAACGGCCGCTGAGGCCTCCGGGAACCCGTACGCGGCCCGGTCCGGGGACACCCCGGGCCGGGCTCCGTGCTTCCCGGAACACGGCACGCGTCGATTCCCGGACACCGCCGGGGAACGGACTATGCCAGGCGGAAGCGACGGTTCGGCGCGGTGCCCGGGACGTGGCACGATGCGTCCATGTCCTCCGCGCCGAACGGTCTCCACCCGTACCCGATCGTGCAGGCTCCCATGGCGGGCGGCGCCTCCTGCCCGCCGCTCGTCGCCGCCGTGTGCGAGGCCGGCGGGCTCGGCTACCTCGCCGGCGGGTACAAGACCGCCGACGGCATGTACCAGGAGATCAAGCGGACCCGCGGCCTGACCCGGCGGCCCTTCGGCGTCAACCTCTGCATGCCGCAGACCGGCTACGTCGACCCGGCCGCCGTCGAGACCTACCGCGGGCAGCTGGCCGGCGAGGCCGGCTGGTACGCGGTCTCGCTCGCCGCGGAGGACATCATCGGCACCGGCGACGACGGCTACGAGGCCAAGCTCGCCATCCTGCTGGAGGACCCCGTCCCGGTGGTGTCCTTCACCTTCGGCACCCCCGCGCCCGAGGTCCTGGAGCGGCTGCGCCGGGCCGGCACGCACACCGTCGTCACCGTCACCTCGGCCGACGAGGCCCGTACCGCGCAGGCGGCCGGCGCCGGCGCCGTCTGCGTCCAGGGGATCGAGGCGGGCGGCCACCAGGGCACCCATCGCGACGACCCGCAGACCGACGGCACGGCCGGCGTCGGCCTGCTCGCGCTGGTCGCGCAGGTACGCGAGGCCGTGGCCCTGCCCATCACCGCCGCGGGCGGACTCATGCGGGGCGCGCAGATCGCGGCGGTGCTCGCGGCCGGCGCGGAGTCGGCGCAGCTCGGCACGGCCTTCCTGGCGTGCCCGGAGTCGGGCGCGCACCCGCTGCACAAGCGGGCGCTGACCGACCCGATGTTCGCCCACACGGAACTGACCCGGGCCTTCTCCGGCCGGCCCGCGCGGGGCCTGGTCAACCGCTTCATGCGGGAGCACGGGCCGTACGCCCCGGCCGCCTACCCCCAGGTCCACGACATGACCTCGGGCCTGCGCAAGGCCGCCGCCGCGGCGGGGGACCCGCAGGGCATGTCCCTGTGGGCCGGGCAGGGGCACCGGCTGGCCCGGGCGCTGCCGGCCGGGGAGCTGGTGGAGGTGCTGGTGGCCGAACTGGCCGAGGCGCAGAACGCGTTGAAGGTATTGCAGATGAGGAGAGCGTCATGACGGCCCCCGTGTTCGTGGTCGAAGAGGTTCCGGCGGGGCCGGAGTTCGTGCTGGAGGGCCCCGAGGGCCGGCACGCGGTGTCCGTGAAGCGGCTGAACCCGGGCGAGGACGTGGTCCTCACCGACGGGCGCGGCCGGTGGACGGAAGGCGTGGTCAAGGCGGCGGAGGGCAAGGACCGCCTGGTCGTCATGGACCTGGAGTCCGTGCACGAGGAGCCGGAGCCCGACGTGCGGATCACCGTGGTGCAGGCCCTGCCCAAGGGCGACCGGGGCGAGGTGGCCGTCGAGACGATGACGGAGACCGGCGTCGACGCCATCGTGCCGTGGCAGGCCTCCCGGTGCATCACCCAGTGGCGCGGTGACCGGGGAGCGAAGTCCCTGGCCAAGTGGCGTTCGACGGCCCGGGAGTCGGGCAAGCAGTCGCGCCGGGTCCGCTTCCCGGAGGTGGCCGAGGCGATGTCCACGAAGCAGGTGGCCGCGCTGCTGGAGCGGGCCGACCTGGCGGTGGTGCTGCACGAGGACCGCGACGCCCCCTCGGCGGCGCTGGCCACGGTTCCGCTGCCGGAGAAGGGGTCCGTGGTGCTGGTGGTCGGCCCCGAGGGCGGGGTCTCGCCGGAGGAGCTGGCCGCCTTCGCCGCGGCCGGGGCGCTGCCGTACCGGCTGGGCCCCTCGGTGCTGCGCACGTCGACCGCCGGCACGGCGGCGACGGCGGTGCTGCTGGCGCGCACGGGGCGCTGGTCGTAGCGGGCCGCCCGGGGCGGTCCGGGCGGCGGGCGGCGCACGGGCGCCGCACCGCCCCCGGGCGGCGGGGCCGGCCCGGTAGCATGCCCCGACCGATCAACGTCACGGGAGGCGCAGCAATGGCCGGGGAACCGCAGGCGGACTGCCTGTTCTGCAAGATCGTCGCGGGGTCCGTCCCGGCGACGCTGGTCCGCGAGAGCGAAACGACCGTCGCCTTCCGGGACATCAACCCGCAGGCGCCTACCCACGTGCTCGTGATCCCCAAGGCGCACTACCCCGACGCGGCCTCCCTCGCCGCCGCCGAGCCGGGCGTGATCGCCGACATACTGCGTGAGGCCGGGGAGATCGCCGCCGAGGAGGAGATCGCCGACAGCGGCTACCGGGTGGTGTTCAACACCGGCGCCGGCGCGGGCCAGACCGTCTTCCACGCGCACCTGCACGTCCTCGGGGGCCGCGGCCTCCAGTGGCCGCCCGGATAAGCCGTGTCCGTACGCGAGTTCGTGGTCCTGGGCACCGCCAGCCAGGTCCCCACCCGGCACCGCAACCACAACGGCTACCTGCTGCGCTGGGACGGCGAGGGCATCCTCTTCGACCCGGGCGAGGGCACGCAGCGCCAGATGCTGCGGGCCGGGGTCGCGGCGCACGACATCGACCGGATCTGCGTCACGCACTTCCACGGCGACCACAGCCTCGGCCTGGCCGGGGTGATCCAGCGGATCAACCTCGACCAGGTCCCGCACCCAGTGACGGCGCACTACCCGGCCTCGGGGCAGAAGTTCTTCGACCGGCTGCGGTACGCCACCGCCTACCGGGAGACCGTACGGCTCCTGGAGGAGCCGGTCGCCTCGGACGGGGTGCTCGCGCGCGGGCCCTCGTACGTCCTGGAGGCGCGGCGGCTCTCGCACCCGGTGGAGTCCTTCGGCTACCGGGTGACCGAGCCGGACGGACGCCGGATGGTCCCCGCGCTGCTCGCGCGGCACGGGATCAAGGGCCCCGACGTCGGCCGGATCCAGCGCGAGGGGCGGCTGGAGGGCCCCGAGGGCGAGGTCACGCTGGAGGCCGTCAGCGAGCACCGGGCGGGGCAGCGGTTCGCCTTCGTCATGGACACCCGGCTCTGCGAGGGCGTGGACGCGCTGGCGGAGGGCTGCGACATGCTGGTCATCGAGTCGACCTTCCTCGACGCGGACGTCCGGCTGGCCACCGACCACGGCCACCTCACCGCCGGACAGGCGGCGCGGGTGGCGCGGGACGCGGGCGTACGGCACCTGGTGCTGACGCACTTCTCGCAGCGGTACGCGGATCCGGTGGATTTCGAACGCGAGGCCCGCGCGGCGGGGTTCGAGGGGGAGCTGACGATCGCGGCGGACCTGGGACGGGTGGCCCTGCCCAAGCGGTAGGAGGAACGCCGGGTGGGGGTGTTCCTCCAGTGACGCTGGGGGCGGAGGAGAGCAGGGCTCCGGTGACGTGCGTCACACTGGGTTTCGGTCCTGCCCGGCCCGGGCAGGACCTGCAGTTTTCCAGCCCGCTCGCAGAAACGACACTTCACCGGGGAGCACACCGTGACCAGTCGGGACAGCCGCATCACCCTCGACCCGCTCGGACCGGTGCGCGATCCGCAGGAGCCCGGCTGTGACGTCTTCCTGACCGGCACGGTCTTCCTCGACATCATCTTCACCGGCCTCGACTCGGCGCCCGTGCGCGGTACCGAGTCCTGGGCGCGCGGCATGGGCTCCAGCCCCGGCGGCGTCGCCAACATGGCCACCGCCCTCGCCCGGCTGGGCCTGCGCACCTCGCTGGCCGCCGCCTTCGGCGACGACCACTACGGCGAGTACTGCTGGGACGCCCTCGAGCAGGGCGAGGGCATCGACCTTTCCATGTCGCGCACCATCCCCGGCTGGCACAGCCCCGTCACGGTCTCCATGGCGTACGAGGGCGAGCGCACCATGGTCTCCCACGGCCACGAGGCACCGCCCCCGGCGGGGCCCGGCCCCTTCCCCTGGTGCCCGCCGAAGGCGCGCGCGGCGGTGGCCTCCCTCGGCGCCGGGCGGACGGAGGACTGGATCTCGGAGGCGGCCCGCCGGGGCTCGAGGATCTTCGCGGACGTCGGCTGGGACGAGACCGGGCGGTGGGACCTGGGCGCGCTAGCCGACCTCCGGCACTGCGAGGCGTTCCTGCCGAACGCGGGAGAGGCGATGCGCTACACCCGGACCGAGTGTCCGCGCAGGGCGGCCCGGGCCCTCGCGGAGAAGGTCCCGGTCGCGGTGGTGACCATGGGCTCGGAGGGCTCGTACGCGGTCGACAGCCGCACCGGGGAGACGGCGGAGGCCCCCGCGATCCCGGTGGACGCCCTGGACCCGACCGGCGCGGGCGACGTGTACGTGGCCGGCTTCGTCACGGGCAGCCTGGCGGGGTGGCCGCTCGCCGACCGGCTGGCCTTCGCCGGGCTGACCGCCGCCCTCTCGGTGCAGGAGTTCGGCGGTTCCCTCTCCGCCCCCGGCTGGCCCGAGGTGGCCCACTGGTGGCGCACCGCCCCCGACGCCCTGCGGGACCGCTACGCCTTCCTGGACGCCCTCGTCCCCCCGGGCGCCGCCCCGTGCTCCCGCCGCCGGGCGGTCCCGACCATCGGCTTCCGGCACCCCGTCCAGGGGTGAACGACCCCGCGGGGTCGATACACCCGGGCAGATGTCCCGGCCCGCCCGGAAAACCCCTCGGGCTTGCCCGGGGGTGGACGTACCCTTGGTATTCCGGAGGTCGACGATCGGCGCGGCCCCTCAGCGGGAGGTATGCGCAGGCCACAGTGCCGGCCCATGACTCAGACACCGACAGCCCACACCCCGGCGCAGGGCCAGGCGCGCGCCCACTTCACGGTCCCGGCGACGCACCCGATGGTGACCGTGCTCGGCTCGGGCGACGCCCTGCTGCGCGTGATCGAGAAGGCTTTCCCGAAGGCCGACATCCATGTTCGGGGCAATCAGGTCAGCGCGGTCGGGGCGGCGGCGGAAGTCGCCCTGATCCAGCGCCTGTTCGACGAGATGATGCTGGTGCTCCGCACCGGGCCACCGATGACGGAGGACGCAGTGGAACGCTCGATCGCCATGCTCAAGGCGAACGGCAGCGAGGGCGGTGACCCGGAGACCCCCGCCGAGGTGCTCACGCAGAACATCCTCTCCAACCGCGGCCGGACCATCCGCCCCAAGACCCTCAACCAGAAGCGGTACGTCGACGCGATCGACAAGCACACGATCGTCTTCGGCATCGGGCCCGCCGGTACCGGCAAGACCTACCTCGCGATGGCGAAGGCCGTCCAGGCGCTGCTGTCCAAGCAGGTCAGCCGGATCATCCTGACCCGCCCCGCCGTCGAGGCGGGCGAGCGGCTCGGCTTCCTCCCGGGCACGCTGTTCGACAAGATCGACCCGTACCTGCGCCCGCTCTACGACGCCCTGCACGACATGATCGACCCGGATTCGATCCCCCGGCTGATGGCCGCCGGCACCATCGAGGTCGCGCCCCTGGCCTACATGAGGGGCAGGACCCTCAACGACGCCTTCGTCGTCCTCGACGAGGCGCAGAACACCACCGTCGAGCAGATGAAGATGTTCCTGACCCGCCTCGGCTTCGATTCGAAGATCGTCGTCACCGGTGACATCACCCAGATCGACCTGCCGGGCGGGGCCAGGAGCGGTCTGCGGCAGGTCCAGGACATCCTCGAAGGGGTGCCGGACATCCACTTCTCGCGGCTCACGTCCGAGGATGTCGTCCGGCACAAGCTGGTCGGCCGTATCGTCGACGCGTACGAGAAGTACGACGACAGCCAGGCGGCCCGGGAGACCGGTCCGGCCCGGAACGGCAACCAGCGGAAGTAGAACCCAGCGCACCATGTCGATCGACGTCAACAACGAGTCCGGAACCGAGGTCGACGAGCAGGCGATCCTCGACATCGCCCGCTACGCGCTCACCCGGATGAGGATCCACCCGCTGTCCGAGCTCTCCGTCATCGTCATCGACGAGGACGCCATGGAGCAGCTCCACATCCAGTGGATGGACCTCCCCGGACCGACCGACGTCATGTCCTTCCCGATGGACGAGCTGCGTCCGCCGGCGAAGGACGACGAGGAGCCCCCGCAGGGGCTCCTCGGCGACATCGTGCTCTGCCCCGAGGTGGCCAGGAAGCAGGGCGACGAGGCGCCCACGCGGCACTCCATGGACGAGGAACTCCAGCTCCTGACCGTCCACGGGGTGCTGCACCTGCTCGGGTACGACCACGAGGAGCCGGACGAGAAGGCCGAGATGTTCGGCCTCCAGGCGGCCATCGTCGACGGCTGGCGCGCCGAGCGCGGCCTGACCGGTCCCTCGCCGGCCCCCACCGTCTCGTGACCGGCGCCGCCCAGCTGATCACCGGGGCGGTGCTGCTGACCGTGGTGGCCTGGTTCGCGGCGTGCGCCGAGTCCGGGATCGCCCGCGTCTCCAGCTTCCGCGCCGAGCAGGCCGTACGGGAGGGCCGGCGCGGCAGCGCGAAGCTCGCCCAGGTCGCCGGCGACCCCACCCGGTACGTCAACGTGGCCCTGCTGGTGCGGGTGACCTGCGAGATGGCGGCGGGCGTGCTCGTCACGTACGTCTGCCTCGACGAGTTCGGCGAGAACTGGACGGCGCTGCTCGTCGCCATCGCCGTGATGGTGCTGGTGTCCTTCGTGGCGGTGGGCGTCTCCCCCCGCACCATCGGCCGCCAGCACCCGCTGAACACCGCGACGGCGGCCGCGTACGTCCTCGTGCCGCTGGCGCGGGTCATGGGCCCGGTCCCGCAGCTCCTGATCCTGATCGGCAACGCGCTCACCCCCGGCAAGGGCTTCCGCAAGGGGCCCTTCGCCTCCGAGGCCGAACTGCGCGCCATGGTGGACCTCGCGGAGAAGGAGTCGCTGATCGAGGACGACGAGCGCCGGATGGTGCACCAGGTCTTCGAGCTGGGCGACACCCTCGTGCGCGAGGTGATGGTGCCCCGCACCGACCTGGTGTGCATCGAGCGCTACAAGACGATCCGGCAGGCGACGACGCTCGCGCTGCGCTCCGGCTTCTCGCGGATCCCCGTCACCGGGGAGAACGAGGACGACATCGTCGGCATCGTGTACCTGAAGGACCTCGTCCGCAGGACGCACATCAACCGGGACGCCGAGTCCGACCTGGTCTCCACGGTGATGCGGCCGGCAGTCTTCGTACCCGACACGAAGAACGCGGGGGACCTGCTGCGCGAGATGCAGTCGGTGCGCAACCACGTGGCCGTCGTCATCGACGAGTACGGCGGCACCGCCGGCATCGTCACCATCGAGGACATCCTCGAGGAGATCGTCGGCGAGATCACCGACGAGTACGACCGGGAGATCCCGCCCGTGGAGGAGCTGGGCGAGGACCGCTACCGGGTCACGGCGCGGCTCGACATCACCGACCTCGGAGAGCTGTTCGGGGCCCTGGCCTTCGACGACGAGGACGTGGAGACGGTCGGCGGGCTGCTGGCGAAGGCGCTGGGCCGGGTCCCGATCGCGGGCGCCTCGGCGGTGGTGGACCTGCCGGACGGGCGTCCGCTGAAGCTGACGGCGGAGTCCCCGGCGGGACGCCGGAACAAGATCGTCACGGTGCTGGTGGAGCCGGTGGCCGCGGCGGAGGCCGAAGAGGTGGAGGCGGAGTGACCCCCGCGGAGCTGCGCGCGTTCTGCCTGGGCTTCAACGCGGCCGTGGAGGAGTTCCCCTTCACCCCGGAGACCTCGGTGTTCAAGGTGCTGGGCAAGGTGTTCGCGCTGACCGCGCTGGACGCCGAACCGCTGAAGGTCAACCTCAAGTGCGAGCCGGAGGCGGCCGTGCGGCTCCGGGCCGAGCACGCGGCGATCGTCCCGGGCTGGCACATGAACAAGCGGCACTGGAACACCGTGACGGTGGACGGTCTGCCGGACGCGCTGGTGCGGGAGCTGGTCGAGGACTCGTACGACCTGGTCGTGGCCGGGCTGCCGAAGGCGGAGCGGCTGCGGCTCGACCGGCCGTGACGCGAACCCGCACGGAGGGGCCGCCCCGGCGGGGCCGTCGCGGGGCTCCGCCGGGACGCTCCCTATGCTGTCGCCCATGAGCGAGAGCACCGTGGGCAACGGCATCGACCCCGAGGACAGCAAGATCATCACCCTGGCGCGCAGCGCCCGGGCCCGCAACGGAGTCCCGGAAGGGGCGGCCGTACGGGACGAGACCGGCCGTACGTACGTCGCTGGCACCGTGGAGCTCGACTCCCTCAGGCTGAGCGCCCTCCAGACGGCCGTCGCCATGGCCGTGGCCAGCGGTGCGCGCTCCCTGGAGGCCGCGGCCGTGGTCAGCGCGGCCGACGCCCCCGCCGAAGCCGACCGCGCGGCGGTCCGCGACCTGGGCGGCCCCGCCACCCCGGTCCTGCTGGCCGGCCCGGACGGCACCCTGAAGTCCACCACCCCCGCCGGAGCCTGACCCCCTGCGCCCCCGGCCCGGCCCCCGCCGCCCGGCGGGGTCCGGGCGCGCGGACCGCTCACGCGGCCGCCGCGGCCGGCCCGTCCGCCCGGCGGCGGATGACCACCGCCATCAGCGCGGCCACCGCGCACAGGCCGCCCGCGGCGTACCAGACCAGGTCGTACGAGCCGAGGGCGTCGCGCGCCACCCCGCCGAGGAAGGCCACCAGGGCGGCGCCCACCTGGTGCGAGGCCAGGACCCAGCCGAAGACGACCGCGCCGTCCTGCCCGTAGTGCTCCCGGCACAGGGCGATGGTCGGCGGGACGGTGGCGACCCAGTCCAGGCCGTAGAAGACGATGAAGAACACCATCGGCGGGTGCACGGCCGGCGCCAGCAGCATCGGCAGGAACATCAGGGACACCCCGCGCAGGGCGTAGTAGACGGCGAGCAGCCGGCGCGCCTCGAAGCGGTCGGTGAACCAGCCGGAGGCGATGGTGCCGAGCACGTCGAACACGCCGATCACCGCGAGCAGTCCGGCGGCGGCCGTCACCGGCATGCCGTGGTCGTGGGCGGCCGGAGCGAAGTGCGTCCGCACCAGCCCGTTGGTGGATGCCCCGCAGATCGCGAAGGTGCCCGCCAGCAGCCAGAACGGGCCGGTGCGGGCCGCCCGCCCGAGCACGGCCACGGCCCGGCGGGCCGCCCCCGGCACGGGCGCGGGCCTGGGCTCGTACGTGCCCCCGTACGGGGCGAGTCCCACGTCGGCCGGGTGGTCGCGCAGCAGCAGCCAGACGAAGGGGACGACGGCCAGGGCCGCGAGCGCCACCGTGACCGAGGCCGGGCGCCAGCCGTGGTTCTCCACCAGCCAGGACAGCAGGGGCAGGAAGACCAGCTGCCCCGAGGCGCCCGCCGCGGTCAGGATCCCGGTGACGAGCCCGCGCCGGGCGGTGAACCAGCGGTTGGTCACCGTCGCCGCGAAGGCCAGCGCCATCGAACCGCTGCCCAGGCCCACCAGCACGCCCCAGCACAGCACCAGCTGCCAGGCCGCCGTCATCCACACCGTGGCCAGGGAGCCGCCCGCGATGACGGTCAGGGCCACCGCGACGACCCTGCGGATGCCGAAACGGTCCATCAGCGCGGCGGCGAAGGGGGCCGTGAGCCCGTAGAGGGCCAGGTTGACCGAGACCGCGAAGCCGATCGTGCCGCGCGACCAGTCGAACTCCTCGTGCAAGGGCTCGATGAGCAGTCCGGGGAGGGAGGCGAAGGCGGCCGCGCCGGTGATCGTCACGAAGGCCACGGCCGCGGCGAACCAGGCCCGGTGGATGCGTCCCGGGCGGCGCGGCGCCGGCGCGGCGGCGGTGGAGGAGGAAGGGGCTGTCTGCGTCACGCCGACAGCTTCCGGCCGGGGGAGCGGCGTACGACAGTGGCCTGACTGTCACCCTTCGATACGATCGGGCCATGAACGCCGGGGAAGTCGCCGAGGTGCCGCAGGACCACGACGTACCGGGGGGTGCGGGTCCGTCGGCCGGGGGAGGATCCGGGCCGCACCGTGTCGTCGTGCTCGCGCTCGCCGGGCTGCTGCCCTTCGAGCTCGGCATCCCGCACCGGATCTTCGGGCGGAGCCGTGACGCGGCCGGGCGGCCCCTCTACGAGATCCTCACCTGCGGGCTCGCCCCGGGCCCGGTGGCCACCGACGCCGACTTCGCCGTGTACGTCGAGCACGGCCCGGAGCTGCTCGCCACCGCCGACACGGTGGTGGTGCCCGCCTCCCACGAGCTGGGCCCGGTGTACGACGAGGGCCGGCTGACCCCGGCGCTGTCCGCGGCCCTCGCGCACGTCCGGCCCGGCACCCGGATGGTGTCCATCTGCACGGGCGGCTACGTCCTGGCCGCCGCCGGGTACCTGGACGGCCGCCCGGCCACCACGCACTGGGCCCACGCGGAGCACTTCCAGCGGCTGTTCCCCGCCGTACGGGTCGACGCGGGCGTGCTCTACACCGACGACGGGGACGTGCTGACCTCCGCCGGCGTCGCCGCCGGCATCGACCTGTGCGTGCACATCGTGCGCCGCGACCACGGCGCGGCGATCGCCAACGACACGGCCCGGCGGACCGTCGTACCGCCCCACCGCGAGGGCGGGCAGGCGCAGTTCGTCCAGCGTCCCCTGCCCGGGCCGCAGCAGGCCGGCACCACGGCGGCGCGGGCCTGGGTGCTGGACCGGCTGCACGAGCCGCTGCGGCTGAGCGACCTCGCCCGGCAGGAGGCCGTGTCGGTACGGACCTTCACGCGCCGCTTCCGCGAGGAGTGCGGGATGAGCCCGGGGGAGTGGATCACCGGCCGGCGGGTGGAACGGGCCCGGCAGCTGCTGGAGCGGACCGAGCTGTCGGTCGAGGCGGTGGCGCGGGAGGCGGGCTTCGGGACGGCGCAGTCGCTGCGCAAGCACGTGCAGGCGGCGCTGGGCGTCAGCCCGACGGCCTACCGGCGCACGTTCCGGCAGGCGGGCGCCGCCGGGGCAGGGAGCGGCGGCACCCCCTCCTGACGGGCGCCGGCCGCGCGCGGGAGCCGGATGCGGACCGCGGCCGGGACGGCCCGCCGGACCGCCCCCAGGCCGTACGGACGCGGCCTCGGGCGGCCCGGCGGCCGGCGCCCGCGAGCCCCCCGCCGCCCCCGCGGCAGCGGCCTGGTCGGCGCGGGGGGCCGCATCGGGGAGAATGGCCCGTATGAGCGATCGTTCCCCCGAGCCCAACGCCCCGCACCGCGCGGGCTTCGCCTGCTTCGTCGGCCGTCCCAACGCGGGCAAGTCGACCCTGACCAACGCGCTCGTGGGCACCAAGGTCGCGATCACCTCCAACCGGCCGCAGACCACCCGCCACACCGTCCGCGGCATCGTGCACCGCCCGGACGCGCAGCTGGTGCTCGTCGACACGCCGGGCCTGCACAAGCCGCGCACGCTGCTCGGCGAGCGCCTCAACGACGTGGTGCGCACCACCTGGGCCGAGGTCGACGTGATCGGCTTCTGCCTGCCCGCCGACCAGAAGCTCGGGCCCGGCGACAAGTTCATCGCCAAGGAACTCGCGGGGATCAAGAAGACCCCCAAGATCGCCATCGTCACCAAGACGGACCTGGTCGAGTCCAAGCAGCTGGCCGAGCAGCTCCTCGCCATCCACCAGCTGGGCGCCGAGCTGGGCATCGAGTGGGCCGAGATCGTGCCCGTCTCGGCCGTCGGCGACAAGCAGGTGCAGCTGCTGGCCGATCTCATCGCGCCGCTGCTGCCCGAGAGCCCCCCGCTGTACCCGGAGGGCGACCTCACCGACGAGCCCGAGATGGTGATGGTCGCGGAGCTGATCCGCGAGGCCGCGCTGGAGGGCGTGCGCGACGAGCTGCCGCACTCCATCGCCGTCGTGGTCGAGGAGATGATCCCGCGCGAGAACCGGCCCGCGGACCGGCCGCTGCTGGACATCCACGCCAACGTCTACATCGAGCGCCCCAGCCAGAAGGGCATCATCATCGGCCCGAAGGGCTCGCGCCTGAAGGAGGTCGGCATGAAGTCGCGCAAGCACATCGAGGCGCTGCTCGGCACGCCGGTCTTCCTCGACCTGCACGTGAAGGTCGCCAAGGACTGGCAGCGCGACCCCAAGCAGCTCCGCAAGCTGGGCTTCTAGGACCTTCCAGGGCTTCCAGGACCACCCCGCACCGGACTCCGGCGACAGGCGCCTAGCGGAGCCTGCGCACCTTCAGCGCGTTGTCCTTGCGGCTCCCGGGGCGGCCGTCGGGGGCCGTCATGGCCTGCTCGTGCTCCGCCGCCAGCAGCACCTCCCAGGCGCCCTCCGGCAGCTCCAGCTGGGCGAGGACCTCGTCCGGGGTGGGGAAGTGGAGGTCCGCGTGCGCGTCCGGGTCCCAGGACGGCCCGCCCGCGTGGCCCGCGACCAGCAGGATCCCGCCGGGGGCCACGGCGGTCGCGGCGGTGCGCAGGATCCGCTCGCGCGGGAAGTCCCCGTACGAGTGCAGGAAGCACGCCGAGACCAGGTCGAACTCCCCGTCGGGGAAGGACTCCGCCAGGTCGTGCCGCTGCCAGTCGACGCGGTCGGCGAGCCCCGCCCCGGCGGCGTGCTCGGCCGCCCGCTCCAGCGCGACCCCCGAGATGTCGGTCCCGGTGACCCGCCAGCCCTGACGGGCGAGCCACACCGCGTCGGCGCCCTCGCCGCAGCCGAGGTCGAGGGCGCGCCCGGGGGCGAGGCCGGAGGTCTCGCGGACCAGGACCTCGTTGGGCCTGCCGCTCCAGATGCGGTCGCTCTCGCGGTAGCGGGCGTCCCACCATTCCGCGCCCGCGGGGTGGTCCTGGTGGTGGTGCTGCTGCTCGGACATGGGGCCTCTTCCTGTACGGGTCCGCCGGTGGGGCCGATGCTGCGCCGGGGCCGGGCCCCGGGCAACTTCCGTTGCCGAACCGGCAAACCCGCCGGGCCTCAGGCCGCCGCCGGCTCCGCGATCAGGGCCGTCCCCACCCGGCGGAACCCGGCGCGGGCGTAGATCCGGGCCACGTCCTCGTCCCCGGCCGACAGGAAGACCGTACGGGCGCCGCCGGCGCGGGCCGCGGCGACTAGCGCGGCCGTCACCCCGAGGGCCAGCCCCTGCCGCCGGGCGGCGGGCAGGGTGCCGACGCCGACGATCTCGGCGACGTCGCCGACCGGGTTGTACTGGCCCGAGCACAGCACCAGGCCGTCCCGTACGGCCGCCGCCATCGCGGTGCGCCCGTCCGCGAGCATCGCGGACACCCTGGCCCGGTGCTCCTCGGAGCCCGGGTCCTCCAGCGCCGCCGCGAGCTGGGCCGGTCCCGCCGCGCCCAGGGCCGTGCCCGGCTCGCGGAAGGCCAGCGCGGGGACGGTCACGGCGGCCCGCAGCAGCGGGTCCCCCGCGGCGAGCAGCCGTACCTCGGGATGCGGCGGGAGCGGCTCGGCGTCCTCGTCCAGCGCCATCAGCGGGTGGGCGTGCACGTGCAGCCCGGCCTCCTCCACCGCGGCCCGCAGCGAGGGGGTGGTTTCGGCCACCCACTCGAACGACTCCGGCACCTTCAGCTCCCGCTGCCTCTCCAGCACCGCGCGTACGTCCCCGGCGGTCGCGTCGGCGCCGCCGGGCGCGGGCCGCGCGTAGTACTGCCAGCCCTGCCCCTCCTGCACGAACAGGGTCAGCGGCCCGAAGTCCTCGGCGCGCGCACCGCCCCGGCGGGGAACGGTGTCGTAGTACCGCTCCAGGGCGGGCAAGATCGTTTCGCTCATGCCGCCATCCAAGCAAAACCGCCCCGGCCGGGCACCCGCTTATGCCCGGCCGGGAGTCCTGCCCCGGTTACGCGCCTTCCTTCAGCACCCGCGCGACCAGGTTCCGCTGGGCGTCCGACAGGTGAGGGTCCTGGCAGGACACCGTCCGGCCGTCCACCGTGATCCGGTACGAGAACCCGTCCCGCACGCCGCCCGGCCCCGGCTCGGCGCGGGGGTCCGGCCGCAGGGCCAGCAGGGCCAGTGCCCGCCACTCCTCCTCGTCGGGCCGGCCCGAGGTGTCCACCTCGGCCCGGCGCTCGATCCCCGCGAAACCGCCCGTCCGCACCACTTCGATCCGCATGGTGCCCCTTCTACCCGATGCGGGCCGCCGCGCCCAGCCTCCCTCAGGCCAGCCCCACGGACGACCAGGCCTTCTGGAGCGCCTGGTGCTCCGCGCCGCCCTCGCCGTACCGGGCGACCGCCGCCGCCACCGAGAGCCGGGCGAAGTCCTTGAAGGAGGCCTTCTCGGCCAGCTGCCCGCCGGTCAGCGTGTCGTACCAGATCCGTCCGGCCCGCTCCCAGGCCTTGCCGCCCAGTTCGGTGGCCGCGATGTAGAAGGCGTGGTTGGGGATCCCGGAATTGATGTGGACGCCCCCGTTGTCGCGCGAGGTGTTGACGTAGTCGTCCATGGTCGCGGGCTGCGGGTCCTTGCCGAGCTCGTCGTCGTCGTACGCGGTCCCGGGCGCCTTCATCGAGCGCAGCGCGACCCCGGTGACGTTCGGACCCAGCAGCCCGGCCCCGATCAGCCAGTCCGCCTGGTCGGCGGTCTGGCCGAGGGAGTACTGCTTGATCAGCGAGCCGAAGACGTCCGACATGGACTCGTTGAGCGCCCCGGACTGGCCGTGGTAGTCGAGGTTGGCCGTGTACTGGGTGACGCCGTGGGCCAGCTCGTGCCCGATGACGTCCACCGAGACCGTGAAGTCGAGGAACAGGTCCCCGTCCCCGTCGCCGAAGACCATCTGCCGGCCGTCCCAGAAGGCGTTGTTGTAGTCCTCGCCGTAGTGGACGGTCGCGTCCAGCGGCAGCCCGGAGTCGTCGATGGAGTGGCGCCCGAAGGCCTTCAGGAACAGCTCGTACGTCGCCCCGAGTCCCGCGTAGGCACGGTTGACGGTGGAGTCGCCGACCGGCTCGCTCCCCTCCCCCCGGACCTTCTTCCCGGGCAGCCGGGTGCGGTGCTGGGCGTCGTAGACCGTGCGCGAAGGCCCTTCGGCGGGGGTGTCGACGAGGGAGGGGGCGACGCCCCGGAGGGCGTTGACCTGCCGCCGCTCGCGCAGGCCGCTGTCGTGCTCGAGGGTCCGCAGGGCGGCGGCGGCCCGTGCCCCGTCCGGGGACTGGGCGGCCTTGCGGAGCAGGTGCGGGGGCACCACGGTGCAGAAGACGGGGCGGTGGGGGGTGTGACCAGGGGAAAGGAAGGCATCCATGCACGGCAATGTGGCAGTGGGTGATGCCGCTGTCACTAGCGGCGACCATGATTCATTCGGTTGTCTCAAACGGGGTGCGCCGCGTTGACGGATCGTCCCGACCTGGACGCCCGGAAAGAGTCGTAGCTCACAAAGGGTGCAAATCGGGCACCCGGGTCTTGCATACTGAAACAGGTCCTCGCGACACGGCGCGGCTCGGTTAGGCTCGGCCCATCATGCGTTTCGGGCTGCTTCTCCTTAGCTGCCGCGGCGAGGGTCTGTAGTCGTAGGCCGGCCCCCTCCCCGCGGAGTTTGGTGTTGCGGTTTTCACTACCGCCGTCGGCCGTCCCAGCGAACTACACGCGGACACGCGAGGAGCCCAACGCCATGAGCCAGCAGCCTTTTGTCGGTCGCCCCACGCCCATCACGAACGCGACCCACACCCAGAAGCCCTCCGGGATGCCGATCCACAAGTACGGCGCGTACGAGCAGGTGGACATCCCGGACCGCACCTGGCCCGACGCCCGCGTCACCAAGGCCCCCCGCTGGCTGTCCACCGACCTGCGGGACGGCAACCAGTCGCTGATCGACCCGATGACCCCCGCCCGCAAGCGCGAGATGTTCGACCTGCTGGTGCGCATGGGCTACAAGGAGATCGAGGTCGGCTTCCCCTCCTCCGGCGAGACCGACTTCGCCTTCGTGCGCTCCATCATCGAAGAGGGCGCGATCCCCGACGACGTCACCATCTCCGTACTGACCCAGGCCCGCGAGGACCTGATCGAGCGGACCGTCGAGTCCCTGGTCGGCGCCAAGCGCGCCACCGTGCACCTGTACAACGCGACCGCCCCGACCTTCCGCCGGGTCGTCTTCCGCGGCTCCAAGGAGCAGATCAAGCAGATCGCCGTCGACGGCACCCGCCTGGTCATGGAGTACGCCGAGAAGCTGCTGGGCCCCGAGACCGTCTTCGGCTACCAGTACAGCCCGGAGATCTTCACCGACACCGAGCTGGACTTCGCCCTGGAGGTCTGCGAGGCCGTCTGCGACGTCTGGCAGCCGGCCGAGGGCCGCGAGATCATCCTGAACCTGCCCGCCACCGTGGAGCGTTCGACCCCCTCCACCCACGCGGACCGCTTCGAGTGGATGGCCCGCAACCTGACCCGCCGCGAGCACATCTGCATCTCCGTCCACCCGCACAACGACCGCGGCACCGCCGTCGCCGCCGCCGAGCTGGCGCTGATGGCCGGAGCCGACCGCATCGAGGGCTGCCTGTTCGGGCAGGGCGAGCGCACCGGCAACGTGGACCTGATCACCCTGGGCATGAACCTGTTCTCGCAGGGCATCGACCCGCAGATCGACTTCTCGCAGATCGACGAGATCCGCCGCACCAGCGAGTACTGCAACCAGATGGAGGTCCACCCGCGCCACCCCTACGCGGGCGACCTGGTCTACACCGCCTTCTCCGGCTCCCACCAGGACGCCATCAAGAAGGGCTTCGACGCCATGGAGGCCGACGCGGCCGCCCAGGGCAAGACCGTCGACGACATCGAGTGGGCCGTCCCGTACCTGCCCATCGACCCCAAGGACGTCGGCCGCTCCTACGAGGCGGTCATCCGGGTCAACTCGCAGTCGGGCAAGGGCGGCATCGCGTACGTCCTGAAGAACGACCACAAGCTGGACCTGCCGCGCCGCATGCAGATCGAGTTCTCGCGGATCATCCAGGCCAAGACCGACGCCGAGGGCGGCGAGGTCACGCCGAAGGCGATCTGGGACGTCTTCTCGGACGAGTACCTGCCCAACCCCGAGAACCCGTGGGGCCGCATCCAGCTGCGCTCCGGCTCGACCGCCACCGACAAGGACGGCACCGACACGCTGACCGTCGAAGCGGTCGTGGACGGCGTGGAGACGGTCCTGACCGGCACCGGCAACGGTCCGATCTCGGCCTTCTTCGACGCGCTGGCCGGCATCGGCGTCGACGCCCGTCTGCTGGACTACACCGAGCACACCATGAGCGAGGGCGCCTCCGCCGTGGCCGCCTCGTACATCGAGTGCGCGATCGACGGCCGGGTCCTGTGGGGCATCGGCATCGACGCCAACACCACCCGCGCCTCCCTGAAGGCGGTCATCTCCGCCGTCAACCGCGCGGGCCGCTAGCAGCCCGGCCGGAGCCCCCGTCCCCCGCCGTGGGGGACGGGGGCTCCGGCGTCCCCGGGGCCGTCTCCGGGGCCGTCTCCGGGGCGTTCGCGAGCCGTTCCCGGGGCGCGCGGGCTTTCGTCCGGGGACCCGTGCGCGCTCCGTGCGGATGGTTCCGGGAACCACCGCGTTGACGCGGATCCCGTGTGCCGCCCGGCCCCCGGCCGGGGGCGCACTTCGGCCAACTCCCGTCCCCACGCGATGTTGTCCTGTCGCACGACTGACGCGGCCTCACCGATGTGGCTAACATCACGCCAACCCGGCGGTGCTGCCGGAGGGGTCCCGCCCGCGTCCTGAGCGCCGCGGGGGAGATACGGAGGTGCGACGTGCTGCCAGTTCGGGGTGGGGACGGCCGGAAGCTGACCGTCTGGGGCATCCGCACCACCTGGAGCACCGTGGGGGACGGGGAGTTCTTCTGCCCCGGCTGCGGCGGTGACCGCAATTTCCGCAGGCGCACCGGGCGCAGGCGCTTCACCGTGCTCGGCGTGCCGCTGCTGCCGCGCGGGGAGGCCGGGCCCGTCATCGAGTGCCAGGGCTGCCGGCGCCGCTTCGACACCGACGTGCTGGACCACCTGACCACCACCCGCTTCTCGGCGCTGCTGCGCGACGCCGCGCACACCGTGGCGCTGGCCGTGCTCGCGGCGGGCGGGACCACCTCGCGCAGCGCCCTGGACGCCGCCGTGGCGTCCGTACGGGCCGCCGGGTTCCAGGACTGCACCGCGGAGCAGCTGGAGTCCCTCGTGGACGCGCTGGCCACCGACGAGGGCCGGCTGGGGCTGTACGACGGACCCGAGTGCTGCGGGGCCGCGCTGTCCATCGAGCTCCACGAGGCGCTGGAGCCCCTCGCCCCGCACCTGGCCGCGCCGGGCCGGGAGTCGATCCTGCTCCAGGGGGCGCGGATCGCCCTGGCGGACGGTCCCTACATCCCCGCCGAGCGCGAGGTGCTGGCCACCGTGGGGGCGGCGCTGCGGATGGGCACGGACGAGGTGTCCGGCCTCCTCTCGGCGGTCCGCGCGCCGTAAGCGCTGCCCCGTCATCCGGACCCGGCGGGTTCTCCGCCGGGTCCGGATGCCTTTTTCGGCCACGATCCGGACGGCCGAACCGCCACAAACGGCCGCGAGCGAGGTAACGATCCGGCCTCACGGGGTGAACCGGAGCGCCGCGGGCTCCGTGCGAGAGGCTGCACCCGCCCTTTCCGTACAAGAATTCCGCATTTCGGACGGCCGCGATGGTGCCCTCGGATTTGCGTGGCCGAATCTTTGCTCACCCGGTGGGCCGGGTGTCCAGGTGCGGAACTTCGCAGCCGCGCACCCTGCCGGAGTGCTCTGCGGTCTCCTGCCCATACGCAGTGCGGCGGTGCTGCGCCATTGGAGGAACCGCCAGATCGGGCGTCCTGAAACGCCTTCGGTTCGTCGGAGTCTCCGATATCTGTGAGCGCTTCCACAGGCGTTCAATTCCGGTCACACGAGGAGACGCCGCCGGAAACATCCGGGCGCTTCGATCCGCGTGTTCGAGCTGACAGCCCTGGCGAACCAACGGGTTAGCGACCCACTTCGCCCAGGGACCACCAGATTCCTCTCGTTACCTACCTCATTGAAGGGCAAGGCAGAGATGGCACGTGTCGCCGCCCGGCTTTCCGCCAACGGAGAGCAGAGCACGCACCCGGTCGACGAGGTGCTCCCCCTCCCCAAGCTCGCGCTGTACGGCTTCCAGCACGTACTCGCGTTCTACGCCGGCGCGGTGATCGTCCCGATCATCGTGGGCAGCGCACTGAAGCTGAGCCCTGAACAGCTCGTCTACCTGATCAACGCGGACCTCCTCACCTGCGGTATCGCCTCGATCATCCAGGCCTTCGGCATCGGCAGGATCGGCGCGCGACTGCCCCTGATCCAGGGCGTCACCTTCACGGCCGTGTCCCCGATGATCGCCATAGGCCTCGGCGCAGGCGGCGGCACAGCCGCGCTGCTGGTCATCTACGGCGCGGTCATCACCGCCGGTATCGCCACCTTCGCCTTCGCCTGGCTGCCCGCCAACGCGTTCCGGGCGGTCATGCGGCTCTTCCCGCCGGTGGTCACCGGCACGGTCATCACGGTGCTCGGCATCGTCCTGATCCCCGTCGGCCTCAACGACGCGGCCGGCGGCCTCGGCAGCCCGGACTTCGGGGATCCGAAGAACTTCGCCTACGCCGGCGGCACGATGCTCTTCATCCTCGTCCTGATGAAGCTCGGCAGGCCGTTCCTGTCCAGCATCGCCATCCTGCTCGGCCTGGTCGCCGGCACCGCCGTCGCGTTCCTCCTCGGGGACGCCCGGTTCGGCGACGTCGGCGACGCGGGCTGGATCGGGGTCAGCACCCCCTTCCACTTCGGCGTCCCGAAGTTCGAATGGTTCCCGATCGTCCTGATGCTGATCGTCATGCTGATCACCATGGTCGAGACGACCGGTGACACCTACGCGGTGGGCGACATCGTCGGCAAGGAAGTCGACAGCGAGACCGTGGCCCGTGCCCTGCGTGCCGACGGCGCCGCCACCGCCCTCGGCGGCGTCCTGAACTCCTTCCCGTACGTCGCCTTCGCCGAGAACGTCGGCCTGGTGCGCATGACGAAGGTCAAGAGCCGCTTCGTGGTCGTCGCCGCGGGCGTGTTCATGATCATCCTGGGTCTGCTGCCCAAGGCCGCCGCGATCGTCGCCGCCGTCCCGCACGGGGTGCTGGGCGGCGCCGCGACCGTCATGTTCGCCATGGTCGCCCTGGCCGGCATCCAGACGCTGGCCAAGGTGGACCTCAGGGAGGAGAAGAACGCGCTGGTCGTCGGCGTCTCCCTCGCCTTCGCCCTGCTCCCGGCCACCGTCCCGGTGCTGTTCTCCAAGCACATGGACCCCGACCTGTCCTCGCTCCTCAACAGCGGCGTGACCCTCGGTGCCACGGCCGCCATCGTGCTCAACCTGATCTTCAACGGCCCGGCCGCGGACGACGCGCGGACCGCCGCCCTCGTGCCGGCCTCCGCCCTCGCCGAGACCGCGGCCCACGTCGAGCTGCCCGCCCAGCCGGCGGGCGCTCCGGCCGACGCGGAGAAGGCCGGAGCGGCGGAGAAGGACGCCGCCGAGAAGGCCGGGGCGGCGGAGACCGCCCCCGAGAAGGCCGAAGCGGCGGAGGACGCCCCCGATAAGGACGCCCCCGACAAGGACGCCCCCGAGAAGGACGCCGCCGGGGCCCCCGTGGCCGGCAAGGTCGCCGCCGGCCGGGCCGGAGCCGCAGCGGCCGGCTCCGACGAGGCCGTCGAGAAGGCCGGCGACGCGGACGCGCCCGCCTCCTGACCCTCCCAAGGGGTGCCGACCCCCGTCCGGACCCTCCCCGCCACCGCCGGGCGGGGCTCCGGCCCGGACGGGGGCCGGCGCCGTCCGCGCGCAGGGGACAATGGGGCCATGAGCCTGTTCCGCGACGACGGCATCGTGCTGCGCACCCAGAAGCTGGGTGAGGCGGACCGCATCATCACGCTCCTCACCCGCGGCCACGGCCGCGTCCGGGCGGTCGCCCGCGGGGTGCGGCGCACCAAGTCCAAGTTCGGCGCCCGGCTGGAACCTTTCTCCCACGCCGACGTGCAGTTCTTCGCACGCGGCAGCGACCTCGTCGGCCGCAGCCTGCCGCTGTGCACCCAGACCGAGATCATCGCCCCCTACGGCAACGGCATCGCGAGCGACTACGCCCGCTACACCGCCGGCACCGCCATGCTGGAGACCGCCGAGCGCTTCACCGAGAACGAGGGCGAGCCCGCCGTACAGCAGTACCTCCTGCTGGTCGGGGCCCTGCGCACCCTCGCGCGCGGCGAGCACGAACCGCACCTCATCCTCGACGCCTTCCTGCTGCGCTCCCTCGCCGTCAACGGCTACGCCCCCAGCTTCGAGGACTGCGCGAAGTGCGGGATCCACGGCCCCAACCGGCACTTCTCCGTCGCCGCGGGCGGGGTCATATGCGGGGACTGCCGGGTGCCGGGGTCCGTCGTACCCTCGTCGGAGGCCATCGCCCTGCTCAGCGCGCTGCTGACGGGCGACTGGAAGCACGCGGACGCCTGCGAGGCCCGCCACGCGCGGGAGGGCAGCGGGCTGGTCTCGGCCTATTTGCACTGGCATCTGGAGCGCGGGCTACGCTCCCTCCGATACGTCGAGAAATAGGAGCTGGGCACATGGCACGACGCGGGATTCTGGGACGTTCTCGCCGCGAGTACAAGGTTCCCGAGCCGCACCCGTCCGGTGCGCGCCCGCCGAAGATCCCCGGTGAGCTGGTCCCGAACCACGTCGCCGTCGTCATGGACGGCAACGGCCGCTGGGCCAAGGAGCGCGGCCTGCCGCGCACCGAGGGGCACAAGGTCGGCGAGGGCGTCGTCCTGGACGTGCTCAAGGGCTGCCTGGAGATGGGCGTCAAGAACCTCTCCCTCTACGCCTTCTCGACGGAGAACTGGAAGCGCTCGCCCGACGAGGTCCGCTTCCTGATGAACTTCAACCGCGACGTCATCCGCCGCCGCCGCGACGAGATGAACGAGCTGGGCATCCGGATCCGCTGGGTCGGCCGCATGCCGAAGATGTGGAAGTCCGTCGTCCAGGAGCTCCAGATCGCGCAGGAGCAGACCGTCGACAACGACGCCATGACCCTGTACTTCTGCGTCAACTACGGCGGCCGCGCGGAGATCGCGGACGCGGCGCAGGCGATCGCCCGGGACGTGGCGGCCGGCCGGCTGGACCCGTCGAAGGTGAACGAGAAGACCTTCGCCAAGTACATCTACTACCCGGACATGCCGGACGTGGACCTGTTCCTGCGTCCCAGCGGCGAGCAGCGCACCTCCAACTACCTGCTGTGGCAGAGCGCGTACGCCGAGATGGTCTTCCAGGACGTGCTGTGGCCGGACTTCGACCGCCGCAACCTCTGGGCGGCCTGCCTGGAGTACGCCCAGCGCGACCGCCGCTTCGGCGGCGCCGTCCCGAACCAGCCCGAGGGCTCCGGCAGCTGAGGCCTCCGCTAGGCTCCGCCGTCATGGACATGACCGACATGGCGGTGGAGCTGCACTACGGCGCGGCCCGCCGCGACGCGGGGGAGGTGCTGCGCTGGCGCGCCCTGAGGACCCCCGCGGGCCGCAAGGAGCTGCTGCTGTGGCTGGTGGTGCTCCCCGCGGTGCCGGTCGGGCTGATCGTGCTCCAGCGCGGCCGGGCCGCGGACCTGGCCGGCCTGGCCCTCGCGGGCGGGGTGGGACTGGCCCTGGGTGCCGTCTGGCACTGCCTGGACCTGCGGCGTCGGGCACGGCGGATGTACCGCTGGGCGGCGGAGCACCCCGAGTACGAGCTGGTCGTCACGGGGCTCGGTACGCGGAACCGCCGCCCCGACGGGACGGCGGTGGCCTACAGGTGGGACGCGTACCGGGGCTGGGCGGAGACCCGGGGCCTGTTCGTCCTCGTGTTCCTCAACGGGGACCTGGGCTGGGTGCCGAAGCGGGCGGCCCGGACCCCCGAGGACCTCGACCGGATCCGATCGCTCTTCGACCGGAATCTGACCAGGATCGGCTAGCCGGCGGCCGCGCAGTCCGCGCAGGTGCCGAAGATCTCGACGGTGTGGGCCACGTTCACGTAGCCGTGCTCGGCCGCGATCGACTCGGCCCACTTCTCCACCGCCGGGCCCTCCACCTCGACCGCCTTGCCGCACGTGCGGCACACCAGGTGGTGGTGGTGGTCCCCGGTGGAGCAGCGCCGGTACACGGACTCGCCGTCGCTGGTGCGCAGCACGTCGACCTCGCCGGCGTCCGCGAGGGACTGGAGGGTGCGGTACACGGTGGTCAGGCCCACGGAGTCACCGCGGTGCTTGAGCATGTCGTGCAGCTCCTGGGCGCTGCGGAACTCGTCCACCTCGTCCAGCGCCGCCGCCACGGCGGCCCGCTGCCGGGTGGATCGCCCTCGTACTGGCGCGGTACTCGTCTCGCCAGGCGCAGTCGCCACCGGTTCCTCCTCGTCTCGGCCTGCCGCCATTGTGCCAGGCGGCCGCCGCTGCTAGACCTTCACGTCGTCCTGGACGCAGACCTCCCCGGCGGCCCGGGAAGCCTTCGCGCGGCGCCTGGCCAGGGGTGCGGACAGGGCCGTCATCACCATGAAGACACCGATGGCGAGCAGCACGATCGTGGCGCCCGACGGCGCGTCGATGTAGTACGTGGCGGCCGTGCCGGTCAGCGACACGGTGAGGCTGATCGCGACCGCCAGGCCCAGCGTCGCCGCGAAACCCCTGGTGACCCGCTGGGCGGCCGCCACCGGGATCACCATCATGGCGCTGACCAGCAGCAGTCCGACGATGCGCATCGCGACGGTGACCGTGACGGCGGCGGTGACGGCGAGCAGCAGGTTCAGCGCGCGCACCGGCAGGCCGGTGACCCGGGCGAACTCCTCGTCCTGGCACACGGCGAAGAGCTGGCGGCGCATGCCGACGGTCACGACGAGGACGAAGGCGGCGAGGACCGCCATGGCGGTGACGTCCTCGGGGGCGACGGTGGTGATCGAGCCGAACATGGCGCTGAGCAGGCTGGTCGTGGAGCCGCCGCCGACGTTGATGATCATCACGCCGCCGGCCAGGCCGCCGTAGAAGAGCATGGACAGGGCCACGTCCCCGCTGGTCCTGCCGCGGGAGCGGATCAGCTCCATCCCGATGGCGCCGAGGACCGCGACGAGGGTGGCCATCCAGACGGGACTGGTCTGGAGGACGAAGCCGAGCGCGACCCCGGTCATGGCGACGTGACCGAGGCCGTCGCCCATGACCGCCTGGCGGCGCTGTACGAGGTACGTGCCGATCGCGGGCGCGGTGATGCCCACCAGCGCGGCGGCGATCAGGGCCCGCTGCATGAAGGCGTAGTTCAGGAGGTCCATCAGCTCAGCAGTCCCGTCCGCAGGGGCTCGGCGTCGTGCGCCGCGTGGGGGTGTACGTGGTCGTGGCCGGGCAGGGCGTGCTGGCCCACGGCCTCGGGGGGCGGGCCGTCGTGCGTGACGCAGCCGTCGCGCAGGACGACGGCCCGGTCGATCAGGGGCTCCAGCGGGCCCAGCTCGTGCAGGACGAGCAGCACGGTGGTGCCGAGGGCCACCTGCTGCCGTACGGCGCCCGCGAGGACCTCCTGGTTGCCCAGGTCGACGCCCGCCATCGGCTCGTCCATGATCAGCAGTTCGGGTTCGACGGCGAGCGCCCGGGCGATGAGCACGCGCTGGTGCTGGCCGCCGGAGAGCGCGTTGACCGAGGCGTCGGCGTGGTCCTCCATGCCGACCATGGCCAGGGCGGCCTCGACGGCGGTCCTGTCGGCCTTGCGCAGGACCCCGAAGCGGGTACGGGCCAGGCGGCCGGAGGAGACGACCTCCCGGACGGTGGCGGGGACGCCGCTGGCGGCGGTGGTGCGCTGGGGGACGTAGCCGATCCGCGACCACGCGCGGAAGCGCTTGAAGTCGGTGCCGAAGAGGGAGAGGGTGCCGCCGCTGAGCGGGACCTGTCCGACGACGGCGCGGACGGCCGTGGACTTGCCGGAGCCGTTGGCGCCGAGCAGCGCGACGACCTCACCGCGGCGGACGGTGAGGTCGACCCCGCGCAGCACGGGGCGCGCGCCGAGCGAGGCGGTGGCCCCGCGCAGGGATATGACGGGCTGGTCCTCGGCCCCTCGTGGCGTGGACTGCATGGCGCGCACCTCCGTAACTGCTGTCATCACTTGGCTCCGAGTGCCTTCTGGAGGTTCTTCAGGTTGGAGCGCATGACCTCGAAGTAGTCAGCGCCCTGGGACTTGTCCGTGATTCCCTCGAGGGGGTCGAGGACGTCGGTGGTCAGTCCCGTGTCCCGGGCGAGGCTCTTGGCGGTCTTGTCGCTGGCCAGGGTCTCGAAGAAGACGGTGGTGACATTGTCCTTCTTCGCGACGGCCTGGAGCTCCTTCATCCGGGCCGGGCTGGGTTCGGCCTCGGGGTCGACGCCGGAGATGCCCTCCTGGTCGAGGCCGTAGCGCTCCGCGAGGTAGCCGAAGGCGGAGTGGGTGGTGATGAAGGTCCGGGAGGCCGTGTTCTTCAGGCCGTCCTTGAACTCGGTGTCCAGGGCGCCCAGTTTGGCGGTGAGCTCGGCGGTGTTCTTCCGGTAGTCCGCCGCGTGGTCGGGGTCGGCCTTCTCCAGGGCGGCGCCGAAGCCCTTGGCGATCTCCGCGTACTTGGCCGGGTCGAGCCAGACGTGCGGGTCCTCGCCGGCCTCGCCGTGGGCGTGGTCGTGGCCGGCGCCCTCGCCCTCGGCGGTGTGGCCGGCGCCTTCGCCCTCGGCGGCGTGGTCGTGGCCTTCGTGCTCTTCGTGGCCCTCGGCGGAGTGGACCTCCAGCTTGGTGAGGGTCGCCGCGTCGACGACGTTCTTCACGCCGGACTGCTCAACGGCCTTGTCCACGGCGGGCTGGAGGGTCTTGAGATACAGGACCACGTCCGACTCGGCGAGCCGGCCGGTCTGCTTCGGCGTGATCTCCAGGTCGTGCGGCTCGACGCCCGGCTTGGTCAGGGTGTCGACCGTGACGTGGTCGCCGCCTATCTGCTCGGCGAGGTACTGCAGCGGGTAGAACGACGCCGTGACGTGCAGCTTCCCGCCCCCGGCACCCGCCGGGCCGGTGGCGGCGCCGCAGGCGGTGAGGGCCGTCGCGCCGAGGGCTGCGGCGGCGGTGAGGGCGGCGGTGGGTATCAGGCGTCGTACGTTCATGACATCCATTTTCATCAAAGATGGAAACCGTTGTCAAAAACCCAGGTGAGAGGCGTGCCGGGGGCCGTGGAAGGGCATACCCGATTTGAAAGGGGGGGTGCGGGCGCCGGTAACCTGAGGCATTCGCGTTCGTCCTCGTAATGAAGAGAGCACCGTGGCCGCCGACAAGATCGAAACCATCGTCAGCCTGAGCAAGCGCCGTGGCTTCGTTTTCCCGTGCAGTGACATCTACGGCGGCTCCAGGGCTGCCTGGGACTACGGTCCGCTGGGTGTCGAGCTCAAGGAGAACATCAAGCGCCAGTGGTGGAAGGCCATGGTCACCGGGCGTGAGGACATCGTCGGCCTCGACTCCTCCGTGATCCTCGCCCCCGAGGTGTGGGTCGCCTCCGGTCACGTCGCGACCTTCTCCGACCCGCTCACCGAGTGCACCGCCTGCCACAAGCGCCACCGCGCCGACCACCTGGAAGAGGCGTACGAGGCCAAGCACGGCCGCCTGCCCGCGAACGGCCTCGCCGACATCAACTGCCCGCACTGCGGTGTGAAGGGCCAGTTCACCGAGCCGAAGCAGTTCTCCGGCATGCTCGAGACCCACCTCGGCCCGACCCAGGACACCGGCTCGAAGGCGTACCTGCGCCCCGAGACCGCCCAGGGCATCTTCACCAACTTCGCCATGGTGCAGACGACTTCGCGCAAGAAGCCCCCGTTCGGCATCGCGCAGATGGGCAAGTCCTTCCGCAACGAGATCACGCCCGGCAACTTCATCTTCCGCACCCGCGAGTTCGAGCAGATGGAGATGGAGTTCTTCGTCAAGCCGGGCGAGGACGAGCAGTGGCAGGAGTACTGGATGCAGGAGCGGTGGAACTGGTACCGCGGCCTGGGCATGCGCGAGGAGAACATGCGCTGGTACGAGCACCCGGCGGAGAAGCTCTCCCACTACTCGAAGCGCACCGCCGACATCGAGTACCGCTTCAACTTCGGCGGCAGCGAGTTCTCCGAGCTCGAGGGCGTGGCCAACCGCACCGACTACGACCTGAAGGCGCACTCGGCGGCCTCGGGCCAGGACCTGGTCTACTTCGACCAGGAGGCCAAGGAGCGCTACACGCCGTACGTCATCGAGCCGGCGGCCGGCGTCAACCGCGCCATGCTCGCCTTCATGCTCGACGCGTACGTCGAGGACGAGGCCCCCAACGCCAAGGGCGCCATGGAGAAGCGCACGGTCATGCGCTTCGACCCGCGCCTGGCGCCCATCAAGGTCGCCGTCCTGCCGCTGTCCCGCAACGCGGACCTGTCGCCGAAGGCCAAGGGCCTGGCCGCCGACCTGCGCAAGAACTGGAACATCGAGTTCGACGACGCGGGCGCCATCGGCCGCCGCTACCGCCGCCAGGACGAGATCGGTACGCCGTTCTGCGTCACCGTCGACTTCGACACGCTCGAGGACAACGCGGTGACCGTGCGCGAGCGCGACACCATGAAGCAGGAGCGCGTGTCCCTGGACCAGATCCAGAGCTACCTCGGCAGCCGTCTGCTCGGCTGCTAGGTTCCCGCCCGTAAGACCGGTGGCCCGGTGCGCGATCCGCGCACCGGGCCACCGGTCTTACGGGCGTGTGGCGCCGTCGGCGGGGGCGGGCCGAGGGCGGTGGCCGCGCCGGATCAGGGGCGCAGGCCCCGGATGAGCAGCGCGGTGACCGCCTCGAACTCCGTGAGGATCGTGGGCGAGAGCCAGTCCGCCACGTACTGCGGATCATGGAAGCGCCCCGTGGCGTCGAAGACGGCGCGCGCGGCCGCCGCGACGTCGGGCGCGACCAGGGTGCCGGCCGAGACCCCCTCGGCGATGATCCGGGTCAACTGGTCGATCAGCTCGCCCAGGTGTGCGTCGACCACCCCGCTGTTCTCGCCGAGCAGCACCGTGTACGTCGCGAACAGCTCCGGGTCGTCGCCCGCCTTGTGGCGCTTGGCCTCGAAGAGGGCCTCCAGCCAGGCCTCCAGCTTGGAGGGCGCCGGCTCGTCCGGGGCCGAGGCGATCTTCTCCAGCATGACCACGCTCTTGGCGAGCCAGCGGTCCGTGACCGCCTCGCGCAGCGCCGCCTTCGAGGGGAAGTGCCGGTAGACGCTGCCGTGGCTCACCCCGAGGGCGCGTGCGACGTCCACCACGGTGGCCTTGGTGGGGCCGAAGCGGCGCAGCACCTCCTCGGTGGTCTCGAGGATGCGCTCGGGAGTCAGGGGTTCGGTCGCAGCGGAGGGCATGGGTACGACCGTACCGCCGTCTCAGTGCTCGCTGTCGAGGTGGGCCATCTGCGCCGCGGGGTAGCGCTCGCCGGCCGCCGCCCCCGCCGGGACCGCCTCCTCGATGGCGGCCAGGTCGGCCGGGGTGAGCTCCACCGATATGGCACCCAGTGCCTCGGCCAGCCGGTCCCGGCGGCGTGCGCCGACCAGCGGCACGATGTCCCCTCCCCGGGAGAGCACCCAGGCGATGGCGGCCTGGGCGACCGTGACCCCCTTCTCCGCGGCGACCTCGCGCAGGGCGTCGACCAGGTCGAGGTTCCGGTGCAGGTTGTCGCCCTGGAAGCGGGGGCTCATGCCGCGGAAGTCGCCGGGGTCCAGGGCCCGGTCGCGGGTGAAGTGACCGCTGATCAGGCCCCGGGACAGCACCCCGTACGCCGTGACGCCGATGCCGAGCTCACGGGCCGTCCCCAGGATCTCCTGCTCGATGCCGCGCGAGATAAGGGAGTACTCGATCTGGAGGTCCGATATCGGCGCGACGGCCGCGGCCCGGCGCAGGGTGTCCGCGCCGACCTCCGAGAGGCCGATGTGCCGTACGTGCCCCGCCTGGACGGCCTCGGCGATGGCGCCCACCGTCTCCTCGATCGGGACGGCCGGGTCCACGCGGGCGATCCGGTAGATGTCGACGTGGTCGCGGCCGAGCCGCTGGAGCGAGTAGGCGAGGAAGTTCCTCACGGCCTCGGGCCGGCCGTCGTATCCGGTGAACCCGCCCTCGACGGTGCGCAGCGCACCGAACTTGACGCTGGTCAGCGCCCGCTCGCGGGCCGCGGCCGGGGCCGTGCGCAGGGCTTCGTTGATCAGCAGTTCGTTGTGCCCCATGCCGTAGAAGTCACCGGTGTCGAGCAGTGCGCCCATGCCCTCCGGCACGGCTTCGAGATAGGCGTGGACGGTCGCGAGGGACTCGGTCCGGTCGGCCTCGCCGTAGAGCGCGGACATGCCCATGCAGCCCAGTCCCAGGGGGAAGACGGCCGGGCCGGTGGCGCCCAGCCGGCGGCTCGCGGGGGCGAGGAGGGTGGCGGTGGTGGCGTTCTCGTTCGTCGTCATGCAACGAGAATGGCATGACGGATGACAGATTTCAATATCTGTCATCCGTAAGGGTGCGGTTCCGTCCGTGCGTGGCCCGGCCGCCGGGCCCGGACATGCCGGTGCGGCCGGCCCCCTGCCGGGGGCCGGCCGCACCGGCACAGCTCGTGAGGACGCCTCCAGGCGCGTCGGCACGGGCGGGTCAGCCCGCCGGCGCCGGACCCGGGGCCGGCGGGAGCCCCCCGTCCCTGCGCGGTCCGTGCCCGGGCACCTGCCCCGGCGGGGGAGCGGCGGGGGCGGCGGAGGACGGTTCGAGGGACCGCGCCGTGCGCACCGCCGTGGCGTGGGCCCACGGGCCGGTCGTGATGGCCCCGACCACCAGCACCAGGAACGCGCAGCCGGTGATGATCCACCAGGCGGGCCGGGCCGCCGTGGCGAAGTCGGCGCCCCCGGCGGTGCCGGCCGCCAGCACCGCCCCGATCACGGCCACCCCCAGCGCCCCGCCCGTCTGCCGGCTCGTGGAGGCCACGGCGGCCGCCACCCCCGCCTGCGCGCGCGGCATCCCCGAAACCGCCGTGTTGGTGATCGGCGCGTTGACCAGGCCGAAGCCGATGCCGAAGAGCACGTACCCGGTGAACATCAGCGGGGTCGAGGCCTCCGCCGAGAACGCCGCGAACAGCAGCCCGCTCGCCCCCATGGCCACCCCGGACACCAGCAGCGACGGCCGCGGCCCGTGGCTGGCGACCAGCCGGCCGGACACCGGCGCGCACAGGAAGGCGAAGGCGGCCATCGGCAGCATGTGCAGCCCGGCGTCCAGCGCGCCGAGCCCCCGTTCCTCCTGGAGGTAGAGGGTGGTGAGGAAGAGGAAGCCGGAGAGCGAGGCGAAGGTGCTCACCGCGATCACCGTGGCCCCGCTGAAGGGGGCGCTGCGGAAGAACCTCGGGTCGATCAGCGGGTCCGACCGCCGGGACTCGTAGAGCACCAGCGCGGCCAGTGCGGCGGCGGCACCCAGCGCGCACCCGAGGATCGGCGGCGATTTCCAGCCTTCCGCGGGAGCCTCGATGATCGCGTACGTCACCCCGCCCAGCACCGCCATCACCAGCAGCTGCCCCACCGGGTCCGGCCGCCGCGGCCGCTCGGACCGGGACTCCGGGACGTGGCGCAGGGTGAGGACGAGGGCGAGCACCCCGACGGGCACGTTGACCCAGAAGATGGACCGCCAGCCCACCGAGTCCACCAGCAGACCCCCGACCAGCGGGCCGGCCGCCATCGAGATGCCGACGACCGCGCCCCAGACGCCGATGGCGCGGGCGCGCTCCTTCGGATCGGTGAAGGTGTTGGTGATGATGGACATGGCGACCGGGTTGAGCATCGCCCCGCCCACGGCCTGGAGCATCCGGAAGGCGATGAGCCATTCCAGGCCGGGCGCCAGCGAGCACAGCACCGACCCGGCCGTGAAGAGGACCAGCCCCCAGACGAAGACCTTGCGCCGTCCGATCCGGTCCGCGGTCGATCCGGCCAGTATCAGCAGCGAGGCGATCACCAGGGTGTAGGCGTCGATGGTCCACTGCATCCCCGAGACCGAGGCGTGGAACTCGCGCCGCATCGCGGGCAGGGCCACGTTCAGGACGGTGTTGTCCAGGCTGACGATCAGCAGGCTCGTGCAGCAGATCGCCAGCACGAGCAGGCGACGCCGGCGGCTCATGTGATCCGCGCCACTCATGTGATGCATACCGCCGATAGTACGGATAACTAACGAACGCCGCGTGCGCGAGAATGGGGGGATGACCACGCTCCCTCCGCCCCTCGCGATCGGCCCGCACACCGTGCAGCCCCCCGTGGTGCTCGCGCCCATGGCCGGCATCACCAATGCCCCGTTCCGTACGCTCTGCCGCGAGTTCTCGGGCGGCAAGGGGCTCTTCGTGAGCGAGATGATCACGACCCGCGCCCTGGTCGAGCGCAACGAGAAGACCATGCAGCTGATCCACTTCGACGCGACGGAAAAGCCGCGCTCGATTCAGCTGTACGGGGTGGACCCCGTGACCGTCGGCAAGGCCGTCCGCATGATCGTCGAAGAGGACCGCGCCGACCACATCGACCTCAACTTCGGCTGCCCCGTCCCCAAGGTCACCCGCAAGGGCGGCGGCTCCGCCCTCCCGTACAAGCGGCACCTGCTGCGCGCGATCCTGCGCGAGGCCGTCGAGGGTGCCGGGGACCTGCCGGTGACGATGAAGATGCGCAAGGGCATCGACGACGACCACCTGACCTACCTCGACGCAGGCCGGATCGCCGTCGAAGAGGGGGTCACCGCCATCGCCCTGCACGGCCGCACCACGGCCCAGCACTACGGGGGCACCGCCGACTGGGAGGCGATCGCCCGGCTCAAGGAGCACGTGCCGGAGATCCCGGTGCTCGGCAACGGCGACATCTGGTGCGCCGAGGACGCCCTGCGCATGGTCCGCGAGACCGGCTGCGACGGCGTGGTCGTGGGGCGCGGCTGCCTGGGGCGGCCGTGGCTGTTCAACGACCTCGTCGCCGCCTTCGAGGGCCGCCCCGAGGACTTCCACGAGCCGACGCTGCGGGAGGTGGCGCGGACGATGCTGCGGCACGCGCAGCTGCTGGGGGAGTGGATCGGCGACGAGGCCCGCGGTGTGATCGATTTCCGTAAGCACGTGGCCTGGTACCTCAAGGGTTTCGCCGTGGGGTCCGAGATGCGGGGCAAGCTCGCGGTGACCTCCTCCCTGGCCGAGCTGGACGCTCATCTGAGCGAGCTCGACCTGGACCAGCCGTGGCCCGACGGCGCGGACGGCCCGCGGGGCAGGACGTCCGGAAACAACCGGGTTGTCCTGCCGGATGGCTGGCTGAAGGATCCGTACGACTGCGCCGGTGTGAGCGAGGACGCCGAGCTGGACACGTCCGGAGGCTGAGAAATCGCCGTGCGTGCCGCGTGATATACGCCACGCATGGGAGAGGTTTCGCTCAGATGAGCGCGTAAGTCACGGGTAAGACTTCCAAAGGGTGGCACTGGGTGCCACCCTTTGTTCGTTCAAGAGTTGAACGCAAATGTATCGATGATCGCTCATCCGAGCGCCTTCAGGCCTCAGAGGCCCCTCCATGCTTCGGGTTCTGAAGGCTCTTCGTGCGTTTTCATTACTCAGTGGTTACTTTCGATCCACTGGCGCACGGGTGGTTACGCCCTCATGACGGCCAAGTGGACGTACCGGGAAGCCTTCGATCTGGGTATGTTCCTGGCCGTCAGGGCAGCCACCCGAGTCCTCGAGGAGTCGAGACCCGTGTCGGAAAACAAAGATCAGAAGTTCGTCTACGACTTCACCGAGGGCAACCGGGACCTCAAGGACCTTCTCGGCGGCAAGGGGGCCAACCTCGCCGAGATGACCAACCTGGGTCTTCCCGTGCCTCCCGGCTTCACCATCACCACCGAGGCCTGCAAGGTCTACCTCGAGAGCGGCACGGCCCCGGCCGAGCTCCGCGACGAGGTCAGCGCGCACCTCGCCGCCCTCGAGGCGAAGATGGGCAAGAAGCTCGGCCAGTCGGACGACCCGCTGCTGGTCTCCGTCCGTTCCGGCGCCAAGTTCTCCATGCCGGGCATGATGGACACCGTCCTCAACATCGGCCTCTCCGACGAGTCCGTCACCGGCCTCGCGACCCAGGCCGGCAACGAGCGCTTCGCGTGGGACTCGTACCGCCGCCTCATCCAGATGTTCGGCAAGACCGTCCTCGGCGTCGAGGGCGAGCTCTTCGAGGACGCCCTGGAGGAGGCCAAGACCGCCAAGAAGGTCACCGTCGACACCGACCTCGACGCCGCCGACCTCAAGAAGCTGGTCAAGGTCTTCAAGAAGATCGTCGCGAAGGAGGCCGGCCGGGAGTTCCCGCAGGACGCCCGCGAGCAGCTCGACCTCGCCGTCGAGGCGGTCTTCAACTCCTGGAACACCGACCGCGCCAAGCTCTACCGCCGCCAGGAGCGCATCCCCGGCGACCTGGGCACCGCCGTCAACGTCTGTTCCATGGTCTTCGGCAACCTGGGCCCGGACTCGGGCACCGGCGTCGCCTTCACCCGCGACCCCGCCAGCGGCCACCAGGGCGTCTACGGCGACTACCTCCAGAACGCCCAGGGCGAGGACGTGGTGGCGGGCATCCGCAACACCGTCCCGCTGGCGGACCTGGAGACCATCGACAAGACCTCCTACGACCAGCTCATGACGATCATGGAGACGCTGGAGACCCACTACAAGGACCTCTGCGACATCGAGTTCACGATCGAGCGCGGCCAGCTGTGGATGCTCCAGACCCGCGTCGGCAAGCGCACCGCGGGCGCGGCCTTCCGCATCGCCACCCAGCTCGTGGACCAGGGCCTGATCGACGAGGCCGAGGCCCTCCAGCGGGTCACCGGCGCCCAGCTCGCCCAGCTGATGTTCCCGCGCTTCGACGAGAACGCGAAGACCGCCCTCCTGGGCCGCGGCATCGCCGCCTCCCCGGGCGCGGCGGTCGGCAAGGCCGTCTTCGACTCGTACACGGCCGTCAAGTGGTCCCGTTCCGGCGAGAAGGTCATCCTGATCCGCCGCGAGACCAACCCGGACGACCTCGACGGCATGATCGCGTCCGAGGGCATCCTGACCTCGCGCGGCGGCAAGACCTCGCACGCCGCCGTCGTCGCCCGCGGCATGGGCAAGACCTGCGTCTGCGGCGCCGAGGAACTCGACGTCGACACCAAGCGCCGCCGGATGACGGTCGGCGAGACGGTCATCGAAGAGGGCGACGTCGTCTCCATCGACGGCTCCACCGGCAAGGTGTACCTGGGCGAGGTACCCGTCGTACCGTCCCCGGTCGTCGAGTACTTCGAGGGCCGCATGCACGCCGGCGCCGACGACGCCGACGAGCTGGTCGCCGCCGTGCACCGGATCATGGCGTACGCGGACCGCGTCCGGCGCCTGCGGGTGCGCGCCAACGCCGACAACGCCGAGGACGCGCTGCGCGCCCGCCGCTTCGGCGCCCAGGGCATCGGCCTGTGCCGCACCGAGCACATGTTCCTCGGCGAGCGCCGCGAGATGGTCGAGCGCCTGATCCTCGCGGACACCGACGGCGAGCGGGAGGCGGCACTCAGTGCCCTCCTGCCGCTCCAGAAGAAGGACTTCGTCGAGCTCTTCGAGGCCATGGACGGCCTGCCCGTCACCGTCCGCCTCCTCGACCCTCCGCTCCACGAGTTCCTGCCCGACATCACCGAGCTGTCGGTGCGCGTCGCCCTCGCCGAGTCCCGCAAGGACGCCAACGAGAACGACCTGCGCCTGCTCCAGGCGGTGCACAAGCTGCACGAGCAGAACCCGATGCTGGGTCTGCGCGGCGTCCGCCTCGGTCTGGTCATCCCCGGCCTGTTCGCCATGCAGGTCCGGGCGATCGCCGAGGCCGCCGCCGAGCGCAAGAACGCCAAGGGCGACCCGCGCGCCGAGATCATGGTCCCGCTCGTGGGCACCGTCCAGGAGCTGGAGATCGTCCGCGAGGAGGCCGACGCGATCATCGCCGAGGTCGAGGCCGCCACCGGCACCAGCCTCAAGCTCTCCATCGGCACCATGATCGAGCTGCCGCGCGCCGCGCTGACCGCCGCACAGATCGCCGAGGCCGCGCAGTTCTTCTCCTTCGGCACGAACGACCTGACCCAGACGGTGTGGGGCTTCTCCCGCGACGACGTCGAGGCCAGCTTCTTCACGGCCTACCTGGAGAAGGGCATCTTCGGGGTCTCGCCCTTCGAGACCATCGACAAGGACGGCGTCGGCTCCCTCGTGCGCCACGCGGTCGAGCAGGGCAGGGCCACCCGCCCCGACCTCAAGCTCGGCGTCTGCGGCGAGCACGGCGGCGACCCGGAGTCGGTGCACTTCTTCCACGAGGTCGGCCTCGACTACGTCTCCTGCTCGCCGTTCCGGATCCCGGTGGCGCGCCTGGAGGCGGGCCGGGCGGCCGCCGAGTCGAAGGGCTCCGACAGCCGCTGAGCCCCCGCGGGCCCCTCAGGGGGCCCGTGAGAGGCCCTCTGAGGGCCTCCGGGGCCCGCAGCCCCTCCTGACCGCGCCCTCCCCCGGTTCCCTGACTGCCGGGGGAGGGCGCTACCCATTTCGCGGCGCGGTCCACGAGACGGTGCGTGTCGCAAAATTTTCAACAATGTCATTACGGCGCCAGGCGGTGGACGGATCCCCACCCGTCCACCGCCTGCCGCCTATCCGCCAGGCACGTCGGCGCTTCCCAGTGCGACCGACCGCCAGGCCCCGCAAAGCCCCCCACGGCCTTCACGGAGCGTTTCGGTCGCACCGGAGTGTGCCTGGCGGAGTACAGGATTTCGCTTGTCACGCCTTCGCCGAAAGGGGTTTCAACTGTGGCTGAAAGGGCGTGGTGACCACGTGTGACGGCATGCATACTCGTGGGGCGGGGGGATTGCGGTTGCACAGGTGGGGGTTCGGTGCTTCGTATCCATTTCACTGGAGTGGACCTGGCACGCGTACGGATGGCAGGGCGTCCCGATGCGTTGTGGGAAACGATTCTTAGTTTTCATCGCTTAAGAGACCGGCGTGACGCCCGGTTCTTCGGCGAATGGCGTACGGAAACCCGTAGCCGGTTGAATGGTGAAACAAGGCTGCTGGGTGCGCTCATACCGGCGCGCGGCTATTTCCCCGATTTCCTGACCCCGGCCGAGGGCCAGTACGGGTGGGACCTCGGGCTCGACGCCCTGCGCGGGCTGCGCCCCGAGCGGCTGCGCCGGGAGCTGTCCCTCGTGGGCTCCGGCGCCGGGACGGGCTTCGGGGCGGCCTTCGGGACCCCGCCGCCGGCCCGGCTGCGGGAGTTCATGGACGGCGGCACCAAGCACCTGCCCCGGCTGCTGGGCGAGCTGCGCGCGTACCACCGGGCGGCCGTGGAGCCGTACTGGAGCCACATCCAGGCGCAGATCGAGGCCGAGCGGGCGGCACGCGGCCGCGCCCTCCTGGACGGGGGCGCGGACGAGCTGCTCTCCTCGCTGCCGCCGATGCTGCGCTGGCGGGCCCCGGTGCTGGAGTGCGAGTACCCGGTGGACCGGGACGTACGGCTGCGCGGACGCGGGCTGCTGCTCCAGCCGTCCTTCTTCTGCCGCCGGACGGCGGTGACCCTGCACGACCCGGAGCTGCCGCCCGTGCTGGTCTATCCGGCCGCCGCCCAGCTGGCCTCCGCGGCGGCGGGCGGGGAGGCCGCCCGGCCCGCCGAGGAGCAGCGCCAGCGCACCCTGGGCAAGCTGGTGGGCCACACCCGCTCGGTGGTGCTGCGGGCCATCGGCGACGGGGCCACCACCAGCGAACTGGCCCGCCGGGCCGGGGTCTCCCTGGCCTCCGCGAGCCAGCACGCCTGCGTGATGCGCGAGGCGGGTCTGGTGACGACCCTGCGCCACGGGAACGCGGTCCTGCACACGGTGACCCCGCTGGGCGCGGCCCTGCTCAAGGGCGGCGCGGTGGTGTCCTGAAGGAGCGGTGGTCTCCTGAAGGACCGGTTCGCCTGGCGCGCGCGCCACGGCCCGGCGGAGGGGCGGCCGCCCCTCCGCCGGGCCGTGGGCCGCCCGGGCGGGTGTCAGACGCGGAACGGCCCGGTCACCTCGTAGGTGATGCCGCCGCTCGACGAGCCGCTCGTACCGCGCTGGCTGCTGAAGTACAGCCGGCTGCCGTTCGGGGAGAGGGCCGGGCCGGTGATCTCGGAGGAGGACTGGCCGGTGACCCGCAGGAAGGGCGCCACCACGTCGTCCGGGGTGATCACGCAGATCTCCATGTTGCCGCCGTCCTCGGCGACGTACAGGTCGCCGTAGGACGACCCGGTGACGTTGTCGACGCCGGTCAGCGGCGCGGCTCCGCCCGGGACCAGGGAGTCGTCGTAGGCCAGCTCGTAGGTGCCGCTCGCGAGGTTGAGCTGCCAGACCCGGTTGTCGCCCTTGGTGGTGAACCAGACGGTGTCGTTCGCGTAGTGGCAGCCCTCGCCGCCGGTGAAGTGCTTGGCGCCGGAGACCTGGGTGCGGGTCGTGGTCGGGGAGCCGTCGGGGTCCGGCACGTTCTGCCAGCTGAAGGATCCGGAGGTCCCGCTTCCGGCGACCATGACCTGGAGCGTGCCGGACGAGAGGTTGCCCCACGTGGTGGGCACGAACCGGTAGAAGCAGCCGTCCGTCTCGTCCTCCGTCATGTAGACCACCTGGCGCACCGGGTCGGCGGCCGCCGCCTCGTGCTTGAAGCGGCCCATCGCGGGCCGCTGCACGGCCGCGTTCACCCCGTACGGGTCGGTCTCGTAGACGTAGCCGAGGCTGACCTCCTCGCACGACAGCCAGGTGTTCCACGGGGTCCTGCCGCCCGCGCAGTTCTGCCGGGTGTTCGAGAGGATCCGGTACGCCCCGGTGACCGTGCCCGAGGAGTTGAACCTCACCGCGCTCGCGCCGCCGCCCGGATTGATCTCCGAGTTCGACACGTAGATCCAGCCGGTCCCGTCCGCGAAACACGCCCCGCCGTCGGGGGCGCTGTGCCAGGTGTACGCGGTGCCGGCCACCTTCTGGGAGGAGCGGGCGATGACCCGGCTGCTGAAACCGGCGGGCAGCATGAGCCCGTTGGCGTCCGCCGCGCCGAGGGCGCCGTAGGGCCCGGCCCCCGGCTGGGCGGGGGCGGCGTACGCGGCCCCGTGGCTGAGGGTGCCGGCGAAGGCGGCGGCGGAGGTGCCGATCACGGCACCGCGCAGGAAGGTACGACGTTCCACGGTCACTCCTGGGGGAGGAGGGCCCGCGCCCGGTCGGGCGCGGGGGTCGCATGCGTCGAGGAACCTAAGGGCGCCGCATGGACGCGGCGCCAACTCCTCATGACGCGCGAGCGACCGGCTCGGGGTCAATGCCCGTGCGGCGCCCGCTGCCCTCCGGGCCGCCCGTGATCCCCCGCCCGGGGCCCTGACCTGCGGAAACGAAATTCCGAAAAAACTTCTCCGGACGGCGATGAGTTCGGGCGGCGGCCCCCGTCTACCCCTTCGACCGCACACGGCGCACGGCACACCGCACACCACGCCGCACGCCCCGCCAGAGAAGAGGAACCGAGATGGCTCAGATGATCTTCGTCAACCTGCCGGTGAAGGATCTGGACGCCGCGAAGGCCTTCTGGGAGAAGCTCGGCTACTCCTTCAACCCGCAGTTCAGCGACGAGACCGCGGCCTGTCTGGTGATCAGCGACACCATCTTCGCGATGCTGCTGACGGAGGCGAAGTTCAAGGAGTTCGCCACCAAGCCCGTGGCCGACGCCTCCAAGGCCACCGAGGTCATGGTCGCGCTCAGCGCCGACAGCCGAGAGAAGGTCGACGGGGTCGTCGACGCCGCCCTCGCGGCCGGCGCCGTCGAGCCCCGCCCCGCGATGGACCTCGGCTTCATGTACGGCCGGGCCTTCGAGGACCTGGACCACCACGTGTGGGAGTACGTCTGGATGGACCCGGCCGCCGTCGAGGGCTGAGCGCCCCTCACGGAGCGGAGGCGGTCCGCACCGGGTACGTCCGGACCGCCACCTCCTCGTCGTCCAGGCAGCGCCCCGACTCCAGGTCGAAGCGCTGCTTCAGCAGCGGCGACGCCACGAAGGGCCGGCCCGCCGCGGCCCCCAGCAGCCCGCGCGACAGGACCTGCGCCCCGGTGAAGGGGTCCTGGTTGCCGATGGCGTACGGGCGCCCCGAACGGTCGAGGAAGACCGCGGCCTGGCTCCCGTCGGGCAGCAGGGCCGCGACCCCCCGCCCGGGGACGAGCACCGACAGCGGGCACACCGTCAGCCAGCCTTCGGCCACCTTCAGTTCGACGGTCATCGGACCGGTCCTCCAATGGTCAGGACGGCCAGGTCGGGCTTGACCTGGTCGCGCTCGGGAACGAACTTCACGGTCGGGTCGGGGGCGCCGGGCGCGTTGACGAAGGACACGAAACGGCGCAGCCGGTCCGGGTCCGACAGGGTCTCGGCCCACTCGTCGCGGTAGTGCGCCACGTGGTCGGCCATCAGGGCCTCCAGCTCCGCGCACAGCCCCAGCGAGTCGTGCACCACCACGTCCCGCAGGTGGTCCAGGCCGCCCTCCAGGCGGTCCAGCCAGGTGGACGTGCGCTCCAGCCGGTCGGCGGTGCGGATGTAGAACATCAGGAACCGGTCGATGAGCCGGACCAGCTCGGCGTCCGAGAGGTCCTGGGCGAGCAGGTCCGCGTGCCGGGGGGTCGCCCCGCCGTTCCCGCCGACGTACAGGTTCCAGCCGCTCGCCGTCGCGATGACGCCGAAGTCCTTGCTCTGCGCCTCCGCGCATTCGCGGGCGCAGCCGGACACCGCCGACTTCAGCTTGTGCGGGGCGCGCAGGCCCCGGTAGCGCAGCTCCAGGTCGATGGCCATCCGTACGCTGTCCTGCACCCCGTAGCGGCACCAGGTCTGCCCCACACAGGACTTCACCGTCCGCAGGGCCTTGCCGTACGCGTGCCCGGACTCGAAACCGGCCTCGACGAGACGGGCCCAGATCTTCGGGAGCTGGTCCACGCTCGCACCGAACAGGTCGATGCGCTGGCCGCCGGTGATCTTCGTGTAGAGGCCGAAGTCGCGGGCCACCTCCCCGATCACGATCAGCTTGTCGGGGGTGATCTCACCGCCCGGGATGCGCGGCACGACCGAGTACGAGCCGTTGCGCTGGAGGTTGGCGAGGAAGTGGTCGTTGGTGTCCTGCAGGGCGGCCTGCTCCCCGTCCAGGACGTAACCGCTGGCGCCCAGGGTCGGGGCCAGGGAGGCGATGATCGAGCCGATGGCGGGCTTGCAGACCTCGCAGCCGTCGCCGCCGCGCGCCTCGGCCCTGCCGTGCCCGTCCAGGATCTCCCGGTAGGACACCAGCCGCCGGGTGCGGACGATCTCGTACAGCTCGGCCCGGGTGTACGGGAAGCAGCCGCACAGCCCCTTGTCGGCGGCGGCGGGCAGCAGCTGCCCGATCACCTTCAGGCAGCTGCCGCAGCCGGTGCCCGCCTTGGTGCACTTCTTGACCTCGGGCAGGGTGGCGCAGGCGGTGATGGCCTTCTTGGTGACGTTGTGGCAGGAGCAGATCACCGCCGTGTCCGGCAGCGCGGACGGACCGAGCGCGACGGGCGCCCCGACCCCGGCGGGCAGCACCAGCTGCTCGGGGGCGACCGGCGGGACGCTGCCGGTGAGCGGGCGCAGCAGCCCGTACGAGTCGGCGTCGCCGACCAGCACCCCGCCGAGCAGTACCCCGTCGGGGGAGACCACCAGCTTCTTGTAGACGCCGGACCGGGAGTCGGACCACACCACGTCCAGGCTGCCCTCGGCGGTGCCGTGCGCGTCGCCGAAGGAGGCCACGTCCACGCCGAGCAGCTTGAGCTTGGTGGAGAGGTCGGCGCCGGTGAACTCCTTCTCCCGGCCCAGGAGGTCCTCGGCGGCGGTCTCGGCCATCTCGTAGCCGGGCGCGACCAGCCCGTAGACGCGGCCGTCGACGGCCTGCGCGCACTCGCCGATGGCGTACACGTGCGGGTCGGAGGTGCGGCAGCGGGCGTCGACGGTGATGCCGCCGCGCTCGCCGACGGCGAGCCCAGCGGCGCGCGCCAGCTGGTCGCGGGGGCGCACCCCGGCCGAGAAGACCACCAGGTCGGTGTCGACCGTGGAGCCGTCCGAGAGGCTCATCCCGCGGACGGAGCCGTCCTCGCCGGTCAGCACCTCCTGCGTGCCGACCCCGGTGTGGACCGTCAGGCCCATGGACTCGATGGTGCGCAGCAGGGCCGCGCCGCCGCCCTCGTCGACCTGGACGGGCATCAGGCGCGGCGCGAACTCCACGATGCGGGTGGCGAGCCCGAGCCCCTGGAGGGCGCCCGCCGCCTCCAGGCCGAGCAGCCCGCCGCCGACGACGGCTCCGCTGGACCGGGTCTTGGCGTACTCCTCGATCGCGAGGAGGTCCTCGATGGTGCGGTACACGAAGCAGCCGGGTGCGTCCCTGCCCGGGACGGGCGGCACGAAGGGGTAGCTGCCGGTCGCCAGGACGAGGACGTCGTACCGGAAGACCCGACCGGAGCGGGAGGTGACCGTACGGGCGCCGGTGTCGACGTGCTCGGCGGGGTCGTCGAGGCGCAGCTCGATCCCGTGCTCCTCGATGAAGCCGGCCGGGGTGAGGGAGAGGTCCTCGGGGGTGCTCCCGGAGAAGTACGAGGTGAGGTGGACCCGGTCGTAGGCGGGCCGGGGCTCCTCGCACAGCACGGTGATCCGGTGCGTCCGGGTGGCCCCGCGCTCGGCGAGGGCCTCCAGGTAGCGCTGGCCGACCATGCCGTGTCCGATGAGCACGATCGCGGGCAGGGGCTCGGGCACGGTCATCAGTGGCCTCCGTCGTCGGTGAGCAGGTGGAACGGGTCGTGCGGGGCGGTCAGGAACTCGTCGCCCTCCCAGGTGCGGGCGAGGGCGCCCACCGTGGAGAGCTCTCCGAGGAGCACTCCGCCGACCAGCCGGTCGCCGCGCAGGACGACCTTGCGGTAGGTGCGGCGGGTGGCGTCGGCGAGGCGGAGCACGTCGTCGCCGGGGAGCGGGGTGGGGTCCCCGAACGCGGCGAGGTCGAAGGGGCCGGGGCCGTCGGCGGTGGGGAGGGTGAGGCGGGTGAGGGCGCGGGTGCCGCCGTACTCGGCGTCGCCCCCCAGCAGGACCGCGGCGAGCGCGTCGGCCTGCTCCAGGGCGGGTCCCGCCAGGCCGTACACCCGGCCGTCGTGTTCGGCGCAGTCGCCGATGGCGTGGACGCGCGGGTCGCCGGTGCGCAGCCGGCCGTCGACCACGACCCCCTTGCGGACCTCCAGCCCGGCCGCCTGGGCCAGCCCGACGCGTGGCCGGACCCCGCAGGCCAGGACGACGACGTCGGCGTCGAGCCGGTAGCCGTCGGCGAGTTCCACCCCGGTGACCCGGCGGGGGCCCGCGCCGGGCGTCCGTCCGGGCAGCCTGCGGGCCGGCGGGCGGGCGGGGCCCGCGCTCGCGGAGAGCGGGGAGGAACCGTTTCGCGGCGGCGCCGCCGGTCCGCCCGCCACGGGCGTCGTGATCAGGCCGCGCACCCGGCATTCCGTGTGTATCTCCACGCCGAGCGCCGTCAGGTGGTCCCGCAGCAGAGCGGAGGCGTCGGCGTCCAGCTGGCGCTCCATCAGGCGCTCCGCCTGCTGGGCGAGGACCACCTGCGCCCCCCTGGCGGCCAGCGCACGCGTCGCCGAGACGCCCAGCAGCCCGCCGCCGATCACCACCGCCCGCACGCCGGGGCGTACGGCCGCCGCGAGGGCCAGGCAGTCGTCCATGGTGCGGAACGCGTGGACTCCCTCGGGGAGTTCCCGCCCGTCCGGGGCGAACAGCCCGCGCAGCGGCGGCAGCACCGGGTTGGAGCCGGTGGCCAGCACCAGCGTGTCGTACCGCTCCACGGTGCCGTCGTCGCAGTGCACGGTGCGGTCCGCGCGGTCGATCCGCACCGCCCGCACCCCCCGGCGCAGGGCCGGACCGGGTTCCGGGAGCGCGGTGACCTCGGGTGCGTACCGGCCGGCCAGCACCTCGGCCAGCAGGACCCGGTTGTAGGGGGCGCGGGTCTCCTCCCCGAGCACGGTCACCGCCGCACCGGGGCCCAGCCGCGCAGCGAGCCGCAGGCCCGCCAGGCCGCCGCCGATCACCACCACACGCTGTTCCGAGGTCATGGCACGAGCGTGCGGGCAGGCTGTTTCCCCGCCGCATCGCCCCTGTTACCCGGACGGAACACCGACCTCAGCGCCCCGGCCGGGGGCCGGTGAGGCGCTCCCGCCCCGGTCAGGGGCGCGTGGGGGCGCTCCGGGCGCCCGGAGGCGCCGCCCGGGACGCCGTCCGCCGGGGCCGGAGCCCGGGCGAAGCTCAACCTTTGCGCAAGTTTCCGATGATCAATGGTTCTTGCATCGATCCGGTCCCTAGGGTCGGGTCCGTGCCTGACATATCGACAACCATGATCATCGTGCTGTGCGCGGCCGCCGCTGCGGCCGGCTGGATCGACGCGGTCGTCGGCGGCGGCGGCCTGCTGCTCCTGCCGGCCCTGCTGCTCGGCCTCCCGCACGCCCAGCCCGCCGCGGTCCTCGGGACGAACAAGGCGGTGGCCATCGTCGGCACCGCCGGGGCGGCCGTCACCTACGCCCGCAGGACCCCGATCGACGTGAAGCTCGCCGTCCGGATCGGGCTCGCCGCGCTCGCCGGATCGATGGGCGGGGCCGCGCTCGCCGGCGGCATCAGCAAGGACACCATGCGCCCGCTGATCATGGGGGTGCTGGTGGTCGTCGCCGCCGTGGTCATCTTCAAGCCCGGCTTCGGCGCCGCACCCTCCGCCTCGCCCGTCTCCCGGGGCCGGGTGCTCCTCGCCATCGCCCTCGCCGGCCTGGGCATCGGCTTCTACGACGGCCTCATCGGGCCCGGCACCGGCACCTTCCTGGTGCTGGCCCTGACCGCCCTGCTCCACCTGGACCTGGTCACCGCCTCCGCCACCGCTAAGATCGTCAACTGCTGCACCAACGCGGGGGCGCTCGCGATGTTCGCGTACCAGGGCATGGTGTTCTGGCAGCTGGCCGCGCTGATGGCGGTCTTCAACCTGGCCGGCGGCATGGCCGGGGCCCGGATGGCGCTGAAGAAGGGCAGCGGCTTCGTCCGCGGCGTCCTGCTCACCGTGGTGGGCGCCCTCGTGGTCAAGCTCGGGCTCGAGCAGTGGGGATAGCCGGTCAGGCCGTCCCCGTCAGGTGGGCGAAGACGACCACGTTGCCCTGGTAGCCCGTGCGCGGCGAGAAGGAGCCGCCGCAGGTGATGACCCGCAGCTCGGCGCGCGGCGAGGGCCCGTACACCCGCCGGTCCGGGAAGTCCCCGGCGTCGTACACCTCCACGGCGTGGACGGTGAACAGGGCCGTACGCCCGTCCGCGCGGGCGACCTCGATCACCGCCCCCCGGCGCAGCGCGCCCAGGTGGTAGAAGACGGCCGGGCCGCTGGCGTGGTCGACGTGGCCCGCGATCACGGCCGTCCCCGTCGCCCCGGGGGTGGTCCCGTCCCGGTACCAGCCGGCGAGGTCGCGGCGGGCCGGCGGGGGCACCTCGAGGCTGCCGTCGCGGTCCAGGCCCAGCCCGGTGAGCGGGGCGTCCACCCGGATCGCCGGGATCCTGATCCGCACCGGAGGCGACCCCGGGAGCGGGGCGATGCTCCCGGGATAGAGCACCTGCCCGCTCAGCGCCTCGGCGGGGGAGGGCAGCGGGGGCCGCACGGTCACGGCGGAGCCGCTGCCGATGAGCCAGACGCCGACGCACAGGGCGGTCGCCACCAGCCCGGCCCGCACCGGGAGCCCGCCGGCGCGCGGCGGCCCGCCCCGCCGGGTGGCGGTGCCGCGGTCGGCCGGACGGCCGGTCGGGCCGCCGCGTGCGCCGGTGCCGCCGTGGAGTGCGCCGCCCCGCCGGGCGGCGCCGTCCGGTACGCGGTCGCGCCCGCAGGGGAAGCCGCCACACATGCGCCGTACCCCCTCGTCTCGCGTTCTCCTGCAAGTGGCCGTCGCCCGTCCCCGCGAACGGGGGGACCTCGCGGGGCGGGCGACGGGGGGCGGTACCGGTCGGACCGCGGCCGCGGCCGCGGTGGGCGCCCGTCAGCTCCGCGTGCCGCTCGCCCGGCGACGCAGGAGCCAGGTACCGCCGACGGCGGCCGCGGCCAGCACGGCCGCTCCCGCCGCGATCTTGGCGGGGTCGGTGGCGGTGGTCGTGCCACCACCCACCCCGGTCCGGACGCGGCCCTGCGGGCCGCGTTCGGTGACGACCAGGTCGCCGGTGGCGAACCTGCCGTTCGTACAGGTGGCGCCGATGCCGTAGGTGCCCGGCCGCAGCCCCGCGCCGACCCGGAACTGGCCCGTCACCACGTCCGCGCGGTGGCCCGGCGCCAGGTCGAAACGGCCGCCGTCCACCGTGCTGGCGTCGCCCTCGGCCCGGCCGCCCCGGCCGCAGGCCTTGGTGTGCACGGTGACGGTGGCCCCCGGTGCGGCCGACCTCGGCCAGACCTCCAGCACGGCGAAGTCCCCGGGCGCGAAAGCCGTCGTGCCGGGCTCCGCGGCCGCCACCGCTCCGGCGACCGGCCCGGCGAAGGCGACGGCGGTCAGCGCGGAGGCGGTGAGCACGTGGGCGGTGCTGCGGCGCATGGGTACTCCAGGGGGACACGGGGTCGTGCTTCGAGATAAACCGGCCCGCCCGGCCCGCGCCTGCCGAACCGGTGCCCGACGCTGCCCGCAGTACCCTGGCGGCCGGACATCCGTGCAGGTCAGGGCCATGAAGGGGCATCCGTGTCCGGCCACGCCGTCCGGGTGATGCCGGGCCGCCGGCACGGCCACGACGGCCGCCGGGTCCGGGACCGAACCGGTCGTCAGGGTGCCCGCCCCGGGCGGCCGGAGACCGCGCGCGAGCGGTGCGTACGGTGGGGGTGTGCGCGGCGGACGCGGCCCCCGGGGCCGGCATCGCCGCACCGTCCAGCCATCGTCGGGGGAGGGCCCTGTGGCATCGGTCGACCGGCCGGGATCCGTAGCGGGCGCGCTGCCGTTCTTCGTGTACGGAACGCTGCGGCCGGGGGAGGTCAACCACGACCTGTTCCTGAGGGGCCGTACGTCAGCCGAGGAGCCCGCCCGGCTGCCGGACGCGGCGCTGTACGACGGCCCCGGCTACCCGTACGCCGTGGACCGCCCCGGCTCCGCCGTGGCCGGCGAGCTGATCACGGCCGCGCCGGGGGCGTACGCGGAACTGCTGACCGCGCTGGACCTGCTGGAGGAGTACGCCGGCCCGGGACACCCCCGGAACGTCTACGACCGGGTCGCCCGGGAGGCCGTCCGCCCGGACGGCAGCCGCGTCCGGGCCTGGGTCTACCTGGCGGCACCCCCGCTGGCCCGCCGCCTCGCGGACTCGGGCACCGAGCTCCCCGGCGGGGACTGGCTCCTGCGCTAGTGACCTGAGTCGGAGATCCACCAGCAGATCTCCGACTCAGGTCACTAGCACCCAGCCGCGTGGCGCGTCCGCGGGTGCGGCGGCTACAGCCCTTCGGCGCCGCGGTTGCGCAGGCGCTGGCCGTACTGCTGGAGCACCCACAGCTCCTGCTGGATCGCCGCGTGCTGCTCCGGCGGGGCCTGCGGGCTCAGCCGGGTCAGGGCGCCCTGGATCTCCAGGACCCGCCGGTCCACGGCGCGCAGGCGGACCTGGACCAGCTGGACGCCGGCGTAGACCTCGTCCACCGTCTTGGCGTGGATGGCTTCCACCGCCAGTTCCGTCACCATCGCGCGGACGGTGTCGTTCGGAGCCGCGTCGCGGACCCGGGCCAGATAGTCGTCGGTGGCCTGCGAGGCCCCGCCGGCGTCCTGGATGGCCTGGCGGACGGCCGCGTAGGGCGGCGCGGTGAACTCGTCGGTCCCGTACGCGTCGAAGGCGGGCGAGACCAGGGCCGGCCGCTGGAGCGCCAGCTTGAGCAGCTCGCGCTCCGTGCGGTGGGCGGGGCTGCGCAGGTTCAGCGCCGGTCCGCCGGCGCCGGCCGCCGGCGGCGCGGGAGCCGGTTCCTGGTGACGGCCGCGGCCCTGCTGCTGCGGCTGGCCGCCGCGTTCGCGGGCCCAGCGGGCCAGCTGCGCCACGCGCTTGACCACGAACTGCTCGTCGAGGATGCCCAGCATTCCGGCCAGCTGGACCGCCGACTCGTGCTGGATCGAGAGGTCCTTGATGCTCGCGACGACCGGCGCCGCCTCGGCCAGGGCGGCCGCCCGCCCCGCCGGGTTCTCCAGGTTGTGCCGGCTCACGATGTGCCGCAGCGCGAACTCGAACAGCGGGGTGCGCGCGTCCACGAGCCCGGCCACCGCCGCGTCGCCGTGCGCGAGGCGCAGGTCGCAGGGGTCCATGCCGTCGGGGGCGATGGTGATGGAGGTCTCCGCGGCGAACTTCTGGTCGTCCTCGAAGGCGCGCAGCGCCGCCTTCTGCCCGGCCGCGTCCCCGTCGAAGGTGAAGATCACCTCGGCGGTCGCGTTGTCCATCAGCAGCCGGCGCAGGATCTTGATGTGGTCCCCGCCGAAGGCCGTGCCACAGGTGGCGATGGCGGTGGTGACCCCGGCCAGGTGGCAGGCCATGACGTCGGTGTAACCCTCGACGACCACGGCCCGCGAGGTCTTCGCGATCTCCTTCTTCGCCAGGTCGATGCCGTACAGGACCTGGGACTTCTTGTAGATCGCCGTCTCGGGGGTGTTCAGGTACTTGGGCCCGTTGTCGTCGTCGCGCAGCTTGCGCGCGCCGAAGCCGACCACCTCGCCGCTGATGTCCCGGATCGGCCACATCAGCCGGCCCCGGAAACGGTCGATGGGCTTGCCGCTGCGGCTGTCCTGGGCCAGGCCGGAGAGGATCAGTTCCTTGTCGGTGAAGCCCTTGCCGCGCAGGAACCGGGTCAGGTGGTCCCAGCCGGCCGGGCTGTAGCCCACCCCGAAGTGTTCGGCCGCGGCCTGGTCGAAGCCCCGTTCGGCCAGGAAGCGGCGGGCGATCTCCGCCTCGGCGCCGCCGAGCTGCTCCGCGTAGAAGACGGCGGCGGCCTTGTGCGCCTCGACGAGGCGGATCCGCTCGCCGCGGCCGCTGGTGCCGGCGGTGTAGCCGCCCTCCTCGTACCGCAGGGTGATGCCGGCCTGGCCGGCCAGCCGCTCGACCGCCTCCGAGAAGGAGAGGTGGTCGATCTTCATGATGAAGTCGAGGGTGTCCCCGCCCGCCTGGCAGCCGAAGCAGTGGTAGAAGCCCTTGCTGGGGCTGACCTGGAAGGACGGGGACTTCTCGTCGTGGAAGGGGCACAGCCCCTTGAGGTTGCCGCCGCCGGCGTTGCGCAGCTGGAGGTACTCCGAGACCACGGCGTCGATCGGGACCGCGTCCCGTACCGCCTTCACGTCGTCGTCGTTGATCCGTCCTGCCACCCGTGAATTCTACGGCCGGGCGCCGGTAAACCCGTCAGGCCCCCTCCGCCGGCACCAGGGACTCAATCGGAACGGAAGGGTCCGCCAGTTTTTCGCGGTCCACCGGCGCCTTCGACCTGATCAGGGCCTGGATGGGCTCGACGACGTCCCACACGTTCACGTTCATCCCGGCCAGCACCCGCCCGTCCGAGAGCCAGAACGCGACGAACTCCCGCTTGCCCGCGTCCCCGCGCACCAGCACCTCGTCGTAGCCGCCCACCGGGGCGTACCCGGAGTACTCCAGACCGACGTCGTACTGGTCGGAGAAGAAGTACGGGACCCGCTCGTACGAGACCTCCTGCCCCAGCATCGCCCGCGCGGCGGCCGGGCCGCCGTTGAGCGCGTTCGCCCAGTGCTCGACCCGCAGCCGGGTGCCCAGCGCCGGGTGGTGGGCGGCGGCCACGTCCCCGACGGCGAACACGTCCGGGTCCGAGGTGCGCAGCGAGGCGTCCACGGCGATGCCGCCGCCGTGCTCCCGGTCCACCAGGGCCAGCCCGGAGGTCTCGGCGAGCGCCGTGCGCGGCGCCGCCCCGATCGCGGCGAGCACCGCGTGCGCCGGGTGCTCCTCGCCGTCGTCCGTGCGGGCGGCCATCACCATGCCGTCCTGGCCGACGATCTCCGTCAGCCGCGCGCCGAAGTGGAAGCGCACCCCGTGCTCGGCGTGCAGGTCGGTGAAGAGCCGGCCGATCTCGGGGCCGAGCACCGCGTGCAGCGGGGTGGGCAGCGGCTCGATCACGGTCACCTCCGCCCCGTAGCCGCGGGCCGCCGCCGCCACCTCCAGGCCGATCCAGCCCGCGCCCGCGATCAGCAGGTGGCCGTTGTCCCGGCCCAGGGAGGCCAGCGCCTTGCGCAGCAGATCGGCGTGGGCCAGCCGGCGCAGGTGGTGCACCCCGGCCAGCCCCGTCCCGGGGATGTCCAGGCGACGCGGCTCGGCCCCCGTGGCCAGCAGCAGCTTGTCGTAGTGGAGCAGGGTGCCGTCGCCCAGGCGCACCGTCTTGGCGTCCCGGTCCAGGTGCACCGCGGGCTGGCCCAGGTGCAGCTCGATGTCCGCGCCCGCGTACCAGGACGGCTTGTGCACGAAGACGCTGTCGCGCTCCTCCTTGCCCAGCAGGTAGCCCTTGGACAGGGGGGGCCGTTCGTACGGATGGTCGCGTTCGTCGCCGATCAGGATCACCCGGCCCGTGAACCCCTCCGCCCTCAGCGTTTCGGCGGCCTTGGCCCCGGCCAGCCCTGCGCCAACGATGATGAACGTCTGGTGTGCGTCGACCACCTGATGCCTCCTCATAACCCATCGGCCACGTGCGGCCACCTTGCGAGCGTCCCGCACCCAGCCTGCCGCGTGAAGGGGGAGTGGCCCGATCGGCTCACCCTTCGGCGCGCCGCCCGCGCCGGGTGAGGCGCGCGTGCAGGGAGCGGGCGGAGGCGTCGGTCAGGCAGGCGATCTGGTCGATGACCGCCCGTTTGCGGGCCCTGTCGTCGGGCGCCTCGTCGAAGATCGCCCGGAACTGGGGGTCCAGGCCGTCGGGCGCGCGGGCGCTGAGCGCCTCGGCGAGTTCGGCCAGGACGATGCGCTGGTCGGCCCGCAGCCGCTCCTGCTCGTCGCGCTGCATCACGTACAGGTCGGCGACCGCCTTGAGGACCGCGCACTCGTTGCGCGCCTCGCGCGGCACGACCAGCTCGGCCGCGTACCGGGTGAGCCGCCCGGCGCCGTAGGCCTCGCGCGTGGCACCCTCGGCGGCCAGGCAGAAACGGCCGATCAGCTGGCTGGTGGCGTCCTTCAGGCGGGCCTGCGCCACCGCCGACCCGTCGTAGCCGTGCGGCCACCAGTCCTGCTCCATCAGCCGGTCCAGCGCCTCGCGCAGCTCCTCCGGTGAGGTGTCGGCGGGCACGTACCGGCCGATCGCGACCCGCCAGATGGCGGCCCGCTCCGGCTCGGCGAAGAGGAGGTTGGGGTCGAGGTGGCCGGCGTGCAGCCCGTCCTCGAAGTCGTGGACGGAGTACGCGACGTCGTCCGCCCAGTCCATCACCTGGGCCTCGAAGCACTTGCGGTCGGCGGGCGCGCCGCGCCGCAGCCACTCGAAGACCGGCAGGTCGTCCTCGTACGCCCCGAACTTCACCGAGGCGGGATCGGTGGGGTGGTCCCCGCGGGCCCAGGGGTACTTGGTGGCGGCGTCCAGGCAGGCGCGGGTCAGGTTCAGGCCGACGCTGGACAGCTCGCCGTCCGGGCCGGTGACGAACCGTTTGGGCTCCAGCCGGGTCAGCAGGCGCAGGGACTGGGCGTTGCCCTCGAAGCCGCCGCAGTCCTTGGCGAACTCGTTGAGCGCCTCCTCGCCGTTGTGGCCGAACGGCGGATGGCCCATGTCGTGGGAGAGGCAGGCCGCTTCGACCAGGTCCGGGTCGCAGCCGAGGGCCGCGCCGAGCTCCCGGCCGACCTGCGCGCACTCCAGGGAGTGCGTCAGCCGGGTCCGGGGACTGGCGTCCCAGTCGAACGAACGGGTGCCCGGGGTGACCACCTGGGTCTTCCCGGCGAGGCGGCGCAGCGCGGCCGAGTGCAGCACCCGGGCGCGGTCGCGCTGGAAGGCGGTGCGGCCGGGCCGTTTGTCGGGCTCGGCGGCCCAGCGCTCGGTGGCGGCCGGATCGTAGGACTCGTGGGCGGGAGCGTGCGGCGTGCCTTCCATGCTCAGACGTTAACCGGAGCCACCGACAATCCGGGCGGTACAGAGCCGGTGCGGCCGTCAGGCGGTGGCCAGTTCCCGTTGGCCGGCGCTGCGGGCCAGCGCCTCGTCGTAGCGGCGCAGCACCAGCCGGGCCAGGGCCGGGTGCGCGCCGAGCGGGGCGGCCGCCGGGCCGGTGGCGGCGGCGGCGCTCGCCGAGGCGAACCGGCCCGGGGCGGCGAAGTACGAGGCCACCGCGGCCCGGTGGTGCCCCCGGGCGGCCAGTGCCCGGACGGCGTCCGCCACGCTCGGGGCGGCCGCGGAGGCGTACGCCGGGACCACGGGCACCCCGCCGAGCCGCTCGGAGAGCAGGTCGGCGGCGCGCCGGGTGTCGGCGGCGGAGTCCGGGTCGAGGGATCCGGCCGAGGCCAGTACGACGGCCGTACCCGGCGTCCAGCCGGCCTCCAGGAGCCGCTCGAACAGGGCTTCGACGAGCAGCGGGTGGGGGCCGAGGGGGGCGGCGGTCCGGATCCGCAGGTGCCCGGCGCGGGCCGCGGCGGCGGGGAGGTCCCGCTTGACGTGGGTCCCCCGCCCGAGCAGCAGCGGTACGAGGACGGCCGATCCGGTGGCGTCCCGGAGGGTGTCGGACAGCAGCGGCCGGTTCAGCTCGATGTGCCCGAGCCGGACGTCGAGGGCGGGGCGGAGTTCGCGGACCCGCTCGAGCAGGGCGAGGACGGTGCGCGGGGCGCGCGGATCGCGGCTGCCGTGGGCCACGGCGACGAGGGTGGGGTGCATGGGAGGACTCCGTGGTGCCGGGCGCGGGGCGGGCGCAGGCCGCTGAGCTGGGTGCCGAGCTGGTCGGTGATCCGGGTCAGCAGCTCGGCCGCGCTGCCGAGGGGGAGGGAGGGCGGGAGGGCGGAGGAGGGGAGGGGCTGGGTGGCGGGAGGGTGCACCGGCTCCGTCATGAACCGATCCTGCGGGGTCCAGATTGCGGGGGCGTTGCGCGGGGGTGACGGGTGTTTTCCTGCGGCTCACTCGGTCATTCGTACGAGTGAAAGGCGGGGCGGGTGGAACTGGGGGCGGGGGCGGTTCGTCAATCCGTGCGAAGGGCGTGCGGCACGAGGGGGACGGTCATGGACGAGCGGGACCACGAGCGGGACCAGGAGCGGGACCAGGAGAGAGATCGGGAGAGGGGCCGGAAGCGGGACCAGGAGGGGGGCCGGGAGAGGGAGCGGCGGCGGGTGGCCGCGCCGGGGTCCGGGTGGGCGGGGAGGCTCGGGGCGGCTCGGCCGAGGGCGGGGCGGTGGCGGGCCGGGCGGCGGCAGCGGGCCGGGCGGTCGCCGGCCGGCGGGCTGCGGACGGTGCGGGTGCGCCGCAGGGCCGTGCAGACGGTCATGGCGCTGTGCGTGCTGGCCCTGCTCCCCTCGGCGTGGACGCGCGCCACGGCCGCCGACCGGCTGCGGACCACCGCCGACGCGCCCGACGCCGGGGTGGCGGTGGTCTTCGGGGCGGGTCTGTGGAAGGGCCGGCCGACCCCGTACCTGGCGTACCGGCTCGACGCGGCCGTGGAGCTGTACCGCGCGGGCAAGGTGAAGGTGGTCCTGGTGACCGGGGACAACAGCCGCACCGAGTACGACGAGCCGGGCGCGATGCGCGCCTACCTCAGGGGCCGGGGGATACCGGACGACCGGATCGTCAGCGACTACGCCGGATTCGACACCTGGGACTCGTGCGTGCGGGTCCGGGAGATATTCGGGGTGCGCCGCGCGGTGCTGGTCAGCCAGCACTTCCACATCCACCGCGCGGTGGCGCTGTGCCGGGCGGCGGGCGTGGACTCCTACGGCGTCGGCGTCGACGACGAGCACGACTCCACCTGGTACTACGGCGGTGCCCGCGAGGTCTTCGCGGCCGGCAAGGCGGCCCTCGACGCGGCCTTCCAGCCGCGGCCGAGGTTCCTCGGCCCGAAGGAGGAGGGGGTGTCGCGGGTCCTGGCCGCTCTGGCAGACTGACGCCACGGTCGGCGTATGCCGATTAGTCACATGCGGAGGTGTCCGCGGCGGGGGTGTGGGGCATGGGGGCTGCGGCGGACCTGAGCGGCAAGGCCGTCGTCATCACCGGTGGCGCGCGGGGTCTGGGCGCGGCGGCCGCGCAGGCGGTCGTCGACGGGGGCGGCCGGGTGCTGATCACCGACCTGCTGGAGGACGAGGGCGCCGAGACCGCCGCCGGACTCGGCGACGCGGCCCGCTTCCTGCGGCACGACGTGACGAGCGAGACCGACTGGCGGGCGGCGCTGGACTACGCGGTGGCCGAGTTCGGCCGGATCGACGGACTGGTGAACAACGCCGGCATCCCCACCGGCCAGTTCCTGGAACACGAGAGCGTCGAGCACTTCCGCCAGGTCGTCGAGGTCAACCTGGTCGGTGTGTTCATCGGGATCAAGACCGCGATACCCCTGCTCCGGGAGAACGGCGGCGGTTCCATCGTCAACATCTCCTCCGCCGCCGGCCTCACCGGACTCGCCCTCACCGCCGGTTACGGGGCCTCCAAGTGGGGCGTGCGGGGGCTGTCGAAGATCGGTGCCGTCGAGCTCGCCGAGGCGAGGATCCGCGTCAACTCCGTCCACCCCGGCATGACGCTCACCCCGATGACCGCTCCCGTCGGCATCCGGGCCGGCGAGGGCAACTACCCCGGGGCCCCACTGGGCCGCGTCGGCGTCCCCGAGGAGATCGCGGCCTCGGTCGCCTTCCTCCTCTCCGACGCCGCCGGGTACGTGACGGGCGCCGAACTCGCCGTGGACGGCGGCTGGACGGCAGGCCTGACGGTGAGGTACCTGACCGGACGGTAGGCCGGTCTCACCGCGCGAGGCCTGCAAGATCGATGTCGATGCCGAAGGGCACGCTCGTCTTGAGGTGCTCCCGGTGGATACCGGTGGGGACGTAGGTGCGGGTCGTGTCGTCAAGCTCGTAGGCGTGCACCACCGGGAGGCCGTGTTCCTCCTCGATGCGCCAGAAGTGCCGGATCCCGGCCCGGGCGTACTTGAAGGGCTTCGTCTCCCGGTCCCGCTCCTGCGACTCGTCGGAGACCACCTCGACGACCAGCGCGACGTCCTCCGGCAGGAAGCAGGTCCGGTCCGGGTCGTAGGTGACGGTCGCTGCGATGACATCGGGCTCGGCGCGGCTCTTCACGCTCAGGCGCACGGTCATCTGCGCCGCGACCGTGCTCTCCTCTGATGCCTGGTCCTCCAATGCGCCGGCCAGACGGCGGACGACACGGTCGTGCCAGGCCCGCTGGGGCGACATCATGAAGATCAGTGCTCCGTCGATCAGTTCGGTGTGGCGGGGCAGGTTCGGGATGCGGTCGAGGTCGTCGGCCTCCCAGCCGCTGGGGCGCGGCGGGTAGAGCCACTCGGGAAGCGTGGCGGTCATGGTGTCCTCCAGTCCTGGCCCCGCCAGCCTAGCCACGCCCGGCCGCCGACGGGCCTCCTCGGGTGCGGCTCACCGCGCGGGGCCGGGCACCGGGAGACCGGCGTACCCCACGTGTAACGCGAGGTGAGGCCCCCGCGTAACACCCCGCCCGCACCCTGGACCGTATGCACAGCTCCCCGGAAGCCACCGCCACCCACTGCCCCTACTGCGCCCTGCAGTGCGGCATGAACCTGCGCCCCGCCCCCGACGGCGACACGGTGACGGTCGAGGAGCGCACCGACTTCCCCGTCAACCGGGGCGCGCTGTGCGGCAAGGGCCGCACCGCCCCCGCCGTGCTCTCCTCCCGGGTGCGCCTGACCGAGCCGCTCGTCCGCGCCCACGCCGGCGGCCCGCTCGTCCCGGCCACCTGGGAGGAGGCGCTCGACGCCGTCGCCGGCGGCCTCGCCCGCACGCGCCGCGCCCATGGCCCGGACGCCGTCGGCGTCTTCGGCGGCGGCGGCCTGACCAACGAGAAGGCCTACGCCCTCGGCAAGTTCGCCCGCGTCGCCCTCGGCACCTCCCAGATCGACTACAACGGCCGCTTCTGCATGTCCTCGGCCGCCGCCGCGCACCAGCGGGCCTTCGGCCTCGACCGCGGGCTGCCCTTCCCGCTGGAGGACGTCCCGCGCACCGGCTGCGTCATCCTCGTCGGCTCCAACCTGGCCGAGACCATGCCGCCCGCCCTGCGCTACCTCACCGAGCTCAAGGCCAACGGCGGCACCCTGATCGTCGTCGATCCCCGCCGCACCCGCACCGCCGAACAGGCCGACCTGCACCTCGCGCCCCGCCCCGGCACCGACCTCGCCCTCGCCCTCGGACTGCTGCACCTCGTGGTCGCCGAGGGCCGCACCGACGAGGAGTTCATCGCCGCCCGCACCACCGGGTGGGAGGACGCCCGGGCCGCCGCCATGGCCCACTGGCCCGAACTGGTCGAGCGCATCACGGGCGTCCCGGTGCCGGAACTGCGCCGCGCCGTCGAGCTGTTCTGCGCGCCCTCCTCCGCCATGGTCCTCACCGCCCGCGGACCGGAGCAGCAGTCCAAGGGCACCGACACCGTCGGCGCCTGGATCAACCTCTGCCTCGCCACCGGCCGCGCCGGCCGCCCGTACTCCGGCTACGGCTGCCTCACCGGCCAGGGCAACGGCCAGGGCGGCCGCGAGCACGGCCAGAAGGCCGACCAGCTCCCCGGCTACCGCAAGCTCACCGATCCGGCGGCCCGCGCACACGTGGCCCGCGTCTGGGGCGTCGACCCGCAGAGCCTGCCGGGCCCCGGCCGCAGCGCCTACGAACTCCTCGACGCCCTCGGCGGCGACGTCAAGGCCCTCCTCCTCATGGGGTCCAACCCGGTGGTCTCCGCGCCCCGGGCCGCCCACGTCGAGGAACGCATCCGCTCCCTGGACTTCCTCGCCGTGGCCGACGTCGTCCTCTCCGAGACGGCCGCGCTCGCCGACGTGGTCCTGCCCGTCACCCAGTGGGCGGAGGAGACCGGAACGACCACCAACCTGGAGGGCCGCGTCCTGCTGCGCCGCCGCGCCCTGACCCCGCCGCCCGGGGTCCGCAGCGACCTCGAGGTCCTGCACGGGCTCGCCGCCCGCCTCGGCGTGGAGAAGGGCTTCCCCACCGACCCCGAGGAGGTCTTCGGCGAACTGCGCCGCGCCTCCGAAGGCGGCCCCGCCGACTACTCGGGCATCTCCTACGCCCGCATCGAAGCCGAGCAGGGCGTCTTCTGGCCCTGCCCCGAGGGCTCCCCGGGACAGCCCCGGCTCTTCCTGGACCGCTTCGCCACCGACGACGGCCGGGCCCGCTTCACGGCGGTCTCGCACCGCGACGCCGCCGAGGTCCCCGACGCCGAGTACCCGCTGCTGCTCACCACCGGCCGGGTCGTCGCCCAGTACCAGTCCGGGGCGCAGACCCGCCGCGTGCCGGAACTCAACGCCGCCGCGCCCGGCCCCTTCGTCGAGCTCCACCCGCGCCTCGCGGCCCGCCTCGGCGTCACCGACGGCACCCCGCTCGCGGTGACCTCCCGCCGCGGCCGTGCCGTCGCCCCGGCCCGCGTCACGGACGCCGTCCGCGCGGACACCGTGTTCATGCCGTTCCACTGGCCCGGCGAGGGCCGTGCCAACACCCTCACCAACCCGGCCCTGGACCCCGTCTCGCGCATGCCGGAGTTCAAGGTCTGCGCGGTCCGGGTGGAGCCGGCGTAACCCGGGGCCCGGACGCGGTACGGCCGCGGACGACGGCCGTCCCTCACCGGACGGGCCGAGCACGGCCCGAGTCCAGCCCGAGCACGGCCGGAGGCCGCCGCCGGCTCGGACATGCGTCCGGTCCGCATCGGGGTTCCCGCCAGGGGGTAACCATCCGTCACGCGGCGGGCTCAGAAAGTGCCCGCACGCCCCTCGTGGCAGCGATGTGCCGTACCCCACACTGAGGTGCGGTGCCACCGTCCTCGGAGCCCTGGAGGTCGCCCCCGTGCAGACCCAGACCCTGACCGTGAACGCGAGCCGCCCCGCGGACGACGCCTCCGATCCGGATCCGGAGGCCGAGACCGTGGAAGACGCCGGGGAAGAGGAGCCCGAGGTCCTCGAACTCATCGCACCGGTGCCCCCGCAGCGCTCGCGCGGCCGGGACGGCGGCACCGGGGCCGGGCCCTCAGCGGACCTCTTCCGCCAGTACCTGCGCGAGATAGGCAGGATCCCGCTGCTCACCGCCGCCGAAGAGGTCGAACTCGCGCGGCGGGTGGAAGCGGGCCTCTTCGCCGAGGAGAAACTGGCCGGCGCCGCCGACCTCGACTCCCAGCTCGCCGTCGACCTCGACACACTCGTCGTCATGGGCCGGATGGCCAAACGCCGCCTCATCGAGTCGAACCTGCGGCTCGTCGTCTCCGTGGCCAAGCGCTACGTCGGACGCGGACTGACCATGCTCGACCTGGTCCAGGAGGGGAACCTCGGACTCATCAGGGCCGTCGAGAAGTTCGACTACGCCCGCGGCTACAAGTTCTCCACCTACGCCACCTGGTGGATCCGGCAGGCGATGTCACGGGCCCTCGCCGACCAGGCCCGCACCATCCGCGTCCCCGTCCACGTCGTCGAGCTCATCAACCGCGTCGTCCGCGTCCAGCGCCGCATGCTCCAGGAACGCGGCTACGAACCCACCGCCGAAGAGGTCGCCGTCCACCTGGAACTGACGCCCGAGCGGGTCCTGGAGGTGCTCCGCCTCGCCCAGGAGCCCGTCTCCCTGCACGCCCCGGTCGGGGAGGAGGACGACGTCGCCCTCGGCGACCTGATCGAGGACGGCGACGCCACCTCCCCGATGGAATCCGCCGCGTTCTTCCTGCTGCGCGAACACCTCGAAGCCGTGCTCTCCACCCTCGGCGAGCGCGAGCGCAAGGTGGTCCAGCTCCGGTACGGGCTCGCCGACGGCCGGCCCCGCACCCTGGAGGAGATCGGCCGCATCTTCGGCGTGACCCGCGAACGGATCCGCCAGATCGAGTCGAAGACCCTCAACAAGCTGCGCGACCACGCCTTCGCCGACCAGCTGCGCGGCTACCTCGACTGAAAGAACGGGAAAACGGGAAGGGGGCGCCCCGAAGGACGCCCCCACCCCTGCGGCCTGCGCCGCGGTCCGTGCTCCCGGTCAGTCGACCTCGGCCACCGCCTGCGCGAACTGCGCCGCGTACAGCCGCGCGTACGCGCCGTCCGCCGCCAGCAGCTCCTCGTGCGTGCCCTGCTCCACGATCGAGCCGCTCTCCATCACCAGGATCACGTCGGCGTCACGGATCGTGGACAGCCGGTGCGCGATCACGAAGGACGTACGGCCGTGCGCCAGGCGCGCCATCGCCTTCTGGATCAGCACCTCCGTACGGGTGTCCACCGAGCTCGTCGCCTCGTCGAGCACCAGGATCACCGGGTCCGACAGGAACGCCCGCGCGATGGTGATCAGCTGCTTCTCACCCGCGCTGACCCCCGCGCCCTCGTCGTCCAGCACCGTGTCGTAACCGTCCGGCAGGGTGCGGACGAAGCGGTCCGCGTGCGCCGCCCGCGCGGCCTCCTCGATCTCGGCGCGCGTCACCTCGCGCGCGGCACCGTAGGCGATGTTCTCCGCGATCGTGCCGCCGAACAGCCAGGTGTCCTGGAGCACCATGCCGATCCCGGCGCGCAGCTCCTCGCGGGTCATCTTCGCGATGTCCACCCCGTCCAGGGCGATCTCCCCGCCCGTGACCTCGTAGAACCGCATCAGCAGGTTGACCAGCGTCGTCTTGCCGGCGCCCGTCGGGCCGACGATGGCGACCGTCTGGCCCGGCTCCACCGACAGCGAGAGGTTCTCGATGAGCGGCTTGTCCGGCTCGTAGCGGAAGGCCACCTTGTCGAGGGTGACCCGGCCGCGCAGCTTCTCCGGACGCTCCGGAACCTCGACGTCCGGCTCCTGCTCCGGCGCGTCCAGCAGCTCGTACACCCGCTCCGCCGAGGCGACGCCCGACTGCACGAGGTTCGCCATCGACGCCACCTGCGACAGCGGCATCGAGAACTGGCGCGAGTACTGGATGAAGGCCTGCACGTCACCGATCGACAGGCTGCCCGAGGCCACCCGCAGACCGCCGACGACCGCGACCAGCACGTAGTTGATGTTCGAGATGAAGAACATCACCGGCTGCATGATGCCGCTGACCAGCTGTGCCCTGAAGGAGGCCCGGTACAGCTCCTCGTTCTGCTCGGCGAAGACCGCCGCCGACTCCTTCTGCCGCCCGAAGACCTTCACCAGCGCGTGGCCGGAGTACATCTCCTCGATGTGGGCGTTCAGCGCGCCCGTGCTCTTCCACTGCGCCACGAACTGCGGCTGCGACTTCTTGCCGATCTTCGCCGCGACCACCACCGACAGCGGCACGGTCACCAGCGCGACCAGCGCCAGCAGCGGCGAGATCCAGAACATCATCACCAGCACGCCGACGATCGTGAGCAGCGAGTTCATCAGCTGGCCCATCGTCTGCTGGAGGGTCTGGCCGATGTTGTCGATGTCGTTCGTCGCCCGGCTCAGCACCTCGCCCCGCTTCTGCTGGTCGAAGTACGACAGCGGCAGCCGCGACAGCTTCGCCTGGAGCTCCTCGCGCATCCGGTACACGGTGCCGTTCATCACGTGGTTCGACAGCCGCGTGGCGACCAGCATCAGCAGGCCCGCGAGGGTGAACACCAGCAGCGCCCACAGCGCCATCACCCCGACGGCACCGAAGTCGATGCCCCGCCCCGGGGTGAAGTCGGTGCCGGACAGCATGTCCGCCATGCCGCCCTGGCCCCGGTCGCGCAGCCCGTCCAGCGCCTGCTGCTTGGTCTGGCCGTCCGCCATCTGCCGGCCGACGATCCCCGCGAACACCAGGTCGGTGGCCTCCCCGAGGATCTTCGGCCCGACCACCGCGCAGCCGACGCTGCCGACCACGGCCGCGACCATGCCGCCCAGCTTGGCCCGGTCCTGCGCGAGCTGGCCCAGCAGGCGCTTGCCGGACCCCTTGAAGTCCATGGACCGCTGGCCCGGCCCCATCATCATCCGTCCTCCGGGCCCGCTCATGCGGCCTCCGCCTCCGTCAGCTGGGAGAGCACGATCTCCCGGTAGGTCTCGTTGCCGGCCATCAGCTCGTGGTGGCGCCCCTCGCCCACCACCTGGCCCTCGTCGAGGACGATGATCCGGTCGGCGTCGCGGATCGTGGAGACCCGCTGGGCGACGATGACCACCGTCGCGTCCTCGGTCTCCAGGGCGAGCGCCGCACGCAGCGCCGCGTCCGTGGCGTAGTCCAGGGCCGAGAAGGAGTCGTCGAAGAGATAGATCTCGGGGCGCTGGACGAGCGTCCGGGCGATCGCCAGACGCTGGCGCTGGCCGCCGGAGACGTTCGTCCCGCCCTGGGTGACGGGCGCCTCCAGCCCCCCTTCCAGCGCGGACACGAAGTCCTTGGCCTGCGCCACCTCCAGGGCCCGCCACAGTTCCTCGTCGGTCGCGTCCGGGCGCCCGTAGCGCAGGTTGGAGGCGATGGTCCCGGAGAAGAGGTACGGCTTCTGCGGGACCATGCCGACCGTCCGGGCCAGCAGCTCCGGATCGATCCGGCGTACGTCCTCCCCGTCGACCAGCACCTCGCCGCCGGTCGCGTCGAACAGCCGGGGCACCAGCCCCAGCAGCGTGGACTTGCCGCTGCCGGTGGATCCGATCACCGCGGTGGTCTCGCCGGGGCGGGCCACCAGGTCCACCCCGCGCAGCACCGGGGCCTCGGCGCCCGGGTAGCGGAAGTCGGCGCCGCGCAGCTCCAGCCGCCCGCGCCGGGCGAGCGTACGCACCGGCTCGGCGGGCGGGACCACGCTGGACTCGGTGTCCAGGACCTCCTGGATGCGCTCGGCGCACACCTCCGCGCGCGGCACCATCATGAACATGAAGGTCGCCATCATGACGGCCATCACGATCTGCATCAGGTAGGCGAGGAAGGCCGTCAGCTGGCCGATCTCCATGTCGCCGCCGTCCACGCGCATCGCGCCGAACCAGATGACGGCGACGCTGGAGATGTTCACGACCAGGATGACCACCGGGAACATCAGGGCGAGCAGCCTGCCGGAGGCCAGCGAGACGTCCGTCAGCCCGGTGTTCGCCCGGCGGAAACGCTCCTCCTCGTAGCCGTCGCGGACGAAGGCGCGGATGACGCGGTTGCCGGTGATCTGCTCCCGCAGCACGCGGTTGACGACGTCGAGGCGGTCCTGCATCAGGCGGAACAGGGGCCGCGTCTTCCAGACGATCGCCCCGACCGAGACGCCCAGCACGGGCACCACCGCGAGCAGGACGCCCGACAGCTTCACGTCGAGCGAGAGTGCCATGGCGATACCGCCGACGCACATGATCGGCGCCGAGACCATCAGGGTGAACGTCATCAGGACCAGCATCTGGACCTGCTGGACGTCGTTCGTCGTACGGGTGATCAGCGACGGGGCGCCGAACTGGCCCATCTCCCGCGCGGAGAAGCTCTGCACCCGGTCGAAGACGGAGGCCCGGACGTCGCGGCCGAGAGCGGCCGCGGTGCGCGCCCCGTAGTAGACGGCCCCGGCGTTGCAGACGAGCTGGACGAGGGAGACCGCGAGCATCAGCGCGCCGAAGCGCAGGATGTATCCGGTGTCCCCGTGGACGACACCGTTGTCAATGATGTCCGCGTTGAGCGTGGGCAGGTAGAGGCTCGCACTGGTCTGCAGGAGTTGCAGCAGCACCAGTGCGGCGATGGGTTTCTTGTACGGACCCAGATGGGTCCGCAGCAGTCGTATGAGCACGCGCAGGCTCCGGTAGGCAAGATCGAGGGGGGTTCACTCCATCTTGTGCCAACCGGTGGCCCGATCCCCACCGTTTTTCGCAAAGCCGGGTCAAAAGGATGACGCCACCGTGCGGCGACGGCCTAGAACCCGAACGCCCCCGGGTGGAGCTGCTCGCGCGTCGTCACGTACTGCTGACGGACGGCCTGCCAGGCCGGGTAGTCCTCGCCCGGCTCGAACACCTGGGCCGGCGGGGCCGGCCACAGCGGCGGGACGTGCGGGGCCAGCGTGCCCTGCCGCACCCCCAGCGCCCACGCCGCCTGACGGGCCGCGCCCAGCGCCGCGTAGTCCGCCGGAGCGGGCACGACGACCTGCGTCCCGAACAGCCCCGGCGCGGCGGCCTGTACGGCGGGCAGCTCGGCGGCGGCCCCGAGCAGGAACACCCGGCGGATCTGGGCGCCCCGGTGCCGCAGCACGTCGAGGGCGTCGACCAGCCCGCACAGCATGCCCTCGAAGGCGGCCCGCGCGAGGTGCTCGGGCTTCATCGAGTCCCGGCGCAGCCCGGACAGGGTCCCGGCGGCGTGCGGCAGGTTCGGGGTCCGCTCGCCCTCCAGGTAGGGCAGGAGCACGAGCCCGTGTGCACCCGGGGTCGACTTCAGCGCGAGCGCGCTCAGCCCCTCCAGGTCGGTGCCCAGCATGTCGGCGGTGCCGCGCAGGGCCCGCACGGCGTTGGACGTGTTCACCACCGGCAGGTGCATGCCGGCCGCGTCGGCGAGCGAGGTGATCAGACCCCCCGGGTCGGACAGCGCCTCGTGGTGCACGGCCATCACCGAACCGGAGGCCCCCAGCGAGACCACCGCGTCCCCCGGGCCGACGCCCAGCCCGAGCGCGGCGGCCGTGGTCTCCCCGGTACCGGCGGAGATCAGCAGCCCCTCGGGCGTCATCCCGGCGGCGTCGGCGGGGCCGAGCACCTCGGGCAGCAGCGCCCGGTGCCCGAGCGCCAGCTCGACCAGGTCGGGGCGGTAGGAGCCGGTGGCCGCCGACCAGTAGCCGGTGCCCGAGGCACCCGCCCGGTCGGTGGTGCGGCGCGCGGGCCGGCCGAGCAGCTGCCAGACGAGCCAGTCGTGCGGGGACAGCACCACCGCGACCCGGCGCGCGGCCTCCGGCTCGTTACGGGCCAGCCAGGCGAGCTTCGTGACCGGCTGCGCGGCGTGCGGAACGGAGCCGACGGCCGCGACCCAGGCGGCCTTGCCGCCGAGCGCCTCGACCAGGTCGACCGCGGCGACCTGACCGCGCTTGTCGTTGCCGACCAGCGCGGGGCGGACCAGCGCGCCCTGCGCGTCCAGCGGCAGCACGCCGTGCTGCTGCGCGGAGACGCCGATGGCCTGGACGCCCTCCAGCAGCCCGCCCCCGGCGGCTTCGCCGAGGGAGAGCAGCCAGGCCTGAGGGTCGGTCTCGTGGGGGACGGTCTCGCCGGTGGGCTGTGGATGGGGCGCGTAGCCCTGGCGCAGCACGGCCCCCGTGTCCGTGTCACAGACGACGATGCGAGTGAAGGCGGAAGAGCTGTCCAGCCCGGCGACTATCCCCATGCGGAGAATTCTGCCGCACGCCGGGCCGGACCCGGCCGCCTCAGGTGTTGCTCGTGCCCCATTCGTCCTCGGTGCCCTGCCCGCGGTCCCGCAGCGACCGCACGCGCTTCGCCACGGACTCCGGGACGGCGTCGCCCATCTTGTCGCCCACCACCGTGAACGCCTTGCCCGCGAACTGCCGTCCGGTCTGCCCAGCGGTCTCGGCGGCGTTGCGGACCGCCGGGTTGTGCGCGATCCGCCGGGCGGACTTCTTCATCTCCTCGTACCGTTCCCGGCCCGCGGCCGTGCCCAGTACGTACCCGAGGGCCACTCCGGCGAGGAACGTGACCTTGTAGCGCATGCCTGCCACCCTTCGTTTGTCTCGGTGCCCGGCCTGCTGCGATACCGATTGGCGGAGCACCCCCCTGCTTGCGCTAATCTATGACTCGCAACGGGCGCTCGCCCCCCGGCAAGGCCGGAGGTGGGCTGTTCGGTGCACCGCAGCAATCCCCTGTAGCTCAATTGGCAGAGCAGCCGGCTGTTAACCGGCAGGTTACTGGTTCGAGTCCAGTCGGGGGAGCGCGGTCCCCTGTAGCTCAATTGGCAGAGCAGCCGGCTGTTAACCGGCAGGTTACTGGTTCGAGTCCAGTCGGGGGAGCAGGAAGAGGAGAGGACCCGGGAGGGTCCTCTTTCTTTTTGCCCTGACCGGGGAACCGGGCAGCCTTCGGCGCGGTCTTCCTGAACAAGCGCAGCCGATCATGCGGGGCATCCGAGGCAGGAGATCGTATGAGCGGCTATGCTGCGGCAGACGGCGCGCACACATGTACGCGCCACGCCGTAAAGGGGCGGTAGCTCAGCCGGTTAGAGCAGCGGACTCATAATCCGTCGGCCGTGGGTTCGAGTCCCACCCGCCCCACCGCAGGCCGCAGGTGCAGAAACGATTGCACCTGCGGCTTCGGCGTTTTCCGGGGCCGGGTGGGCGGGCGGGGGAGGAACCGCGGGTCAGTCCCAGCCGATGGTGCGCCCGTCGGTGGCGGCGGAGTCCCAGCCGATCGTCGCGGGGCCGGCCGCCCGGACCGAGTCCCAGCCGATGGTGCCCGGAGCCGTGGCCGCCCGGACCGAGTCCCAGCCGATGGTGCCCGGAGCCGTGGCCGCCCGGACCGAGTCCCAGCCGATGGTGCCCGGGCCGGTGGTGACCGCGACGGCGGCGGTGCAGGACAGCAGGGCGGTGAGGCCGGCGGCAGCCATCAGGCGAGCGGTGCGAGACATGGAATCCCCCTGGAACACGAGCGGTTTCGGCGTGGTGTGGATGGGTGCGCTGCACCGGTCCGGCCTTTCGGCCCTGGCCTGGGGTGGGGCTCCGTGCCCCGCCGTCCCGGTGAGCACCATCCTGCTGGGCGCCGTATAGAGGGAGAAGAGGATTCCGATGGCACCAAGGTGACAGGCACCAAGGTGCCGACCCGATGGCCCTACGGGATTGGCCAGATCCGCTCCGTCCCCGCGGGCGTCGCCCAGGCGTCCGGCCGCTTCCGGCAACCGGTCGTCCCACCCGTCCGTGACGCCCGTCCGCCGGACGGACCGCGGCCCCGGCGGACAAGATCGAAAGAGACTGACTATGGCCCGACCTGCGCACCTTTAGGATCAAGACGCGGCGGAACATCATCTGCCGAGACCAACAAGCCGGGGGGCACAAGCATGCTGGAAGCTTTGGGACTGGATACGCTCGTAGAGGCCGTCTACCGGGAGATGCTCGCCGATCCGACCGGCGGGGTGGCCGAATTGGGCGCACGGCTGGGCCTCACGGAGGCGGAGGTGCGCGAGGGGCTCGACCGGCTCGTCGACCTCGACCTGCTCACCCCGTCGCGCGACCACGCGGGCGGGCTGCGGGCCGTCAGCCCGGAGGCGGGACTGGAGCAGATCCTGCGCCGCCAGGAGGAGGAACTGGTCCGCCGTCAGCAGGAGCTGGCGGCGAGCAAGGCGGCCGCCGCCCGCGCCGTCGCCGAGTTCGCGGGACTGCGGCCGAACACCGAGTCCGACGGCGCCGAACGGCTGGTGGGCCTCGACGCCATCCAGGCCCGGCTGGAGGTCCTCACCCGCGGCCTCACCGTCGAATGCCTCTCGATCATGCCGGGCGGCGCCCAGTCCCAGGCCAGCCTGGACGCCTCGCGGCCGCTGGACGAGGACGCGCTGCGGCGCAAGGTCCAGCTGCGGTCGGTCTACCAGGACAGCGTGCGCAACGACCCCGCCACCCTGGCCTACGTCCAGTGGGAGACCGACCTCGGGGCCCAGGTGCGCACCAGCCCCGTGTTGCCGCCCCGACTGGTGATCTTCGACCGGAAGACCGCCGTGGTCCCCATCGACCCCGCGAACTCCAGGCTCGGCGCCCTCTGCACCACCGCCCCCGGCATCGTGGCCTCCCTCGTCAGCCTCTTCGAGCAGACCTGGGAGCAGGCCGTCCCGCTCGGCGCCGCCCGCGAACACCCCGCCGACGACGGCATCACCGCCGGCGAACGCGAACTGCTCAAGCTGCTGGCCTCCGGCCTGACCGACGAGGCCGCCGGCAAGCGGCTCGGGGTCTCCCTGCGCACCGTCCGCCGCCAGATGGCCGCGCTGATGGAACGCCTCAACGCCAGCAGCCGCTTCGAGGCCGGCCTGCGCGCCGCCCAGCGCGGCTGGCTCTGAGGGGCACCGCGGCCGCGGACGCCCCGAGCGGGCACCCGCGGCCGCGGCCGCAGGGACGACCGGTTAGAAGTTCTCCGTCTCCTCCACCAGGTGGCGCAGCACGTCCGTGAGGTCCCCGCGGCGGGCGAAGACCGCACGCTGCCGGGCTGCCCCCGATCCGTCGCGCAGCAGCCCGCCCAGGGTCTTCGCCGCGTGGTCCAGGTCACCCACGGCGGCCAGGTCCCCGGCCACCAGGTCGAGCAGCGCCTCCGCCAGAGCGGCCGCCGGGATCTCCGCGCCCGTGTACGGGTCCAGGCCGAAGCCCTCCAGGCCGTCGTGCGCCGCCCGCCAGCGCGCGAGACGCAGTACGTCGTCCCGTACGGGCGGGTCCGGCCGACCCTCGGCGATCGCGCGCAGCGCCGACGCCACCAGCGCCCGCCCCAGCTCCGCCTGGAGCACGGCCGTGTCGATGTCCGGGGACATGTCGGGCGCCCGGATCTCGAGCGTGGGCCAGTTCCCGGACGGGCGCAGGTCCCAGTAGACCATCTTGGTGTCCAGGGCCGCCCCGGAGCCGAGCAGGGTCTGCACGGAGTGCCGGAAGTGAGCCGTGGACGTGAAGTGCGGGGGCGGCCCCGCCGAGGGCCAGCCCGACCAGGCCATGGCCCGCCAGCTGGAGTGACCGGTGTCACGGCCGCCCCAGAAGGGGGAATTGGCCGCCAGCGCGATCAGCGTGGGCAGCCATGGTCTGACCCGGTTGGACACGGCCACCGCCGTGTCCACGTCGAGGGTGCCGATGTGGATGTGGCGGCCGCAGCTCACCAGGGTGTCCGTCAGCGCGCCGAACCGCCGGTGCTGCTCCCGCTGGCGCGGCTCGTCGTCGGTCAGGTGCAGGGGCCCCTCCACCGCTATCACGGGCGAGGGGGCGGCCAGCAGCCGGCAGCCGTGTTCGCGCGCCGCCGCGGAGAGGGAACGCCGCAGGACGGCGAGCTCCTCGCGCAGGGTCACCGCCGAATCCGCGACCGGAGTGGAGATCTCCACCTGGTACCGGGTCCCCTCGGCGTGCAGCTGCTGCGGGAGCCCGGCGGCGGTGGCGAGGACGAGCGGAGCGGCGGGGACCACCCGCAAGGTGGTGGCGTCGACGAGCAGGAACTCCTCCTCGACCCCGACCGTGAGGGCGGCGGGAACTCCGCTCACGATGGCGCTCGTTGTGCTGTTGCCAGGTCCGATCACTACGCCTCCCTGGACATACGAGTCTTTTCATCATGAGCCGAACAGGAGGCGTGGAGGGTACGTCGATCCGGTCAAATCTCGGGTGATAGTGGCGGGTTAGCGGTAAGAACGGCCGCGCCCTGGGGCCCCGGATCCGCATGGTGAGGGCGTTGCCGGTGTGCACGCCCGCCGCCGGCTCCAGAGCGGCCCTAGACGGGCCTGGTTACCATCCCGTGTGACTGGTACCGCCTCCCCTCCCCGACCCGCGCGACGCATATTCGCCGACCTGACCCCGCTGCGCACCTCCGCCCACTACCGGCGGCTGTGGGTGGGCGGCACCATCTCCTGGATGGGTCAGGCGATGACCGCCCTCGCGATCTCGCTCCAGGTCTACGAGATCACCGGCTCCAGCTTCTCCGTCGGCCTGGTCGGGCTCTTCTCGCTCGTCCCGCTCGTCGCCTTCGGCCTGTACGGCGGCGCCATCGCCGACACCCTGGACCGGCGCAAGCTCGGCCTCTACAGCCAGAGCGGGCTCACCGTCCTGTCCTTCGGCCTGGCCGCGGCCGCGCTGCTCGACTACCACCGGGTCTGGCTGCTGTACACCGTCGTCGCCCTCCAGGCCGTCTTCGGGGCGCTGAACGGACCCGCCCGCTCGGCCATGATCCCCAAGCTGCTGCCGCCCGAGCAGCTGCCCGCCGCCAACGCCCTGAACTCCGTCACCATGACCTCCGGGACGATGCTGGGGCCGGTGCTGGGCGGCGTGATCGTCGGCTGGTGGGGCTACCAGGCGGCCTACCTGATCGACGCGGTGACCTTCGCCGCCGCCCTGTACGCCATGTGGCGGCTGCCCTCGATGCTGCCGGAGGGCCGCACCAAGGGCGGGCGGGCCTCCGTCCTCGACGGCCTGCGCTTCCTCGGGACCCGCCCCAACATCCGGATGACCTTCTTCGCCGACATGGCCGCCATGGTGCTGGCGCATCCGAGGGCGCTGTTCCCGGCCGTCGCCGTGCTCTGGTACGGCGGCGACGCCAGAACCGTCGGCCTGCTGGTGGCCGCCCCCGCGGTCGGCGCGCTGCTGGGCGGACTGTTCTCCGGCTGGCAGGGCCGGATCCGGCGCCACGGGCTGGCGATCCTGCTCTCCGTCGGGGCGTGGGGGCTGGCCATCGCCGTCTTCGGCCTGACCCGGAACCTCTGGCTGGGACTGGTCTTCCTGGCGGTGGCGGGCTGCGCCGACACCGTCTCGATGGTGTTCCGCAGCACGATGATGCAGGCCGCCACCCCGGACGAGATGCGGGGCCGCCTCCAGGGCGTGTTCATCGTGGTCGTCGCCGGCGGACCCCGGCTGGGGGACTTCCTCGCGGGGACCGTCGCCGACCTGACCTCGCCGACGGTGGCCGTCACGGGCGGGGGACTGGCCTGCGTGCTGGTGCTGTGCGGGCTCGCCGCGCGGTGGCGCTCGTTCGCCCGCTACGACGCGCGCTCGCCCCAGGCGTAGCGTGCGCGCGGGGCGGGCGCCGTACGCGGGCTCGCGGGGCGGGCGCCGTACGCGGGCTCGCGGGGCGGGCGGGATGGGCTCCGCCGGCCGGACGGGCTCAGCTCGCGGGGGCGACGATTCCCCGGGCCACCCCCAGGGCGACCAGGTCCTGCGGCCGGATGCGCAGCTGGCCCGCCGTGGCGGGGGCCTCCTCCGCGGGGCGCTTCAGGATGGCCGCCGCCAGCTCCGGGGCGATCACCGAGAAGTAACTGTCCGGGGTGACCCAGGTGTTCCCGGGCGCGGCCAGGGCCAGCGCCCCGCCCGAACCGCCCTCGCCGATCAGCAGCGTGGTCACCGGTACGGAGGCCTCCGCGAGCGCCGCGAAGGCGTCGGCGATGGCCGGACCCGCGCCGGCGTGTTCGGCGGCGGCGTCGTTGGCCGCGCCCGGGGTGTCCACCAGGGTGAGCACCGGGATTCCCAGCCGGTCCGCGAGGCGGATCACCCGGGCCGCCGTACGGTAGCCCGCCGGGCGGGTCGCGGTGCCGCACTGGGCCGCGTACGCGGCGGCCCGCCCCCCGCGCAGCCCGAACCCGCACAGCATCCCGGGATCGGCGGCCCCCGCCCGGTCACCGCGCAGCGGCAGGCGCAGCTCGAAGTAGGCCCGCAGGTACGCCTCCGCCCGCGGGCGGTCCGGGTGCCGGGCCTGCCGGACGGCGTCCCATCCGGTCTCCGGGGGCGTGGCCCGGGCCAGCGCCGCCGGGGGCTCTACCGCCCCGTCCGGGCGCGGCGCGGTCAGCACCCGCAGCCAGTCCGCGACGGCCGCCGGGAGTTCCGCGGCGGGCACGACGGCGTCGACGTGCCCGGCGGCGTACTGCCCCTCGGCGGTGTAGGCCGCCGGATCGGCGTCCGCCGGCCGCACCCGGGACCCCGCGAAGCCGACCTGCGCCCCCGGCAGCGCCAGCACCACGTCGGCCCCCGCCCCGAGGGTGGCCCACCCGCCGCCGGTGGTCGGGTCGCGCAGCACCGCGATCTGCGGCAGCCCGGCGGCCCGGGTGAGCACGCACTGCCGCGCCACCCGCTGGAGCTGCGTCAGCGCCAGCATCCCCTCCTGCATCCGGGACCCGCCGGTGGCGATCAGGGACACCAGCGGCAGGCGCTGCTCCCGGGCGTGCCGGTACGCGGCCTCGAGCCGGTCTCCGGTGTGCTGCCCGAGGGACCCGCCGAGGAAGCCGAACTCGAAGGAGATCACCGCCGCCGGGCGGCCCCCGATGAGGGCGGTGCCGATGACGACGGACTCCTGCTCACCGGTCCGCGCGGTGGCACGGGCCCGGGAGGCGTCGTAACCGGTCCAGCCGATGGGGCCGTCGTCGGGGGACTCCGCACGGGGGACGGGCAGTTCGGCGAACGTGCCGGGGTCGGTGAGGGCGGCGAGGGCGGCACGGGCCGAGAGGCGGATCGTCACGCGGCCACCCTAGGCGGAGCCTGCTCGCGAGACCATCGACTGGGGGCGGGGTTTCGGGGGGCGGGGGTGTGGGGGCGGGGGTTCGGGGGCGGGGGTTCTGCGGGGCGGTATCAGGGCTGGTTTGGGGGTTTCCCGTCAGTCCCATCGTCCTTCCGTGTCGGGACGGTCCCTCAAGGGCGCTCCTTCGTCGCGTCGCTGCGCGATGGCCTTCGGCCACCCTTGACCGACCGTCCCGCCCCGGAAAGACAAGGACTGCCGAGAACCCCCCAAAGAAACGGGACGGTCCAGAGGAGAAGCACTCCCGTATCAGCGATGAGGCGGGGTGGGCGGGCGTCGGTCCCCCGGGCATCCGGGCCCCTCAGAGACCTTCGGCGGGCCACCCCCACGCACCAGATCGCTAGGCGCTTCCCATGGCTTAGCGTCCGACGACCGTCCGGGGCCGATCCCTGCACGAAATGTCGATCAGAGCCCCTTTCGGGGGCGGTGGGCGCGTCAGATCGCTACACGCTTCCGCCCAGCAGGCGTCTGCGGCCCCGCCTGTGGTCATACGGTCCACCAGGCAGGTGAATTACCCCTTTCGCCACTATTTGGCGACCATGGGTGAGACCTGAAAGGTCTCTGTCGGAGTCTGCCGTTGAAGAAGACAACGCCACACTCCGGCAGACGGTCGAAAGGCCCGCGAAAGGCCTCTGGAGAGCCGGATTTCTCCCTCGAAGCACCCCTGGCACCCCTCGGGCTCCCGTCTCGAGGCCTCTCAGTCCCAGACGGCCAGTAGCCGCCGAAAAATGAGGAGCGCGTAGCGATCTCACGCGCCCACCGCTCCCCAATGGCGCTCATATCGACATCGCGTGCAGGTATCAGCCCATGACGCGGGCCGGACGCTATGCCATGGGGAGCGCGTAGCGATCTGACGCGCCCACCGCTCCCGAAAGGGGCTCTGATCGACATCGCGTGCAGGTATCAGCCCATGACGCGGGCCGGACGCTATGCCGGGAGGAGCGCGTAGCGATCTGACGCGTCCGGGTGGCCCGCCGGGGGTCTCTGGGGGCCCGCATGCAGGTCACGGTCAGGGCCCGCCCACCTCGTCTCATCGCTGATTCGGGAGTCCTTCTCCTCTGGACCGTCCCGTTTCTTTGGGGGGTTCTCGGCAGTCCTTGTCTTTCCGGGGCGGGACGGTCGGTCAAGGGTGGCCGAAGGCCATCGCGTAGCGACGCGACGAAGGAGCGCCCTTGAGGGACCGGCCCGACACGGAAGGACGATGGGACTGACGGGAAACCCCCAAACCGACTGTGACGCCGCCCCGCTGGACTCCGCCCCCGGATCCCGCCGCCACCACCGCACCCCCGCCCCGCCCCACCCCAACCCCGCCCCCGCAGCCCCCGCCCCCCACCCCAGAAACCCCACACAGCCGACATTTCGCCAAATAAGGGCATCTGCTAAGCCAACCTCCGCTTAGCTTCGCTCAGTCCGGTGGAGCCTCGGCACAATGGCGCTATGACCTCCCACATCCCGCAGCAGCTCACCGTCGGTTTCGACCTCGACATGACGCTCATCGACTCCCGCCCCGGCATCAAGGCCGCCTACCTGGCGCTCTCCGCGAAGACCGGGGCGTACATCAACGCCGACGAGGCCATCACGCGCCTCGGGCCGCCGCTGGAGGAGGAACTCGCGTACTGGTTCCCCGAGGAGGAGATACCGGCGATGCGGGACCTCTACCGGGAGCTCTACGTCGACCACGCCATCGAGCCGACGCCCGCGATGCCCGGCGCCCGCGAGGCGATCAAGGCCGTCCAGGCCCTCGGCGGACGGGCGATCGTCGTGACGGCCAAGAACGAGCCCAACGCCCGCCACCACCTGGAGCACCTGGGCATGGAGCCCGACGCCGTCATCGGCTGGCTCTGGGCGGAGGCCAAGGCCGGGGCGCTGCGCGAGTACGGGGCCCAGGTCTACGTCGGCGACCACATCGGGGACGTGCGCGGCGCGCGGACGGCCGGGGCGCTGTCGGTGGTGGTGCCGACCGGGCCGTGCTCGGCGTCGCAGCTGCGGGAGGCCGGGGCGGACGTGGTGCTGGACGACCTCACCGCGCTGCCGCAGTGGCTGGCGGAGTACGAGCGGGTCCGCGCGGGCGCGGCCTGAGGCGCCCCACCGCGACGCCCCACCGCGACGCCCCGCCCCGCCGCCCGGTGCGGGCCGCGGCGGCCGTACGGCGGCCGTCAGGCGGCCTGCGAGGCCCGGGCCGCCCGGCGCTGGGCGGCGGCCGAGCGGAGTACGCCCGCCGCGGAGACGGCGAAGCCGACGCCCATGAGCATGCAGACGGCCCACGCGTACGGCGGGAACGGGTCGGTGCCCAGGAACAGCGGGGCCATCGTCGCGAGGGTCGCCACGGCGCCCACGATGAACACGACGCCGCCGGCCTTGACCAGGCCGTCGCCGGGCCGCGCTTCGTCGGGATGAGGAGTAACAGTCACCCCACCAGGGTAGTTCCCTGGCCGAAGCGGTGGAGCGGGAAGGACCGGGGAACGTCTTGCCAGCGGTTTCTGGACCATTAGCCTGGAGGTGGCGGGTCGGAGGACCCGCTGTACTGCTATCCGGAGCCGTTCACGACGGCCCACCGGACCCGACGAGCACAAGGACAGAGGACGGACGTGCCTACCGGCAAGGTCAAGTGGTTCAACAGCGAGAAGGGCTTCGGCTTTCTCTCCCGTGATGACGGCGGCGACGTCTTCGTGCACTCGTCGGTGCTCCCGGCCGGGGTCGAAGCCCTCAAGCCCGGGCAGCGGGTGGAATTCGGAGTGGTCGCGGGACAGCGCGGTGACCAGGCACTTTCGGTGACGGTGCTGGATCCGGCGCCTTCGGTCGCGGCCGCGCAGCGCCGCAAGCCCGACGAGCTCGCCTCCATCGTGCAGGACCTGACGACCCTGCTGGAGAACATCACCCCGATGCTGGAGCGCGGCCGCTACCCCGACAAGGCGCACGGTACGAAGATCGCCGGCCTGCTGCGCGCGGTGGCCGACCAGCTCGACGTCTGACCCGCCCGTCGTCTGACGAGCCCGACACCCGGCCGGCCCGACACCCGGCCGGCCCGACACCCGGCCGGCCCGACACCCGGCCGGCCCGTCGCGCGACCACGGTGCCCCGCCGCTCCCCGAGCCGCGGGGCACCGGCGCGTCGGGTCAGGTCACGGGAAGCGCAGCGCGTCCGCCGGGATGGCCGGTACCAGACCCTCGGCGGCGGCCCTGGTGAGCAGCCCGCGGACGGCCGCGTACCCGGCGTCGCCGAGGTCGGCGGTGAACTCGTTGACGTACAGCCCGATGTGCTGGTCGGCGACGGCCGGATCCAGTTCCTGCGCGTGGGCGCGTACGTAGGGCCGCGACGCCTCCGGGTCGTCCCAGGCCATGCGCACCGACGCACGCGCCGCCTCGGCCAGCGCGCGCAGCTTCTCCGCGCCCAGCGAGCGCTTGGCGATGATCGCGCCGAGCGGGATCGGCAGGCCGGTGGTGGACTCCCAGTGCTCGCCCATGTCGGCCAGCCGGTGCAGTCCGTAGTCCTGGTAGGTGAACCGGGCCTCGTGGATGACCAGTCCGGCGTCCACCCGCCCGTCGCGCACGGCCGGCATGATCTCGTGGAACGGCAGCACGACCACCTTGCCGACCCCGTCCGGCAGTACGTCCGCCGCCCACAGCCGGAAGAGCAGGTACGCGGTGGAGCGTTCGCTCGGTACCGCCACCGTGCCGGTGCTCAGGTCGACGCCGGGCCCGCGCGTCAGCACGAGGGGGCCGCAGCCGCGTCCCAGCGCCCCGCCGCAGGGCAGCAGCGCGTACTCCTCCAGCACCCAGGGCAGCACGGCGTACGACACCTTCAGCACGTCGAGCTCGCCGCGCTCGGCCATGCCGTTGGTGACGTCGATGTCGGCGAAGGTCACGTCGAGGGCCGGGGCGCCCGGGACGCGTCCGTGCGCCCAGGCGTCGAAGACGAAGGTGTCGTTCGGGCAGGGCGAGTAGGCGATCGCGAGCGGTTCAGCGGTGCTCATGGCGTTCTCCCCAGTGGACGAGTACGGGTCCCAGCGCGCGGAATCCGGCGGTGAGGGCGTCCATCGCCTCCGCGATCCGCCAGGCGGCCCGGTCACGCGGTCCCACGGCGTTGGACACGGCGCGGACCTCCAGTACCGGCAGTCCGTGCGCGGCGGCGGCCTCCGCCACCCCGAAGCCCTCCATCGCCTCGGCCCCCGCGAGCGGGTGGCGGGCGGCGAGCTCGGCGGCACGGGCGGCACTGCCGGTGACGGTGGACACGGTCAGGACGGGCGCCAGCAGGGCCCCGGTGGCCTCGGCGGCGCGGGCGGCGAGCCCGGCGGGCGGCAGGTGCACGTTGCGGCCGAAGCCGAGCTCCTGCACCGGGAGGAAGCCCTCGGGGGTCTCGGCGCCCAGGTCGGCGGCGACGAGCGCGTCGGCGACCACCAGCGAGCCGGGCGGGGCGGCGGGCGCGAACCCGCCGCCGATGCCGGCGGAGACGACGAGGGAGTAGTCGGCCAGCGCGAGCGCGGTGGCCGTGGCGGCCGCGGCGGCGGCCGGGCCGACACCGCCGACGAGGACGTCGGCCGCGAGGCCGGGCAGGTCCCGGCGGGTGATGAGGTACCCGCCGGGCAGGGTGCGCGGCTCGGGCGTGACCGGATCCGGATGAGGGGTCAGGCCGGCGGCCACGGAGTCTGCCTCCGCGGCCACCGCGGTCACGATCAGCGCGCGCACGCCGGCTCCCGCCTCGCGCCCGCTACTTCTTCAGGTTGAGCTTGAACGACCAGACGGAGAGCGGCTTGCCGTCCTCGCCGACCTGGACGAAGCCCAGCAGCTTCGACTGGGGCGCCTCGCCCTGGCCGCCGGTCGCGAAGACGTCGGCGCCCTGGAAGCTGCGGTACGTGTTGGCGGAGGGCTCGGTGATCGGCTGGCCGTCGAGGACCGCCTGCCACTTCTTGCCGTCCTCGACGATCTCGGGCTCGACGCCCAGGCGCAGCGTGTCCCCGCGGCCGTACTCGATGGACTTGGCGTTCTTGGGGTCCGTCAGGCACTCCTGGACCTTGTCCATGGAGAGGTCCTTGCCGTCGGTGCGGCACTCGGACTCGGCGGACACCGACGAGCTGCCGACGGTCACCGTCGCGAGCGGCGTCGGCTTGTCGCAGGCGGACAGGAGGAGGAGGCCGGCGGACACGGCTCCGAGGGCCGCGACGCTGCGGCGGGCCCTACCCGGGAAAAGCGGTGCGGTCATGAGCCGAAGGCTATCGGGCCGGTGGGCCGCACCGCCGCACGGGGGTCCTGCGGCGGGGCGGGCCGCCCCGCCGGCGCTCCCGCGGCGGCTCCGGAACGCCCGCCCCGCGCCCCGGGCGCGCCCCCCGGGGGCCGGACCGGGATCCTTACGCCACCCGAGTGCGGGAGGAACCCTGGTGCCGGTGGTGCGGGGAGGTGAGGAAGCCGCGCAGGGCCATCAGGGTGCCCAGAGCGACCACGGCCGCGGCCACCGCCATGCCGAGGACCCCGTGCAGCGGAAGGGCGATCCCGATCGCCCCGCCCATCACCCACGCCACCTGGAGCAGCGTCTCCGAACGGGCGAAGGCCGACGTGCGCACGGCCTCGGGCACGTCGCGCTGGATCATCGCGTCCAGCGACAGCTTCGCCAGCGCCTGGCAGAAGCCCGCCGTACCGGCCAGGAAGGCCATGAACACGCCGCTGAAGAAGGCCGCCGCCACGATCGCCACGCCCAGGGTGGCCGACAGGACGGCCGCGACGATCGCCTCGGGGGCCCGGGCCCGCAGCCACGCCCCGACCGCCGTCCCGCACGCGTTGCCGATGCCCGCCGCGACACCGACGATGCCCAGCGACACCGCCGCGCTCTGCCCGGCCAGCGGGTGCTCGCGCAGCAGGAACGCCAGGAAGAAGATCAGGAACCCGGACAGCCCGCGCATCGAGGCGTTCGCCAGCAGCCCGCACAGCACCGGACGGCTGACCGTCCGCAGCCCCGGCCGCTTCGAGTGCGCCTCGTGCGTGGACAGCCGCGCCCGGCGCTCGCCCTTCGCCTCGTCCACCTTGTGCGGCAGCTGGAACGCCGCGAAGGTGCCCCAGACGAAGATCGCGCAGGCCCCGTACAGCGGCCACGGAGGCCCGATCGTGTGCAGTCCGGCCGCCACCGGCGCCGCCGCGCCCGTCGCGAGCAGGCCCGCCAGCGTGACCCGGGAGTTCGCCTTGACGAGCGAGAACTTCGGCGGCAGCAGGCGCGGGACCACGGCACTGCGTACGACGCCGTACGCCTTCGAGGCCACCAGGACGCCCAGCGCCGCCGGATACAGCTCCAGCCCGCCCGTGGCGACCGCGCCGGACATCATCACCGCCAGCAGCGCCCGCGTCAGCATCGCGCCCGCCATCGCCGCCCGCCGGCCGTGCGGCAGCCGGTCCAGCAGGGGACCGATCACCGGGGCCAGCAGGGTGAAGGGGGCCATGGTGATCGCCAGGTACAGGGCCACCCGCCCGCGCGCCTCGTCCGTCGGGACGGAGAAGAACACCGTCGAGGCCAGCGCCACGGTGATCATGACGTCCCCGGCGCCGTTGATCGCGTGCAGTTCGATCAGCCGGCCCAGTCCCGACTCGCCGGCCCCGTGGGCGTGCGTGGCACGCCGGATCCCGCGCGCCGTACCGGTGAAGGGCAGGTGCAGGGCACGCCCGACAGCCCGGCCGGCCCGCCTGGCCGGTCCCGAGCCGTCTGCGGACGACCGTGCGGGTGCCACGTGGCCCATAGTGCCCCAAGAGGCCGTCCGGAACCCCACCCGGCGCGTCCCCGGTGCGTTGCCGGGAGGCGCCGCACGGTCCCGGCGCGCCGGCCCCGCGCGCGTGCCGTGTCCGCGAATCGGACCTCGCATGTGGGCCGAAGGCTTCGGAGGAGGTAGCGTGCGTAGCGCGCCACCGGCGGTTGCACTTGGCCGCGCGCCTCTTCGTGATCCCGCAGAATGGATCACAGTGGGGTGCGCCCGAGGCCGATCGGGGCGCGGACGTCGACGCGGCCCTCTGGTCCGCTCCGCCCGCGCTACGTACGGACGAGACCGACGGGTCGTTGTGGACGACAGTACGGACGGCGCACTCGTGAGACGGCGTAGGAGAGAACGAGACCTGTGAGTGCTGCGACGACGCGAAGCCGTACCCCGCGTACCCCGCGTACGCCCGCCCCGGACCGCCTCTGCGCCGAGGCGGTGGAGTTCGCCCGTGCGGCGGCCGAGGAGGCCGCCCACCCCGGTGTGGTGGGCGCGCACGTCTCCGCCGTAGCGGAGGGCGACCGGGTCGTGACGCACTTCTTCGAGTGCAAGGAGCCGGGCTACCGCGGCTGGCGCTGGGCCGTCACCGTGACCCGCGCCTCCCGCGCGAAGAACGTCACCCTCAACGAAACGGTGCTCCTCCCCGGCGACGACGCGCTGCTCGCCCCCGAATGGGTGCCGTGGAGCGACCGGCTGCGCCCGGGCGACCTGGGCCCCGGCGACCTGCTGCCGACGGACGCCGACGACCTGCGCCTGGAGCCCGGCTGGTCCGGTGAGGACACGCCGCCGCCGAACTCGGTGGTCTCCGCCGAGATGGCCGAACTGGTCGAGGCCGAGGACGCCGACGTCACCGACCGGGTGGTCGCCCCGGCGCGCGGCTCCATCACCGCGGTGGCGGAGGAGCTCGGCATGCGCCGCGCCCGCGTCCTGTCGCGGTACGGGCTGCACACGGCGGCCGACCGGTGGGACGAGGCCTTCGGGGCGAAGACCGCGATGGCGCAGGCGGCGCCCGCGTCGTGCGTCTCGTGCGGCTTCCTCGTCGCGATCGGAGGCTCGCTGGGCCAGGCCTTCGGCGTCTGCGCGAACGAGTTCAGCCCGGCGGACGGCCGGCTCGTGTCCCTGTCGTACGGCTGCGGCGGCCACTCGGAGGCCGCCGTCATGCCGAAGCCGCCGCGGCCCGCGCCGCCGGTCCTGGACTCGATGGCGACGGACGAGTTCCCGCTGCGGCCCGTCCCCGACACCGGCTCCGTGCCCGCGGCGGACCTCCCGTCCGCCGACCTGGGGCACTCGTAGCGCGAACGGGGGCGGGCGGGCCGCCGGGAACCGGCACGCCCGCCCGCGCGACCGCCGTCACCGCAGGGTGAGCGGGGTCTCGTCCTCGATCCGGCCCAGCTTCTCGGGGTTGCGGACGTAGTAGATGCCGGTGATGCGGGCGTCCTCCACGTGGAACGCCATGACGCCGTCGAGCTCCCCGTCGAGGTGGGCGAGGAACGCCGGGCTGCCGTTGGCCACCGTCGGGGTGACGGTGAGCCGGCCCGCGACCTTGCCGGCGCCGCCCAGGATGAAGCGGCCGACCTTGCCGGCGCCGACGACGGGGCGCAGCGCGGCCTGTTTGACCCCGCCGCCGTCGCCCACCAGGACCACGTCGGGGGCGAGGACGTCGAGGAGGCCCTGGAGGTCCCCGCTGTCGAGGGCGTGGCGGAACGATTCCATGGCGGCCCGGGTCTGGCTCGCGGACACGGTCCGGCGGGGGCGCCGGGCGTCGACGTGGCGGCGGGCGCGGTGCGCGATCTGCCGTACGGCGGCGGGCGACTTGTCGAGGGCGGCGGCGATCTCGTCGTAGCCGACGTCGAAGGCCTCGCGCAGGACGAAGACGGCGCGTTCGGTCGGCGACAGCGTCTCCAGGACGAGCATCATCGCCATGGACACGCTCTCGGCGAGTTCCACGTCCTGGGCCACGTCCGGCGCGGTGAGCAGCGGCTCGGGGAGCCACTGGCCGACGTACGCCTCTTTGCGGCGGCTCAGGGCGCGCAGCCGGTTCAGGGCCTGCCGGGTCGTGATGCGGACCAGGTAGGCGCGCCGGTCGTCGACCCGCTCCAGGTCGACGCCGGCCCAGCGCAGCCAGGTCTCCTGGAGGACGTCCTCGGCGTCGGAGGCCGATCCGAGCATCTCGTAGGCGACGGTGAAGAGCAGGTTGCGGTGGGCGACGAAGGTCTCGGTCGCCGTTTCGCCGCCGTCGCGGTCCGCGAGGTCCTGCTCGTCCATGCCGGTCGCTCCGTCCGTTCCGTCCGTGCCGTCCATGCCGTCCATGCCGTCCATGCTGCCGGTGCCGTCGTTCCCGCCGGTCGTCCCGGTCCCCGTGTCCGCCGCGCGCATCAGACGGCCGCCGCTTCCGCCGTGCCCCGGGCCTGGAGCTCCTTCTGGCGCGCGGGGCCGCCGGGGAGGCGGTGGAGGCGGTAGCCGCCGGGCTTGCGGGCCTCGTCGGCGAGGTGCTTGACGACGCCCTTGCAGACGGCTTCCTTCATCGTGGCGCCGGGCCGGCCGTCGATGTGGAGCCAGATCGCGGAGTCGCCCCGGTCGGCGAACTGGAAGATGCCGTCGTGGCGGCCCAGGCTGATGCACTGGGCGCCGAAGGCCTGGTTGAGGGTGCCGGGCCGGTCGCCCGCCAGGCGGCTCAGAACGGTGTCGGCGGCCCGCGCGCCCAGGGGCATCGCGGCCTGGCAGCTCATCCGCAGCGGCACGCCCGAAGGCGCGGCCGAGTCCCCGGCCGCCACGATCCGTACGTCGTCCACGCTGGTCAGCGTCTCGTCGGTGAGCAGGCGGCCCGCGTCGTCGGTGGTCAGCCCGCTGCGGGCGGCCAGGTCGGGGACGGCGAAGCCGGCGGTCCAGACGGTGACGTGGCTGGGCAGTTCGCGGCCGTCGGCGAGGCGGACGGCGCGGTCGGTGACGGCGGTGACGGTGCTGCCGGGGCCGTCCACGACGGTGACGCCCAGGCGGGCGAGGCGGCGGGCGACCGAGCGGCGGCCCCGGGGGTGGAGGTAGGGGCCCAGGAGGCCGCCGCAGACCAGGGTGACGGCGCGGCCGGCTTCGGCGAGTTCGGCGGCGGTCTCGATGCCGGTCGGGCCGCCGCCGATGACGGTGAGGGGGGCGGTGGCGGGCGCGGCGTCCAGGACGGGGCGCAGTCGCTGGGCGTCCTCGAGGGTGGCGACGGGGTGGGCGTGCTCGGCGGCTCCGGGCACGCGCGGGTGCGCGCCGGTGCTGCCCACGGCGTAGACGAGGTAGTCGTAGCCGAGGGTGGTGCCGGAGGCGAGGTGCAGGGTGCGGGCGGGGGCGTCGATGCGGTCGACGGTGTCGACGGCCAGCCGTACGCCCCCGGCGAGGACCTCGCGGTAGTCGACGACGGCCGTGCCGGTGCCGCCGACGAGCTGGTGCAGGCGGATGCGGTGGACGAAGGAGGCGCGCGGGTTGACCAGCGTCACCGCCACATCACCGCGCAGCGTCAGGCGGTTCGCCGCCATCACGCCCGCGTAACCTCCGCCGACCACGATCACACCGGTCTTCTCGCTCATCGTGTCCTCCTCCGGTTCAGGGCTTCGGACACAAGACACCGCACGTCCCGCCCGTGTGACGAGATGTGAGGCAGGTCACGTCCGGGCGGCGGCACGCGCCTCCGTGCGCGCCTCCGCGCGGCTCGGGCCTTGGGGCCGCTCAGGCCTTGGGGCGGCGGCGGAACAGGCGCTTGCCCGCCAGGACCACGGCCGTGCCCGCCGCGAGGACGAGCGCCCCCTTGGTGAAGCTGCCCGGGTCCTGCCCGGCGGGCACCCCCCGCGCATCCGGGGCGGCGGAGCCCGGGACCGCGGGCCGCTGTGGGGAGCCGGGACGGGCCGGGTCGGACGGTCCCGCCGCCGGTGCCACCGGTACGGCCACCACCCGGCTGTTCGCGCCCTCCGCGCCGAACATCAGCGTGCGCCCGTCCGGCGTGTACGTCACCGACTCGGCCTGGCCCTGCCAGGGGGCGTCCACCCGCTCACCCGCGCCGTCCGGGCGGCCGTCCCTCCACCCGTACGTACGGGCCGTGAAGTACCCGCGCAGCGTCAGCCGGGTCCCGTCCGGCGAGAACGCCCCGTCCGTCACCCACGGCACCTCCGCGATCCGGCGGAAGACGTTGCGCCCCTCCGCCGACAGCCGCTCGGGGCCCTCGTACAGGCCGCCGCCCTGCTCGTTCTTGCTCGCGATGTACACCCGGCCCGTCACCGGATGCACCATCAGCGCCTCCGCGTTGCGCGGGCCGTCCGCGTAGGACACCGTGAACTGCTCTGCCCTGACGGTCTGGTCGCCCAGTTCCGCCGGCTCCTGGAAGCGATAGATCCACACGCGGTCCCAGGTGCCGTCGCGGTTGTCGCCGATGTCCCCCACGTACAGCCGCCCGTCCGGGCCGAGCGAGATCGCCTCCACGTCGCGCGGGGTCCCGGTCCCCGTCAGCGTCACCCGCGCGACGGTCCTGCCGGTCGCCGAGTCCACCGCGTACACGTACGGGCCGTCGTCGCTGTCGTTGTGCGTCCAGTACACGCCCGGGTGGATCCGGCTGGCCGCGAGCCCGCTCGACTCCTTGATCCGCGGATCGGCGATGGTGAACCCGGAGGCGGAGGCGGGGGCGGACGCGGCGGGGGTTTCGGCCGCGGCCGCGGCGGCCCCCGGCAGCAGGGCGAGCACGAGAGCGGCGGGAACGGCGGTCGACCGGGGCAGCAGGCGCATCCCCCAAGCCTGCCAGCCCCCCGGGGGTGTCCGGCATCACAGGGGTTCCGGCCGTGCGATCCGCGATGATGACCGGATGCGTTTCATGTTCGTCGGCGACTCCATGACCATCGGACGCGCCGGCGACTACACCTGGCGCTACCGGATGTGGCAGCACCTCGGCGCCACCCTGGGCGAGGGCTCGTTCGAGATCGTCGGCCCGCGCACCGGGCTGTACGGCACCGAGGCCGGCACCGGCCCCGGATCCGGCTATGCCGCCGCGGACTTCCCCGAGCCCGCCCGCCGGCACCTCGCGGGCTGGGGCGAGGGCTGGCAGCACATGGCCCCGCTCATCGGGCCCGCCGCCGGGGACGCCCGCGCCGACGTCCTGCTCGTCTCCCTCGGCCTGATCGACCTCGGCTTCTACACCCGGGCCGACCAGACCGCCGACAACGTCCGCCGCTTCGTCGCGGCCGCCCGGGAGGCCCGCCCCGCCGTCCGGATGGTCTTCCTGCCCGTGATCCCCAACGTCCGGGCCGAGGAGGACGCCCCCTTCGCGGAGGAGGTCGCCCGTTTCAACGAGCTGCTCGCGAAGACGGTCGCCGACCTCACCACCGACGCCTCACCGATCCTGCTGGCCGCGCGCCCGGAGGCGTACGACATCCACCGCGACACCTACGACGGCACGCACCCCAACGCCTCGGGCGAGCACCGCCTCGCGGGCGAGTTCGCGGCCGTCCTGCACCAGGCCTGGGGCGTCGGCGGCCCGTACCGCCCCGCGCCGGACGCGTAACTCCCCACCCCGGAAAGGGGTCTTGCCTGGAGTGGACTCGAAGCAGTTGGCTAGTGGCCCATGAAGTACACGCAGCTCGGACGCACCGGTCTCAAAGTCAGCCGCCTCGTACTCGGCACCATGAACTTCGGCCCCCAGACGGGCGAGCCGGAAAGCCACGCGATCATGGACGCGGCCCTCGACGCGGGAATCAACTTCTTCGACACCGCCAACGTCTACGGATGGGGTGAGAACAAGGGCCGCACCGAGGAGATCATCGGCACCTGGTTCGCCCAGGGCGGCGGCCGCCGCGAGAAGACGGTCATCGCCACCAAGGTCTACGGCTCCATGGCCCCCGAGGGCGGGAACTGGCCCAACTACGACCGCCTCTCCGCCCTGAACATCCGCCGGGCGGTGGACGACAGCCTGCGCCGCCTGAAGACGGACCACATCGACGTCTACCAGTTCCACCACGTCGACCGCCGGACCCCCTTCGAGGAGATCTGGCAGGCCATCGAGGTACTGGTCCAGCAGGGCAAGATCCTCTACGCGGGTTCCTCCAACTTCCCCGGCTGGAAGATCGCCCAGGCCAACGAGACGGCCGCCCGGCGCGGCACGCTCGGCCTGGTCAGCGAGCAGTGCCTCTACAACCTCTCCGAGCGGCGCGCCGAGATGGAGGTCATCCCGGCCGCCGAGGCGTACGGGCTCGGGGTCATCCCCTGGTCCCCGCTGCACGGCGGCCTGCTGGGCGGCGTCATCAGGAAGGAGGCCGAGGGCGGCCGCCGCGCCTCCGGGCGCTCCGCCGACGCCCTGGCCAACACCGCGGTACGGGCGCAGATCCAGGCGTACGAGGACCTCCTCGACAAGCACGGCCTGGAGCCCGGCGAGACGGCGCTGGCCTGGCTGCTGACCCGGCCCGGCGTCACCGGCCCCATCGTCGGCCCGCGCACCGCCGGGCAGCTCGACAGCGCCCTGCGCGCGCTGGAACTGGAACTCTCCGAGGAACTGCTGCGCTCCCTCGACGAGATCTTCCCGGGACCGGGCCCCGCCCCGGAGGCCTTCGCCTGGTAACCGCCGCACCCCCCGACGGGCACCGCCCCGCCCGCGCTGCGAGCGCGGACGGGGCGGGCGGTACGGGCGTGCGCGGAGCGGCGGGCGTACGGGTTACCGGCCCACCGCGGCCGCCACCGCCACGACGACGAACATCAACACGAGCACACCGGCCATGACACGGTTCCTGGTCTTCGGGTCCACCCGTCGAGACTAACGCCCTCCCTCCCCCTCCCCCCGCCGGGGGCCGCGAGACTTCCGTCATGGTCACCGTCGAAGACCTACGGCGCCTCGCGCTCGCCCTGCCGGCCCAACGCCCGGGGCTGCCGCGTCCGCTACCCGCGCGCGGGCGAACCGGACCCGCGGGGAACCGGCCCGGGCCCGGGCCGCGCCGATGCCGGCACCAGCGCCGGCTCCTCGCTGATCCGGGCCGTCCTCGGCCGCGCCAGCGCCCGGTAGCCGGCGGTGCGCAGCGCCACCGACACGTCGAGGCGGCCCGCGTTGAACCAGATCTCCTCGTGCTCCAGCAGCGCCGGGTCCACGACCACCTCCACGGCCGGGTCGAAGCTCACCGGCATGATCGAACCGCTGACGCAGCCGGTCAGCTCCTCGGCGACCTCGCGGACGGCGAAGGAGGCGTTCGTGCCGCCGTACTCGGCCCGTACCGCCTCCAGGTCCACGCGGCGGTGTCCCGGCACCACGGCGATCACGTAGCGGCGCTGTTTGCGGCCCAGCGCGACCCTGATGACGAGGCACTTGGCGGCCTGTTCCAGGCGGTGGCCGCGTATCAGGCTGGCGAGGTCGGTACGCCCCTCCGGGGAGTGGCGCAGCAGCCGGTAGTCGGCTCCCGCGTCGGCCAGGAGGCAGAGCAGGCGGGCGTGGCTGTCCGCGATCGCGGTCGCAGAGGTCACAACGGTCCTTTCCGGAAACTACGTCGGTGGTGACTCAGCGGTCGCGCAGCTCCAGGGTGCAGCACTTCACGCTGCCGCCCGCCTTCAGGAGTTCGGAGAGCCCGACCCCCACCGGCTCGAAGCCGCGCGCGCTGAGCTGGGCCATCAGGCCGGTCGCCGCCTCCGGCAGCAGCACGTGGCGGCCGTCGGAGAAGGCGTTCAGCCCGAAGACCGCGGCGTCCTCGGCGGTGGCGAGGATCGCGTCGGGGAACATCGTGCGGAGCACGGCCCGGCTGCCCTCGGAGAAGGCGGCCGGGTAGTACATGACCTCGTCGTCGGAGAGCACGGCCAGGGCCGTGTCCAGGTGGTAGTACTCCGGGTCGACGAGGGTCAGGCTCGTCACCGGCAGGCCGAAGAACTCCTGGGCCTCGGCGTGCGAGCGCGGGTCGGTGCGGAAGCCGGTGCCGGCGAGCAGCCGGCGGCCGACGGTGAGGAAGTCGCCCTCGCCCTCGTTGACGTACTCGGGCCACAGCACCTCGCGGTAGCCGCGGCGCTGGAACCAGCCCAGGTAGGCCGGTCCCTCGGCGGTGCGCTGCGCGTGCCGGAACCGCGCGCCGTAGACCCTGCCGTCGACGACGGTGGCGCCGTTCGCGGCGAACACCATGTCGGGCAGGCCCTCGACGGGGTCGATCTCCTCGACGCAATGGCCCAGTTCGCGGTACAGGCCGCGCAGCCGCTCCCACTGGCGGACGGCGAGGGCGGGGTCGGTGCCGTGCTCCGGGTGCATCCAGGGATTGATCGAGTACGTGACGTCGTAGTGCCGGGGCCGGCACATCAGCAGCCTGCGGCGGGTGGCGACGCGCGCGGGGGTGGCGGGCGCGGTCGCCGTCGTGTGCTGCGCGGCCGTGGTCGGCTCGGTGAACGGCACGGGGACTCCTTCGAGGGTGGCCGGAGGGACTCCGGGCCGCCCCGCGGGGTGGTGGCGGGGCGGCCGGTGGTGCGGTGCGTGCGTGCGTCAGCGGGCGGCTTGCCGGATACGTGTCCGGAGCATGCCGGGATCGCCTCTACTGCTTCTGTTTCACCGGAATCCGGATTCCGTGCCCCGAAGTGCGGGCTGCCGGGGGATGAACCGTGCCCGAACGCCGGGCTCAGCCGGAGAGGGGCCAGGCCTCGACGACCTCGTAGCGGGGCTGCTCGCCGGGGATGCCGGCGGCGGGGAGGTTGCTGCGGACCAGGCTGAGGGTGTCGACCCGCCAGGGGGAGCCCTCGAAGCCGGCGAGGGCGTCGAGGCAGGGCCGCAGGTGGGTGCCGGGGCGGCCGCGGGCGAGGGTGAGGTGCGGGGTGTAGCGGCGGTGGTCCTCCATGGGGACCCCGGCGCGGCGGGCGGCGGCGTGGGTCCGCTCGGCGAGCAGCCGCAGCGCGTCGAGCCCGCCGGCGGCGCCGGTCCACAGGGTGCGCTCGCCGAAGTGGCCGACGCCGTGGAGGCGGAGCGGGAAGGGGGCGGTGCGGTGTGCCGCGCGGGCCAGGCGGGCGTGCAGGTCGGGGAGGAGGGGGCCGGGGACCTCGCCCATGAAGGCGAGCGTGAAGTGCCAGCCCGCCTCGCCGGTCCACCGCAGCCCCTCGGGGCGCGGCGCGTCCGCGAGCGCGGCGCGCAGTTCCGCGGCGGCGTCCGCGGGGGGCAGTACGGCGGCGAACAGTCTCACGCCCGCGACCCTATCCCCGGCGCGGCCCCCGCACAGCCCGGCCCCCGCACAGCCCGGCGCCGCGCGGGCGGGGGCTGTGCGGGGCTGCGTACGGCGGGGAGGGGACGGCTCGCCGGCCGCCCCCGCTTCCCCGCCGGCAGCCGGCCGGCCGCGCTCAGGCGGCGGTGGCCAGCTCGCGGCGCGGGGACGGGACGAAGGTGATGCCGCGGCGGTTCACGCTCAGGCGGAGGTTGCCCACGCGGGAGAGGACCACCGCGACGCCGACCGCCGCCACGAGGGAGATCAGGCCGCCGGAGGCCATGCCGAGACGGGCTCCGTAGGTGTCCGTGATCCATCCCACCAGCGGGGCGCCGACGGGCGTGCCGCCGGTGAAGACCATCATGTACAGGGCCATCACCCGTCCCCGCATCTCGGGGCCGGTGGCCGTCTGGACGCTGGAGTTCGCCACGACGTTGACGGTCAGGCCGAACATCCCGATCGGCACCAGCAGCGCCGCGAACAGCCAGAAGCCGGGTGCGAACGCGGTGACCAGGAGCAGCACCGAGAACAGCACCGCCGCCGTCACCAGCAGCCGCAGGCGCGAGGGTCCCCGGCGGGCCGCCAGCAGGGCGCCGGCGAGGGAGCCGGCCGCGATGAGGGTGTTGAACAGCCCGTACGTGCCCGCGTCCCCGTGGAAGACGTCGTCGACGAAGGCCGAGAGCCAGATCGGGAAGTTGAACCCGAAGGTGCCGATGAACCCGACGAGCACGATCGGCCAGACCAGCTCGGGCCGGCCCGCGACGTACCGCAGGCCTTCGCGCAGCTGTCCCTTGGCGCGCGGCTGCGGGGTGACGGGGCGCAGTTCGCCGGTGCGCATCAGCAGCAGGCCGGCGAGGGGCGCGGCGAAGGACAGGCCGTTCAGCAGGAAGGCCCAGCCGGAGCCGACGGCGGTGATCAGCACGCCCGCGATCGCCGGGCCGACCAGCCGCGCGGACTGGAAGTTCGCCGAGTTCAGGCTGACGGCGTTGGCGAGCTGCTCGGGGCCGACCATCTCGGCGACGAAGGTCTGCCGGGCCGGGTTGTCCACGACGGTGACCAGGCCGGTCAGGAAGGCGGCGAGGTACACGTGCCAGACCTCGACGTGTCCGGCCAGGGTCAGCGCGGCGAGTGCGACGCCGGTGAGGCCCATCGCGCTCTGCGTGACGAGCAGCAGCCGCCGCTTCGGCAGCCGGTCGGCGAGTACGCCTCCGTAGAGCCCGAACAGCAGCATCGGCAGGAACTGCAGCGCGATGGTGATGCCGACGGCCGAGGCGGAGCCGGTCAGGGACAGGACCAGCCAGTCCTGCGCGATGCGCTGAATCCAGGTGCCGGTGTTCGAGACGACCTGGCCGGTGGCGAAGAGCCGGTAGTTGCGGATCCTCAGCGAGCTGAACGTCCCCCGGCCGCCGCCGGGGGGTGTCCCCGGGCGGCCGCCCGGGGTGCGCGTAGTGGTGGATGTATGGCCGGGTGCGGAGTCTGCTCCGGTTCCCGTACTCAAAAGCGGTCGCCTCCTGGCGTCGTTCCTATAGGTGGGCGAGCTTCTCCAGGACGGGTGCGGCCGCGCGCAGCTTGGCCCATTCGTCCTCGGTGAGCTCGGCCGCGAGCCCGGCCAGGAAGGCGTTGCGCTTGCGACGGCTCTCTTCGAGCATCGCCTCGGCCTCCTCGGTCTGGCGGACCACCTTCTGGCGGCGGTCCTCGGGGTGCGGCTCCAGCGTGACCAGTCCCTTGGCTTCCAGCAGCGCGACGATGCGTGTCATCGACGGGGGCTGGACGTGTTCGCGCCGGGCCAGCTCACCGGGGGTGGCGTGGCCGCAGCGGGCGAGGGTGCCGAGCACCGACATCTCGGTCGGGCTGAGCGATTCGTCGACGCGCTGGTGCTTCAGGCGCCGGCCCAGCCGCATCACGGCGGAGCGCAGATCGTTCACGGCGGCGGCGTCGTCGCCATGGGAGAGGTCATGCATGTCTTTAGAATAACTCATTACTCTGTCTAAGGAAAAACGGTTCGAGGGATCCCGCCCCTCACTCGTACGGGTGAGAGGGCGGCGGAAAGTGACCCGTGTCCGCACCGTCTGGCCCGACCCTTTCGGGCATGGGGACACATGTGCTGAGCATGCGCATAGACGGGGAGCTGCTGGACCGGCTCCGGCACCATGCCGCCAAACGCGGAATGAGCGTCCAGGACTATGTCGTCCGGACGCTCATTCGCGATGACTTCGACGAGCGGTTCAAGGCCGCCGTCGACGAGACGGAGAAGTTCTACGGCCTTACGTGAGGCCGAGGGCGGGCATCGCGTAGTAGAAGACGAAGACCGCCGAGACGGCGTACATGGCGGCCGGGACCTCGCGGCCGCGGCCCGTGGCCAGGCGCAGCACGCAGAAGCTGACGAAGCCGATACCGATGCCGTTGGTGATCGAGTAGGTGAACGGCATCATCACCATGGCCATGAAGGCCGGGACGGCGATGGTGAAGTCGCTCCAGTCGATGTCCCGGACCGAGCCCGCCAGGATCAGGAAGCCGACCGCCACGAGGGCGGGGGTGGCGGCCTGCGAGGGGACCATCGTGGCGAGCGGGGTCAGGAAGAGCGAGACGGTGAAGAGGGCGCCGGTCACCACGTTGGCCAGGCCCGTGCGGGCGCCCTCGCCGACGCCGGCCGTGGACTCGACGAAGCAGGTGGTGGCGGACGAGGAGGTCGCGCCGCCGGAGGCGACGGCCAGGCCGTCGACCAGCAGGACCCGGTTGATGCCGGGGAAGGTGCCGTCCGGCCTGGTCAGCTTGGCCTCGTCGCCGACGCCGAGGATGGTGCCCATCGCGTCGAAGAAGCAGGACAGCAGCACGGTGAAGACGAACAGGATGCCCGTGAGCAGGCCGACCTTCCCGAATCCGCCGAAGAGGCTGACCTGTCCGACGAGCCCGAAGTCGGGCGCGGCCACCGGGTTGCCCGGCCACTGCGGCACGGTCAGGCCCCAGGCCAGGGCGGGGAGGTCGGCGGCCAGCTGCACGACCACCGCGATCACCGTCATGACCACGATCGAGATCAGGATGGCGCCGGGCGTCTTGCGGATCAGCAGGGCGAGCGTGAGCAGCACGCCGACGACGAAGACCAGGACCGGCCAGCCGTGCAGGTGGCCGTTGCCGCCGAGCTGGAGCGGGACCGTGGTGTGCGCGGCGTCCGGGATGCGGGTGACGAAGCCGGAGTCGACGAGGCCGATCAGCATGATGAAGAGGCCGATGCCGATGGCGATGCCCTTGCGCAGGCCCAGCGGGACGGCGTTCATCACCCGCTCGCGCAGGCCGGTGGCGACCAGCAGCATCACCACGAAGCCGGCCAGCACCACCATGCCCATGGCGTCGGGCCAGCTCATGCGCGGGGCGAGCTGGAGGGCCACGACGGTGTTGACGCCGAGGCCGGCCGCCAGCGCGATCGGGACGTTGCCGATCACCCCCATGAGGAGGGTGGAGAAGGCGGCCGTCAGCACGGTGGCGGTGACGAGCTGGCCGCCGTCGAGCTGGTGCCCGTACATGTCCTTCGCGCTGCCCAGGATGATCGGGTTCAGCACGATGATGTAGGCCATCGCGAAGAAGGTGGCGAAGCCGCCCCGGACCTCGCGGGCGACGGTCGAGCCGCGCTCGGAGATCTTGAAGTACCGGTCCAGGCCGGTGGTGGGGGCCGCGGCGGGTGCCGAGGTGCTCATGCGGTCCTCAAACGGTTCTATTGGGCGGTTCATACGAACGAATCCGGTCGCAGACAAACCGTTTCAGTATGAACACATGAACGAAGCCCAGTCCATCTCCGCGCGTAGACCTCACGACGCGCCACCTAGACTGACGCCATGGCGAAGTGGACTGCGAAGCACGAGGCGCCCGAGCCCCTGGAGGGCCCGGTTGTCGCCACCATCACCGGCGGCACGGTCCTCTGGTTCGCCCTGTTCCTCGTCCAGCTGCCCTTCTACGGCTGGTTCGCCGACCGCGACCTGCTGTGGTGGGTGTGGGCCTGCGCCGCCGGCGGCGCCCTCGGCCTGATCGGCATCTGGTACGTCCGCGGCCGCGACGCCGCGCTCCGGGCCCACGCGGCCGAGCGGGCCGCCCGCGCCGACGGCGCCGGGGAGGCCGACGGCGCCCGGGAGGCCGGGCCTGCCGGGGAAGCCGGGCGTGCCGGGGAGGCCGGGCCTGCCGCGCGGCCGGGGAACGACGCCTGACGGGACGACCACGGGAGGATCCCGGTCATCCCGAAGTCGGATCTTCCTCCCGCTCGGCGGGTGAAGCGTTCGAACCGCCTTTACCGTCGAAAGCATGACGCAGCGGGCGAGGATCGACCATGACGGGCCGGAACGGGCCGGCGGCGCCGCCATCGACGCGGGAGCCGAGCTCGACCCCGTGCACCCCGTGAAACCCCCCGCCCCGCGGTTCCGGCCGGGCGGCCTCACCACCGCCGAGGTGGCCGAGCGCGTGGCGCGCGGCGACGTCAACGACGTCCCCGTCCGGTCCTCCCGCTCCACCGCCGACATCGTCCGGGCCAACGTCCTCACCCGCTTCAACGCCATCATCGGCGTCCTGTGGGTGATCATGCTGATCGTCGCCCCCATCCAGGACGGCCTCTTCGGCTTCGTGATCCTCGCGAACACCGGCATCGGCATCATCCAGGAACTGCGCGCCAAGAAGACCCTCGACAGCCTCGCCGTCCTCGGCGAGGCAAAACCGAGCGTGCGCCGCGACGGCACCACCGCCGAGGTCTCCACCTCCGAGATCGTCCTCGGCGACGTCATCGAACTCGGCCCCGGCGACAAGGTCGTCGTCGACGGCGCCGTCGGCGAGGCCGACGGGCTGGAGATCGATGAGTCCCTCCTCACCGGCGAGGCCGACCCCGTCCTGAAGAAGCCCGGTGACCAGGTCATGTCCGGCTCCTTCGTGGTCGCCGGCGGCGGCGCCTTCACCGCCACCAAGGTCGGCCGCGAGGCCTACGCCGCCCAGCTGGCCGAAGAGGCCTCGCGCTTCACCCTCGTCCACTCCGAGCTGCGCTCCGGAATCTCCACCATCCTCAAGTACGTCACCTGGATGATGATCCCCACCTCCATCGGCCTGATCATCAGCCAGCTCGTCGTCAAGGACTCCAACCTCAAGGACTCCATCGCCCGCACCGTCGGCGGCATCGTCCCGATGATCCCCGAGGGGCTCGTCCTCCTCACCTCCGTCGCCTTCGCCATCGGCGTCATCCGCCTCGGCCGCAAACAGTGCCTCGTCCAGGAACTGCCCGCCATCGAGGGCCTCGCCCGCGTCGACGTCGTCTGCCTCGACAAGACCGGCACCCTCACCGAGGGCGGCATGGACGTCACCGAGCTGCGCCCGCTCGGCGGCGCGGAACCGGAGTACGTCAAGAAGGTCCTCGGCGCCCTCGGCGAATCCGACCCCCGCCCCAACGCCAGCCTCCAGGCCGTCATCGACGCCTACCCCGACAGCGCCGAATGGCGCTGCACCGAGTCCCTGCCCTTCTCCTCGGCCCGCAAGTACAGCGGCGCCAGCTTCAGCGAGGGCGACGGCGAGAACAACACCTGGCTGCTGGGCGCCCCCGACGTGCTCCTGCCCGCCGGGGACCCGGCGCTCGACGAGATCGACGGCCTCAACGAACAGGGACTGCGGGTCCTGCTGCTGGCCCGCTCCGAGCGCGAGCTCGACGACCCCGCCGTCACCACCGGGGTGCGGCCCACCGCCCTCGTCGTCCTCGAACAGCGGCTGCGCCCCGACGCCGCCGACACCCTGCGCTACTTCGAGGACCAGAAGGTCAGGGCGAAGGTCATCTCCGGTGACAACGCCGTCTCCGTCGGCGCGGTCGCCGGGAAACTCGGCCTGCCGGGCGCGCAGAACACCGTGGACGCCCGCGAGCTGCCCGCGGAACGGGCCGAGATGGCCGAGGTCCTCGACGGGAACTCGGTCTTCGGCCGCGTCACCCCGCAGCAGAAGCGCGACATGGTCGGCGCCCTCCAGTCCCACGGCCACACCGTCGCCATGACCGGCGACGGCGTCAACGACGTCCTCGCCCTCAAGGACGCCGACATCGGCGTCAGCATGGGCTCCGGCTCGGAGGCGACCCGGGCCGTGGCCCAGATCGTGCTGCTGGACAACAGCTTCGCCACCCTCCCCTCGGTGGTCGCCGAGGGCAGGCGGGTCATCGGCAACATCACCCGGGTCGCGACCCTCTTCCTCACCAAGACGGTCTACTCGGTGCTGCTGGCCGTCCTCGTGGTCTGCTCCCAGGTCGAGTACCCCTTCCTGCCGCGCCACCTCACCCTGCTGTCCACCCTCACCATCGGCATCCCGGCCTTCTTCCTGGCCCTCGCTCCGAACAAGGAACGCGCGAAGCCGCACTTCGTGAAACGGGTGATGCGCTACGCGATCCCCGGCGGCGCCATCGCCGCCGTGGCCACCTTCCTCACGTACCTGGTCGCCCGCGCCCACTACAGCGGCCCGGACGCCCTCAAGGCCGAGACCAGCGCGGCGACGCTGGCCCTGTTCCTCACCTCGATGTGGGTCCTGGCGATCATCGCCCGCCCCTACACGTGGTGGCGGGTGGCCCTGGTCGGCGCGATGGGAGCGGCCTTCCTCGTCGTCCTCGTCGTCCCGTGGCTCCAGGACTTCTTCCAGCTCCGGCTGGAGGGCGTGACCATGCCGTGGATCGCGGTGGCGGTCGCGGCGGCGGCCGCCGCGCTGATCGAGCTCGCCTTCCGCTGGGTGGACCGGCGGTTCCCGGCGTAGGGAGGGACTTCGTCTCCGCGCGAGGCCCTCTCCACGGCCTCGCGCGGAGACGAGGCGGAGACGAGACCGTCGCGCGAGCTGCTCGCGGGCCACCGCGTCCGCATCGAGCCCGCCTAGTCGAACCACCTGTCCCGCGCCAGTTCCGCCGTGCGGGACGGGTCCTCCAGCAGGGCCGCCACCTCGAAGCGGCGCGGCCACTGGGCCGCCGCCCAGGCCAGGCCCGCCGCCACGCCCTCCAGGGTCGCCGCGTGCAGGACGCCGTCCGGGGTGAGCCGCCAGTCCAGCTCCGTACCGCCCGCCACCAGCTCCTCGTGCTCCACGTACGTCACCGGCGCCGACGGGCCCAGCAGGACCCGCACCGCGTCCGGCACCTCGCGCTCCTCGCCCGGCGTGCTCACCTCCGCCGGGACCGTCTCCGACAGGCGGCGCACCTGGAGCAGCTCCGCCAGGTCGGCGGCGCGCGCCGGGGACACCGGCAGCAGCGGCAGGCCCCCGGTCAGCGGGAGCAGGTCGGGGGCGTCGGCGACGACCGCCTCGGCCGCGTCCACCACGACCACCTCGCCGTCCACCACCGCCCGCAGCTCGTCCGGCAGGGTGACCTGCTCCGGGTCCAGGTCGGCCAGCGCCCCGTACAGGCCGTGCAGCTGCCGCCCCGACACCTCGCGCTCCGGGTCCGCGAGCCGCGCCAGCAGCTCGGCCGCGCCGCCCGGCTCCTCCAGCAGGGCGCGCACGGAGGTCCGTACCCCCAGGGCCCGCAGGACCTGCTCGTCCTCGAAGCCCGTCGCGTCCGCCGGGGTGTACAGGCCCGCCAGCAGCGGGTCCCCGCCGGCCGCCCGCAGCCCGGCGGGACGGCGGCCGTCCAGCACCGGGTGGTCACGCAGCCACCAGGCGGTGTACGGGCGCACCGACCGGGTCGTGCCGTCCGGGAGCAGGATCCGCACCGGCTGGGTCAGGGCGTCGCGCAGCGGCGGCTGCGCCAGCATCGCCAGCGCCTGCGGCCAGCGGTCGTCGTCGACGAGGTCCAGGTCCCGGACGGCGATCAGCTCGGTGGCCACCGGCGGCACCGGGGTGTCCGGCAACTGGTCGAGCAGGTCCTCGCACCACACGTCGACCGCGTCCAGCAGTCCCGCGTCGTCCGGTTCGGCGAAGTCCCCCTCGCGGGGCTCCAGTTCGTCCGGGTCGAGGACCACGTCCGTCGCGCGGACCAGCTGGAACGCCGTCAGCACCCCGCACGCGGCCAGCGTGTCCGCGTCCCAGCGGGCGGCGAACCCGGCGTCCAGGTACGGGACCTCGTCCTCCCGCAGCACCGACGCCAGCGGGCTCCCGGCGAGCAGCAGTTCCCCGGCCGGGGCCAGCTCGCCGTCCTCGTCCGGCAGGGCCAGCGCGCCCAGCCAGGGCTCCTCGCCGGGGGCCAGCCCGGCGGCCCGGACCAGTGCCAGGACGGTGTCGGCGAGCTCGTCCGGGTCCGGGGCGTCCTCGTCCCAGACCTCGCCCGCGTCCAGGGAGGCGGCCACGGCGGCACGGACCTGCGGCGTCGACAGCACGGCCCGCGCGGTGGCCGGGAGCGCGCCGAGCTTCTCCAGCAGCGGGTGCGCGGCGTCCGGATGGGCCACCTTCAGGCCCAGCCGGGCCAGCTCCGCCGGCGTGTCCGGGCCGGGCAGCAGCACGTGGCGCGGGCCGATGGCGGTGCGGCCGTCGGCGAGCGGCACGGGCAGGCCCGACAGCCGGTCGGGGTCCACCCCGGCCAGGGTGTCGTACAGGCGGTGCCACCAGTCCGGGGTGCGCTCGATGCCCGCGATCCGCTCGATGGCGTCACCGAGCGGGAGCCGGCCCACGCCCAGGGTGCGCAGCTCGGGGCGACGCTCCAGCCCGGCGGGCAGCAGCGTCGGGAGGACCTCCGCGAGGACCCGAACCGTGTCGGCGCCCGCGCCCTCCACCACCTCGGCCTCGAAGGGACGCAGCGCCGGCAGCTCCTCGCTGGGGGCGGCCGGGGCGAGGAAGGCGGTGCGGGGCAGCCGTTCGATCACGGCGGCGCGCAGGGCGCCGTCGAGCGGGCCGCTGCCGAGCGGGCCGGGCACCAGGTCGACCAGGCCGGTGCTCACCGGCTGCCAGGCGGCGAGGAGTTCGGCGTACGCGTCGGCCGCGCGCTCCACGAGGAAGTCGGTCAGCGGACCGGGCGCGGGGTGGCGGCGCGTGGTGTCCAGCGGCAGCGAGGCGATGAGCAGCGCGGGGATGCCGAGGGGCTCGTCGGTCGGGGTCGGGGCGTGCACCACGGGCGCGGTGCGGGGCCGTACGGGTGCGCCGTCGGCGTCGACGGGCGCGGCCCAGGTGACCGTCCAGTCGGGCCGCAGCCGCTCCTCGACGGGCCGGTCCGCGAGCAGCGCCGGCTCGATGGGGCCGGTGTGGCGGACGGTGCGCCAGCGGTGGGTGCCGGAGGCGGAGTCCTCGATGACGGTGTACGGGCCGTCGGTCCGCCGGTAGAGCACCCGGTGCCCGCCGGACGGGGTCTCCACGACGACCTCGCGCAGCCCGGGCAGGGTCAGCAGCAGCGCGTCGTCGATGCCGGACAGCAGGCGCTCGGTGAGGTCCTCGGCGGCGGCGTCGCGCAGCGGGAGGACCACGACGGTGTCGTACCCCTGGGGGGCGCTGCCCTCGGCCGGCAGCGGCAGCCGCAGCAGCGGTACGTGGCCGTCGCGGCGGCGGAGTTCGTCACCGAGGCCGGGGCTGCCGTGGGCGGCGTCCCGGGCCAGCTCGCGGGCCTCGGCGAGGGACCAGCGGACGCCGCCGTGGCGGCCGAGGACCGCCGGCTCGTCGGAGACGGCGAGTACGGCGGCGAAGCCGACGCCGAAGCGGCCGACGGAGCCGTGGCCCGCGTCCCGCTTGGCGGAGGCGCGCAGGGTGCTCAGCGACTCCACGCCCGTCGCGTCCAGCGGGGCACCGGTGTTGGCGGCGGCCAGCACGGCGGGGCCGTCGGGTCCGGCGGGGTGCAGGGTGAGGCGCAGCCGGCCGGGGACCCCGGCGCGGGCCGCGGCGTCGGCGGCGTTCTGCGCCAGCTCGACGACCAGCCGGTCCCGGTAGCCGCCGAGCGCGAGGTCCTCCTCGGCGTTGGCGTCCTCCCGGAACCGGGCCGGCCCCGCACCCCACGCGTCCAGCACCCCGCGCCGCAGCCGGGCGGTACTGAAGGGGTCCACGCCGCTCTGGGCCGCCGTCACTCGCACGTTCACGCCGCTGCCTCCACGATGCCGCTGCCTCTGGAGTGCTGAAGGTACCGCGTGCCGAGGCCGCCCCCCGCCCGTGAGGTGGGCGAACACCGCGACGCCGCGCTCCCGCCGGCGTCCCGCGGCCGGGCCCGGGCACGGGAGCCCCCGGCACGGGAGCCCCCGGCACCGGGAAGGCGCCGGGGGCTCCACGGGCGGGATCAGGTGGGGACCAGGCGGAGGTCGGGACCAGGCGGAGGTCGGGACCCGGCGGAGGTCGGGACCCCGCGGAGGTCGGAACCCGCGTACGTCGGGACCCGCGACGTCAGGACAGCCCTGAGGTCAGAGCCGCTCGATCACGTAGTCGACGCAGGCGGTCAGCGCCTGCACGTCCGCCGGGTCGATCGCCGGGAACATCGCGACGCGCAGCTGGTTGCGGCCCAGCTTGCGGTACGGCTCGGTGTCCACGATGCCGTTGGCGCGCAGCACCTTCGCCACCGCCGCCGCGTCGACGTCGTCGGAGAAGTCGATCGTGCCGATGACCGCGGAGCGCTTGCCGGCGTCCTGGACGAAGGGGCTGGCGTACTTCGACGCCTCCGCCCAGCCGTACAGGTTGCGCGCGCTGGCCGCCGTACGGGAGGTCGTGAACTCCAGGCCGCCCTGGGAGTTCATCCACCGCAGCTGCTGGTCCAGCAGGAACAGCGTGGACAGCGCCGGGGTGTTGTACGTCTGGTTCTTCAGCGAGTTGTCGATCGCCGTCGGCAGGGAGAAGAACTCCGGGATGTGCCGGCCCGAGGCGTGCACGCGCGCGGCACGCTCCAGGGCGGCCGGGGAGAACGCCGCCAGCCACAGGCCGCCCTCCGAGGCGAAGGACTTCTGCGGGGCGAAGTAGTAGACGTCCGTCTCGGTGATGTCCACCGGAAGACCACCGGCACCCGAGGTCGCGTCCACCAGGACGAGGGACCCGGCGTCCGCGCCCGCCACGCGCCGGACCGGAGCCGCCACACCCGTCGAGGTCTCGTTGTGCGTGTACGCGTACACGTCCACGCCCTCCTCGGCGACCGGCTCGGGGTGCGTACCCGGCTCGGAGGAGATCACGGACGGCTCGTCCAGCCACGGCGCGAGCTTCGCGGCCTTGGCGAACTTCGACGAGAACTCGCCGAAGGTGAGGTGCTGGGACTTCCGCTCGATCAGACCGGCGGTCGCGACGTCCCAGAAGGCGGTGGAACCGCCGTTGCCCAGGATCACCTCGTAACCCTCGGGCAGGGAGAAGAGGTCCCGGAGGCCCTGACGCACCGAGCCGACCAGGTTCTTGACCGGGGCCTGGCGGTGCGAGGTGCCGAGCAGGGAGGTACCGGTGGCGGCGAGGGCGTCCAGCGCCTCTGTCCGCACCTTGGAGGGGCCCGCGCCGAAGCGTCCGTCGGCGGGCTTGATGTCAGCGGGAATCTGGATCTCAGCCACGAGCGGAGCGTATCGGGTCCCGGACCGGGCGTCGGAGGCGCGTCCACCCGGTGAGACGGACGGGGGTGGGAAGGTGTGCTCCGTGACGTCTCCAGGGAAACTCGAGCGAACCTTGCGGGCCGAGCTGCGCGGGGAGGTGGACTTCGGCGCCGCCGCACGGGCCCTCGCCACCATGGACGCCTCGAACTACCGGCGGGTACCGGTCGGCGTGGCCGCCCCGCGCGACGCCGACGACGTGGCGGCCGCCCTGCGGATCTGCGCCGACGCCGGCGTGCCCGTCGTACCGCGCGGCGGCGGCACCTCCATCGCCGGGCAGGCGACGGGCGTCGGGGTGGTGCTCGACCTCACCCGGCACATGAACGCCCTCGTCGCCGTCGACCGCGACGCGCGTACCGCCGTCGTCCAGCCCGGCCTGGTGCTGGACCGGCTGCGCGACGCGCTGCGCCCGTACGGGCTGGCCTTCGGACCCGACCCGTCCACGCACTCCCGCTGCACCCTCGGCGGAATGATCGGCAACAACGCGTGCGGCGCCCACTCGGTGGCCTACGGCACCACCGCCGACAACGTGGCGGAGCTGGGCGTCACCCTCTACGGAGGCGCCGCCCACCGGATCGGCACCGGCTGGGACGGAGCCCCGGCGGGACTGCGCGACCTGGTCGAGGGCAACCTCGCCGTACTCCGCACCGGCCTCGCCACCGGCTCCTTCTCCCGCCGCGTCTCCGGCTACGGCGGACTCGACGCCCTGCTCCCCGAACGGGGCGTCCGCCTCGCACGGGCCTTCTGCGGCAGCGAGGGCACCCTCGGCGTGGTCACGGAGGCCGTGGTGCGCCTGGTCGAACCGCCGCCCGCACCGGTCCTCGCGGTCCTCGGCTACCCCGACGAGAGCGCGGCGGCCGACGCCGCGGCCGGACTCCTCGGCCACGGGCCGCTCACCGTCGAGGGCATGGCCGAGGACCTGGTGCGCGGCGCCCGCGGGCTGCCCCGGGGCGGGGCCTGGCTGTTCGTGGAGATGCCGGACGAGGGAGCGGCCCGGCGCCTGCTGCGGGAGGCCGACGCCCTCGACACGGCCCTCGTGACGGACCCGGCGGCGCAGCGCGCCCTGTGGCGGATCCGGGAGGACGCGGCCGGCACCGCCACCCGGACCCCGGACGGCGGCATGGCCTGGCCGGGCTGGGAGGACTGCGCGGTCCCGCCGGCCCGCCTCGGCGCCTACCTGCGCGACTTCCGGGCCCTGCTGGCGCAGCACGGGCTGCACGGAACCCCGTACGGGCACTTCGGGGAGGGCTGCGTCCACGTCCGCATCGACTTCGACCTGGTCTCCGCGGCGGGAGTGGCCCGCTTCCGCTCCTTCTCCGCGGACCTCGCCGACCTGGTCGTCGCGCACGGAGGCTCCCTGTCGGGCGAGCACGGCGACGGACAGGCCCGGGCGGAACTGCTGCCGCGGATGTACGGGCCGCGGGTCATGGAGCTCTTCGGCGCGTACAAGGACGTGTGGGACCCGGCGGGCGGCATGAACCCCGGCATCCTGGTCCGCCCGGCGCGGCTGGACGAGAACCTCCGCTTCGCCGTGGTGGCGCGCGGTGCCCCGCTGGGCGAGGAGGTGGCCCGCTGCGTCGGCGTCGCCAAGTGCCGGACCACGGGACCCTCCGGACCCGGGGTGATGTGCCCGTCGTACCGGGTCACGGGAGAGGAACGGCACTCCACGCGCGGCCGGGCCCGGCTGCTGCACGAGATGCTGGCCGGGGAGATCGTCACCGACGGGTGGCGCTCGGCGGAGGTCGCCGAGGCCCTGGACCTCTGCCTCAGCTGCAAGGGCTGCCGCAGCGACTGCCCGGTGGGCGTGGACATGGCCGCGTACAAGGCGGAGTTCCTGCACCGCCACTGGTCCGGCCGGCTGCGCCCCCTGGCCCATTACACCCTCGGCGGCCTCCCGGCCTGGCTCCGCCTGATCGCCGCCCTGAGGGCGGCGGGCCCCGTCAACGCGGCCGGCCGCGTCCTGCGCGTCCCCGGCCTGGCCCCCGAACGGCAACTGCCGCCCCTGGCCCGGGTGCCGTTCACGCGGGGGTGGGAGCGGGAGCGGGGCCGGGGCGGTGGGGGTCGGGTACGGGAGCGGGGCCGGGGGGAGCGGGAGGCGGGCGCGGCGGGGCCCGGCGGGGTCGGGGCCGGCGTCGGGGCGGTGGCCGAGCCCGTACCCGTGCCCGTGACCGTGACCCTGTGGCCCGACACCTTCACCGAACACCTCGCGCCGGAGGCCGGTCACGCCGCCGTCCGCGTCCTGGAGGCGGCCGGCCTCGGCGTCACCGTCCCCACCCGCCGCCCGGTGTGCTGCGGGCTGACGTACGTCTCCACCGGCCGCCTGGACCGCGCCCGCAAGGTCATGCTGCGCACCCTCGACACCCTGGGGGAGGTACGCGACCCCGTGCTGCTCCTCGAACCCAGCTGCGCGGCGGCCCTGCGCACCGACCTCCCCGCCCTCCTCCCCGACGACCCCCGCGCCCACCGCCTCGCCGCAGCCGTCCGCACCTTCGCGGAGACCCTCGAGGAGTACGCCCCCCACTGGACCCCGCCCCGCCTGGACCGGCCCGTCGCCGGCCAGACCCACTGCCACCAGCACGCCGTCCTCGGGGACGCCGCCGACCGGCGCCTGCGCGAACGCGCCGGGCTGACGGGGGAGCTCAGCGGCGGCTGCTGCGGCCTCGCGGGCAACTTCGGCTTCGAACCCGGCCACCACGCCGTCTCCGTGGCGTGCGCGGAGGAACAACTGCTGCCGTCGCTGCGCGCCGCGCCACCGGAGGCGGCGGTGCTCGCGGACGGGTTCTCCTGCCGCACCCAGATCGCGCAGCTCTCCGGACGCCGGGCGCGGCACCTGGCGGAACTGCTCGCGGAGGGGCTGGGGGAGAGGGCGGGGGAGGGATAAGGGGAGAGGGATGGGCGCGAATGTAAGGCAAAGCACGGCGGGATGGTCCTTACGAACCCCTTAGTCTGGATTCATGCCCGCGCCCTCCTCTTCGTCCCCGACGACCCCCGCCACCTCCGTCTCCGGTCCGGTTTCCGGTTCCGCTTCCGGGCCCGTCTCCGGTTCCGGTTCCGTTTCGGGTGCGGGTTCCCGCCGAGGGGACGGTGTCGCCCGGGACTCGCGGGTCGGGCCGATCGCCTTGGTGGTCGCGGCCGGGGTGTCGGTGCAGTTCGGGGCCGCCCTCGCGGTGATGGTCATGCCCCGGGTGGGTGCGGCGGGCGTGGTCACGCTGCGCCTCGCGGCCGCCGCGCTGGTGCTGCTGGTCCTGTGCCGGCCCAGTGTGCGCGGCTACACGCGTGCCGACTGGGGCACCGTCGTCGCCTTCGGCGCCGCCATGGCCGGCATGAACGGCCTCTTCTACCAGTCCATCGACCGCATCCCGCTCGGCCCCGCCGTCACGCTGGAGGTGCTCGGCCCGCTGGCCCTGTCCGTGATCGTCTCGCGCCGCCTGGTGAACCTGCTGTGGGCCGCCCTGGCCCTGGCCGGCGTCGCCCTGCTGGCCGGGCACGGCGGAGGCGGCATCGGCGGCCTCGACCTGCTCGGCGCGGGCTTCGCGGTGGGCGCGGGCGCCATGTGGGCGGCGTACATCGTCTTCAGCGCCCGTACCGGCCGCCGTTTCCCGCAGGCGGACGGCCTCGCCCTGGCGATGGCGGTGGCCGCTGTCATCTCGCTGCCGCTGGGTGTGGTGGACGCGGGCTCCGCCCTCCTCACCCCGAGCACAATGGCCCTGGGCCTCGGCGTGGCGGTGCTGTCGTCGGTCCTCCCGTACACGCTGGAGCTCCTCGCCCTGCGCCGCCTCCCGGCCCCCACCTTCGCGATCCTGATGAGCCTGGAGCCGGCCATCGCGGCGACCGCGGGCTTCCTGCTCCTGAGCCAGGGCATGTCGGCGCTCGACGCGCTGGCGATCGCCCTGGTGATCACGGCGAGCATGGGCGCGGTCAGGTCGCAGAGGGGGCCGGCACCCCGCGAAGCGGGGTGAGGGCGGGAGCCTGCTGGGCCGCCTCACAGCTGGTTTGGGGGTTTCCCGTCAGTCCCATCGTCCTTCCGTGTCGGGCCGGTCCCTCAAGGGCGCTCCTTCGTCGCGTCGCTGCGCGATGGCCTTCGGCCACCCTTGACCGACCGTCCCGCCCCGGAAAGACAAGGACTGCCGAGAACCCCCCAAAGAAACGGGACGGTCGAAGGGGAAGGGACCCCCGTATCAGCGATGAGACGAGGGGTCGGGCGTCGGCCTGCCGGGCATCCGGGCCCCCAAAGACCCCCGGCGGGGCCACCCTCACGCGTCAGATCGCTACGCGCTCCCCATGGCATAGCGTCCGGCCACCGTCCGGGGCCGATACCCGCACGAAATGACGATCAGAGCCCCGTCCGGGAGCGGTGAGCGCGTCAGATCGCTACGCGCTTCTCCCGGCATAGCGTCCGGCCACCGTCGGGGGCTGATACCTGCACCACATGACGATCAGAGCACCATCCGGGACCGGTGGGCGCATCAGATCGCTACGCGCTCCTCCTGGCTTGGCGTCCGGCGACCGTCCGGGGCTGCTACCTGCACGAAATGTCGATCAGAGCACCATCCGGGAGGGTCAGGGGGCGATGGGGAGCTGGCGCTTGTGCTCGGTGAGGCGGTAGCGGTGGACGATCGTCTCGAAGGTGCGCTCGTTCACCGGCTTGCCCTCGAGGAAGTCGTCGATGTCGTCGTACGTGACGCCCAAGGCGTCCTCGTCGGCCTTGCCCGGGTCGAGGGTCTCCAGGTCGGCCGTCGGGGTCTTCCACACCAGTTCGGCGGGCGCGCCCAGTGCGTCCGCGACGGCGCGCACCCGGCGCTTGGTCAGACCGGTCAGCGGGACCACGTCCGCCGCGCCGTCGCCGAACTTGGTGAAGAAGCCCGAGATGGCCTCGGCGGCGTGATCGGTGCCGACTACGAGACCGGCGTGCGCACCGGCGACCGCGTACTGGGCGATCATCCGCTGGCGGGCCTTGATGTTGCCGTGCACGAAGTCCTGGTGGTGGGCGTCGCGGAAGCTCACACCGGCGGCCAGCGAGGCGTCGAGCGCCGCGTCACTGGCGGGCTTGATGTCCACGGTCAGTACGTGGTCGGCCTGGATGAACGACAGCGCGAGCTGCGCGTCGTGCTCGTCGGCCTGGACACCGTAGGGCAGCCGCATCGCGTAGAACTGTGCCTCGTGCCCGGCCGCACGGGCCCGCTCGACGGCGAGCTGGCAGAGTCGGCCCGTCGTGGTCGAGTCCACGCCGCCGCTGATGCCGAGTACGAGGGACCGCAGACCGGTGGAGGTCAGCCGCTCGGCGAGGAAGGCCGCCCGGCGCTCGATCTCCCGCTCGGCCTCGAAGGTCTCGGCGACCTGGAGTTCCCGCGCGATCTCCTGCTGCAGGGCGATGGCACTCACGTCTGCTCCTTGTTCCGGTTCACGATGTGCCGTTCACCCTAGCCGGAAGAGCGTTTTCCGCGAGGAAGCGGTGGGCAGCCCGCAGACCCGCCTCGTCCCCCGCCCAGAGTCCCCACTGCGCCAGCCGCTCCTGCTCGAGAGCTCCGCGAACGTCCGCCACAGCTGCACCCGGAACCCGTCGGACTCCCACCAGCACTCCGCGTGGCCCGAACCCTCGATCAGCGGCAGCCGTGACGCCGCCTCCCACACCCCCGCCAACGGGGTCCTGTTCGTCATGTGGTGCGGGGACCAGCCCCGGACGGTCGTCGGACGCTATACCGGGAGGAGCGCGTAGCGATCTGATGCGCGCACCGGTCCCGGATGGTGCTCTGATCGACATTCGGTGCGGGGACTAGCCCCGGACGGTCGCCGGACGCTATGCCGTGTGGAGCGCGTAGCGATCTGACGCGCCCACCGCCCCCGAAAGGGGCCCTGATCGACATCGCGTGCAGGTATCAGCCCAGGACGGGGGGCGGACGCTAAGCCATGGGGAGCGCGTAGCGATCTGACGCGTCCGGGTGGATGGCCGGGGGTCTTTGGGGGCCCGGATGCCCGGCAGGCCGACGCCCGACCCCTCGCCTCATCAGTGATACGGGGGTCCCCTGCCCATGGACCGTCCCGTTTCTTTGGGGGGTTCTCGGCAGTCCTTGTCTTTCCGGGGCGGGACGGTCGGTCAAGGGTGGCCGAAGGCCATCGCGTAGCGACGCGACGAAGGAGCGCCCTTGAGGGACCGGCCCGACACGGAAGGACGATGGGACTGACGGGAAACCCCCAAACCAGCTGTGACACCGCCCCGCTGGACCCCGCCCCCGAAGCCCCGCCCACCTCCGCAGCCCCCGCCCCGCCCACCTCCGCAGCCCCCGCCCCGCCCCGCCCCTAAACCCCGCCCCCTCCCGCCCCCTCCAGGAACCGGCGTACCGTCGCCGCGAAGGCGTCGGGGCGGCGGTGTGGACGAAGTGGTCGGTGTCGAGTTCCGTCAGGGTGGTGCCGGGGCGGCGCTCCGTCATCGCCCGGGCCTGGTCGGACGGGATGACCCCCCGGGTGCCCCGGACGAGCAGGGCCGGGCAGGTGCCGGCCGTCCAGTCGGCCCAGTGGTCGCCGTGGACGTGGTGCTCGGAGTCGTACATCTCCGCAGGACGGAACGGCAGGCGCCAGCTGCCGTCGGCGTTCTCCCGGAGCCGGTCGGCGAAGTACGGCGCGGCCGGCCCGAGGCCCGCCAGCAGCGCCTCGCGGGTCGGGGCCTCGTAGGGCAGGTCCAGCAGGAAGCCCAGTGGGTTCGGGCCGTCCAGCCCGAGCGCAGCCGGGCCCTCGGCGTTCACGAGGGCACTCACGCGCTCGGGGTGGCGCGCGGCGAACTGGTAGGCGTTGATGGCGCCGAGGGAGTGCCCGAGCAGGGCGACCCGGTCCAGCTCGAGGTGGTCCAGCAGCGAGCCGATGTCCGAAAGGTAGCCCTCGCGCGTGTAGTCGGCGGCGCTGTCGGACTCGCCCTGGCCCCGCTGGTCGGGGGCGATGACCCGCCACGCGGGGCCGAGGTCCCGGGCGAGGGCGGTGAAGGTCAGGCCCTCGGACAGGTGGCCGTGGAGGGCGATCAGTGGACGGCCGGGGCCGCCGAAGTCCAGGTAGGACAACCGCCTTCCGCCGACGAGGAGTTCGGCGCGGCCTGCGGCGCGGCCTGCGACGGCGGCGGCGGTGGTGTCGGTGGTGGTGTCGGCGGCCATGGGGGTCCCTTCGGGGTTCGTTCACGCCTGGACGTGAGGAACCCTACCCATGATTTATACGCTTGTTCAATACGTATGTATAAACCTCTCCCCTCACCCCACCGGTACCTCCACGTACGACGGCGTCGGCTCCGGCGAGGTGAACGCCAGCGTCGCGCGCGGCAGGTTGGCGTCCCCGTAGAAGGGGTCGCGGGCGGTCGCCACCAGCAGGAGGCGGTGCCCGCGCGGGACGTCGTACGCGGTGGCCTGGAGGTCGATGTCCGCGCCCACCAGGCTGTCGGGCGGGGAGTGCAGGTCGCTGAACGGGGCGTGGGAGATCAGCCGGGCCGAGCCGTCCGGGGCGAGGTCCAGGAGGTACGCGACGAAGGTGGAGCCGGAGTTCGCGGCGCGGTACGTGACGCGCAGGCGCGGGATTCCCCGTACGCGGAGGGTCGCTTCGGCGGCGGGCCCCGTCCAGGCGGCGGTCGCGGACGAGGCGACGGCGGCGTCGATCTCCCCGGCCGGGTACGGCTTCGGCCGGCCGGCCATCTCCGCGTACCCGGAGCCCACGACCGCGTCGGCGGCCGTGACCGGGGTGTCCACCCCGCACAGCAGGCCCGCCGTCCAGCCGTGGTCGGGCTCGCCTGCCAGTTCGCCCTGCCCCGTGAGGTACAGCCGGCGGACCTCGTGACCGGGAGCGTGCAGACCGGGAGCGTGCAGACCGGGAGCGTGGAGACCGGAACCGTGCAGACCGGAACCGTGCAGACCGGAAGCCTGCAGGCCGTCGGCGGGTTCGAGGGTCCGGGTCCACATCACCTCGGCGAGCACCCGCGCCTCCCCGTCCACCCCGTTGGCGGCGTCGCGCAGGTGGTGGTCGAACCAGCGGTGCGCGTCCGTCCACACCGGGCTCGGCAGCCCGAGCAGCCCCGGGCTCTCGGGGCCGGCGTGGTCCCCGATGGACAGGTCGAGGCGCTTGGGGCCGGTGAGTTCGTCGAACAGCCGCAGCGTCTGGTTGGCGGGGAAGAGCGTCTCGTGCCAGGCGTGCGAGAAGAGGACGGGCAGCCGCCGGCGGTTGAACACCTTGACGTGGCCGAAGGGCGAGCGCCGCTGCGCCCAGAGCCGGGTCTCCTCGGCGTCCCGGCCGGCCAGGACGTCCTCCAGGGCCCGTTCGGTCTCCGGGCTCAGCCGGGCCCGTTCCGCCGCCCTGAGCAGGGCGTGCACGGCGGCGGAGCGGCGGGTGGAGTTCTCGTGCAGGACGGCGCCGAGGTCGCCCCAGGTGCTGAGCGCCGCCACCGCGTCGACCCGGGGGTCGTGCGCGGCGGCGAGCAGGCCGACGCCGGCGCCGTAGGAGACGCCGAGGAAGCCGATTCCGGTGACCGGGCCGGCGGCGCGTTCCAGGAGGTGGTCCAGGGCCCGCCGGCCGTCGGCCACGTCCAGCGGGCCGGCGAAGTCGGCCTGGCCGTCGGAGCGGCCGAACCCGCGGACGGTGTAGGCGAGTACGTCGTAGCCGCGCGCCGCGAACGCGGTGGCCTGGACGGCGTACGCGGTCCAGCCCAGGGCGGTCCACGGCGAGGGCATGACCACGGCCGCCCGCGGCCGGGGCCCGGTGTGCCGCCACAGCGCGGCGTCGAGCAGGTCCCCGCAGGCGCCGGTCACCTCGCCCCGGCTGAAGACGGCCACGGCCCGCGACGCCTGGACCTCGGCGGCGCGCGCGGGCGGCAGCGCGCTCAGGTCGCCGCTCTCCAGGGCGGCGGCGAAGGCGGTGAGGGCGGTCGCGTCGAGCTGGGGGTAGAGGGAGGGGGCGTGGGGCGGGGAGGGGAAGGCGGCTGGGGCAGCGGGGTGCTTCACGGCGGACCGTCCTCGTCGTCGGTGGCGTGGAGGGGCGCGTGGAGGGAGGCGGTGCGGAGCCCGGCGCGGCGGCCGCACGGGCGGGAAGCCCCCAGTATCGGCCCGGGCGGGCACCGTCAGGCCGCCTTCCCGGCGTACGGCCGGAACCGTCCCTGATCGTTCCGGACGCGGCCCGCCGCTGTCCTCGGCCGGGCCTCGGTGGATGACCGGCACGCCCAAGTCGTCGCTCCGCGAGGCGTGTTGAGGGCCATGGCGTGAATGCCATCCACTTCAGCCAAATCATGCAAGCACGCTTGATTGTTTTAGTGGAGGCTGCCAGGCTTCCCCGCACGCCGAGAGGGGAGCACGCCGTGCCCGATCCGTCCGCCGTGGCCGCCGCCGCCGTTTTCACCGGTCTTCTCGCCGACCTCCGGGAGGAGGGCCGCGAACTCGACGCGCTCGTCGCCGGGTTGCCCGGCCCCGCCTGGGCGCGGCCGACGCCCGCTCCCCGGTGGAGCATCGCCCACCAGATCGCCCACCTGCACTGGACCGACCGGGCCGCGCTGCTCTCCCTCACCGATGCCGGGGCGTTCGCGCGCGGGGTGGAGGAGGCGCTGGAGTCCCCCGATTCGTTCGTCGACGAGGGCGCCGAGGAGGGGGCGGGGCTGGCGCCCGCCGAGTTGCTGGACCGCTGGCGGGAGGGCCGGGCCGCCCTCGAAGCGGCGCTCGCGGCAGCCTCCCCCGACGCCCGTTTCCCCTGGTACGGGCCCCCGATGAAGGCCGCCTCCATGGCGAGCGCCCGGCTCATGGAGACGTGGGCGCACGGCCAGGACGTCGCCGACGCGCTCGGCGTACGGCGGACCCCCACGGCCCGGCTGCGGCACGTCGCGCGGATCGGGGTGCGGGCGCGCGACTACGCGTACGCCGTCCGGGGCCTGCCGGCGCCGGAGGGCGAGTTCCGGGTCGAGCTGACGGCCCCGGACGGGGGCGGGGTGTGGACGTACGGGCCCGCCGGCGCCCCGCAGCGGATCACCGGACCCGCGCTGGACTTCTGCCTGCTGGTCACGCAGCGCGCCCACCGCGCCGACCTCGGCCTCACCGCCACCGGCCCCGACGCCGAGCGCTGGCTCGGCATCGCCCAAGCCTTCGCCGGTCCGGCGGGCCCGGGCCGGGCGCCGCGGGACAGGGCGGCGCCGCCGGGGGGCCCCGGCGAGACGGCCCGGCCGGGCACCGGGGGGACCGTGCGGGGGAGCGCCCCGTGACGCGCCGGGCCCTGCGCGTCGGCAACGCGTCCGGCTTCTACGGGGACCGGTTCGGCGCCGTGCGCGAGATGCTGACCGGCGGACCGCTGGACGTGCTCACCGGCGACTACCTCGCCGAGCTCACCATGCTGATCCTCGGCCGCGACCGCCTGAAGGACCCCGGCCTCGGCTACGCCAAAACCTTCCTGAGGCAGCTCGAGGAGGGCCTCGGGCTCGCGCACGAGCGGGGCGTGCGGATCGTGACGAACGCCGGCGGGCTGAACCCGGCCGGGCTGGCCGCGGCCGTACGGACGCTCGCGGCCGAGGTGGGGGTGCCCGTCTCCGTCGCGCACGTCGAGGGCGACGACCTGATGCCGTACGGGCAGGACGCGCTCACCGCCAACGCCTACCTGGGCGGCGCCGGGATCACCGCCTGCCTGCGGGCCGGCGCGGACGTGGTCGTGACCGGCCGGGTCACGGACGCGGCCCTGGTGAGCGGGCCGGCCGCCTGGTGGTTCGACTGGGGCCCGCACGAGTACGACCGGCTGGCGGGGGCAGTGGTCGCGGGCCACGTCCTGGAGTGCGGCACGCAGGCCACCGGCGGCAACTACTCCTTCTTCACCGGCCACGACGTACGGCGGCCCGGCTTCCCGCTCGCGGAGGTCTGCGAGGACGGTTCGGCGGTCGTCACCAAGCACCCGGGCAGCGGCGGGGCCGTCACCCCGGGCACCGTCACCGCCCAACTCCTCTACGAGACCCAGGGCGTGCGCTACCTGGGCCCCGACGTCACCGCCCGCCTGGACACCGTCCGCCTCACCCCGGACGGCGAGGACCGGGTCCGGATCAGCGGGGTCCGGGGGGAACCCCCGCCCCCCACCCTCAAGGTCGGCGTCAGCCGCGTCGGCGGCTGGCGCAACGAGGTGGTCTTCGTCCTGACCGGGCTCGACATCGAGGCCAAGGCCGCCCTGGTACGGGCACAGCTCGCCGAAGCACTGCGCGGGGTGGGCTCCGTCCGCTGGACCCTCGCCCGCACGGACCACGCGGACGCCGACACGCAGGAGGCGGCGAGCGCCCTGCTGCGGCTGGTGGTGCGCGACCCCTCCCCGGACCGGGTGGGACGGGCGCTGACCTCGGCGGCGGTGGAGCTGGCCCTCGCCAGCTATCCGGGCTTCCACGTGACGGCTCCGCCGGGCCCCGCGCAGCCGTACGGGGTGTTCACCTCGGCCCTGGTCCCGGCCGGCTCCGTCCCGCACACGGCGGTCCTGGACGACGGCACCCGCCTGCCGGTCCCGGCCGCGGCCCCGCCGCCGCCCGCCGCCCCGGCCCCGCCGCCGCCCGCCCCCGCCCCGCCGCCCGCCCCGCTGCCCGCCGGCGCGGCCCGGGGCGGGCACGGGCCCACCACCCGCGCGCCGCTCGGGTCGGTGGCCGGGGCCCGCAGCGGGGACAAGGGCGGCGACGCCAACGTCGGGGTGTGGGTGGAGGACGACGCCGCCTGGCAGTGGCTGCGCCGCGCCCTGAGCGTGGAGGCGTTCCAGAGCCTGCTCCCGGAGACCCGGGGCCTTGCCGTCGCCCGCCACGAGCTGCCGAACCTGCGCGCCCTGAACTTCACCGTCCCCGGCCTCCTCGGCGACGGCGTCGCCTCCGGCCACCGCTTCGACCCGCAGGCCAAGGCCCTCGGTGAATGGCTGCGCGCCCGCCACCTCGACATCCCGACGCACCTCCTCCCCGCCGGCCCGACCCCGCCCGGGCCTCCCGCCGGCCCGACCCCGCCCGTACCTGAGGGGACCCGATGACCCGCCTCGGCACCACCGTCGACCCGCTCGCCGCCGAGCACACGAAGGCCCGTACCGCCGCCCTGGAGCGGCTCGCGGAACTCGCCGCCGAGCACGCCAAGGCCCTCGCCGGCGGCGGCGAGAAGTACACCGCCCGGCACCGGGACCGCGGCAAGATGCTGCCCCGCGAGCGCGTCGAACTGCTCCTCGACCCCGACACCCCGTTCCTGGAGCTGTCCCCGCTCGCCGCCTGGGGCAGCGACTACCCGGTCGGCGCATCGATGGTCACCGGCATCGGCACCGTCGAGGGCGTCACGTGCCTGATCACCGCCAACGACCCCACCGTGCGCGGCGGCGCCAGCAACCCCTGGACCCTGAAGAAGGCGCTGCGGGCCAACGAGATCGCCCGGCAGAACCGGCTGCCCGTGGTCAGCCTCGTGGAGTCCGGGGGCGCCGACCTGCCCTCCCAGAAGGAGATCTTCATCCCGGGCGGTGCGATCTTCCGCGACCTCACCCGGCTCTCGGCGGAGGGCATCCCCACCGTCGCCGTCGTCTTCGGCAACTCCACCGCGGGCGGCGCCTACGTCCCCGGGATGTCCGACCACACCGTCATGATCAAGGACCGCTCCAAGGTCTTCCTCGGCGGCCCGCCCCTGGTCAAGATGGCCACCGGCGAGGAGAGCGACGACGAGTCCCTCGGCGGCGCCGACATGCACGCCCGCGTCTCCGGCCTCGCCGACCACTACGCCCTCGACGAGTACGACGCCGTCCGCCAGGCCCGCCGCATCGTGGCCCGGCTCAACCACCGCAAGCCGTACGCCGAGCCGCCCCGCGCCGAGGAGCCGCTGTACGACCCGGAGGAGCTCCTCGGGATCGTCCCGGCCGACCTGAAGACCCCCTTCGACCCCCGCGAGGTCATCGCCCGCATCGTCGACGCCTCCGACTTCGACGAGTTCAAGCCCCTCTACGGCACCAGCCTCGTCACCGGCTGGGCCACCCTGCACGGCTACCCGGTCGGCATCCTCGCCAACGCCCAGGGCGTGCTGTTCAGCGCCGAGTCGCAGAAGGCCGCCCAGTTCATCCAGCTCGCCAACCAGCGCGACATCCCGCTGCTCTTCCTCCACAACACCACCGGCTACATGGTGGGCAAGGAGTACGAGCAGGGCGGCATCGTCAAACACGGCTCGATGATGATCAACGCGGTGTCCAACTCCCGCGTCCCGCACCTGTCGGTCCTCATCGGAGCGAGCTACGGGGCCGGTCACTACGGCATGTGCGGACGCGCCTACGAACCCCGCTTCCTCTTCGCCTGGCCCAGCGCCAAGTCCGCCGTCATGGGCCCGCAGCAGCTCGCGGGCGTCCTCTCGATCGTCTCCCGCCAGTCCGCCGCCGCCAAGGGCCTCCCGTACGACGAGGAACAGGATGCCGGGATGCGGGCCTTCGTCGAGGCGCAGATCGAGGCCGAGTCCCTGCCGCTCTTCCTGTCCGGGCGGCTGTACGACGACGGCGTCATCGACCCCCGCGACACCCGCACCGTCCTCGGCCTGTGCCTGTCGGCCGTCCACAACGCCCCCGTCGAGGGCGCCCGCGGCGGCTTCGGCGTCTTCCGGATGTGAGCCCCCAGATGACCGCACCCATCACCTCCCTCCTCGTCGCCAACCGGGGCGAGATCGCCGTCCGGATCTTCCGTACGGCCCGCGACCTGGGCCTGGCCACGGTCGCCGTCCACTCCGACGCCGACGCCGACGCCCTGCACGTCCGCAGCGCCGACGCGGCCGTCCGCCTGCCGGGAACCGCCCCCGCAGACACCTACCTGCGCGGGGACCTGCTGGTCGAGGCGGCCCGCGCGGCCGGCGCGGACGCCGTGCACCCCGGATACGGTTTCCTCTCCGAGAACGCCGACTTCGCCCGCCAGGTCCTGGCCGCCGGCCTGACCTGGGTCGGGCCGCCGCCCGAGGCCATCGAGGCCATGGCCTCCAAGACCCGGGCCAAGGACCTCGTCCGCGCCGCCGGCGTCCCCCTCCTCGACCCCGTCGACCCGGCCGCCGCCACCGCCGCCGACCTGCCCCTCCTCCTCAAGGCGGCCGCGGGCGGCGGAGGCCGCGGGATGCGCGTCGTACGCGGCCTGGACGCCCTCAAGGAGGCGCTGGAGGCGGCCCGCGCCGAGGCGCTGTCGGCCTTCGGCGACGACGAGGTCTTCGCCGAGCCGTACGTGGAGCGCGGCCGCCACGTCGAAGTGCAGGTCCTGGCCGACAGCCACGGCACCGTCTGGGCCCTCGGCACCCGCGACTGCTCCCTCCAGCGACGCCACCAGAAGGTCATCGAGGAGGCCCCGGCCCCCGGCCTGCCCCCAGCGCTGCGCGAGCGGCTCGCCACCGCCGCCGTGGCCGCCGCCCGGGCCGTCTCGTACCGGGGCGCGGGCACCGTCGAGTTCCTCGTCGGCGCCGACGGCCGCCCGTACTTCCTGGAGATGAACACCCGCCTCCAGGTGGAACACCCCGTCACCGAAGCCGTCCACGGCCTCGACCTGGTCGCCCTCCAGCTGCGGATCGCCGAGGGCGCCGCACTGCCCGCCACCCCTCCGGAGCCCGCCGGCCACGCCGTCGAGGCCCGCCTCTACGCGGAGGACCCCGCCCGGGACTGGCGCCCCCAGACCGGCGTCCTGCACACCCTCGACGTGCCCGGCCGCGTCCGCGTCGACTCCGGCTTCGCCGCCGGGGACACCGTCGGCATCCACTACGACCCCCTGCTGGCCAAGGTCGTCGCACACGCCCCCACCCGCGCCGAGGCGGTCCGGATCCTCGCCGACTCCCTGACCCGGGCCCGCATCCACGGGCTCACCACCAACCGCGAACTCCTCGTACGCTCCCTGCGGCACCCGGAGTTCGCCGCCGGCCGGCTCGACACCGGCTTCTACGAACGCCACCTCGCCGCCCTCGTCCAGGACACCCCGGACCCCACGCTCGCCTGCCTCGCCGCAGCGCTCGCCGAAGCGGCCCCGGCCGCCGGCGCCGGCCTCGCCGCCCGCCTCGGCGGCTGGCGCAACCTCCGCTCCCAGCCGCAGAGCCGCCGGTACACGGTGGCCGGCACCGTCCACGAGGCCCGCTACGCACCCGTGGAACTACCGGGTGTCCGCGTCCTGGCCGCCACCCCGGAGGCCGTGACCCTCGAAGTCCACGGTGTCCGGCGGGTGTTTCACGTGAAACACCACGGCCCCCACGAGGTCTACGTGGACTCCCCGCTCGGCTCCCACACCCTCGTGCCCGTTCCCCGGTTCCCCGACCCCCAGGACCGCACCGAACCGGGATCGCTGCTCGCCCCCATGCCCGGCACCGTCGTCCGCATCGCCGAGGGCCTCGCCCCCGGCAGCACCGTCACCGCCGGGCAGCCCCTGCTGTGGCTGGAGGCCATGAAGATGGAACACCGCATCCTCGCCCCCGCCTCCGGCACGCTCACCGCGCTCCACGCCGTCACCGGCCGACAGGTCGAGTTCGGTGCCCTGCTCGCCGTAGTCCAGGAGGAACAGCCGTGATCGAGACCGAAGAGCACCAGGCCCTGCGCACCGCCGTCGCCGCCCTCGGGCAGCGCTACGGCCGCGACTACCTCGCCCGCGTCGCCCGCGAGGGCCGCCACCCCGACGAGCTGTGGGCCGACGCCGCCAAACTCGGCTACCTCGGCGTCAACCTCCCCGAGGAGTACGGGGGAGGGGGCGGCGGCATCGCCGAACTCTCCATCGTCCTGGAAGAACTGGGCGCGGCGGGCTGCCCCCTGCTGATGATGGTCGTCTCACCGGCCATCTGCGGCACGGTCATCGCCCGCTTCGGCACCGAGGCCCAGAAGAGGGCCTGGCTCCCCGGCCTCGCCGACGGCAGCCGCACCATGGCCTTCGGAATCACCGAACCCGACGCCGGCTCCAACTCCCACCGCATCACCACCACCGCCCGGCGCGACGGCGGCGACTGGATCCTCACCGGCCGCAAGGTCTTCATCTCCGGCGTGGACATCGCCGACGCCACCCTCGTCGTCGGCCGCACGGAGGACGCCCGCACGGGCCGCCTCAAGCCCTGCCTGTTCATCGTCCCCCGCGACGCCCCGGGCTTCTCCCGCTCGGTCATCGACATGGAACTCCAGGCGGCGGAGAAACAGTTCGCGCTGGTCATCGACGAGGTCCGGCTGCCCGCCGAAGCCCTCGTCGGCGACGAGGACGCGGGCCTGCTCCAGCTCTTCGCCGGGCTCAACCCCGAGCGCGTCATGACGGCCGCCTTCGCCATCGGCATGGGCCGCCATGCCCTGTCCAAGGCGGTGGAGTACGCGAGGACCCGCCAGGTGTGGAAGGAGCCGATCGGCGCCCACCAGGCCGTCGCCCACCCCTTGGCGGCGGCCCACATCGAGCTGGAACTGGCCCGCCTGATGATGCAGAAGGCGGCGCACCTGTACGACGCGGGGGACGACATGGGAGCCGGCGAGGCGGCGAACATGGCGAAGTACGCGGCGGGGGAGGCGTGCGTCCGCGCGGTGGACCAGGCGGTGCACACCCTCGGGGGCAACGGGCTCACGCGCGAGTACGGGCTGGCGTCGCTGATCACGGCGGCCCGTGTCGCCCGCATCGCCCCGGTGAGCCGGGAGATGATCCTCAACTTCGTCTCCCACCAGACCCTGGGCCTCCCCAAGTCCTACTGACCCCCACCGTCTCCCGCGCCTCAAACGCCGACGAGGCCGCAGCCCGTGCGTCTGCGGACCGTCTCCTGGGGGCCGGCCCCCAGACCCCCGCGCCTCAAACGCCGGCGGGGCTGGAGGTGGCGGCGGAGCCGGAGGTGCCGGGCGGGCTGGAGGTGGCTGCGTGAGGGGGCGGGGACGGGGTGGGGTGTCGTCCGGGGCTAAAACGAGATGAATTCGGCGCGAGCCACCCCACACAACCGGATCCGGAACGGGCGCCGAACATCGAAGCCCGCCCCGGACGACACCCCACCCCGGCACCGACCCCGCCCCGAAGCCACCCCACCGAACCCCCGCCCGGCCAGGGCAACCGCCCGACAGGGCAAACCCCGGCCCGAACCCCCGCCCGGCAGGGCAACCGCCCGACACGGCAACCCCCACCCGAACCCCCGCCCGGCCAGGGCAACCGCCCGACAGGGCAACACCCCAACCGACCCCCCGCCCGGCAGGGCAACCGCCCGACACGGCAACCCCCGCCGCCCCCGAACCGCCCGGCCAGGGCAGGGGCCCGGCCAGGGCAGCCGCGTACCCTCCCCCCAGGGGGTCCGGCCGGGCCCGCCCGCGAACCCCTCCGGAGGAGACATGGCCCCACTCGTGCACGCCGCCCCGCCGGCGACCGGCATCACCACCCTCACCCTGGACTCCCCGGCCAACCGCAACGCGCTCTCCGCACGCCTCGTCGCCGAACTCCGCGAGGCCCTCGCGCAGACGGCCGCCGACCCCCGCACCCGGGCGGTGCTCCTCACCCACACCGGCAACACCTTCTGCGCCGGGGCCGACCTGAAGTCCCCCTGCGACCCCGCCGACTTCCTCGCCCTGCTCCGCGAGGTCACCGCCCTGCCCAAGCCGGTCGTCGCCCGCGTCACCGGGCACGTCCGCGCCGGCGGCCTCGGGCTGCTCGGCGCCTGCGACATCGCCGCCGCAGGGCCCGGGTCCTCGTACGCCTTCACCGAGACGCACCTCGGCCTGGCCCCCGCCGTGATCTCCATGACCGTGCTGCCGCGCCTGGACCCCCGCGCCGCCTCCCGCTACCTCCTGACCGCCGAGCCCTTCGACGCCGCCGAGGCCGCCCGCATCGGTCTGCTGACGCTGCACACCGCGGAGGACGTGGACACCGCCCTGGCCCCCGTCCTCGAGGGCCTGCGCAAGGCCTCCCCGCAGGCCCTCGCCGAGACGAAGGCCATGGTCGCCGCCGGCGTACGGGACGCCCTCGACCGGGACGGCGCCCGCCTGACGGAACTCTCCGCACGCCTCTTCGCCTCCGCCGAGGCCCGCGAGGGCATCACCGCCCGCTTCGAGCGCCGGGACCCGTCATGGGTACGGTGACCGGCGCCGTCCCCAAGCAGGCCCGCAGCCGGGTCACCCGGCGGCACCTGCTGGAGGCGGCCGTGTCCTGCCTCGCCGAGCACGGCTGGGCGGGCTCCACCGTCGCCGTCGTCGCCGAACGCGCCGGGGTGTCGCGGGGCGCCGCCCAGCACCACTTCCCGACCCGCGAGGCCCTCTTCACCGCCGCCGTCGCGTACGTCGCCGAGGAACGCTCCACCGCCCTGCGGGAGCTCTTCGGGACGGCTCCCGCCCCCCGGCCGCGGGCGGCGGTCGTCGAGGCGCTGGTCGACCTGTACACCGGAACCCTGTTCCGTGCCGCGCTCCAGCTGTGGGTCGCCGCCTCCAACGAGGAGCAGCTGCGCCCGCAGGTCATCGAACTCGAAGCCCGGGTCGGCCGTGAGACGCACCGGATCGCCGTGGAGCTGCTGGGCGCGGACGAAGCGCTGCCGGGCGTACGGGAGACCGTGCAGGGCCTGCTCGACATGGCCCGGGGTCTGGGGCTGGCCAACGTCCTGACCGACGACCGGGCGCGCCGGGCCCGGGTGGTGGCCCAGTGGTCCGCGCTCATCGACGCGGCCCTGGGCTGACGGTCCCGGACGTGCGGGGGCGCCGCGTCCCGGACGGGACGCGGCGCCCGGAGGGGGGCCGGGGGCCTCAGCCCGTGGCGGCGGCGTCGGTGATGCCGGCGTACCCCTCGATCTCGCGCGGGTCGCGCGGGCCCGGGCCGACGTAGCGCGCCGACGGCCGCACCAGGCGGCCGGTGCGCTTCTGCTCCAGGATGTGCGCCGACCAGCCGGCGGTACGGGCGCAGCTGAACATGGAGGTGAACATGTGCGCCGGGACCTCCGCGAAGTCCAGCATGATCGCGGCCCAGAACTCCACGTTGGTGGCGAGCACCCGGTCGGGGCGGCGCGCGTGGAGCTCCTCCAGCGCGGCCTTCTCCAGGGCGGCGGCGACCTCGTAGCGCGGGGCGTCGAGTTCCTTGGCGGTGCGGCGCAGGACGCGGGCGCGGGGGTCCTCGGCGCGGTAGACGCGGTGACCGAAGCCCATCAGGCGCTCGCCCTTGTCGAGGGCCTTCTTCACGTACGCGACGGCGTCACCGGTGCGCTCGATCTCCTCGATCATGCCGAGGACGCGGGACGGCGCACCGCCGTGCAGCGGCCCGGACATGGCGCCGACGGCGCCGGACAGCGCCGCGGCGACGTCCGCACCGGTCGAGGCGATGACGCGGGCGGTGAAGGTGGAGGCGTTCATGCCGTGCTCGGCGGCGGACGTCCAGTACGCGTCGACGGCCTTGACGTGCTTGGGGTCGGGCTCGCCCCGCCAGCGGATCATGAACCGCTCGACCACGGACTCGGCCTTGTCGATCTCGCGCTGCGGCACCATCGGCAGGCCCTGGCCGCGGGCGGACTGGGCGACGTACGACAGTGCCATGACGGCGGCGCGCGCCAGGTCGTCGCGGGCGGTCCGCACGTCGATGTCGAGCAGCGGTTTCAGACCCCACACGGGGGCGAGCATCGCGAGTGCGGACTGCACGTCGACGCGGATGTCACCGGAGTGGACCGGGATGGGGAAGGGTTCGGCGGCCGGCAGGCCGGGGTTGAACGCACCGTCGACCAGCAGGCCCCAGACGTTCCCGAAGGACACGTGGCCGACGAGGTCTTCGATGTCGACGCCCCGGTAGCGGAGCGATCCGCCTTCCTTGTCAGGCTCGGCGATCTCCGTCTCGAACGCGACGACCCCTTCGAGTCCGGGTACGAAATCGGACATCAGGCGGCTCCTCAGGTAGTGCGAACACGCGCGGCTCCCGGCGTGATTCGCGGTCCGGCGCGGTCATCCCCGTTGATGCCCGGCAGGGCCGAAGGTCATCCGTGCGGGAACCCTCGGACCGGCCCCAAGATTTTGTCCGTTCCGGTGGGCCTGCGGAAGCGTGACATACGGCACACCGGTGCCCGGCGTGCTGCGGCAGGATGACCGTGTGACCGATCAGGACATTGACCCCGCCGTCATGCGCAAGCAGTACCGCTCCGAGATCGTCGAGGAGGCGAGCCTCGCCGACGACCCGATGGCGCAGTTCGCCCTGTGGTTCCAGCAGGCGGCCGACTCGCACCTCTTCGAGCCCAACGCGATGGTCGTCTCGACCGCCACCGCCCAGGGGCGTCCGAGTTCCCGGACGGTCCTGCTGAAGCAGTTCGACTCGCGGGGCTTCGTCTTCTTCACCAACTACGGCTCCCGCAAGGTGCGGGAGATCGACGAGAACCCGTACGTCTCGCTGCTCTTCCCCTGGCATCCGATCGCCCGGCAGGTCATCGTGACGGGCCGGGCGGAGCGGATCGGCCGGGACGAGACGGCCGCCTACTTCCGTTCCCGTCCGCACGGCTCGCAGCTGGGCGCGTGGGCGAGCGCGCAGTCCCGGGTGATCGGCTCGCGCGCGGAGCTGGACCGCCGTTACGCGGAGCTGGCGGAGCGCTACCCGGAGGGCGAGCAGGTGCCGGTGCCGCCGGAGTGGGGCGGGCTGCGGGTGCTGCCCGACGCGATGGAGTTCTGGCAGGGCCACGAGAACCGCCTGCACGACCGGCTGCGGTACGTCCTGGACGAGGACGAGGACGAGGACGAGGACGGGGGCGGGGACGGTCACGGTCACGGGTGGCGCGTCGAGCGCCTCTGCCCGTAGGGGCGGCGGGTCCTCCGCCGCGGAGGACCCCGGCGCGCGGGTCCTGGGTCCGGGGCCCCGGGCCCCGACGCAGACGACCCGCGGGCTCGGGTTCCTCTCCTGCAGTGAGAGGAGCCGGCCGGACGTGCCGGCGAGCCCGCGGGTCGGGTGACTGCTGTGGATTGGCGCCGGGCGATTCCGCCGGGCACCGCACTGGGTGCGCTGCTGACGACGGGCCCTTAGCCCGCAGCCACCTCACGCGTCCGGTTTCCGTACATTTCGGGAACCACCTCCCTTCTCGTGTACGGCTGAGCCTAGGTCGGCCCCTCCCGGGCCCTCAAGTGATTTATCGAGTGGATTCCGGAGCCCCCTCCGGGGGGACATTCCGGGAGGTTTCCGGGAAGCGGGTGTGGCCTGGGTCACGTTCGAGTTCAATGATCTGACGTGCCGCACACGCGAACACCTGCAGGGGGTGCCAGGTGAGGGCTTCCGGACGTAGTGAGACCGCCGACGATCTGCTCGCAGCGCTGCTCGACGGGATGGACGCCGCCCTGTGCGCGTTCGACGCCGACGGCGTGATCACCCACTGGAACCGCGAGGCCGAACGGATCCTCGGCTGGACCGCCGCCGATGCGGTGGGCCGGGCCGGATTCGCGGGCTGGGCGGTGCGCGCCGCGGACGCGGACGACGTACAGGACCGCCTGATGTCGGCGCAGGACGCGCCGGGCCGGCAGGTCCACGAGTTCGCGCTGCTGACCAAGGACGGCGGGCGCGTCCTCGTACGCACCCAGTCCGCCGCGGTGCCCGGAGCCGACGGGAAGCCCGCCGGGGTGTACTGCGCCTTCAGCGAGGTCCACGCGCAGATCGACCTCGAGCGGTCCATCGCCCTCAGCGAGGCGTTGATGGACGACGCCTCCTGGGGCGTCGTGCTCGTCGACGTGGACCTGCGCCCCGCGGTGGTCAACGCGCACGCCGCCGACGCCTTCGGAGCCGGACGCAGCGCGCTGCTCGGGCGGCCGCTCGGCGACTTGCTGGAGCAGGGCGTGGAGGAACTGGAGGGCGCGCTCCAGCACGTGCTGGCGGAGGGCGCGCCGCCGGCGCCGGTGGAGCTGTGGGTGTCGGTGCGGACCCCGGAGGGGGTGCGGCGGCGGTGCTGGCGGTGCGGGTTCCTGCGGCTGGGGTCGCCGCTCGCGGAGGAGCCGGTGCCGTTGGGGGTGGGCTGGCTGTTCCAGGACGTCACCGAGGCCCGGCAGGCCGAGATGGACACCGGGCAGCTGCGGTTCCGGACCAACCAGCTGTACCGGGCGGGGCGGGCCGCCGCCGAGTGCGAGGACCCGGCGGAGGCGGCCGCCGTCCGGCTGGACTTCGCTCTGGCCGGCTTCGCGGAGCACGCGCTGGTCGACGTACTGGAACCCGGGCCGGGGCGGCGTCTGGTCCGCTCGGCGGTGTCCCCGTCGGGGCTGGCGCTGGTGCTGCCCGGGCCGGGGGCGATCCCGGTCCGCTACGAGGCCGCGCACCCGGCGTTCCAGGCCCTCGACCGGATCGGCCCGGTGCGGGCCAGCGCCCCGGCCGGCGAGGCGGCCGCGGCGTGGGCCGCGGCCCGGCAGTGGCCCCCGGGTGCCACGCACGCCCTGTGCGCGGTGCTCCGCAGCCGCGGCCGCACCCTGGGCGCGCTCACCTTCCTGCGCGGCTCGTCGCGCCCGGCGTTCGAGCGGGCGGACGCGCTGTACGCGGAGGAGGTGGCGGCCCGTGTGGCAGCGGACCTGGACCTGGCGACCCGCTGCCCGGGGCGGGGGGAGTACGGCTGACCCTTGCCCTGGCCGGGCGGGGGTCCGGGTTGGGGTGTTGCCCTGTCGGGCAGTTGCCCTGGCCGGGCGGGGGGTCGGGCCGGGGGTGGCCCTGTCGGGCGGTTGCCCTGCCGGGCGGGGGTCCGGTCGGGGTGTTGCCCTGTCGGGCGGTTGCCTGCCGGGCGGGGGTTCGGTGGGGTGGCTTCGGGGCGGGGTCGGTGCCGGGGTGGGGTGTCGTCCGGGGCGGGCTTCGATGTTCGGCGCCCGTTCCGGATCTGCGTTGTGCGGGGTGGCTCGCGCCGAATTCATCTCGTTTTAGCCCCGGACGACACCCCACCCCGTCCCCGCCCCCTCACGCAGCCGCCTCCCGCTCGCCCGGCACCTCCGGCTCCGCCGCAAAAGCCAGCCCCGCCGGCGTTTGAGGCGCGGGGCCGGGCGGAGTCCGGGGAGGGCGGCCCCTCAGTGCCGGAAGAAGATGCGGTCCCCGTACTCCCGGATGACCCGTCCGTTCCACTCGTGCCCACCGTCCACGTTCCCCGACCGCAGCAACGGCGGCTCCACGCCCCGCGCCACCAGCTCGCCCGCCGCCGCCGCCATCACCGCCTGCATGATCGCGCTGGTCACCACCGTCGACGCGGGAGCGAACGGCGCGTCGATGCCGTCCGCCGACAGCTCCGCGTCCCCGACCGCGATCTTGCTGTCCAGCACGATGTCGCAGTGGTCCTTCAGGTAGGTGCCCGAGACGTGCCGCGACTTGGTCTCCGTCGCGTACGCCACCGACGTCACGCCGATGACCTTCAGGCCGAGCGCGCGCGCGTTCATCGCCATCTCGACCGGCAGCGCGTTGCGTCCGGAGAGGGAGATGACGACCAGTACGTCACCGGCGGAGGCCGGGCTGCTGTCCAGGACCGCGCCGGCGAGGCCGTCGACCCGCTCCAGCGCGCTGCCCAGGGTGGCGGGCATGACGTCGACGCCGACCGTGCCCGGGACGGCCAGGAAGTTCATCAGGGCGAGGCCGCCGGCCCGGTAGACCACGTCCTGTGCGGGCAGCGAGGAGTGCCCGGCGCCGAAGGCGAACAGCCGGTTCCCGGAGGCGACGGCCCGGGCGATCACGGCTCCGGCCTCGGCGATCCGTGAGCCCTCCTCGTCGCGTACCCGCTCCAGCAGGCCGATGGCCGCGTCGAAGAACTGCCCGGCCAGCTTGCTCTCGCTCATACGCCGTAGGCCCTTCCAGGGTGGGGGTGCTGTCCGCCGCTCACCGTGCGGTCTGGACCAAGGGCGTGTCAATACGGACGTCAATCCGGGAGCCGTCGCGCTCCTCGCTGCACCGATGCGCTCCCGCCGATGTCCCGTACATGCCTTGACGCTCGGCGCGGGACGGTTGTCGGCCCGATGCGTCAGAATTGGGGGCAGGGCCAGCGCACGCAATCCGAGGGGCACGAATGTCCGGACTGATCGACACCACGGAGATGTACCTCCGCACCATCCTGGAGCTGGAAGAGGAAGGTGTGGTCCCCATGCGCGCCCGGATCGCGGAGCGGCTGGACCAGAGCGGCCCGACGGTGAGCCAGACCGTGGCGCGCATGGAGCGCGACGGTCTGGTCGCGGTGGCCAGTGACCGGCACCTGGAGCTGACCGACGAGGGCCGCAAGCTCGCGACGCGGGTGATGCGCAAGCACCGCCTCGCGGAGTGCCTGCTGGTCGACGTCATCGGCCTGGAGTGGGAGCAGGTGCACGCCGAGGCCTGCCGCTGGGAGCACGTGATGAGCGAGGCGGTGGAGCGGCGGGTGCTGGAGCTGCTGCGCCACCCGACCGAGTCGCCGTACGGGAACCCGATCCCGGGGCTGGAGGAGCTGGGGGAGAAGGCCGAGGCGGATCCGTTCCTGGAGGACGGCATGCTCAGCCTGTCCGAGCTGGATCCGGGTACCGAGGGCAAGACGGTCGTCATCCGGCGGATCGGGGAGCCGATCCAGACCGACGCCCAGCTGATGTACACGCTGCGCCGGGCGGGCGTGCAGCCCGGTTCGGTGGTGAGCGTGACGGAGTCGCCGGGCGGGGTGCTGGTCGGCAGCGGCGGGGAGGCCGCGGAGCTGGACGCGGACATCGCGTCGCACGTGTTCGTCGCCAAGCGCTGACGTTCCCGGGGATGGACGGCCTCGGCGCCCCGGCGCCGGCGGCCGGACGCAAGGCGGTCCCGGCGCCTTTCGGCGCCGGGACCGGTCCTCCCCTTGCTGACCTGGAGCCCCGAGCTCTCAAGGTCATCCCCTTCGGACCGTCTTCCCCGAGCGGCCCGCCTCCCTGCTGAAAGGATCTCCCTCGGCAGCGGCGGCCAATCCTTGAGCAAGGTCACTCGAAAGAGCGGTGTTGTCGGCGAGACGCCCGTTTTCGAATGCGGGTTCGATAGTCTGGCCGGGAGCGAAGGGGGTGCATCTCCGGTGGTACAGCGGATCGATGTCACGGGTGCCGACGGCGTACGCCTGGCCGCCTGGGAGTTCCGGGAGCCGCCTGCGGAGCCCCGGAAACCGGCGGTGCTGTTACTCCACGGCCTGATGGGCCGCGCCCTCCACTGGGCCGGCACCGCGCGCTGGCTGGGCGAGCACCGCCGCGTCATCGCCCTCGACCAGCGCGGGCACGGCCACAGCGGCCACCCCGCGACCGGACCCGAGCGGGCCGCGCGCCTGGGCCGCGAGGCCTTCGTCGCCGACGCCGAGGCCGTGATCGAGCAGCTGGGCCTCGGCCCCGCCGTCGTCATCGGCCACTCCATGGGCGCCCTCACCGGCTGGCAGCTCGCCGCCCGGCGCCCGGAGCTGGTCCAGGCCCTCGTCATCTGCGACATGCGCGCCTCCGCGCTCGGCGAGGCCTCGCAGCGGGACTGGCAGGAGTGGTTCCGGCGCTGGCCGCTGCCCTTCCCCACCCAGGACGCCGCGCGCCGCTGGTTCGGCGAGGACGATCCCCGGGTGGAGCGCCCCGACCCCGGCCGCGGGGCCTTCTTCGCCGAGGTGATGCACGAGGCGCCGGACGGCTGGCGCCCGCTCTTCTCCCCCAGCCAGATGCTGACCGTCCGCGAGACCTGGGTGCACGACGCGCACTGGGAGGAGCTGGCCCAGGTCCGCTGCCCCACCCTCGTCGTGCGCGGCCTGGACGGCGAGCTGGGCCGGGCGGAGGCCCAGGAGATGGTCCGCGTCCTCCCGGCCGGCCAGTACGCCGAGATCCCGGACGCCGGGCACTACGTCCACTACGACCAGCCGGCCGCCCTGCGTGCGGCGCTGGAGCCCTTCCTGGAGGCGGTGGCCGTCTCCTAACCGGGCCCTCTCCCCGCCGCCGGGGCGGGGAGAGGGGGCCGAAGGCCCGGTGCCGCCGGTCACGGGCGCCGGGCGGCGGGTCCGGTCAGTCGACGACGGACAGGACGATCTTCCCCGTGGTGCGGCCGCTGTCGCTCAACTCGTGCGCCTTCCCCGCCAGTTCCAGCGGCAGCACCGTGTCGATCTCCGGCCTCAGCAGCCCGGCCTCCGCCAGCGCGGTGATCTCCCGCATCCCCGCCTGGTCGGCCTCCACCGCCATGAAGGCGGCCCGCAGTCCCAGCGGGCGGGCCTCCTCCGCGAGGCGGGCCTCGGCCGGGGAGGCGAGGGAGACCACGATGCCGCCGGGGCGCAGGGCGCGCAGCGAACGCGGCCCGTACTCCCCGCCGACGGCGTCGACCACGACGTCGACGGGCGGGACGGCCGTCTCGAAGGCGACGGCGGTGTAGTCGACCACCTCGTCCGCGCCAAGCCCGCGCAGGAACGCGTGCTTGGCCGCGCGGGCCGTACCGATGACGTGCGCGCCGCGCGCCTTGGCGATCTGCACGGCGAGGTGCCCGACCCCGCCGGCCGCCGCGTGGACCAGCACCCGCTGGCCGGGGCGCAGGTCGGCGGTGTCCACGAGGGCCTGCCAGGCGGTGAGCGCGGCCAGCGGCAGCGCGGCGGCCCGGACGTGGCTCAGCGCGGCGGGCTTGCGGACCAGGTGCCGGGCGGGGGAGGTGACGTACTCCGCGTAGGTGCCCGCCGGAACGGGGTGGCGCGGCATGCCGAAGACCTCGTCGCCCGGGGCGAGGGTGGTGACGCCGAGCCCCACCGCCTCGACGGTCCCGGAGACGTCCCAGCCGAGCCGGACGACCTCGCCGGCGAGCCCGCCGGTGGCCCGGTGCCAGGAGTCCGTCGGGTTGACCCCCGCCGCGTGGACCCGTACGAGCACCTCGGCCGGCCCCGGCTCCGGCCGCTCCACCTCGACGACCTTCAGCACCCCGGGCCCGCCGAACCCGTCCTGAGCCACCGCACGCATGACGCCACCCCCGCTCCCGGCGGGGCCCCCGCGGCCCCGTCCCGGGGTCAAGGTTTCCGTACGGTCCCCACCCGAACGAGTGGCAAGACTGCCACCCTGTGGAAGGATCTTGCCATGGCTCCTGCGCTGCACCGTGTCGTGGTCCTGGCCCTGGAGGGCGTCTACCCCTTCGAACTCAGCATCCCCGTACGCATCTTCGGCACTGCCGAAGGCCCGGACGGCGAGCCTCTGTACGAGGTCACCACCTGCGGCCTGACCAGCGGCCCGGTCACCACGAGCGCGGACTTCACCCTCACGGTGCCCTGCGGCAGCGAGGCCCTGCGCACGGCGGACACCCTGGTCATCCCGCCTTTCACCTGCGGCCCGGACGCCTCCCGCGCGTGGCTGCCCGACGAGCTCGCCGAGGCCCTCGCCCTCCTCCCGCCGCACGCCCGCATCGTGTCGATCTGCACGGCCTCGTACGTACTCGCCGCCGCGGGGCTGCTCGACGGCCGGCGCGCCACCACGCACTGGAACGAGGCGAGCCGCTTCCAGCGGGCCTTCCCGAGGATCCAGGTCGACGAGAACGTCCTCTTCGTCGACGACGGCCGCGTCCTGACGGCCGCCGGTGTCGCCGCGGGGGTGGACCTGTGCCTGCACCTGCTCCGCCGGGACCACGGCAGCGAGATCGCCAACCGGGTGGCGCGCCTGTGCGTGGTCCCGCCGTGGCGGGAGGGGGGCCAGGCCCAGTACATCGAACGCCCCATGCCGGAGCCGGAGGCCGCCACGACGGCCGCGACCCGGAGCTGGGCCCTGCGCCACCTGGACGAGCCGCTGTCCCTCGCGCAGCTGGCCGACCACGCCGGAATGAGCGTCCGCACCTTCTGCCGCCGCTTCGCCGAGGAGGTCGGCACGCCCCCGGGCCAGTGGCTGTCCCGACGCCGCGTCGACCATGCCCGCCGCCTCCTGGAAACCACCGCCCTCCCGGTGGACCAGGTCGCCGCCGAGGCGGGCTTCGGCACGGCGGCCTCCCTGCGCCAGCACCTCGCGGCCACTCTGGGCACCTCCCCGACGGCCTACCGCCGGGCGTTCAGGCGCATCGGCGGCGCCGACGCGGCGGCCGGAGGCGGCGAGGGACGGGGAAGCCGCCCCACCTCACCTCGGGGGACCATCTGAAAAAGGGGACCGCCCCGCGCGGGTGCCCCTGCACACCCGCCTGCTCAACCGCCTCCCACCCCCGACCGGGGCCCGTGGGAAGGAGACCGGGGCGGGAGCGGCCGCGGGGGGCGGCGGGCGCGTTCCGCCGGCCCCGCTTCCGTGCGCGAGGACGATCAGCCCTTGCTGACCGCGGTCAGGATCTCCGGGAGCTTGCGGGCCACCGCCGGGGCCGCCACGCGCAGGCCCGTCCAGGTGGCCGCGCAGCCCCAGGCGATCCCGATGGGGAGGGCGAGCAGGCCCAGGGTGCCCGGGTCGTCCGTCAGGCTGATGTACACCGTCAGGCCGATCACCGGCGAGCAGATCACCGCCGAGGCGAGCATGCCGCAGGCGATGCCCAGCCAGGCCAGGCCGGCCTGGCCCGGGGCGACGTTCTTGAACGCCCCCTCCGACGGGATGGAGTACGCGAAGTGCGCCGAGACCAGCGCGCCCGTGCACAGCATCGAGCCGAGCAGGGCCAGCGCCAGGCCCAGGGCCGACGGGAACCCGGTCCAGTCGCCCACCAGGGCGGCGGTGACGACCGTGACGAGGACGGTGTACGGGACGGTGACGAGGGCCAGCGCGGCGGCGCGGGCGCGCAGTTCGCCGTACGCGTCGCGCGTGGTGGAGATGGTCTGGGCGACCATCCAGAACGCGGAGGTGTCCTGCCCGAACTGGTTGTACATCTGCACGCCGAGCATCCCCGCGCCGAAGCAGGCGAGGTAGACCGAGCCGGTGCCCTGGAGGGCGTTGAAGACGGGGACGATCAGGCCGATCGCCAGCGACGACACCCAGGCGGACTTCGTCTTCGGGTCGCGGACGGCGTAGCGCAGGGTGCGCTGGATGACGGCTCCGGTGCGTCCGCCCGGCAGGAGGGACCAGAAGCCGCCGGCGCCGCCCCGGTCCTTCTCGGGCTTCGAGGCCGCGAGGGTGGAGCCGTCCGGGCTGACCATCAGGCTGGTCAGGCTGCGCTCCCAGAACCACAGGAGGGCCGCCAGGGCGCCGAGGGTCAGGGCCAGCTGGGCCGCGGCGGTGCCGTACGCGCCCTCGCTCACGGAGTCCACCATGCCGACGGCCGTCGCCGGCGGCAGCCAGCGCACGATCGCCTCGACCGGCTCCAGCTGGGCCAGGCCCCCCTCCTGGAACAGGCGCTGGCTGCCGAAGTTGACGACCTGGGCGCCTATCGCGATCAGCAGCCCGCTGAGCACCGCGAGGTCGCGTCCCTTGCGGCTGGACAGGAGCCGTACGTTCGCCGTGGCCACGGCACGGGCCAGCGTCACGCAGACGAGCAGCAGGAGCGGGGCGCCGACCACGGCCGCCGCGACGCCCGCCGGGCCGTGGGCGACCGCCGCCACCGAGCCGGCGGCGATGCAGAGCGTGAATAGCGGGCCGGTGCCGACCAGCGAGGAGGCCAGCAGGGCGCGGACGAGCGGACGCGGCCGCAGCGGCAGCATCACGAGCCGGCTCGGGTCGAGGGTCTCGTCGCCGGTCGGGAAGAAGAGCGGCATCACGGTCCAGCCGAGGGCGAGGATCGCGGTCAGCAGGACGACCACGGTCCCGGCGTGGAGGTGGCCGTGCAGCATCGCCAGGCCCAGGGTGACGAAGAGGGAGAAGACCAGCGAGATCACCAGGCTGATGATCCAGACGGCCTTGCGCTTCGACGACCCCTTGAGGCCGTTGCGCATCAGGGACAGCTTCAGGCGGACGAAGAGCGAGGTGACGGAGGCCCCGGAGGGGGCGGCGGTGGCGCTGCTCATCGGGCGCCGCCGAGCCAGTCGAGGGAGTCGCCGGCCGCGTGGTCGCGGGCACCGACGAGTTCGAGGAAGGCTGCCTGGAGGGAGGGCGCGGAGCCCCGTACGTCGGCGAGCGGGCCGGCGGCGCGGATCTGTCCGCCCGCCATGACGGCCACCCAGTCGCAGAGCGATTCGACGAGCTCCATCACGTGGGAGGAGAACACGACGGTCGCACCGGACGCGGTGTAACGTTCCAGCACCCCGCGGATGGTCTGCGCGGACACCGGGTCCACGCCCTCGAACGGCTCGTCCAGGAAGAGGACTTCGGGGTTGTGCAGGAGCGCCGCCGCGAGGCCGATCTTCTTGCGCATGCCCGTCGAGTAGTCCACGACCAGCTTGTGCTGGGAGCCCGCGAGGTCCAGTACGTCCAGCAGCTGCGTCGCCCGCTTGTCGGTCTCCTCGCCGGGCAGGCCGCGCAGACGGCCCATGTAGCCGAGGAGTTCACGCCCGGAGAGGCGCTCGAACATCCGCAGTCCCTCGGGCAGGACGCCGATGCGGGACTTCACCTCGACGGGGTCGGCCCACACGTCGTGTCCGGCGACGACCACCCGGCCCATGTCCGGGCGCAGCAGCCCGGTCACCATGGACAGCGTGGTCGTCTTCCCGGCACCGTTCGGCCCGACGAGCCCGACGAAGCGGCCGGCCGGCAGCTCCAGGTCGACCCCCGCGACGGCCACCTGCTCGCCGAAGCGCTTCCACAGTCCTTCCACCCGCACGGCGGCCACGGGCTGCGCGGATCGCGCGCCCCCGCCCGTACCGCCCGTACCGCCCGTCGCATAACCCTGGTCCGGCATGCGCCTGCCTCTCGTTCTGTTCCCCGTGGTCGTACCGTCCTCACGATAGGAGGAAGGGGAGAGGCCCCAGCAGTTACGAATGTCATGAACTTGCGGACACGTATGTCAGGCGCCGGCCGCGGCAAAGGCAGAGGTCAGGGCTTGCGCCGGCCGCGGGCCGCCGCCGCCTCGCTGCCGCAGGCGTACGCGATCGCGTCGATCAGTTCCTCGGCGTCCGGCAGCCACCGGTTCGCCGGCGTGGGCTTGCGGGCCCACTGCACCGGCCCCTTGCCGCCGAAGCGGGTCGGCGGCGCGGCCACGTACTGCCCCTCGCCCCGCGTGACGAGGTCGATGGCGTGCGGCAGCCAGCCCAGCTTGCGCACCAGGTCCGGCACTTTCGCCCCGGCGCCCGGCAGGACGAAGAACAGCATCCTGTGGTCGGGGGTCAGCGCGACCGGCCCGAGCGTCCGCTCGGTGCGCTCCAGCCGCGCCAGCGCGAGGAACCCGGCGGAGTCCGGTACGTCGAGCGCGTCGAAGGTGCGGCCCGTCGGCATCAGGATCGAGGCGCCGGGGTGCTTGCCCCAGATCCGCCGCACGCCCACCGCGCTGCCCGAGGCCAGCGACGCCCAGTCCTTCACCGCCGGATGCGCGCCGGGCGCCGGGCAGTCGGCCTCCCCGCAGGAACACACCTCCCGGCCGTCGCCGGGCTCCAGCCACGTGCCGGCGAAGACGTCCCAGTGCCGTTCTTCCACGTACCGGACGGCATGGTCGAGCAGTTGATCCCCGCGCTGCTGGGGAATGGGCGCGTTCTCCGTGACTGTGATGGTCTCTTCCACGCCCATCACAACTCCCGCCGTCACGCCGGGTTACGGCCGTAAACCGGCCTGTGGGCGCTGCATCGATCCTGCATACGGGGCGCACGGGTGCATCAGCGGGGGCGCGTGGGAGGGCGGGGCGCGGTCGTTGGGTAACGACACGTCGCAGAGCGGAAGATTCTCCGCACTTCAGGCGGGAAGTGATCATTCCATCGATCACCCGCGGCCTCAGGGGGTTTTCATGGCAGCCAGGCCTCTCGTAGCGCGCCAGCCGAACGAACGGCTGCAAGCGCTCATCCAGGAAGCCGGGTGCTCCAACGCCGGGCTCGCTCGGCGCGTCAACATGTGCGGGGCCGAGCACGGCCTCGATCTCCGCTACGACAAGACCTCGGTCGCCCGCTGGCTGCGCGGTCAGCAGCCGCGCGGCCGGGCGCCCGGCATCATCGCGGAGGCCCTCGGCCGCAAGCTGGGCCGGACCGTCACCATCGACGAGATCGGCATGGCCAACGGGAAGAACCTCGCCTCCGGCGTGGGCCTGCACTTCTCCCCGACGGTCATCGGCGCCATCGAGCAGGTCTGCGAGCTGTGGCGCAGCGACGTGGGGCGCCGCGACTTCCTGTCCGGGTCGAGCGTGGCGGCCTCCGCCCTGGTCGAGCCGAGCCGGGACTGGCTGATCACCGGCGCCGACCCGCAGGTGGCGCGCAGCGGCGGCGCGCGGGTGGGAATGCCGGACGTGGAGGCGGTGCGGGCGACCACCGAGGCCCTGACCGACCTCGACCACCGCTTCGGCAGCGGGCACGTGCGGCCCGTGGTGGTGCACTACCTCAACTCCGTGGTGTCGGGCCTGATCGCGGGCTCCTACCGGGAGCCGGTGGGGCGGGCCCTGTTCGCGGCGGTGGCCCGGCTCACCGAGCTGGCCGGCTACATGGCGGTGGACACCGGCCAGCCGGCCCTGGCCCAGCGCTACTACATCCAGGCCCTGCGGATGGCGCAGGCCGCGGGCGACCGCGCGTACGGGGGCTACGTACTGGCCGCGTCCATGAGCCACCTCGCCGCCGAGCTGGGCAATCCGCGGGAGATCGCGCAGCTGGCGCGGGCCGCGCAGGAGGGCACGCGCGGGCAGGTCACCCCGCGGGTCGAGGCGATGTTCTACGCCGCCGAGGCGCGTGGGCACGCGCTGCTCGGCGACGCCAGGGCGACGGCGGTGCTGTCGGGGCGGGCGGTGACGGCGCTGGAGCGGGCCGAGCCGGAGTCCGGCGACGACCCGGTGTGGATCCGCCACTTCGACCAGGCCTACCTGGCGGACGAACTCGCGCACTGCCACCGGGACCTGGGGCAGGCCGACGCGGCGGGCAGGCGCGCGGAGGAGGCGCTGCGGCACCTGCCCGCGACGAAGGCCCGCCGCCGGGCCATCGGGCTGCTGCTGCTCGCGGCCTCGCAGGTGCAGCGGCGGGAGGTGGAGCAGGCCTGCCAGACGGCGACGACGGCGGCCGAACTGCTGGGGTCGCTGCGTTCGCGGCGGGGCGCGGAGTACCTGGAGGACTTCCGGGCGCGGCTGGAACCGTACCGGGAGGAACCGGCCGTGCGGGAGTTCGGGGCGCGGCTGGAGGTTCAGGCGGCCTGACGTGCGCGTGGCGCGACCGGGTAGCGTGACCCGACGGTTCCGTGGGTTCGGACGAGTCGGAGAAGGCAGAAGGAGTCCCGGTGACGGAGAACGGACAAGGGGGCGTCCCCCAGCCCGGGACGCCGCATCAGGCACAGCCGGAGCCGGCTCCCGGCTACCCGCGGCAGCCGGGGCCGCGGGCCGGGGAGGCGTGGGGAGAACCTCCGGCACCTCCGGGGCCCCCGGCGTCCCCGGCGTACGGGTACCCGGCGGAGCCGGACACCGGGGCACCGCAGCAGTACGCGGGGCCGTACGAGCCCGCGTACGAGCCCCCGTACGCGCAGCCGTCCCAGCCCGGCCGGCCCGCGTACGGGTATCCGCCGCCGGCGGGCCACGTCGTGGGCCCGGGCTTCGAAGGGCCGGGGGACCCGCACGGCTACGGCTACCCGCCGCTGCCGGACGCGGCGACGCAGTACATCCCGCCGGTCCGGGCGGCGGAGCACGACCAGGCGACGCAGTACATCCCGCCCGTGCCGGCGGATCCGCACGAGCAGGCGACGCAGTACATTCCGCCCGTGCCGGCCGATCCGCACGAGCCGGCGACCCAGTACATCCCGCCGGTCCCGGCGCACGAGCAGGCGACCCAGTACATGGCCCCCGTCCCGGCGCCGGAGCACGACCAGGCGACGCAGTACATCCCGCCCGTGCCGGCGGATCCGCACGACCAGGCGACGCAGTACGTCCCGCCCGTGCCGGCGGCGGAGCACGAGCAGGCGACGCAGTACATCCCGCCCGTCCCGGCGGATCCGCACGAGCAGGCGACCCAGTACGTGCCGCCCGTCCCCGGCGGTGGCGCGGCCCCGGCGAACGCCGCCGAGGGTTTCGACGCGCTGTTCCGGGCCCACGGCGACGCCCCCGGCCCCGACGCCCCCGGGCACGGCCGGCAGCAGCCGCCGCCCGTCCCCGATCCGGGGTCCCACCGGACCCCGCCGCCCGCGCCGGCGCGGCGCGGCGGACCGCTCCGGGCCCGGCAGCCCCAGCCTCCGCAGCCGTTCCCCCAGCCGCAGCAGGCCCAGCAGTACGCCCCCCCGCCCCCGGCGCCCGCGCGCCGGATCCCGCCGGCCGTCATAGCGGCCGCCGTCTTCGGGCTGGTCGTGGCCGGGCTCGGGGTGGGCGCGATGCTCGGCGACGGCAAGGCCCAGAACACCGACCCGGGAGCGGTGGCCCCCGCCGCCAGCGGCTCCGCCGGCTCGGGGGCGGCGCCCGGCGAGGCGGCGGTGGACCCGGCCCGGCCGCAGGCCGTGCAGCTCGACAAGCTGCTCGCGGACGCCAGTGACAGCCGGGCCTCGGTGATCAAGGCCGTGGACGACATCAAGGACTGCAAGAACCTGGGCCAGGCCGCCCAGGACCTGCGCGCCGCCGCCCGTCAGCGCGAGGAGCTGGTCACCCGGCTCCAGGAGCTCAAGGTGGACCTGCTCCCGAACCACGCCCGCCTGTCGGCCGCGCTCACGAAGGCCTGGAAGGCTTCGGCGGACGCCGACACCAGCTACGCGGCCTGGGCGGACGACGTCGGCCGGGACAAGGGCGGCTGCAAGGACGGCAAGGCCAAGAACACGGACGACGCGGCCGACGGCAACAAGGCGAGCGGCGAGGCCACCAAGGCCAAGGAGTCGGCGGCGGCCATGTGGAACACGATCGCCGCCAAGTACGGTCTGACGAAGCGGGACAAGTCCCAGCTCTGAAGGGCGCCGGGGCGGCCCCGCCCGGGTGGTCAGGCGGAGCGGGGGGCCTGCTCCAGGGTCGGGGTCATGTCGAGGTTCTGCTCGCCGGGCTGGGCGACGAGGCGGCCCGACTGGACGGTCTGGAAGCTGACCCGGCCGTTGACCAGGCGCGGGAACCCGGCGACGGCGCGCATGTCCTGGTAGCGCCAGCTCAGGTCGGGGGTGAGGTTGCCGGTGTGGACGCCCGGGGACTGGTTGAGGGCCCGGGCCAGCTTGCGGGCGGTGATCTCCTCGTCGCTCTTGAACCGCTGGACGATCCGGTCGAGGACGCTGTACGCGATCCAGGTGGTCTGGGCCCCGCTGTCGTCGGGGTCCACGGTGTCGTCGCCGAAGGCCTGCTCGCTGATCACCTTGCGCATCGGCGCCCACAGCGGGTCCGTCGACACGGGGTACCAGCTGGTGACGTAGGCGCCCTCGAAGGGGCTGTCCTTGCCGCCGGTGCGGTCCACCAGGGCCTGGCTGACGCTGCCGAGGACGGACGAGATCTGCGTCCTGCGCTGGGTGTCGACGCGGCGGAAGGCGTCGAAGAAGATCTCGGTGCGTTCGCCGAGGACCGCCGTCACGCAGCTCTTGTCCTTGGCCGGGTCGGCGGCCGGGGCCTTCGGTGCCCCGGGGGCCTTCGGGTTCCTGGCCGTGGAAGGCGTGGCGGATGCCGGGCCGGCGGGCGTCGGGGAGGCGGGGGTGGCCGTCGCCGTGCCGGCCGGGGCGGCCGGAGCCGCCGGGGTGGTGCCGAGTGCCTCGCGGGCCTGCGGTTTGAAGTCGGCGGAGTCCTCGGCGGCCCGGATGTCGGAGGCCTCCGGCATGCTGTTGGCCCTGAGCCCCGCGTTCAGCAGGACCGGCATCGTGTCGCCCGCGAGGGTGTCCGGGCGGACGAGGGAGACCTGGGAGCAGGCCTTGCCGAGCTGGTGGCCGGCCCCGGCGAGCAGTGCGGGCTGCCCGCCGTTGACCGGGTAGGACAGGGTGCTCTGGAACTCCTCGGCGGACACCCCGTAGCCGCCGATGAACGGGATGCCCTCGGCCTCCAGCGGGGCCATGAAGGCGCGGCCGTGCTGGCTGTACGAGCCGACGACCGCGACGGCCTTCTCGGTGATGGCCTTGCGGGCGCAGTCGGCGGCGCCGGTGGCGGTGTTCTTCTCGTTGCAGGTGATCACGCGCAGTTTGCGGCCCTTCATGCCGCCGTTGGCGTTCACCCAGCGTTCGTAGGCCTTGGCCATGCCCGGCATACCCGGCATGTTGGTCGCTTTGGTGCCGATGGGTGCGAAGGTCATGACCGTGAGCGAGTCCCCGGAGCCCCCCGGACCACCGGGGACCACCCCACACGCCGTCGTGAGACACGCGCCCGTCGCCGTGGCAACGAGCAGGCGAGTCAGGGCAGTTGCGCGTCGGTGAGGCGTCATGTCCACCGACCCTTCCGCCCCGCGGGTAACTCGGCGATGAGATGGACACAACAGCGGGTGACGCCCGGGTGAATTGCCGGGGGCCGGTCGTCCACAGGTGCTTCAAGATCGCAGGTGGGGGGAACGTACGATCGAAAGCGTGACATTCGCCCAAGGTTCGAAGAACTCTTCCCGCCGCGGCGGCCGCTCCTCCACCATGGGCGGCATGCCCCTCAACGACATGCCGTGGTGGCGCTGGCGCGGCAACGTGCGCTCGGCGCTGCACATGCTTTCCGACCCGGTCTTCCAGGAGGAGGTCTGGCTGGCGGGCGTCGAAGGGTACGGGGACGTCACCGACGCCGTGTACCGGCTCGTCGAGGACACCTGGCTCGACAGCTGGTCCGCCGACAAGTACGTCGGCACGATCTTCCGGGACGCGCAGGAGGCGGCCCTGGTCGACCTCGCCGTCCTGCGGGTGCTGCGGATCCTGCACCAGGTCGGCCCGGACGCCCCCGTGTCCGCGTACCTCGGCCACCCGGACTGGCCCGAGGCGGTGCGGGCCTCGCGCGAGGCGCACGTACGGATGTCGACGGCGGACGGGGAGGACCCGGACGACCGGCCGAGCTCCGTCGACGTGCTGAAAACGCTGACCCGCGTGGTGTGAAAGGCTGTGCCGTCATGAGCGAACACCCACAGCCCCGGGCCGAGGCCCAGGCCCAGTACGTCCTGACCGTCTCCTGCCCCGACAAGCAGGGCATCGTGCACGCCGTGTCGAGCTACCTCTTCATGACCGGCTGCAACATCGTGGACAGCCAGCAGTTCGGAGACCGCGAGACCGGGCTCTTCTTCATGCGGGTGCACTTCGAGGCCGAGCCCGCCGTGACGGTGGAGAAGCTGCGCGCGAGCTTCGCCGCGATCGGCGACTCCTTCCGGATGGACTGGCAGATCCACCGCTCCGACGAGCGGATGCGGATCGTGCTGATGGTGTCGAAGTTCGGCCACTGCCTGAACGACCTGCTGTTCCGCTCCCGGATCGGCGCGCTGCCGGTGGAGATCGCGGCCGTGGTCTCGAACCACACCGACTTCGCCGAGCTGGTCGGTTCGTACGACATCCCCTTCGTGCACATCCCGGTGACCAAGGAGACGAAGGCGGACGCGGAGGCGCGGCTGCTGGAGCTGGTGCGCGAGCAGAACGTCGAGCTGGTGGTGCTCGCCCGGTACATGCAGGTCCTGTCGGACACCCTGTGCAAGGAACTGAGCGGGCGGATCATCAACATCCACCACTCCTTCCTGCCGAGCTTCAAGGGCGCGAAGCCGTACCACCAGGCGCACGCGCGCGGTGTGAAGCTGATCGGCGCCACCGCCCACTACGTGACCGCCGACCTCGACGAGGGCCCGATCATCGAGCAGGAGGTCGAGCGGGTCGGCCACGACGTCACCCCCGACCAGCTGGTCGCCATCGGGCGGGACGTGGAGTGCCAGGCGCTGGCGCGGGCCGTGAAGTGGCACAGCGAGCACCGGGTGCTGCTCAACGGCTCGCGGACGGTCGTCTTCGCGTAGGCCGGGGCGGACGCGGGGCACGCCGTACGGGTGCCCCCGCGCGCCCTCGCCGGTGATCCTCCCGGCCGGACGAGCACGCCGCCGGCGGGGCCGGACGGCGCCCGGGGCGGTGGCCCCGGGCGGGCGGGGGCGCCGCGCTGCGGGTCGCGCGCGGCGGCGTCCGGTCTCAGGCGTCGGGGTCGACGCCGCAGTAGCCGGCGAAGGCGGCCAGGATCTCGTCCTCCGAGATGCGGCCGTCGCCGTCCGTGTCCAGGGCCCCCGCCACCTGCGCGGCCAGGCCCGGCTCGGTGCCGAGGACGCGCAGCACGCGGGCCGCCGCCGCCGGGGTCGCGCCCGCGCCGTCCTCGTCCGCCACCGCGATCACGGCGGCCAGGAACGGCCGGGCGATCTCCGCGAACCGCTGCGGGTTGTCCCGCAGCCGCTTCGCCGCGCCCGTGACGAACTCCTCGCGGGAGACGCGCTGGTTGCCGTTGACGTCGGCGATCCCGGCCATGCCCTGCCAGAACGCCTCGGCGCCGCTGAAGACCGCCTGACCCTTGACCGAGCGCGCGGCCGTACCGAATTCGGCCAGCACGGCCCTCGCCGCGGTACTGAAGTCCTCCCGGTCGATATAGCCGGAACCGTCCTGGTCGAAGGTGGCGAATCGAGCGGCGATCTTGCGCTCGTACTCTGCGCTGTCCATGTTCGGCTTCCGCCTTCACGTGTGCGTTGGGGTGCGGTTGGGGGTGCAGATCAAGACAGGCAGGAGCGTAAGGCCTCGGTGGCCTGCGCGTTAAGCGAAGCGGTCAAGGAGGTGGCCGCATCGAACCCGCGCACGGGAAGCGCGCCGGGGCGCGTACGCGTGTACCAGCGCGCCGCCTACCACGGGGGTCCCGCCCGCGGTGCGAGGTTCTCGCAAAACCGGCGCGTTCCCTCCGACGGACACTACATTTGACGGGTCGACACACGGCTGGAGGCATGATGGCGAAGGACGTTCCACCGCGCTGGGACCGTCGCATGCAGCAGCGCCTCGCCCGCGGTGAGGCCGCCGCGCTGGGGGAGCTCTACGACCGTTTCGCCTCGCTTGTCCACAGCCTGGCCCACCGGGTCCTCGGCGACGAGACGGCCGCGGACCGGATCACCCGCGAGGTCTTCGGCTACATCTGGGAGAACCCGGACGCCTACGACCCCAAGCAGGGCTCCATGCGCTCCTGGGTCGCCCGGATCACCCAGGGCCAGGCCGTCGCCCGGCTGCGCCAGGCCGAACTGGGCCGGGGCTCGCGCGAGGAACTCGAACAGAAGGTGCGCAGCGCCAACGCTGCCGCCCGCGCGGACTACATCGTCACGTCCATGCCCGCGCCGTTGCGGGCCGCCCTGGAGCTGGCGTACTTCAAGCGCCGCGACTACCGCCAGGCCGCCGCCGACCTGCAGATCAGCGAGGACGAGGCCCGGCGCAGGCTGCGGCTCGGCCTCCAGCTGCTGTCGACCGCCAACGTCCTCCCCCGGGAGGACACCGCCCCGCCCGGATACGGCCCACGCGGATACGGAACTCCCCGATGACCGGACCTTCCGAAGACACCCCCGACGACGCGTACGAGCGGCGGACGGGCGGTCACGCACGGATACCGGGTCCCCGCGCGGCCGGTGACGACCTGAACGCCCCCGAGACGCTGCCGCCCGCACCGCCCTCGCACGGGGTACTGAAGTCCCTGCTCGGGGCGTGGGCGCTCGCCGCCTGCTCCACCGAGGAGACCCAGGCCGTCGAGGACCACCTCACCGAGTGCGCTCCCTGCGCCGAGGAGGCGCTGCGGCTGCGCGACGCCGTGGGTCTGCTGCACCCCGAGGAGAGCCTCGACCTGAAACCGCTGCTGCGTTCGCGGGTCCTGGAGGACTGCCTCGGCAAGCGCCCCGCCCGCATCCCCGTACCGGCGTGGGCGGCTCCGTACGACACCGAGACGGCGCGCCTGGACGCCCTGCTGCGGGACTTCGGCGACTCCGAGTGGCACACCCCGGTGCGGCTGAAATGGTTCGAGGAGGAACGCCGGCGCTCGCACCGCACCACGGTCGCCGGGGTGATCGGGCACCTCCTCACGGTGGACGGGCTGATCGCCACCGCGCTGGGACTGGACGATCCGCTGGGCCCCCAGGCGCCGCCGGGCGGCCCCACGGACCGCACCGAGCACTTCTGGAACTCCTCCCGCCACCCCGTCACCCGTCAGGTCCGCGAACCGTGGCGGTCCCAGGGGCACACGCTGGTCCGTACCGTGTCCTTCGCCGGCCGGGGCGTGGCCGAACTGTCCGTGGACTACGGGGGTTTCGCCCTGCCCCTGGGCGACGCCTTCCTGGAGCGGGCCTTCGAGTGCTGGGTGCACGCCTGGGACATCGCGGAGGCGGTGGACTACCCGTACGAACCCCCGTCGGGGCCGAACCTGCACCGGATGATCGACCTCGCGGCCCGGCTGCTGCCCGGTGCCCTGGCGGGCCGGCGCCGCTCGGGACTGGCGGCGCCGGCGCGCGGCCTCGTCGCGGCGGGCGCTCCGGGGCGGACCCTGCACCTGGAGATCGAGGGCGCGGGCGGGGGCGGCTGGGACATCGCCCTGGACTCCCCGGCGGCCAAGCCCTCGCGGGAGCACACGGTGGCGGAGGTCGCGCTGGACGGACTGGAGTTCTGCCAGCTCACCGCCGGGCACATCTCCCCGGAGGAGGCCGCCGTCGGCCAGACCGGCGACCGCGAGGCGATCCGCGACGTGCTGTTCGCCGCGGCGTCCCTGAGCCGGCTGTAGGAGCACGCGTACGCGGCTCCGTGGGTACGGAGCCGCGTACGGGGTGGTCAGCCGGTGCCGGATCCGGCCGGGGTCAGCTGCGGGTGACGAGCATCTGGGCGTCGCCGCTCGGCGTGCCGGTCAGGCCCGCCTTCTGGGCTCCGAAGCCGGTGCTCTTCCAGCCCTGCCAGGTGCCGTCGGCCTTGCGGATGTTGTGCCAGGCCTTGCCGTCGTTGCCGACGGCGAGGAGTTGGGCGTCGCCGTTGGGCAGGCCGGTGATGGCGACGCTGCTCGCGGCGAACGTGGCGGCGCCGTTGGCGCCGTCCATGCGGTTCCAGCCCTGCCAGGTGCCGTCGGCCTTGCGGATGTTGTGCCAGGTGTTCCCGTCGTTGCCGACGGCGAGGAGCTGGGCGTCGCCGTTGGGCAGGCCGGCGATGGCGATGTTGCTCGCGGCGAAGCTGGTGGCGGTGCCCGCGCCGTCGACGGCGTTCCAGCCCTGCCAGGTGCCGTCGGCCTTGCGGACGTTGTGGTAGACACTGCCGTTCATCCCGACGATCAGGACCTGGAGGTCCCCGTTGGGGAGCGCGGACGCCGCGATCCGCTGGGCCTGCCAGTCGCCGACCTGGTTCCAGCCCTGCCAGGTTCCGTTCACGTAGCGGGCGTTGTGGTGGATCCGGCCGTCTTCGCCGATCGCCATGACCTGGGCGTCGCCGTTCGGCATGCCGGCGATGGCCTCGCCCCGGGCGGCGAAGGAGGCCGCGCCGTTCGCGCCGGGCATGCGGTTCCAGCTCTGCCAGCTGCCGTCCGGGTAGCGGGCCGTGTGGTAGAGGTCGCCGTCCTTGCCGGTGCCGAGGACCTGGACCGAGCCGTCCGGGGTGGCGGTGATGGCTTCCTGGGAACCGTTGAAGAACGCGGCGCCGTTCGCCCCGGCCAGCGGCTTGAAGCCCGTCCAGCTGCCGTCGGCGGCACGTATCGCGTGGTAGAAGTCCCCGGCCTGGCTGACGGGCGTCGACGGGTACGGGTCGGCGTGGTCGTAGGCCAGGCCGGCGGCCGAGCCGCAGCTGCCCCAGGCGCCCGCGCCCTGGCCGGCGAGGATCTTCTCGGCGGTGAGGATCTGCTGCTGCTTGGTGGCCTGGTGCGGATAGGCCGCGTACTGGGTGCCGCCGTACGCGTCCCAGGTGCTCTTCAGGATCTGGAGGCCGCCGTAGTAGCCGTTGCCGGTGTTGATGCTCCAGTTGTTGGTGCTTTCGCACTGCGCCACCTTGTCCCAGGTGGCGACCGAGGCGGCCTGTGCGGAGCCGGCTCCGACCGTCGACAGGGCGAGGGCGGCGAGCGCGGTGGCGGTGATGACGGAGAGGCGGGGGCGGCGGGCGGTGCGGGACATCGCGAAGGGTCTCTCTCTGCTGCTGGCGGGAAGGGCGGGAGCGCGGGCGGCGCGGTCAGGGCCGGCCCACCGGTGCGGGTGGGCCGGCCGTGTGCTCAGCTGCGGGTGATGAGCATCTGGGCGTCACCGTCCGGGGTGCCGGTCAGGCTGACCTCGTGGGCGCCCTGCCCGGTGCTCTTCCAGCCCTGCCAGGTGCCGTCGGCCTTGCGGATGTTGTGCCAGGCCTTGCCGTCGTTGCCGACGGCGAGGAGTTGGGCGTCGCCGTTGGGCAGGCCGGTGATGGCGACGCTGCTCGCGGCGAACGTGGCGGCGCCGTTGGCGCCGTCCATGCGGTTCCAGCCCTGCCAGGTGCCGTCGGCCTTGCGGATGTTGTGCCAGGTGTTCCCGTCGTTGCCGACGGCGAGGAGCTGGGCGTCGCCGTTGGGCAGGCCGGCGATGGCGATGTTGCTCGCGGCGAAGCTGGTGGCGGTGCCCGCGCCGTCGACGGCGTTCCAGCCCTGCCAGGTGCCGTCGGCCTTGCGGACGGTGTGGTAGACGTTCCCGTTCATCCCGACGATCAGCGACTGCATGCTGCCGTCGGCCATGCCCGTGGCGGAGATCTTCTTGGCCTGCCAGTCGCCGACCTGGTTCCAGCCCTGCCAGGTGCGGTCCGCGTGGCGGGCGTTGTGGTAGATGTAGCCGTTGTTGCCGATGGCCATGGTCTGCGCGTCACCGTTGGGCATGCCGGCGAGTGCCTGGTCCTGCGCGGCGAAGGTGGTGGCGCCGTTCGCGCCGTCCATGCGGTTCCAGCCCTGCCAGGTGCCGTCCGGGTAACGGATGGTGTGGTACAGGTTGCCGTCCTTGCCGGTCGCGAGCGTCTGCGTCGCGCCGTCCGGGGTCGCGGTGATCGACTCCTGGGAGGCGTTGAAGTAGGTCGCGCCGCCGAAGCCGTTCAGGGGCTGGAAGGACGTCCAGGTGCCGCCGGCATCGCGGATGGAGTGGTAGAGGTCGCCGCCCTGGCTGACCGGGGTGTCGGGCGTCTCGGCCAGACCGGCCGGGCCGACGAAGGCGAGGGCGCGGCCGGCGCCGACGGGGCTGGAGTTGGTCTTCCAGTTGAACCACTCGCGGAAGCGCACGCCTCCGCTCTCGTTGCCGCCGACCGTCTGGATGTTGTCACCGCTGACCGCGACGACGATGTTGACGTGGTCGGCCTCACCGTCGTTCAGGTTGCCGTCCCTGTCGTACAGGACCGCGTCACCGACCTGCGGGGTGCTGTGCAGCGTCCCCTTGTTCTTGCCGTACTGGTAGATGCTGACCGCCGCGGCGCTGATGCCCGAGGTGTTCGCACCGGCCTTGTTCCACACCCATCGGGTGAACTCGGCGCACCAGGCGGTGGGGTACTGGCAGTTGTAGTCGCTGCACGTGCCGCCGACCTCGTTGCGGGCGATCGAGGCGACCGTCTGGGACTCGGCGTGCGCCGTCACCGCGGGCAGGGCGACGGCCAGCATCGGGGCTGCCACGAAGGTGGTGAGGGCGGTGGTGAGCATGCGGGAGGAGCGGCGCGAGGTCATGGTGTGTCTCCAAGAGGACATGGCGGCCCGAGGCGTCAGGGCCGGGGAAGTGTGTGTGCGGCGGTGCCGCGGAGCGGAGCGGGCCTGGCCGCGCGTCGCCGGGAGTCCCGGGGACGGGGGAGGGCGGGCGCGGTGGCCGGTCGCCGCGGGTGACAGCTGCCCTGCAGGAGCAGCGGTCGGAGCGGCGGTGAAGGCTGTGGGCGCAGGTCAGTTCGAGATCAGCGGGCCCAGCGAGTAGTGGCGGGCCGCACCCGTCGCGAGGACGGTGGCGAGGAGGGCGCGGGCCTTCTCACGGGCCTGGGTGTCGTCCTCGGCCCGGACGAAGAGGGCCACGCTCATCCCCTCCGGCAGGGGGCGCACCCGTACGTGCTCGAGGGCGTGCTGCGGGCCGGCGTGGGCCCAGAGTGCGTCCTGGAGCAGGCTCGCCCCGCTGTCCGTACCGGGCGCCCCGGTGTGGCTGACGAGGGGGAGCCGGACGAGGAGCATGCCGATCAGTCCCACCCGATGGTGCGGTCCGCGCGGATGCCGGCGGCGGTACTCGGAGTGGTTTTCGACATGGCGGTGCCCCCTGGCTGATGACGGTTCCTGGTGGATCCGGACGGCGGATGTCCGGGCCGTGGGAGGCGTGTTGCCCCTGGTGGCCCCGGCTCCGGGTTTCGTTCCCGCCGCCGTTCCGGTGAGCACCATCCTGCTCGGCCGGGAACCCCCGTGGAAGGTTTCCGGACCGGCACCAAGGGGCCTGACACCTTGGTGCCAGCAGCGGCGGCCGCGGTCAGGCGTACCGCTCGCGCAGCCGGTACTTCAGCACCTTGCGCAGGGCGTCGTTGCGGGGCAGGGCGTCGACCAGTTCCAGCTGTTCGGGGAGCTTGTGCGGGGCGAGTCCGCGCGTGCGCAGGTACGCCGTGACCTGCGGCAGGGTGAGCGGCGCGGCCCCGTGCGGCTGCTCGACGACGGCGCAGACGCGTTCGCCGCGCTCTTCGTCCGGCAGGCCGATGACGGCGACGTCACCGACGCCGGGGAACTGGTGGAGGAGGTCCTCGATCTCCTTCGCGGAGATGTTCTCCCCCTTGCGGATGATCACGTCCTTGGCCCGTCCCGTGAGGACGAGGTGGCCGGACGGGGTGAGGTGCCCGAGGTCGCCGGTGATCAGGTAGCCGTCGGCGTCGAAGGCCTCCTCCCCGGTGTCCGGCCGGTTCAGGTAGCCCTGGCAGACCGCCTCGCCGCGCAGCCGGACCTCACCGTCGGTTCCGGCGGGCAGGACGGTGCCGTCGGGGGTGGTGATGCGGACGGACATGCCCTGCGGGGGGCGCCCTTCGGTGGTGGCCAGGTTCTCCGGGGTGTCGTCCGGGGACCCCATGGTGATCATCGGGACCTCGGTCATGCCGTAGCCGTGGGCGAGCCGGCAGCCCAGTTCGCGCACCACCGCGTGGTAGATCTCGGGGGGCTTGGGGGCGCCGCCGCCCGCCAGGAGCCGCAGGCGGGGCAGGAGCGGGGTGGCGGGGTCCTTGCGCTGCTCGGCGAGGAACAGGGAGTAGAACGCGGTGGAGCCGCCGGCGATGGTGACCCCGTGGCGGCGGTAGCCGTCCAGCGCGTCCGGCATCGCGAAATTCTCGAAGAGCACCGCCGGGAAGCCGTACAGGAGCAGCATCACCAGGTAGTCCGGGCCGCCTATGTGCGCGTACGGGAAGGCGATCGAGCCGACGTCGTCCGGGGCCGGGCGCAGGGCGTGGGCGAGGCAGGAGCCGCCGGCGATCAGGGAGCGGTCGGTGTGCAGGACGCCCTTGGGGTCGGAGGTGGTGCCGGAGGTCCAGTAGATCCAGCGCACGGTGGTGCCGTCGGCGGGCGGCGGGGGCAGTACGGCCGGGTCGCCGTCGGGCAGGCCGGCGTACGCCTCGAAGACCCCGCGCGCGCCGAGCCGGTGGGCCATCGCGGTGTGGTCGAAGCCGCGCCAGAAGCCGGGTACGGCGAAGTACTCCGCCTTGGACTCGCGCAGCGCGAAGCCGACCTCGCGGTCGCGGTAGAAGGGGATCACGGGGGACTGGACGGCGCCGAGGCGGGCGAGGGCGGCCGAGAGCAGGACGCTCTCGACGCGGGTCGGCAGCTGCCAGGCGACGACCGTGCCGGGGCGCACGCCCATGCCGTACAGGCCCGCCGCGACGCGTTCGGCGCGTTCGCGCAGGGCGCCGAAGGTGAGCGTGCGGTCGGCGGCGGGGTCCTCGGCGGCCTGGACGAGGGCCGGGGCGGCGGGGGTGAGGCCGGCCCGGCGGGAGATCAGCTCCCACAGGGTCGCGGACCGGCTGAGTCCGGTGGCGACGGCCGTCAGGCGGTCGGCGGGGCCGGCGGGGGGCCGCGGGGCGGATGCCGGGGGCTGGGGGGATCCCGGGGATCCCGGGGATTCCGGGGTTGAACGCGGTTCCTCGGGTCCCGGGATTCGCGGCGCGTCCGCCGGCGCTTCCCCGATCGCGTCTGCCGCCGTTTCCCCGGCCGCGTCCGCCGCCGTTTCCCCGGCCGCGTCCGCCGCCGTTTCCCCGGCCGTCTCCGTGGTCGTTTCCGCCGCCGTTTCCCCGGCCGTCTCCGTGGTCGTTTCCGCCGTCATCCCGGACCTCCCCTGGGCGCGCCGCGCCACACGAACTGACGGTGAGTCAGATCAAGGCCAGAGCGTAGGGCTCCGCCGCTTGTCGGTCCAGGGGTGGCGGGGCTAGCTTGTTTCTGACGATGCATCAGATTTGGGTGAAGGAGCGCGAGCACATGGCCCTGGAACTGCCTCGGATCATCAGCGTCGACGACCACGTGATCGAGCCCGCCCACCTCTTCGACGTGTGGCTGCCCGCCAAGTACCGCGACCGCGGGCCCAAGCCACTCACCGCCGGGATCGGCGAACTGCGCTACACCGGCGGCAAGTACGTCATCTCCATGGACCCCGACGGCCCGCCGGCCGACTGGTGGGTCTACGAGGACCTCAGGTTCCCGTACAAGCGCAACATCGCCGCCGTCGGCTTCGACCGCGACGACATGACCCTGGAGGGCATCACCCGCCAGGAGATGCGGCGCGGCTGCTGGGACCCCGGGGCGCGGCTCCTCGACATGGACCTCAACCACGTCGAGGCCTCGCTGTGCTTCCCGACCTTCCCGCGTTTCTGCGGGCAGACCTTCGCCGAGGCCAAGGACAAGGAAGTGGCCCTCGCCTGCGTCCGCGCGTACAACGACTGGATGGTCGAGGAATGGTGCGGGGACAGCGGCGGCCGCCTGATCCCGCTGTGCATCATTCCGCTCTGGGACATCGGGCTGGCCGTCGCCGAGGTCCGCCGCAACGCCGCGCGCGGGGTCAGGGCCGTCACCTTCTCCGAGATCCCCACCCACCTGGGGCTGCCGTCCATCCACTCCGGCTACTGGGACCCCTTCTTCGCCGTCTGCGAGGAGACCGGCACGGTCGTGAACATGCACATCGGGTCCTCGTCCCAGATGCCCGCCGCCTCCCCCGACGCCCCGCCCGCCGTCCAGGCCGCGCTGAGCTTCAACAACGCCATGGCCTCGATGATGGACTTCCTCTTCAGCGGCGTACTGGTGAGGTTCCCGGCGCTGAAGCTGGCCTACAGCGAGGGCCAGATGGGCTGGATCCCGTACGCGCTGGAGCGCGCGGACGACGTCTGGCAGGAGCACCGCGCCTGGGGCGGGGTGCGCGACCTCGTCCCCGAGCCGCCGTCCACGTACTACTACCGGCAGATCTACTGCTGCTTCTTCCGCGACAAGCACGGCATCGCCTCGCTCGACGTCGTCGGCCGCGACAACGCCACCTTCGAGACCGACTACCCGCACGTCGACTCGACCTTCCCGCACACCAAGGAGGTCGCCCTCGACCACGTCGAGGGCCTCGACGAGGAGACCGTCTACAAGCTGATGCGCGGCAACGCCATCCGCATGCTCGGCCTGCCCCTCGACCAGGACCGCTGATGGACCTCTCCTACACCGAGGAGGAACAGGACTTCCGGGCCCGGCTGCGCGCGTGGCTCGCCGAGGTGCTGCCCGGACTGCCCGCCCGGCCCTCCCCCGACGACTGGCCCGGCCGGCGCGCGTACGACCTGGGCTGGCAGCGCAGGCTGTACGACGCCGGGTACGCGGGCCTGCACTGGCCCGTCGACGCCGGCGGGCGCGGCGCCACCCCGACCCAACACCTGATCTTCCTGGAGGAGACCGAGCGCGCGGGGGCCCCGTACGTCGGCGCGAACTTCGTCGGCCTGCTGCACGCGGGACCGACGATCGCCGCCGAGGGCACCCCCGCGCAGCGGGCGCGCTGGCTGCCCCCGGTACTGCGCGGGGACGAGGTGTGGTGCCAGGGCTTCAGCGAGCCCGGCGCCGGATCCGACCTGGCCTCGCTGCGCACCCGGGCGGTGCGCGACGGGGACGCGTACGTCGTCACCGGCTCCAAGATCTGGACCTCGCACGCCGAGATCGCCGACTGGTGCGAGCTGCTGGTGCGCACCGACCCGGCGGCGCCCCGGCACCGGGGGATCTCCTGGCTGGCGATGCCGATGGACGCGCCCGGCATCACGGTACGGCCGCTGCGCACCCTCGCCGGGTCCGCGGAGTTCGCGGAGGTGTTCCTGGACGAGGTGCGGGTGCCGGTGGAGAACCGGGTCGGCGCCGAGAACGACGGCTGGCGGGTCACGATGGTGACCCTGTCCTTCGAGCGCGGCACCGCCTTCGTCGGCGAGGTCGTCGCCTGCCGGCGCACCCTGTCCCGGCTGGCCCGCACCGCGAAGGAGAACGGGCGCTGGGACGACCCCGTCGTACGCCGCACCCTCGGACGGCTCCACGGGGAATTCGGGGCCCTGTGGAGGCTGACGCAGTGGAACGTCAGCGAGTCACAGCGCTCGGGCGGCGTCCCGGGCGCGGGCGGCAGCGTCTTCAAGCTGGCGTACTCGCACGCGCGGCAGGAACTGTACGAGGCGGCCGCGGCGGTCCTGGGAGCGGAATCCCTGTCCCTGGAGGCGGAGTGGACGGCGGAGCGGCTCTCCTCGCTCTCGTACACCATCGCGGCGGGCACCACGGAGATCCAGCACAACATCGTGGCCGAGCGGATCCTCGGCCTCCCGAAGGGGCGGTGAGCGGCCGTGGACTTCCGGCTGACGCAGGACCAGCGGGACGTGCGGGCGGGCATCCGGGACCTCCTCGCCGGACGGTACGGGCGCGAGGCGCTGCGGTCGGCCGTGGACGGGGCGCCGGTGCCGGTGGACCGGGGGCTGTGGCGGGAGCTGGGCGGGGCGGGGTTCTTCTCGCTGCGGCTCCCGGAGTCCGGGGGCGGAGCGGGGCTCGGCCTGCCGGAGGCGGTGCTGGTCTTCGAGGAGGCGGGGCGGGTGCTGCTGCCGGGGCCGCTGGTCGCCACGCACCTGGCCGCCGGAGTGGTCCCGGGGGCGGCGTCGGGGGAGGCGGTGGTGACCGCGTTCGACCTGGACGGACCGCTGGTGGCGCACCTGGGGGAGGCCGACGCCGTGCTGGGGATGCCGGAGGTCCCGACCGGGGTGCCGGTGCGCTCGGCGGACCCGCTGACCCCCCTGTGGCGGGCCGACGGGGTGCTCCCGGGCGGATACCGGGACACGGGGGCGCTGCTGACGGCGGCGCTCCAGCTCGGGAGCGCGCTGCGGACGGTGGAGCTGGCGGTGCGGTACGCGGGGCAGCGCGAGCAGTTCGGGCAGGCCATCGGGGGCTTCCAGGCCGTCAAGCACCTGTGCTCGCGGATGCTGGTGCGGGCCGAGGTGGCCCGTACGGCGGTCTACGCGGCGGCGGTGACGGGGGATCCCGCCGAGACCGCCGCCGCCAAGCTGCTCGCGGACGCGGCGGCGGTGCGGGGCGCGCGGGACTGCCTCCAGGTGCACGGCGGGATGGGCTTCACGTGGGAGGCGGACGTGCACCTGCACCTGAAGCGGGCCTGGGTGCGGGCGGAGCAGTGGCGCACGGCGGACCGGGCGGAGGAACTGCTGGCGGAGGCGCTGCTGGCGGAGGCGGTGTCGCCCGATGCCACGGGGTGAGCGGGCCGGGCGCGGGCGGTGATCGGGGGTCGCGGGGCGGTGGCAGTGCGTCACGGGACGTGTTCGCGCCGTGTTACGGGACGGCGGGGGAGGGGTACGGAAAGCCACGGGAGGGCCACGGGAGGGGTACGGGAAGGACGGTGCGGGACGCATGTCCGATTACAGAGAGTTGATATCGGTTTGTGTCCTTCGCCCAGCCCGATGCGGCCCGGAGACGGGGGCGTGCCACGGTACGCTCCGACGATGCGAGCGGTTGAGCGGCGTGAGCGTCGCACAGTATGCACCACGCCTACTCCTTCGCGCTGGAATATGCCCGAAGCGCTTGTTGTGGTGACTGTATGTCAACCATGCTGCTGGGCAAGGGGGTCACGGTCGGTGATCCCATCCTGTCGCGAGGCGAAGTGTCCGCCGGTTCGGATGGTGTGAGCGGTGCAGGTGCTTCAGGTGCAGCTGGAGGTAGGACCGGACCCCGCCGAGGTCGGCCGGGCGCGCCGGTGGGCGCGGTCCCGGCTGGCGGGGTCCGGAATAGGGGACGACGAGCCGCTCGCCGAGACGCTGATCCTGCTGATCTCCGAGCTGGTCACGAACGCGGTCGTGCACACGGGCTGCCCGGCCGTGCTGCGGATGCTGTTCGGGGGACCGGGGGTACGGGTCGAGGTGGCGGACGCCAGCGACCGCGCCCCGGCCCGGCGGCAGGCGTGCGGCGACGACACCGGCGGGCGCGGCCTGGAGCTGGTGGACGGCCTCGCGGACCGGTGGGGCTGGCAGCGCGAGGGCGCGGGCAAACGCATCTGGTGCGAGATCGACCGCGCGGCGGCGGAGGCCGCGGACGGGGCTCCGAAAAATTTCGGGCTGATGCGGGAACCGAGCGTGTACCTCTAACGAGGTGTTGACGGTTCGTCACGCGTTGATCACCCTGGTGGTGAGCGATTCGTCGCGAGGGGACGCCAAGGGTCCTGTGCCTTGACGAGTGCGGGTCGTGGGGTGGCGGCTGCCGTGCCGCGCTCGGGGCGCGCACGACCGCACGCCGCCACCCGCAGGTTTTCCGGGTCAGGGCCGGGGCCCGCGGGGTGGGATGACGCGTACGGTTCCTCCGCGTGCGGCGATCCAGTCCTCCAGGGCCGTCCCGGCGAGGGTGGTGCGGGTGCCGTCCGGGGCGAGGTGTTCCGCCGGGCCGAAGACGGTTCCGGTCAGGCCCGTCACGCGGGTGCTGTCGTCCAGGACCACCTTGAAGCCGTTCTCCCGGAGCACCGCGCCGCTCAGGTCCGCCCCGCGCAGGTCGGTCCCCAGCAGGGCCGCGCCCAGGATGCGGGCGCCGCGCAGGCTCGCGCCGCGCGCGTCGGCCTCGTACAGTCCGGCCCGGACGAGGTCGGCGCCGTCGAGGACGGTGCCGCGCAGGACGGCTTCGTCCAGGTCGGCCCGTACGAAGCAGGCGCCGGTGGCGTCGGCGCCGCTGAGGTCGGCGCCCTTGAGGTGGGCGCGGGAGAAGCAGGTTCCGACCAGGCGGGCGCCGGTGAGCCGGGCGTCGTGGGCCCAGGAGCCGCTGAGGTCGGCGCCGTCCAGGACCGCACCGCCGAAGTCGAGTCCCATGAAGTCCTCCCCGCCCGAGGCGCCGTCACGGACCCACTCCCACAGCCGGTCGGCGGCGTCGGGGTCCGCGGGCGCCAGCACCCGCCAGGGCAGGACGGCGGGCCGCCGGAGCCGGTACCAGGGCGCGGTCGCCGGGTCGGCGCCGGTCTCCTCGCCGCCGTCGTCCACGGTCACGGCCCGGAAGCGGGCGTCGAGGGCCTCGAGGCGGGGGTCGCCCTCCAGGTCGCGCAGCGCGTCCCGGGCGTCGAGGTCCTCCGCGTACATGTCGGCCCCGTACCAGCGCAGCGGCGTCCACCCGGCCTCCATGCGGCCGATCAGGTCGGCCCAGTGCCACAGGCGGCGGTCGGTGTCCGCAGGTGCGCAGGGCACGGTGCGCACGGCCTCGGGCAGTCCGCGCACGGTGGCGTCGGGGAAGGCCTCGACGCGGGCCTGGGTGACGGTGACGCGGAGGGCGGGGCCGTCGGTTCCGCCGTCGCCGTCGCCGTCGCCGATGGCGGCCCAGGTGGACCCGCCGCCGGGGGTGAACACGCGGTAGAGCCACGGCGTGCCCGGGTGGTCCGTCAGCACCGCCGTCCCCAGCCCGCGGGCCAGGGCCCGTCCGACGGCCTCGTCGGACGGCGGGTCCGGGACGGCCGGGCCGGCGTAGAGGAGGAGCCGGCAGGAGATGTCCCCGGGCTCCGACCACGTGATCCCGCACTGCACCGGGGTGTCCCACCGCCAGCCCTCGTCCGTTCCCTCGAGGCCGACCTCGACGGCGCCCTCGCCGACGGCGAAGACGGCGTCGAGTACCGGTCCGAGGGCGGCCGGGTCCGGTTCCGCCGCGACGAGGAAGCCGTAGGCGCGTCCGGTCATCGGGCGGTTCCGCCGGGGCGGGGGGCGTACCGGGCCTCGATGCCGGCGATCACGAGGCGCAGGCCCTCCTCGAAGCCCTGGTCGTAGTCCTGGAAGAGGTCGGCTCCGGCCTCGGCGGACAGCGGGAAGCCGGCGAGGCGCTCGGCGCGCTCGGCGACGTCGTAGCCCTCGCGGCGTTCGCCGGGGAGCGGCTCGACGCCCTGTTCCTCCGTGACGAAGCCGAGGGTGAAGAGGTAGGCGGTGGTGGTGGCGCGGACGGCCTGGGGGAGCGTGAACCCGGCGCCGGTGAGCGCCCGCAGGTGTTCCTCCAGCCAGACGGCGTGCTCGGTGCCGGTGAAGCGGGACCCGCTGAAGACCCTCGCGCCGTCGCGGTAGCGCAGCAGGGTGGCGCGCAGACGGCGGTTGGCGGCGAGGAGGCGGTCCTGCCAGGGGAGGTCCGGGGGGAGGGCGGCGCCGGCGCCGGCGGTCATCCGGCGGTAGATCTCCGTCGCCATCTCGTCGAGGAGTTCCTGCTTGTTCTTGAAGTGCCAGTACAGGGCGGGTGCCTGGACGTCGAGCTCCTTGGCGATGGCGCGCAGGCTGAGCCCGTCGAGGCCGAGGTCGTTCAGCAGGCGGAGGGAGGCCTCCACGGCCTGCTTCTTGTCCAGCTTGGGGGTTCTGCGGGTAGCCACGCTTGACAGCTTAACAGTGTTAAGGGCACGCTCGTCGGCAGCTGCTTAACAGCGTTAAGGAGAAGTGGATGAACCAGGACGTACTGATCGTCGGCGCGGGTCCCGCCGGCCTGGCGCTCGCCGTCGACCTCGCCCGCCGCGACGTCCGCGCACTCGTCGTGGAACGCTCCGCCGGGCTCTTCCCCGGCTCGCGCGGCAAGGGCATCCAGCCGCGCACGCTGGAGGTCTTCGACGACCTCGGCGTCTACGACGCGGTCCGCGCGGCGGGCGGCCCGTACCCGGTCGGGATGATCTGGCAGGACGGCGTACGGGTGGGCGAGCACGCCATCCTCGACCCCGACGAGACCGCGACGGCCGACGAGGGCACCCCCTACGCCGAACCCTGGATGGTCCCGCAATGGCGCACCCAGGAGATCCTGCTGGCACGGCTCGCCGAACTGGGCGGCGAGGTCGCCTTCGGCCGGGAGCTGGCCGGCATCACGCAGGACGCGGACGGGGTGACCGCCGAGTTCGCCTCCGGCGCCCCGGTGCGCGCGCGGTACGCGGTGGCCGCCGACGGCGGCCGCTCCACGGTGCGGCGGGCGCTCGGCATCGTAATGACGGGCGAAACCGTCGACCCGGCGCCGATGCTGGTGGCCGACGTACGCATCACCGGCCTCGACCGCGACCACTGGCACGTCTTCCCGCCGGCCGGAGGCGCGGGCTTCCTCGCCCTCTGCCCGCTGGCCGGCACGCGGGACTTCCAGGTGACGGCCGCGCTCCCGCACACCGACGGCCCCGTCGACCTCTCGCCGTCCGCCGTCCGGGCCCTGATCGCCGCCCGCACGCACGTGTCCGCCGAGGCCGTGACGGAGGTCCGCTGGGCGTCGGACTTCCGGCCGCGGGCGGCGATGGCCGACCGGTTCCGGGAGGGGCGGATCTTCCTCGTCGGCGACGCGGCGCACGTCCACTCGCCGGCGGGCGGGCAGGGCCTCAACACCAGCGTGCAGGACGCGTACAACCTGGGCTGGAAGCTCGCGGCGGTCCTGAGCGGGGCGGCCCCCGAGACCCTCCTCGCCACGTACGAGGAGGAACGGATGCCCGTCGCCGCCGAGATGCTCGGCCTGTCGACCCGCATCCACCGCGGCGAGGCCCGCCGCGGCGCGGCCACCCGCCAGCTCGGCCTCGGCTACCGGGACTCCTCCCTGGCGGTGGAGACCCGCCCCGGCCTCCCGGCCGACGCCCTCCAGGCCGGCGACCGCGCCCCGGACGGCCACCGCGGCGGCACCCGCCTCTTCGACGCCTTCCGCGGCCCGCACTGGACCCTGCTCACGGTCGGCACCGCCGAGCCGGGCCCCCTCACCGGCGCCCGCACGGTCCGGATCCCGGCGTACGGGGCGTACGGCGACGGCGTGTTCCTGATCCGCCCGGACGGCTACGTGGCCTGGGCGGGCGGCGCGACGGGCGCGGCGGAGGACCTGGCGGCGTACGCGGCGGGGGTGGGGCTGTCATGCGTGGGCGAATAGCGCCAGCTCCTCGAATGCCCCCGCCCCAGCGGCCGCATCCGGCACCGGCCGTCCCGCCACGGGGTCCCCGGGACTCGCGCCCAGCGCGGCGAGGGCCGCGCTGGGGGACTGACCCCGGTCGGTCTTGACCCTCACACCGTGTCAGGTGGTCAGCTCGGAGACATCATGTTCACCATCGGAGACTTCGCCCGGCACGGCCGCGTTTCGGTCCGGATGCTGCGTCACTACGACGCGACCGGTCTGCTGCGCCCTGCCCACGTCGACCCTGCCAGCGGCTATCGCCACTACACCGCCGCGCAGCTCGCCCGCCTCAACCGGATCATCGCGCTCAAGGACCTCGGATTCACCCTCCAGCAGGTCCGGGACATCGTGGACGAGAAGGTCGGCGCCGAGGAACTGCGCGGCATGCTGCGGCTGCGGCAGGCCGAACTGGAGACTGCCGTGGCCGCCGCACGAAGGCGGATGGCGCAGGTCGAGGCGAGGCTCCGAGCGATCGAGAGCGAGGGGCACATGCCCACGAACGACGTCGTCATCAAGAGCGTCCCCACGGTCCGGGTGGCGGAGCTGACCGCGACCGCCGCGAGTTACGAGCCGGCGGACATCGGGCCGGTCGTCGGGCCGCTCTACGAGGAGCTGTTCCGGTACCTGGGAGCGGCGGGCATCAGCCCCACGGGCCCCGGTGTCGCCTCCTACGAGGACGCCCCGGAGGGGGGCGGCAGGATCACCGTCCATGCCGCCGTCCAGGTGTCCGCACCTCTCCAGAACGGCGTCTTCCGCGTCCACGACCTGCCGTCCCTCGACCAGGCGGCGACCATCGTGCACCGCGGTTCCATGGACACCGTGCTCCCCACCGCCCAGACCCTGGCCCGCTGGATCGATGCCAACGGCTACCTGTCGAGCGGCTACCCCCGCGAGGTCAACCTGGAATGCCCCGAGAACCGCGACGACTGGGTGACGGAACTGCAGGTACCGGTGACCCCGGCCTGACAGCTGTCGACGTCTCGAGCCGGGACAGGGGTCAGCGGGTGGTGGAGCGGCGGACCATTTCGGCGATCCAGGCGGGCGCGTACGGGGACGTGCAGCCCGGGGAGGTCGGGTAGTCCTTCAGGACCTCCAGGCGTTCCCCGATGGCGACCGCGCGGGCGCGGTGTTCGGGGTGCTCGATGCCGATCTGGGCCAGGCAGTGGTTCATCGCCCACTGGAGGCGGTCCGGGGCGTCCTTCATCCGCGCCTCGATGAGGTCCAGCAACCCGGCCAGGTCGAGTCCCTCGGGCCGCTTCGCCACCCGGTCGGTGGTCAGGGCCCAGCCGGCGCTCGCGACCACCGGGTCCGGATCCGCGAACCAGGCCTCCCTCAGTTCCTCGGCGTGCGGGCTCTTCTTGACGACGTAGCCGACGAGCCAGTCCTGCACCTTGGGCGTGCGCGCCCCGCGCAGCATGGCGTCCAGCTCGTCCCGGCCGTACGCCTTCGGGCGGGAGATCAGGAGGGCGAGGAGCCGCGCGGCGGTGTCGCCCGTCGCCCAGAGGTCGCGGGCGAGGTCCTGCTGCGTCCTGAGGCGTTTGGCGACGGCGCGCAGCTTGGCGAGGTTCACGCCGTGGTCGTCGCCGTGCCGCTCGTTCACGGCGCGGATCCTCGGGTCCTCCAGCGCGGCCAGTTCCGCCAGCACCTCGGCGGTCGTCGTCGTACCGGTCATCTCGGCCGCCTCCTGTGCGTCGCGTACGGATGCAGCGTACGAGGCGCCCACGACGGCCCCGGCCCGGCGCGCCCGGTCCGGGAGCACCCCGGGCACGTGCTCGGGCAGGTGGCGGGACTCGGCGTTGACGGGGATGCCGCTGTCGTAGCCGAGGCAAGGCGAGGGCGGGGCTCGAGACCGGCACCCGGCCCTCGTGTACGTCTACGACCGCGCGCCCGAGCGGTGGCCCGCAGGAGGCTCCGGCGGCGGGGGAGCGCGTCAAGGTCGTCTGGTTCGGCTTCGGGGCAGGGGCGTGAGGGGGCCGCCTGCGCGAAGGCCGCCCGCGCCGCCGCCGGTGGGGCGGGGTGCGGGCGGCCCGGTCGGAGGTCGGGTCAGCAGGGGCGGATGTGGTAGACCGGGGTCCAGGACGCCGTGCCGGTGCCCTTGGCCACGTGCGACCAGCGCTCGCTGCCGTCGGAGTTGTAGAAGCGGGCCCGGGTCCCGGAGGTCTGGTTGTTGTTGAAGGTGCCGTCGCCGATGCCGTTGAAGTCGTAGTAGCCGCAGCGGTAGTAGTCGTAGGCGTAGCCGCGGCCGTCCACGATGCACAGGTGGCCGCTGTTGCAGGCCAGCGCCGTGTCCGGGGCCGCCAGGTCGCGGGTCTCGGTCTGGCCGGGGGCCCTGACGACGAGCTCGCCGCCGGCGACGGTCAGTTTGTTCGCGGAGATCTGGCGGGCCCGCGGGTCCGACGCCAGGACGGCGTCGACGCGCTGCTGGAGTTCGGCCGCCTGCGGGGCCGTCAGCCCGGCGGCGCGGGTCTGCTGGGAGAAGGCGGTCGAGGTGGAGGCTTCGGCTGTCAGTACCGGGCCCGCCATCAGGGCCGCGGTCGCGGTCATCATCGCCAGGATCTTGCGCGGTGACATGGGTGTTCCCCTTTTCGTCTTCGGCAGCCAGGTGGACGCCGCTCGTGGCGGCGGTCTGGGAGTCGCGGGACTCATCGTTCCGAAGTCCGGTCGGGTGCATGAAGGGGTGATTCGGCCGGGTTGCGGCTCTTGTGTGGATAACTGCTGTGTGCACCAGCATCGGGTGGCACAGGCGTATCCGATCAGGTGTGTGGTCAATGCACCGTTTCTGCTGGCGGGGCGGCGTTTCCAGCCCGGCTCGCCGGCCGTGGCGTGATGGGGCGGGTCACAGGACCGCCACCGGGGCCACCGGGGTGCCGGTGCCGCCGACGAAAGGTTCCGGCATGGCGGAGAGGAGGAAGGAGTACCGGCCCTCTTCCGCACAGGCTGTGGACAGTTCCTCCAGGTTCCAGTTCTGGCCCTGGTGCATGCCCATCTCGACCAGGTCCAGCGCGTGCACCGGCAGCCAGAGGTCCTCGATCTCCGGCGGGAAGATCTCGAAGGTGAGGGTGTCGTTCGCGACGGCCGCCACGTCCCGCGCGTGGAACCACCGCGGGGTGCGGACGGACAGGCCGGGGGAGGGGAACCCGTAGCCGTGCTTGTCGCCCGCCAGGTAGACCTGGACCTGGCCGGTGCGGACGAGGACGACATCGCCCGCGCGGACCGTGACGCCGCCGAACTCCTCCGCCTCCGCGAGGTCCTCCGGGGTGACCGCGTGGTCCCCCGGGAGGCGGTCCAGGCCCTTGGCGCGGGCCACGTCCAGCAGGACGCCGCGCGAGACGATGTGCCGCGCCTTGTCGATGCCGCTGAACTCCGCGCGCCCGTGCGCGGTGATCGTCGACGCCGGGCGGCCGTTGTAGATGCGGCCCGAGTGGGAGACGTGGGTCAGGGCGTCCCAGTGGGTGGCCGACTGGAGGCCCATCGTCACGGCGTCGTCGCTGCACGCCACCGTGCCCGGGCCGAAGAGCTCCTGGTTGATCTGGACCATGGTGTGGAGGGGGTTGACCCGGCCCGGGATGAGTCCGGCCTGGACGCCGTCCTCCTTCAGGGGGAGCGCGAGGGGGACCCGGCGGCCCGTACGGATCTCCGCGGCGGCGGCGCGCACCACCTCGTCGGTGATCAGGTTCAGGGTGCCGATCTCGTCGTCGGCGCCCCAGCGGCCCCAGTTGTTGACGCGCTCGGCGATGTCGTGGAACTCGGGAGGGAGGGTCACCGGCCATCAGCTCCTAGGGGCGCGGGGCTTGTGTGAAGGGATCCGACTGGCCATAGAATCTAACGGTCCGTCAGAAAACACGGGAAGGGGTCGGCCGTGGGGAACTTCTTGGCAGGCAAGGTGGTCGCCGTCACCGGCGCGGGCCGGGGCATCGGCCGGGCGGTGGCGCTCGCCGCCGCCGCCGAGGGCGCCAAGGTCGTCGTCAACGACTACGGGGTCGGGATCGGGGGCGGCCAACCGACCAGCGAGGTCGCGCAGGACGTGGCCGAGGAGATCCACGCCGGCGGCGGCGAGGCCGTCGCCGTCGCCGACGACATCTCCGCCATGGCCGGCGGTCAGCGCGTGGTGGACACCGCCCTCGCCGAGTACGGACGCCTCGACGGCGTCGTCTGCGTCGCCGGGATCCTGCGCGAGCGGATGCTGTTCAACATGTCCGAGGAGGAGTGGGACCCCGTCCTCGCCACCCACCTCAAGGGCACCTTCACCGTCTTCCGCGCCGCCTCCGCCGTCATGCGCCGGCAGGGCTCCGGCACGCTCATCGGCTTCACCAGCGGCAACCACGCCGGATCCGTCGCCCAGGCCAACTACAGCGCAGCCAAGGGCGGGATCATCTCCCTCGTCCGCAGCGCCGCCCTCGGCCTCAACAAGTACGGGGTCACCGCCAACGCCGTCGCACCCGTCGCCCGGACCCGGATGTCGGCCAACGTGCCCATGGAACTCAAGGAGATCGGCGAGCCCGAGGACGTCGCCGCGCTCGTCACCTACCTCCTCAGCGACCGCGCCAAGGCCGCGGACATCACCGGGCAGGTCTACACGATCGCCGGCCCCAAGATCGCCGTCTGGGCCCAGCCGCGCGAACTCCGCGCCGCGTACGCCGAAGGCACCTGGACCCCCGAGAAGATCGCCGACTTCCTCCCCGGAACCGTCGGCACCGACCCCATGCCGATGCTCGCCCAGCTCGAAGCCATGGCCAAGGCCGCCGCCGCCAAGGACCGGCCCAACGCCTGAGAAGGAGCGCCGTGGACTTCAGCTTCGAACCCGAGGACGAAGAACTGCGCGCCCGCGCCCGCGCCTGGCTCACCGGGCACCTCGTGGGCCCGTACGCGCGGGCCGCCGGCCTCGGCGGACCGGGCAGCGAACACGAAGGCGCCGCGATCCGCCGCGACTGGGAACGCGAGCTGGGCCGCGGCGGCTGGATCGGCCAGGGCTGGCAGGAGGAGGGCTACGGCAACCGGCGGCTCTCCCTCACCGGACAGGTGGTGTGGGCCGAGGAGTACGCGGCGCAGCGCGCCCCCGCCCGGGTCGGCCACATCGGCGAGAACCTCCTCGCCCCCACCCTGATCGCCTACGGCAGCCGCGAGCAGAAGGACCGCTACCTGCCCCCGATCGCCCGCGGCGAGGAGCTGTGGTGCCAGGGCTACAGCGAGCCCGGCGCCGGATCCGACCTCGCCGGGGTGCGCACGACCGCGGTGCGCGACACCGCCGACGGGCTGCCACGCGTCACCGGGCAGAAGATCTGGACCTCCCTGGCCCGCGAGGCCGACTGGTGCTTCGTCCTGGCCCGCACCGAGGCCGGCTCCCGCCGCCACCGGGGGCTGTCCTTCCTCCTCGTCCCCATGGACCAGCCGGGCCGGGTGGAGGTCCGGCCGATCCGGCAGATGTCCGGGACGGCGGAGTTCAACGAGGTGTTCTTCGACGGGGCCGTCGCGCGGGAGGTCGTCGGCGGCGAGGGCAACGGCTGGGCCGTCGCCATGGGCCTGCTCGCCCTGGAACGCGGCGTCTCCACCCTCGTCCAGCAGATCGGCTTCGCCGCCGAACTGGAGCGCGTGGTCCGGGCGTACGCGGCTTCGGGCGCGCCGGATCCGGTCCTGCGCGAACGCCTCGTACGGCAGTGGGCGGAGCTGCGCACCATGCGCTGGAACGCCCTGCGGACGCTGGGGACCACCGGGGCCGCCGGAGCCGCCGGAGCCGCGGGCGGTGCGGGCCGTGCGGGGGCGCCCAGCGTGGCGAAGCTGCTGTGGGGCGGCTGGCACCGGCGGCTCGGGGAACTGGCCGTCCAGGTACGGGGTGCGGCCGCGACGGCCGGGCCCGGGCTCTGGGCGCGGGGGGACCCGTACGAGGACGGGCTCGACGAGGAACAGCGCCTCTTCCTGTTCACCCGGGCCGACACGATCTACGGCGGCTCGGACGAGATCCAGCGGAACATCATCGCCGAGCGGGTGCTCGGCCTGCCTAAGGAGCCCAGGTGAGAGGTGTCGTGTTCGACGGCAAGCAGGCCCAGGTGGTCGGGGACCTGAAGGTCCGGGACCCGGGGCCGGGGGAGGTGCTGGTCGCGATGGCGGCGGCCGGGCTGTGCCACAGCGACCTGTCGGTCATCGACGGGACGATCCCCTTCCCGCCGCCGGTCGTGCTCGGGCACGAGGGCGCGGGCGTGGTCGAGGCCGTGGGGGCGGGGGTGACGCACGTGGCACCGGGGGACCACGTGGCACTGTCGACCCTCGCCAACTGCGGGACCTGCGCCGACTGCGACCGGGGCCGCCCGACGATGTGCCGCAAGGCGATCGGGATGCCGGACCGGCCCTTCTCGCGGGCCGGGAAGCCGCTGTTCCAGTTCGCCTCCAACTCGGCGTTCGCGGAGCGGACCCTGGTCAAGGCCGTGCAGGCGGTGAAGGTCCCGGAGGACGTCCCGCTGACCTCGGCCGCGCTGATCGGCTGCGGGGTGCTCACCGGCGTGGGCGCGGTCCTCAACCGGGCGAAGGTGGGCCTCGGTGAGACGGTCGTCGTGATCGGGACCGGCGGGATCGGGCTCAACGTCATCCAGGGCGCCCGGATCGCGGGCGCGGCGGTCATCGTCGCGGTGGACGCGAACCCGGCGAAGGAGGCGGTGGCCCGGCAGTTCGGCGCCACCCACTTCGTGGACGCCTCGGCCGCGGCCGACACCTCGGCGGCCGTCCGGGAGGTCCTCCCGACGGGCGCGGACCACGCCTTCGAGTGCGTGGGCGACGTCAAGCTGATCCGGCAGGCCGTCGACCTCCTCGACCGGCACGGGCAGGCGGTGCTGCTCGGGGTGCCCGGCTTCAAGGAGGAGGCGTCCTTCCTGGTGTCCTCCCTGTACCTGGACAAGACGGTCATGGGCTGCCGGTACGGGTCCTCGCGCCCCCAGCACGACATCGCGCTCTACGCGGCGCTCTACCGGCAGGGAAGGCTGCTGCTGGACGAACTGGTCACGGAGGTCTACCCGGTGGAGGACTTCGCGAAGGCCGTGGACGACGCCCGCCACGGGCGGGTCGCGCGCGGGGTGCTCACGTTCTGATCCGGGCGGCCCGGAGCGTGCGTACGGCGTCCGGGATCCGGAGTCCGGGGGTGTCGTCCCGCCGGTGGCGCGGAGCCCCGAGCGGGCGGCACATCCCCGACTCGGGCCGCTAGAGGCGCCGGGCCGTCCAGGTGAGCGCCAGTGCCGGCGCGGGGAGCGCGAGGAGGGCCCACGCGCGGGTGGAACCCGCCACCGGCACGTCCAGGGCCAGCGGCAGCAGCGCGGCCACGCCGAGGAGCAGCAGGCCGAGGGCGGGCAGGTGCGTGCCGGGGTCGAAGCGGCGGATCCGCTCGACGGCGCCCGGCTCCATGTACGACTTGATCGCGGCGCCCGCGATCAGGGGCCACGGGCCGAGCACCAACAGGAAGATCACGACGATCAGCCGGCCGGCCGCGGGGCGGGCGGGCGAGGTGCCCACGCCGACCTCGGGGTGGGCGGGGGCGAACCAGACCTCGGCCGTGGTGCCGGGCTCCGGGCGTTCGCCGGTGGTCACGCCCGCGACGGCGACGTCCCGGGAGCCGCCCTCGTACGGCACGCTGAGGACCACGTCGGTGCTGTAGTACGCGTTGCCGTCGTCCGTGGCCGGGTTGTGCTCCGGTTCGCCGGTGAGCCGGACGATCCGGGCCTCGTGGCGGTCGTAGCCGGCCCGTTCCAGCTGTTCCGCGCGCCTGCCCACCTCGCCGGTGTCGGTGAAGCACACGACGAGGGCGGCGAAGGTGGCGAGGGGGACCCCGAAGGCGAGCAGGACGCGCAGCACGCGTCCGCGCGGCCGTCCCGGCGGCCTCTTGCGGAGGTCCGCCCCGGGCGGGACGCGGCGGGCGTGCAGGGACGCCGCCACCCAGCACGCGGCGAAGAGGGCGGAGGCGCCGGCGAGGGAGGCCTCCGCCACCAGCGGCGGGTACGGGCTCACTCGGACGAGTGCGCACAGGAGCGCGGCCACGGCGCTCCCGACCATCAGCCACCCGGTGATGCCGGTCCACCGGGTGCGCCCCGGCCCGTACGTGTTCCCCATGCCCCCACCGCCCTGACGTCGACCGCAGGATAACGGCGGGCCGGGCGGGAGCGGTCAGTCGGCCAGGCGGGCGAAGCGGCCCTTGTGGAAGAGCAGCGGGTCGCCCTCGCCGGCCGCGCCCATGGCTTCGACCCGGCCCACGACGATGAGGTGGTCGCCGCCGGTGTGGACGGCGTGGATCCGGCAGTCGATCCAGGCCGGTACGTCGTCCAGCACCGGGGATCCGGTCGCCGGGGCGGGCCGGTGCGCGACCCCGGCGAACTTGTCGGCGCCGCTGACCGCGAAGGCCCGGCACAGCCCGCCCTGCCCGGCTCCGAGGATGTTGACGCAGAACACCCCGGCGCGGGCGATGCGCGGCCAGGTGGCCGACGTGCGCGCCACCATGAAGGTGACCAGGGGCGGGTCGAGGGAGAGCGAGGCGAAGGACTGGCAGGCGAAGCCGGCCGGGCCCTCCCCGCCGTCGGCGGGCGGGGCGGTGACGACGGTGACCCCGCTCGCGAAGTTGCCCAGGACGGCCCGGAACTCGGCGGGACTGACGGGCGCGCGTTCGTCCTCGCCGACGGCCCGCAGGCCGGGGCGGGGCCGGGGGTACCCCGGGGCGGGGTCCGGGGGAGCGCCGGTCCGCACGCCGGAGGTGGGGGAGCCGGCCGACCTGAGGTATCGGACGACGGTGGCCGCCATCCCTGCGTGTCCCATCACACCGACGATTGAAGCTGACGGAGTGTCAGATGGGAAGGGGGGCGGGGGCCCGGCCGGGCGCGGGAGGAGGGGACCGGGTGCGGGGTGTAGGGTGCCGGGCGATTGAACATGTTCAAGCGGGAGGGGTGGGGGCGATGGCGCACGAGGTGCGGGAGCTGGGCGTGGTGCGCCGGCCGCGCGTGCGCGGGGCGGGCGCACCGGGCGCCGTGCGCGGCGCGGGCCGGAGCGGGGCGGCGTCCGTCTGGAGCCGGGAGCTGCCGGGGGCGGTGGCGCCGGCGGCCGGGCAGCCGTTGCTGCTGCTGGGGATCTCGGTGCTGCACGCCTCGCGGCAGCCGGAGTGGGACCCCGCCGACGGCGGGGCCTTCGGGCTGCTGTTCCTGCTCTGCTTCGGGATCGTGCTGTTCCCGCTGCTCGGGCTGCTGCACACGGCCCTGTTCTCGCTGCCCGTCACCGCCGCGGCCCGGGCGCTGGGCCGCCGCACCGGCCTGCCCGGCGCCGCCCTCGCCGTCCCGCTCGGAGCGGCCCTCGCCGCGCTGTACGCGGCCGGGGGATGGTGGCGCGGGCTGCCCTTCGGGCCGACCTGGGCGTGGGTGGCCGGGCTCGCGGTGCTGCCGGTGACCGGGGCGCTGTACGCCCGCGCGCGGGACGCGGGACCGCTGACGATGATCGCGTGGGGCGTCCGCGTCACGGTGGCCGGCCTGCTGGTGCTGCTGCTGTTCGGCGTCGGGCTCGCCCTCGGGGACTGAGGCGCCGCCCGCGACCCCCGTACGGGTGAATCCGCCCGGCCTCGGGCGGCCGTACGCCGTCGCGTGCGCGAGCCGTGGGCAAGGTGGCCAGCGACCGTGTCGCCCCACCCGCTGGAGGACCCCATGCTCGGCACCGCCTTCCGTACCGGCTCACCCAACTGGCTCGACCTCGGCAGCCCCGACACCGGCGCGGCCGCGGCCTTCTACCGGGCGGTCTTCGGCTGGGAGTTCGTCCCCGCCGGACCCGAGGCGGGCGGGTACGGCTTCTTCCGGCTCGGCGGGAAGACCGTGGCCGCGCTCGGTCCGCTCACCGAGGAGGGCGCGCGGTCGGCGTGGATGGTGCACTTCCAGAGCCCCGACGTGCGGGCCACGGCCGAAGCGGTGCGGGCCGGGGGCGGGCGGGTACGGATGGAACCCATGGACGTCATGGGCGAGGGCTGGCTGGCCCAGTTCACCGACCCGCAGGGCGCGCAGTTCGCCTCCTGGCAGCCCGGGAAGACCGGCGGGCTCGAAGTGGCCTCCGAGGAGAACACGCTGGTGTGGGTGGAGCTCCACGTGCCGGACCCGGTCGCCGCGATCCGCTTCTACACCGGGGTGTTCGGCTGGCGGTACGCCGAGATGGAGGCGCCGGGGATGACGTACCGGGTGCTGAGCGTCGGCGACGGGGACCAGGAGGAAGGGTCCTTCGGCGGGGTCGCGCCGCAGGGCGAGGGCGCGGGCGGCGCGTCGACGATGGTGCCGCGGTGGGTGCCGTACTTCCACGTGGCGGACGTGGACGCCACCGTCGCGACGGCCGAGGAGAACGGCGGCGCGGTGCTGATGCCGGCGGAGGACCTGCCCGAGGTCGGCCGGATCGCCTGGGCCTCCGACCCGGCCGGAGCGGTGTTCGCGCTGCTGAGGCCGGAGCCGCGGATGTAGCGCGGGGCGGGGGCCGCGGGTCGGGGGCCGGCCGGCGGGGTGCGCGCCCCGCCGGACGGGCCCGTCAGCGGCCCAGGTACTTCGGGGCGCGGCGCTCCACGAAGCTGGCCACGCCCTCGTTCGCGTCGAGGGTGGTCATGTTGAGCTCCTGGGCGGTGGCCTCGGCGGCCAGCGCGGTGGCGCGGTCGCCGTCGAGGGAGGCGTTGACCAGCTGCTTCGTGAGCGCGAGGGCGCGCGTGGGGCCCTGCGCGAGGCGCTCCGCCCACGCGCGGGCGGCGGACTCCAGCCCGTCGGCCGGGACCACCCGGTTGACCAGGCCGAGGCGGGCGGCCTCCTCGGCGGGGACGGCGTCGCCGAAGAACATCAGCTCCTTGGCCTTCTGGGGGCCGAGGAGGCGGGGCAGGAGGTAGGCGCCGGCGCCGTCGGGGACGAGGCCGCGGCGGACGAACACCTCGATGAAGCGGGCCGTGTCGGCGGCGATGACGAGATCGCAGGCGAGGGCGAGGTGGGCGCCGATGCCGGCGGCGGTGCCGTTGACCGCGGCGATGACGGGCTTCTCGCAGTCGAGGACCGCGGTGATCAGGCGCTGGGCGCCGAGGCGGATCATACGGGCGACGTCACCGGCGACGCGGTCGCCGGTGACCGGGCCGCCGCGGAGGTCGGCGCCCGCGCAGAAGCCCTTGCCGGTGGCGGTGAGGACGACGGCGCGGATGGCGGGGTCGGCGGAGGCGGTGCCCAGGAGGGAGACGACGCGGTCGCGCTGGTCCGGGGTGAGGGCGTTCATGGCATCGGGGCGGTTGAGGGTGATCCAGCTGACGCTGGCCTCGACGCGGTGCAGGATCTCGTCCATGGGGTGCGGGGCTCCTGTGGGGGTGGGGTCCGGTTCCCGGGTCTCTGCCCGGGCCTCTGCCCTGACCGGGCGGTTCGGGGAGGGGGGTTGCCTTGTCGGGCGCGGGTTCGGTGGGGTGGCCCCGGACGGCACCCCACCCCGTCCCCGCCCCCTCACGTCCGTTTTCCGGCCGCCCCGCCGGCGTGTGAGGAGCGGCGTCCGGGGCGGAGTGCCGGGGCGCGCGTAGCGGTGTCAGAGGCAGACGGCCAGCGCGTCCAGCGCCACCGCGCCCTGGCCGCGGGGGAGGACCATCAGCGGGTTGATGTCCAGCTCGGAGAGCTCGTCGCCCAGTTCCAGCGCCATCCGCTGCACCCGCAGGACGACCTCCACCAGCGCGTCCACGTCCGCCGGTGGTGCCCCGCGCACGCCTTCCAGCAGGGCGTGCCCGCGCAGTTCGCGGAGCATCGTGCGGGCCTGGTCCTCCCCGAAGGGGGGTACGCGGACCGCCGCGTCGCCCAGGACCTCCACCAGGACGCCGCCCAGGCCGACCGTGACGGTGGGGCCGAAGAGGGGGTCCTGGGTGACGCCGACGACCATTTCGACGCCGCGTTCGATCATCTGGCAGACCAGGATGCCGTCCAGGGGGACGTTCTCGTAGCGGGCTGTGTCCGTCAGTTCGCGGTAGGCGTCGCGGATCTGGCTCGCCGAGGTGAGGCCGACCTTGACCAGGCCGAGTTCCGTCTTGTGGGCCAGCTGGGGGGCCGAGGCCTTCATGACGACCGGGTAGCCGACCAGGCCTGCCGCGCGGACGGCGGCGGCCGCGCTGGTCACCAGCTGCTCGCGCGGGACGCGGATGCCGTAGGCGCGCAGCAGCTGCTTGGCGGCGTGTTCGCTGAGCTGCTGGCCGGGGCGCATCAGGGCCCGGGCCTTGCGGTGGGAGGGGGAGGGGGTGCGGGGGGCGTCGGCGAAGGGGGAGCGGTAGGAGGCGGTGAAGCGGTGGTGTCCGAGGTAGGCGCGGACGGCGGTGATGCAGTTGCCGAAGGTGCGGAAGGTGGCCACGCGGGAGGAGCCGAGGAGGGTGGTGCGGTAGGCGTCCTCGGTGCCGACGGGGGAGCCCCAGATGACGCAGACCAGCTTGTCGGTCGCTTCGGCGGCGTCGACGAGGTCCTGGGCGAGCCGGTCGCTCATCGGGGGGAAGGGGCCGGTGATCGGGCAGATGAGGACGCCGACCGAGGGGTCGGCGAGGAGCGCGTCGATGATCTTGCGGCCGCGCCAGTCGCCCACCGGGTGGCCGCCGTTGTCGACGGGGTTGGCGACGTCGAGGTAGGAGGGGATCCACTGGTGGAGCTCGGCCTGTTTGGCCTCCGAGAGGGTCGGCAGGGTCAGGCCCGCCTCGGTGGCGAGGTCGGAGAAGTGGGCGCCGGTGCCGCCGGAGATGGAGTAGACGACGACCCCGTCGGCCCGGGGCGGCCGGGCGCGGGCCAGGAGGGCGGCGGTGTCCTGGAGCTCGTCCAGCCCGTCGACCCGGATGACCCCGAACTGCCGCATGGCGGCGTCCACGACGGTGTCGGCCCCGGTGAGCTTGCCGGTGTGGGAGGCGGCCGTGCGGGCTCCGGTCTCGGTGCGGCCGACCTTGACGGCGACGACGGGGACCTTGTTGCGGGCGGCGCGGTCGGCCGCCAGGAGGAAGGCGCGGCCGTCCTTGAGGCCTTCGACGTAGCAGGCGATGGCACCGACCTCGGGCCGCTCGGCGAAGTAGGAGAGGAAGTCGGAGGTTTCGAGATCGGCCTCGTTGCCGGTCGGGGCCCAGTGGGAGAGGCGGATGCCCAGCTCCTGGAGGGTGTAGACGGGCCGCCCCTGGTGGCCGGACTGGGTGATGAGGGCGATGGCGGGACCCTCGAGGTCGTCGCGGAACTCCTGGAAGGCGTTGAGGTTGGTGTTGGGGCCGAGCAGGCGCAGTCCGGAGCGGCGGACGGCGGCGGTGAGACGGGCCTGGGCGGCGGCGCCCGCGTCGCCCGTCTCGGCGAAGCCGGAGGCGAAGGCGACGGCGAACTTGACCTTGGTGTCGGCGAGTTCCTCGATGACGGGGACCGGGTCCGCGACGAGGAGCACCGCGAGGTCGACCTGTTCCGGCAGCGCGGCCACGGAGGGGTGGCAGGGCAGGCCGAAGACGGTGGTGCGGGTGGGGTGGACGGGGTGGACGCGGGCGCCGACGCGTTCGGCCCAGGCGATCAGCTGGCGGGTGATGCCGGTGTTGGGCCTGCCCTCGGCGTCGGAGGCGCCGACGACCGCCACGGACTCGGGCCGGAAGAACCGGTCCAGGTCGGGCACGTCGGAGTGCAGGGGCCGTCCGCTGACGTCCAGCGCGTCCGGGTCCTCGGCGGTGGCCGTGGAGTGGACGGCCGTCCTGGGGGTCTCCCCGCAGGCCTCGACGCGTGCGCGGAAGTCGGTGGTGAGGGTGCCGTGAGTAGATCCAAGCATCGCTTCGCCCGCCCTGCTCGATGAGTCCCTAGCTGACGCGTAGTCAGATTACTGAACTGACGCGCCGTCAGGAACAGGGAAGTGCAGGAAAGGTGGTGGAGGTGGTGTGCTTGAACGGTGGCAGAGGCGCCGGGGACGGTACAGGGGTGATTTCGGCCCTTGCGGCGTTGGTGCGCGATCGGGGTGGGGACGTGCCGGCCTGAGGGGCCTGGTCCCCGCGCGGGCCGCCGTCGGCGCGTCAGGGCCTCAGCAGTCCGCCCACCCACCAGTCGTGCGGCTCGCCGTCGTTGGCGATGCTGCGGTTGCGCAGCGTCCCTTCGACGGTGAAGCCGAGTTTCTCGGCGACGGCGCGCGAGCCGGTGTTCCCGACCATGGCCCACCACTCGATGCGGTGCACGTCGAGCGTGGCCCAGCCCCAGTCGCACAGGGCCTGAGCGGCCTCCACCGAGTACCCGCGTCCGCGCTGGTCCCTGACCGCCCAGTAACCGAGCTCCCAGACGCCGCGGCTGATGCGGGTCAGGCAGTACGAGCCGACCAGGGCGCCGGTGTCCTTGCGGAACGCGCCGAGGGTGTAGTCCTTGTCCGCGGACCACTGGGCGGGCAGCTCCTCGCCGACGAGCCTCTCCGCGTCCGCGCGGCGGTACGGCACCGGCACCGGGGTGTAGAACTGGATGTCCTCGTCCTGGCAGGCTTCGTACACCGCGTCCACGTCGGCGGGCGTGAAGGCCCGCAGCAGCAGACGGTCGGTCTCGAGGGTCACTGGATCCATCGCGGCAGTATGACCACCACCGGCGGGCGGCGGCCAGCGAATAACCCGGCCGGGCACCCCGCCGGTCGCGGACCGGGCCCTCAGCGGCGCGAGAGCGCCCTGGCTATGCGTACGGCGTCGAGGGACAGTTCGCGGAACATGCCGCTGATCGGGTTCGTGTAGCCGGTGAAGTGGAGGCCCGGGGCGTTCCGCGGGGCGCGGGCGCCGTGGGCGACGGGGCGGCCGCGGTCGTCCAGTACGTCCAGGTGCCCCACCAGCCCCTCCAGCCCGCGCCGGTAGCCCGTCGCCGCCACCACCGCGTCCGGGGTGATCCGGGTGCCGTCGGCGAGCACCACCTCGGCTCCGTCGAAGGCGGTCACGGCGGCCACCGGTTCCACCCGGCCCGTGCGCACGGCCTTGACCAGGCCGACGTCCTGCACCGGCACCGCCCCCTGCCGGACCCTGCTGTACAGGCCGGTGTCCGGGCGCGGGAGTCCGTACGCCGACAGGTCGGGCACGGTCCTGGCCGCGAGCGCCCCCAGTCGGTCCACCAGCCGGACGGGGAGCCGGCGCACCAGGATCCCGGTGCGCTGCGCCGGCCAGCCGAGAGTGGAGCGGCGCACGATGTGCGGGGCGGTGCGCACGGCGAGCCGCACCCGGGCGGCCCCGCCCTCGGCGAGGTCCACGGCTATCTCGGCGCCGGTGTTGCCGACGCCGACGACGAGCACGTCCTGCCCGGCGTAGGGGGCCGGGTCGCGGTAGTCGCGGGCGTGCAGCAGCCGTCCGGTGTACGTGTCGCGGCCCGGCCAGTCGGGGAGCGCCGGGGTGTGGTTGTAGCCCGTCGCCACCACCACCGCGCGCGCCGCGAGCAGGCGTCCGCCGGAGGCGTGCAGGGTCCAGCCGTCCCCGTCGGCGGCGGGCTCGATCCGGGTCACCTCGACCCCGGTCACCAGCTCCAGCTCGTGGAACTCGGCGTACTTCTCCAGGTACCGGACGACGTCCGCCCGCGCGACCCAGCGTCCGAACCGGCGCGGGATCGCCAGCCCCGGCAGGGCCGACAGCCGCCGGGTGGTGTGCAGCCGCAGCCGTTCGTAGTGGCCGCGCCAGGAGGCGCCGACCGCGCCGGAGCGCTCGACGACCACCGCGCGCACCCCGCGGGCGCGCAGTGCGGCGGCGACGGCGAGGCCGCCGGGGCCCGCGCCGATCACGTACACGGGGCGGGGCTCGGTGGAGGTCAGGTCGGTCTCGGACATGGGCAGTGAGCGTATCGACACCCAGCGTTGACGGGTCTCGGACGAGGAGGGAATCGATTGCGGATCGATCACGGGCGGGCGCGGGCCCGGCGCGGCCCACCGCCATGGCGGTACGGGTGGTGACAAAGTGGGGCATCCGTTCCCGGAGAGGAGTGCGTGCGCGATGTGGCAGCCCGACGGGTGGGACGTGCGCGTCCGCCTCGGTGTCCTCACCCCCCACGCCGACGTGGGCCCCGAATCGGAGCTGCGCGCCATGGCCCCGTCGGACGTGGGCCTGCACACCGCCCGGGTGCCGTTCGCCGCGATGGGACCCGGTGGTGCGATGGGCCCGACCGTGCCGCTCGCCCCGGTGCGGGCCTTCGCCGAGCCGCCGCACGTGGACGACGCGGCGGAGCTGCTCGCCGCCGCGCCGGTGGCGGCGATCGCCTACGCCTTCACCAGCTCCGCGTACGTGATCGGCGCCCGCGGGGAGGCGTACATGCTCGACCGGCTGCGCGAGCGGGCCGGCGGGCTGCCCGTGGTCGCCACCTGCGCCGCCGCCGTCGAGGCGCTGCGGGCGCTCGAGGTCGCGCGGCTCGCCCTGGTCGATCCGCCCTGGTTCGACGCCACCCTGAGCGACCTGGGGCGGGGCTACTACGAGGAGGCCGGGTTCGGGGTTCCGTACGCCGCTCCGTGCGGGCTGCCCAGCGGGCAGGCGCTGATCCGGCCGGACGCCCTGTACGGCTGGGTGGTGGAGCAGGTCCCCGACGGGGCCGAGGCGGTGGTCGTCGGCGGCAACGGCTTCCGGGCCGTCGGGGTGATCGAGGCCCTGGAGGCGGAGCTGGGCCGGCCGGTGCTGACCGCGAACCAGGTGCTGCTGTGGGCCGCCCTGCGCGCGGCGGGCGAGCCGACGGGCGGGGTCGCCGGGTACGGGCGGCTGTTCTCGGTGCCCTGAGTCCGGGGCCTTGCGGGATCCGCTCCGATCCGCTGAACTGACGTACCGTCAGATCGAGGGGTGGGGGGCGAACCGTGCAGACCATCTGGCTCACCGGCGCCGAATGGCTCGCCGTGCTGCGGATAGGCCTCGGCCTGTGGTGGCTGGAGAGCTGGCGGCACAAGGACAAGAAGGGCTGGTTCGAACGCGGCACCGGCATCGCCTGGGCCGCCGGCGTCGCCGGCGAACACCGCTGGCCCTTCGTCAGGACCGGCTTCGACAAGGTCGTCCGGCCCCGGCCGAGACTGATGGCGTACACCGTCGTCTACGCCGAACTCGCCCTCGGGCTGGGCCTGGTGCTCGGCTTCCTCACCCCGGTCGCCCTCGTCGGCGGGCTGCTCCTGAACCTGCTCTACCTCGTCCTGATGATCCACGACTGGGCCGAGCAGGGGCAGAACGCGATGATGGCGCTCATCTCGCTCGTCGCGCTCCTCGCCATGTCCTGGCAGACCTGGTCCCTCGACGCCACGACCGGGATCCTGCGGTGAACGCCGCACGGTACGACCTCCCCGAGCCGGACGGGTTCACCCGCCCCTACTGGGACGCCGCCGCCGAAGGCCGCCTCCTGCTGCGCCGCTGCGCCGACTGCGGGCGCGCCCACCACTACCCGCGCGAGTTCTGCCCCCTGTGCTGGGCCGGCGAGGACCGCGTCACCTGGGAACCGGCGAGCGGCCGCGCCACCCTCTACACCTGGTCCGTCGTCCACCGCAACGACCTCCCGCCCTTCGGGGCGCGCGTCCCCTACGCGGCCGCCGTCGTCGACCTCGCGGAGGGCCCCCGGATGATGACCGAGGTCGTCGACTGCCCGTACGGGGACCTGCGCGTCGGCATGCCCCTGCGGGTCGCCTTCCGGGAGGCCGCGGACGGGGTGCGGGTGGCGGTGTTCCGGCCGGACGGGCCCGCCGCTCAGGGCCAGAGCAGCTCCCGCAGCCAGGAGTCCCCGGCCGAGCGGCGGTAGCGCAGGCGGATGTGCCGGCGCGCGGCGTCGCCCTGGAAGAACTCCGCCTCCGCGGGCTCCAGTACGTACCGCGTCCAGGTCGGCGCCGGCGCGTCCGGCTCCGCCGCGGCCCGCTCCCACGCCGCCGCCGAGGCCCGCGCCAGCTCCTCGGCGGAGCCCAGAACCTCGCTCTGCCGGCCGGTCAGCGCGGCCGCCAGCGCCCCGCGCGAACGCACCGCCAGGTCCGCCCGGCTCTCCTCGGGCCCGCAGGCCACGACCCGGCCCCGCACCCGCACCTGGCGGCCCACCGACGGCCAGTAGAAGCCCAGCGCCGCGTCGGCCCGGCCGGCCAGCTGGCGGCCCTTGGCGCTCGTGGAGTGGGAGGCGAAGTGCCAGCCCCGCTCGTCGGCGTCGTGCAGCATCAGCACGCGCACGTCCGGCCGCCCCTCGGCGTCGGCCGTCGCCAGGCTCATCGTGTGCGGCTCGGGCTGCCCCGCCCGGGCGGCGTGCAGGAACCACTGCCGGAACAGCTCCAGCGGCGCGGCGGGGGCCCCGGCCGGATCGAAACCGGGAAGCGGCGCCTCCCACACCCGCAGGGAGTGCAGGACCTCGTGGAACTCGCTGCTGCTGTCACTCATGCCGCCCAGGCTAGGCCCGGCCGCTAGCAGATCGGCACCGGATCCGGGCCACAAGGGCGGAGCCCGCCCCAACGGGCCCCGCGCGGTGGGACGATGGCGTGAGCCGACGAGGTCGGGTCGAGGTCACCAGGGGGTGCCATGAGCGTGGACGTCCGCGAAAGGCTAGCCGAGCTCGGATTACGGCTGCCGGAGGTGAGCGCCCCCAAGGGGGCCTACGTACCCGCCGTGCGCAGCGGCATCCACGTCTTCGTCGCGGGACAGATCCCGCTCAGCGGCGGGGAACTGACCCGGACGGGCAGGGTCGGCGCGGAGGTGTCCCCGGAGCGGGCCAGGGAGCTGAGCCGGCAGTGCGCGCTGGCGGCACTGGCCGCCGCGGACTCGGTGACGCCGCTGGAGGCCGTGGTGCGGGTGGTGAAGGTGGTCGGGTACGTCTCCTCCGCGCCCGGGTTCACCCGGCAGGCGTCCGTGGTCGACGGGGCGAGCGAGCTGCTGGTGGAGGTGTTCGGCGAGGCGGGCCGGCACGCGCGCAGCGCCGTCGGGATGGACATCCTGCCGCTCGACGCACCGGTGGAGATCGAGGTCCTCCTCGAGGTCTCCGACGGGGCGTAGGGGAAGCCGTCCGGCCGGGCGGGCGGCCCGTCCGGCCGGGGCCGGCTCGTGGCCGGCCCCGCCCGGGTCACGCGATCGGGAGCGGCGCCCGGGTCAGGCGATCGGGACCGCCGTGCCCGTCACCTCGATGCCCGCCGCCGGATCCGCCGGTACGCCCACCGTGATCAGGCTCGGCCGGCCCATGTCGACGCCCTGGTGGACGGTCAGCAGCGCGGGCGGCTCGACCAGGCCCAGGCTCCGCAGGTACCCGCCGAGGGCGGCGGCGGCCGCACCGGTCGCCGGGTCCTCCACCACCCCGCCGGGCGGGAAGGGATTGCGGGCGTGGAAGACGTCCGCCGACTCGCGGTGCACCAGGGCGACCGTGGCCCAGCCGCGGCGCGCCATCAGGTCGCCGAGGGCGGTCATGTCGTAGTCCAGGTCGGCCAGCCGGGCCCGGGTCGCCGCCGCGATCACCGGGTGCCAGGCCCCGGCGTACGCGGCGCGGGGCGGCAGCGCCGGGTCGAGCTCGCCGGCGGACCAGCGCAGCGCGGCCAGCAGCTCCGCGAGGTCGGCGTCGGCGAGGGCCTCCGTACGCGGTGCCACGCTCACCAGGGTCGCGACGACGCCGCCGTCCGGGCCGGCCGAGGTGGTCACCGGGACGGGGCCCGCCTGCGTGTGCAGCAGCAGGTCCCCGACGCCGTGCCGCTCGGCGTGGGCCACGGCGGTCGCGATGGTCGCGTGCCCGCAGAAGGGCACCTCGGTCTGCGGGCTGAAGTAGCGGATGTCCAGTGCCCCGTCCTGGCGGGGCACGGCGAAGGCGGTCTCCGAGTAGCCGACGTCCGCCGCGACGGCGGCCATCGTCTCCTCGTCCATGCCGGTGGCGTCCAGCACCACACCCGCCGGGTTCCCGCCCAGCGGGTCGGTGCTGAAGGCCACGTAACGCAAGAGGTCCATCGCCCGAACCTAGCGGGGCCCGCCGTCGGCCGTCAAAAGCCTTGACGTGTACCGGAGTTGACGCCCGCCGGGGTCAGGCCCAGGTCAGCAGCTGCCCGGACGTGCCGATCCCCACCGCGAACCCCAGTGCGATCCTGCGGTCCCCGCGGCTGGGCCGGACCGCGTGGAAGAACCGCGGATCGATCAGCAGCGCCTCACCGACCTCCGGAGCCAGCTCGAGGGACTCGGCACCCGCCACCACCGCCTCGTCGAACCCGTACCGGGCCGACAGCCGGTGCGCCTCGTCCTCGGGCTGCCAGCGGTGCCTCCACAGCACCGTCTCACCGCCCTCGGGCGGCACGCTGAGGTACAGGTTGAACGCGAACTGCCCGATCAGCGGCACGTCGAGCAGGTCGCCGTCGTACTCGCGCAGCGCGTCGTCGAAGTGGACCTGGAAGCCCTGGTTCGGTTCCCGGGCCACCCCGTCGCCCATCTCCACGCCGCCCCGGCGGCCCACCGCCACCCCGCCCGGCCAGGCCGCGGCGAGCGCCTCCCGGCAGGTGCGGAACGGATCGAACGACAGGCCCAGGCCCTGCCAGGCCTCGTGGTGCTCCTGAAGCGCCTTCCAGTACGAGTCGGCGACGCCTCCGTCCGCCATGTGATCGCTGACGCCCACCCCGAACCGCATCACCGGCGGATCGACGCGGGCCTTCCCGTACGAGTCGAAGACCTGCTGCCGCAGCGCGCCGAGCACCTCGTCGCACCGCTCGCGCGGCAGGAAGGCGGGAACCCGGACCGCCGCGTACCGCCCGGCGGCCAGCCCGGCGAGCAGCTCGTGGGTGAACGCCGGCGCGGTCACGGCGCGGAAGAACGGATCGTGCGTGGGATTCGGTAACGCGCTCTGAGTGGATTGCCCTGACGTCATTCGATCGCCCCCCGGCGTCGGAAAGACAACAGAAAACAACGGCACCTATCCGGGATGCGCCCCGCTGGTCGCGCGGAACGCGGTCTTCGCGTCGAGCTCCAGTGCCTGCCGTCCGGCCTCCAGCGCTTCCATCGCGATCCGCCGGCCGACCTCCGCCTGCATCTGCTCCAGGTCACTCCCCGGAGCACCCCATCTGAGGGACTGGTCGTCGTTCGTATCGGTGGGGACAGCAGTCATCGGCGGACCTCCGCGCTTTTCGGTGTGGGACGCGTCACACAGGGTGAGGCAACGTCAGGTTACGCGCAAGCCCGCACCGGCCGATGGAGTTCCGCCCAACTGGGGGGAACAGCAGGAGGTTTCAGCCGGGCATCTCCCGCAGCAGCTTCTCCAGCAGAGCCCTGGCCTGCACCAACAACGGGTGCTCCGGACCCACCACCCGGGTGAGGTCGCGCACCAGGGCCTTCAACTCGTTCACCGCTTCGGGCGTACGCCCCACCACCCCCAGGAGCACCAGCACGAAGGTGAACCGGAACCGCATCACCAGGTTCGAATCCGGCGGCTGGGCCGCGTCCCGCAGCGCCTCCCGGATCACCTGCTCCGCCTCCGGCGCCCGGCCCTGGCGCAGCAGCGCGTGCGTCAGCGTCTCCCGCACCCGCAGGATCTCCGGCGTCGACGGCGGCCAGTGGTTGCGCCGGCTGATGTCCAGGATCTGCCAGGCCTCCGCCTCCGCCTCGGCGTGCCGGTCCAGCGCCAGCATCGTCCGCGCCAGCGTGTGGCGCACCACGAGCGTGTCGTAGTGCTCCCGGCCGCGCACCTCGTTCTCCGCCTCCACGATCGAACGGAGCATCTCCTCGGCCTCCGCCTCCCGTCCCTCCTGCTCGTTGATCGCACGGGCCAGCTTGTGCCGGCTGGCCAGGGTGTCGGCGTGGTCCCTGCCCAGGATCCGGGTGCGCGCCCGCACCACCAGCGACAGCACCTCCTCGGCCTCCCGCAGCTGCTCCCGGTCCAGGTGGATGCGGCCCTGCTCGTGCCGCAGCCCCAGGATCTCCCGGTCGTCGATGTCGAAGCCGAAGGAGGAACAGCGCTCCACCATCGGCAGCACCAGGTCGTACGCGGGCCCCAGCAGCCCCGTCGCGATCAGGTAGCGGGCGGTCAGCCGGGCCAGCTCCAGCGCCTCCGTGCGCACCGTGCGGTCCGACAGCTTCAGGTCCCCCAGCAGGCAGGCCCGGGACACCTCCAACGCGTGCGGCGCGAGCGCCGCCCACAGCGGCCAGTTCGCCGGATGGTCGGGATTGCGCAGGTGGGCGGCCTGGAGCACCGTCCGCACCGCCAGCCCGTAGAAGTCCGCCGGCCGGTCCCGCACCTCCCGGTCCTCGCGCAGCACCCCGTGCACGACGGGGTGCAGGGTCAGTACGTGCGCCAGGTCGCGCTCGGCGACGCCCTCCCGCTCGTAGAAGTCCACCAGCCCGAACTCCTCCAGGCCCGCGAGGGCCGCGTAGGTGCGCGCCGGGGTGATCCCGGGGAACAGCGGGGACTGGGAGAGCACCGGATCGACGAGCAGGCAGCGGTACGGGATCGGGGCGATGCTCAGGCAGGCGAACACCTTCAGCAGGGTCGCCGCCTGCGCCCGCTCCTGCCGGCTCAGCAGGTCCATGGCGATCCCGCAGACCTTCTCCACGATCTCCCGGCCCAGCAGCTCGCTCAGGTCCGGACCCGCCTGGCCCGGGGCGGTCTCCACCCGAGCGGCGACCGTCCGGCCGAAGGTCTCGAAGTCCCGGACGTCACTGTCCAGGGAGATCTGGCTCTCGCTGACCGCCCTGATCACGTCGGCGGCGTGCCGCAGCGCCAGCGGCAGCCCGCCCAGCTGCCGCGACAGCTGCCGCGCCTGCTCGTTCGTCCCGCCCAGACCACCGGTGCGTTCCAGCAGCATCGACGCCCCGTCGTCCTCACCGAGCGGCACCACCTGGTGGATGACACTGTTCTCCCCCCAGGTCTGCTGGCGGCGCACCCGGCTGGTGACCAGCACCGTGCCGTTCGCGTTCTGCGGGCGGCGCAGCCAGCCGCCGCCGTCCGCGACCTGGCCGTCGCGCGGGCCGAGCCGCTCGGGGTCGTCGGCGTTGTCGAAGATCAGCAGCCAGGGGTCCGGGCACGCGTTGAGCAGCGTCCACACCAGGTCCATGGCGGTCCCCAGCAGCCAGGCCCGCTCCACCGTGATCGACGGCGCCCCCAGGTCGCGGGCGATCATCCGCATCCGCAGGCTCAGCTCCGGCATCGACACCCACCAGACCCGGTGCCCGGCGCGCTGCGCCCGGTCGGCGACCTCCAGCGCCAGCCGGCTCTTGCCCGACCCGCCCAGGCCCGACAGCACGTGCACCTGCTGGCGGGCCTCCTCCTTCAGCAGCGAGCCGACCAGGCTCAGCCGCTCCTGCCCCTTCAGCTTGCCCTCCTCCAACGGCCCGTACGGCGGCGGCGGGAAGGGCGCCAGGTCCAGCTCCCCGGCGGCGGGCGGCGGCAGCGAGGGCCGCCCGGCCGCCTCGGCGGGGGAGCGGGGCACGACCGGCCCGGCCGCCTCCGCCGGCCCCGGATCGTGGGCCGCCTCCAGCAGGGCGGCACGGACCGCCATGTACGGGGCGGCGGTGCGGTCGGCGGGCTGCACGATCGAGAAGTGGTCGGCGGTGACCACCCCGCCCTTGGGGAACACCCCGCGCGCGACGACGGGCGGCACGATCTCGTCCGCCGAACCCCCGTAGGCGCGCACCGGTATGGGGCACTCCTGGTCCGTGTGCGTCCGGCCGTGGACGACGGCACTGAGGACGGTGCGCTGCGCCTCCGTCACCGCCCGGTCGAAGGGGCGCAGCTGCTGCTCCTGCGGGTTGTTCCAGAGCTTGAGCCACTTGCGGACGGTGAGGAAGAAGCCGGACCCGGTGTTGGGGCAGGCGAACATCGTGAAGTGCTTGATGCGGGACAGCTCCCTGCCCTCGCCGTTCCACAGCTTCCGCGCGAGGAACCGCTGGACGATCAGCCCGCCCTGGCTGTGGGTGACGAGCACGATCCGCTCGGCCTCGGCGAGTTCGGTCTCGAGGAAGGTGCCGAGCTGGTCGGCGACGTCGTCGGTCTCCGCCACCCGGCGGTCGGGCCGCAGACGGACCAGCGGGGAGTCGTACGCGAAGCGGTGGACGCTGACCCAGTCGGCCAGCTCGGGATCGGTGACGAGGAGTGCGTGGAAGGCCGTCCACACCTTGGCGGAGGAGAACAGGCCGTGCACCAGCACGAGGTGGACGCGCGTCCGTACCGCCATCGCGAACCTCCGCAGCCAGAATGTGGGTTGAAGCAGAAGGGTTTCGGTCGCAGATGAAAACGTGGGGAAGAGCTACCCGCGTCAATGATGCACGAGGGGCGACCGCAGGAGCCATAACAAGACACCCTCCGACCCGGCGCGCAAAAGGCGCGCAGGCCGCGCGCGGGGGCGCACCGAGGACGCCCCGGGGGGCACGAGCGCCCGGGGGGCGGGGGGCGGGGTGAGGTGGGGCGGGGTCGGGCGGTGGCGGCGGGGTTGCGGGGGCGGGGTCCCAGCGGGGCGGTATCAGGGCTGGTTTGGGGGTTTCCCGTCAGTCCCATCGTCCTTCCGTGTCGGGCCGGCCTGTCAAGGGCGCTCCTTCGTCGCGTCACTGCGTGATCGCCTCCGGCGACCCTTGACAGGCCGTCCCGCCCCGGAAAGACAAGGACTGCCGGGAAGCCCCCAAAGGAACGGGACGGTCCATGGGGAGGGGAGCCCCGTATCACTGATGAGGCGAGGGGTCGGGCGTCGGCCTGCCGGGCATCCGGGCCCCCAGAGACCCCCGACGGGCCACCCTCACGCGTCAGATCGCTACGCGCTCCCCATGGCTTAGCGTCCGCCGACCGTCCTGGGCCGGTACCTGCACGCGATGTCGATCAGGGCCCCTTTCGGGGGCGGTGGGCGCGTCAGATCGCTACGCGCTCCCCATGGCATGGCGTCCGGCCCGCGTCCTGGGCTGATACCTGCACGCGATGTTGATCCCAGTCCCATCGGGCAGCGGGGGGCGCGTGAGATCGCTACGTGCTCCTCATTTCTCGGCGGCTGGTGGTCGTCTGGGGCTGAGGGGTGCCGGGACGGCAGCCGGGGGGTGCTTTGAGGGGGAAATGCGGCTGTCCGGGGGCCTTTCGCGGGTCTTTCGACCGTCTGTCGGAGTGTGGCGTTGTCTTCTTCAACGGCAGACTCCGGCAGAGACCCTTCAGGTCTCATCCATGGTCGCCAAATGAGGGCAAAAGGGGTGATTCCCCTCCCTGGTGGGCCGCATGAAGACAGGCGGCGCCGCAGACGCCTCCCAGACGGAAGCGTGTAGCGATCTGACGCGCCCCCGCTCCCCGATGGGGCTGGGATCAACATTCCGTGCGGGTATCAGCCCAGGACGGCGGCCGGACGCTAAGCCAGGAGGAGCGCGTAGCGATCAGACGCGCCCACCGCCCCCGAAAGGGGCTCTGATCGACATGTGGTGCAGGTATCAGCCCCGGACGGTCGTCGGACGCTATGCCATGGGGAGCGCGTAGCGATCTGACGCGTCCGGGTGGATGGCCGGGGGTCTTTGGGGGCCCGCATGCAGGTCACGGTCAGGGCCCGGCCTACCCCGTCTCATCGCTGATACGGGAGTCCTTCTCCTCTGGACCGTCCCGTTTCTTTGGGGGGTTCTCGGCAGTCCTTGTCTTTCCGGGGCGGGACGGTCGGTCAAGGGTGGCCGAAGGCCATCGCGTAGCGACGCGACGAAGGAGCGCCCTTGAGGGACCGGCCCGACACGGAAGGACGATGGGACTGACGGGAAACCCCCAAACCAGCTGTGACGCCGGTCCAGGGGGTGCGGGCGGCCGCTACCCCCGGCCCAGGAGCACCGTTCCCGATGAGCAGAACCAGCCTCCCGTGCCCGACGCCAGGGCCACCTCCGGCAGGCGGCCCCCGCGCTTGGTGACCTGGCCCGGGCCCGCTTCGCCCCGGAGCTGGCGGACGGCTTCGACCAGGAGGAAGAGGCCGCGCATGCCGGGGTGGCAGGCGGAGAGGCCGCCACCGTCGGTGTTGACCGGGAGTTCTCCGTCGCGGAGGAGGCGGCCCTTGTCGACGAAGGCTCCGCCTTCGCCCTTGGCGCAGAAGCCGAGGTCCTCCAGCGTCACCAGGGTCATGTACGTGAAGGCGTCGTAGACCTCGGCGAGGTCCACGTCCGCCGGGGTGAGGCCCGCGTCGGCGAAGGCCCGGCGGCCCGAGACGGCCGCCGGGGAGACGGTGAAGTCCTCCCACTGCGACATGGTGGTGTGGGAGACGGACGTGCCCGTGCCCAGGATCCAGACGGGGGCCTTGGCGGTGTCGGGGACGTGGTCCTCCGCCGCCAGCAGCACCGCGCAGCCGCCGTCGGAGCGGATGCAGCAGTGGAGCTTCGTGAAGGGGTCCGCGATCGGTTCGGACGTCAGGACGTCCTCCACCGTGATGGGGTCCCGGTACATCGCGTCGGGGTTCGTCGCCGCGTTCGCGCGGGCCTGGACGGCCACCGACGCCAGCTGCTCCAGCGTCGTCCCGTACTCGTGCATGTGCCGCCGCGCGGCCATGGCGTACTTGGCGACGAGCGTGTGTCCGTACGGCACCTCGAACTGCAGCGGCCCCCGCGCCCCGAACGACAGGTTCGAGGTGCGGCGGCGGGCCTTGATGTCGGCGCGGGCCGTGGAGCCGTAGACCAGCAGGACGGCGTTGGCGTGGCCGGCGGCGATGGCGTCGGCGGCGTGGGCCGCCATGACCTCCCACGTGGAGCCGCCGACGGAGGTCGAGTCGACCCAGGCGGGCCGCAGCCCGAGGTACTCGGCCACCTCGACCGGGGCGAGGACGCCGAGCCCCGCCGAGGCGAAGCCGTCGATGACGGAACGGTCGAGGCCGGAGTCGGCGAGGGCGCGGCGGGCGGCCTGCGCGTGCAGGGCGTAGGGGGTCGGGCCGTCCACCCGGCCGCAGTCGGAGAGGGCGACGCCGACCACGGCGACCCGGCGGCGGGAGGGAGAGGGGGGTACGGGTGCAGACAGGGGTCCAGGCATGGGGGGACGGTACATCTGACGGGCCGTCAGCTGCTAGACCGGGAGCTCCCGGGTCGAGGTGCCCGAGGTGCCCGAGGTGCGGACCGCCCCCACGCCCCATTCCCCACCCCCCGGCCGCCCCACCCGCCCCCGCCCCGCCACCCCCCAAACGCCCCCCTCCGTCCCCTGGGCTTCTCGCCCCCGCCGTCCTAACATGACGCCCCGTCAGATACGGGAGGAGCCCGACGATGGATGCCGCCTTCACCGCGGAGCAGGACGAGATGCGCCGCACCCTGCGCGAGGTCCTGGGCAAGCGCTGCGGGCCGGACGAGGTCAAAGCCGCCGTCCGGACCGCCGCGGGGCACGACCGCGAGCTGTGGCAGGAGCTCTCCCGCCGGATCGGACTGCCCGGCCTCGCCGTCGCCGAGGAGTACGGCGGCGTCGGGTGTCCCCCGGGCGACCTCGTGCTGGCCTGCGAGGAGACCGGGCGGGCGCTGCTGCCCTCGCCGCTGCTGGCCACCGCCGTCCTCGCCGCCCCGCTGGTCGCCGTACTCGGCACCCCCGCGCAGCGTTCCGCCCTGCTGCCGCCGCTGGCCGGCGGGGAGCTGACGGCCGCCCTCGCCGTGCCCGGCCCCGCCCTGGCCGCGGCCCTCGCCCTGACCGGTGACAACACCCCGGGCGACTGGGCGGGCGGGGGCCGCGCCGGCGGGGTGCAGGCGCGCCGCGCCGAGGACGGCTGGCGGCTGTACGGGGAGGTGCCGCAGGTGCTCGACGGGCACAGCGCCGGCCTGCTGCTCGTCGCCGCGCACACCGGCGGCTTCGCCCGGAGCCGGATCCTGCTGTTCCTCGTACGGGAGGACGCGCCCGGCCTCGTACGGGACCGGCAGACCGCCCTCGACGAGACCCGTCCGCAGGGCCGCGTCCAACTGCGGGACGTACCGGCCGAGCCGCTGGGTGCCGAGACCGGGGCCGGCGTGCTGCCCGCCCTCGCCGCCGCCGGCCGGGGGGCGGCCGCCGTCCTCGCCGCCGAGGCGGTCGGGGCGGCCGACCGGGCGCTGTCGCGCACCGTGGAGTACGTCTGCCGGCGCGAGCAGTTCGGCCGGGCCGTCGGCTCCTTCCAGGCGGTCAAGCACCGCCTCGCCGACCTCTACGTACAGCTCCAGGCGGCACGCTCGGCCGCCTACTACGCCGCCTGGGACCCGGACCAGGGCGGCCTCGCCCTCGCGCAGGCGCTGGAGGCGCTGCGCACCACCGCAGGCGAGGCGATCCAGCTGCACGGGGGCATCGGCTTCACCTGGGAGCACGACGCCCACCTCTACTTCAAGCGGGCGGCCGCCGACGAGCTGCTCTTCGGTCCCGTCCACCGCCTCCGCGCGCACGCCGCGCACCACGCGGGCCTCTTCGAACCGTCCGTGACCCCGGAGAGGGCGGCCGTCTGATGGCTCTCGGCGTCAAGCTGATGCAGAAGGTCTCCTCGACCCTCCTCTTCGCCAGGATCGCGCCCCGCTTCATCCCCGCCCTGGACAAGGCCGTGCACCGGCTGACCCGGGGAAAGGTGCTGCTCAGCGCCCGGATGCTGCCGGGGCTGGTGCTCACCGCCAAGGGTGCGAGGACGGGTGAGCCGCGCACCACGCCGCTCGCGTGCATGCCGGAGGACGGAGGCGCGAGCTGGCTGCTGATCGGCTCCAACTTCGGCCGCCCCGGCCACCCGGCCTGGACCGGGAACCTGCTCAGGCACCCGGACGCGGAGGTGAGCTGGCAGGGGCAGGACATCGCCGTACGGGCCCGGCTGCTGGAGGGGGCCGAGCGGGCGGCGGCGTGGCGGGCGGTGCTGACGTTCTGGCCGCCGTACGCGACGTACCAGGCGCGCATCGAGCGCGAGATCAGGCTGTTCCGCCTGGAGCGGCGCTGATCGAGGGCCGCCCGGCGGGGCGCTCCGACGTGGCCGCGCGGTGGCGGGGGGATGCGGGCGGCGGACCCTCCAGGGGGTCCGCCGTCACCTGGTCGGCTTCTTGCCGGTGATGCCCAGGTGGACGAGCAGGGCGAGGTTCGGCTTGAGTTCGGCCTGCTTGACGCCCCAGGTCTGGAAGCCCTTCTGGTGCGAGGCGACCGCGGCCAGCATCGCGACGAGCGAGCCCGCCATCGCCGCCGGGCTGAGGTCCTTGTCGACCTTGCCCTTGGCCTGGAGTTCCTTCATCGACTCCGTGAGGGAGTTGGTGACGGAGTTCAGGATCTTCATGCGGATCTTGTAGAACCGCTTGTCGCCCTCGGCGGCGCCGAGGTCGACGACCCGCAGGATCGCGTCGTTGCGCCGCCAGAACTCGAGGAACCCGTCGACGAGTTCCTCGGCGGCGGCCCAGCCGGCCTTGCCGACCCAGTTGCGGCCCTCGACGAGCGCCGTCAACTGGGCGCCCTCCGTGGCCATGTGCTCGGCGATCTCCAGGACGGCACCCTCGACGTCCGGGAAGTACTGGTAGAAGGTCGCGGGGGAGGTGCCGGCCTTGCGCGCGACGTCGATCACCTTGACGTCGCGGTACGGCGAGGAGCTGAGCATCTCGCTGAGGCAGTCGAGCAGCTTCTGCCGCGTCGCCTGGCCGCGCCGGCCGGCGACACGCCCGTCGACGGTGCGTACTTGTCCTGTCATGCCGTCAGCTTACCGAGGGGGGATCGGCGCGCTATTCGGCCGCCTGCAAATGGGGTGAGGAGGCCGCCGACCAGGCCGGGAGCGTCCGTGCGCGGCATCGGGGGGCGGATTCCGGCCGCTCCGCCGGCGGCGCCCCGCGGGACCGCGGCACCCGGGGGAGCCCCCTCCGTGCCCGGGAGGTATCCCCCGAATAGTCTTATCAACAGGCTGTGGACAAGTTTTCGGGACGACCATGGCTCACAGGGAGGAAACGTACGGTCCCTGGGCAATCCTTCTCCAAGTGGTACGACCCGCCCGAACCGCACGCCGCCCGAACCGCACGCCGCCCGAACCGCACGCCGACCGACCGTCCGCCCGCGCCCCGACCCGACCCCGCCCCACCGGCCCGCCCGACCCGCACGCCCCGTACGACGGAAGGAACCCGCCCCATGGCCGCAGCCGCATTCGCGGAAGGCTCGCCCTGCTGGGTCGACGCCTCGCTCCCGGACGTCGAGGCGGGCAAGCGCTTCTACGGCGAGCTCTTCGGGTGGACCTTCGCCGGCAGCGCCGGCGCCGAGTACGGCCACTACACCCAGGCCTACAGCCGCGGCCGCAACGTCGCCGCCCTCGCCCCCAAGCCGGACGGCCGCATGCCCACCGTCTGGGGCGTCTACCTCTACACCTCCGACGCCTATGCCTGCGCGGCCCGCATCCGCGCCGCGGGCGGCCAGATGGTGATGGACCCGCAGCCCGTCGGCCCCTACGGCACCGCCGCGATGGCCGCCGACCCCGGCGGGGCCGTCTTCGGCCTCTGGCAGCCCGGCACCCACCACGGCTTCGACGCCCAGGACGAGCCGAACACGTACTGCTGGGCGGAGGTCTACACGCGCGCCCGCGACGCCGTCGACGTCTTCTACGCCACCGTCTTCGGCTACGTCCCGCAGGACCAGGACGACTCCGGGACCGGCGTCGAGTACCGCCTCTGGTCCCCGCCCGGCAGCGCGCCCGGCCCCGACACCGCCGTCCTCGGGCGCAGCCTGATCACCGACGCCTTCCCGGAGATCATGCCGGCGCACTTCCTCGTCTACTTCGCCGTCCCCGACTGCGACCGCGCCGTCGCCACCGTGCAGCGGCTCGGCGGGCGCGTCACCGCCGATCCGTTCGACACGCCGTACGGGCGCATCGCGGTCGTCGCGGACAATCAGGGGGCCGTCTTCGCGCTCCTGTCGGAGCCGCGCGCGAACGCGCACCCGGAGCCGGGGCCGGACCAGGCGCGGGCCTGACAGAATCGGGTCGTACCCGTGCGCGGGCCGCTGGCAGGCGCGCACGGGTGGAAGCGGGTCCGGCAGGGGCCCGTACGGGGAGGTAGTGGAGGCGAGTGGTGGAGCAGCTGACGCAGCACGACCCGAGACGGATCGGCCCCTTCGAGGTGCTGGGACGGCTCGGCGCCGGCGGCATGGGGCTGGTCTATCTCGCACGGTCGGCGTCCGGACGCCGGGTGGCGATCAAGACGGTGCGGACGGAGCTCGCCGAGGACCAGCTGTTCCGGGTGCGGTTCACCAGGGAGGTGGAGGCGGCGCGCGCCGTCTCCGGCTTCTACACGGCGGCCGTCGTCGACGCCGACCCGCGGGCGGCCGTGCCGTGGCTGGCGACCGCGTACGTCCCGGCGCCCTCGCTGGAGGAGATCGTCAACGAGTGCGGGCCCATGCCCGCCCGGGCCGTGCGCTGGCTCGCGGCCGGCATCGCCGAGGCCCTGCAGTCCATCCACGGCGCGGGGCTCGTCCACCGCGACCTGAAGCCGTCCAACGTGCTCGTCGTCGAGGACGGCCCCCGCGTGATCGACTTCGGCATCGCGAGCGGGGTGTCCAACACCCGGCTGACGATGACGAACGTCGCCGTCGGCACCCCGGCCTACATGTCGCCCGAGCAGGCGAAGGACTCGCGCGGCGTCAAGGGCGCCAGCGACGTCTTCTCGCTCGGTTCGACCCTCGTCTTCGCCGCGACCGGACACCCGCCATACCACGGGGCGAACCCGGTCGAGACGGTGTTCATGCTGCTGCGCGAGGGCCCCAACCTGGAGGGGCTGCCGGACGAACTGCGGCCGCTGATCGACTCGTGCATGCAGATGGACGCCACCCAGCGCCCGACCCCCGCCGACCTCCAGGCGCAGCTCGCCCCGCACCTGTTCGACGGCGGCGACGACAGCGGCACGGCCTCCGCGTGGCTGCCCGAGCGGGCCGTCGCGATGATCGAGGCCCGCCGCGCGGGCAACCGTACGGGAACCACCCCGCCCCCCGTGCCCTCCCCGGCGCCGCCCGCCGGCCCCACGCACCGCAGGCCCCCGCGCGGCGCCGCCGAACCGTGGGCGGACCCGCGTACCGGGCAGGCCGCGCCGCCGCGTCCGGACCGGCCGCCGCTGACGCCGCCCCCGGACCGGCCGCCGCTGACCGCGCCCCCGGTGCCCGGGCCCGCCCCGGTGCCGGTGTCCTCGATGCCCGGCATGCCGGTGCTGCTCGGCGGTTCGCCGGTGCCGATCGGGCCCGGGCCGCGCGCGACGGCCTCCGCCCCGGCGGGGCACGCCGCCGCGGACTCGGCGACGGCCTGGGTGCGCCCGCCGGCCGGTGTCTCCGCGTCCGCCGCGGCCCCGCCGGCCACGCCGTCCGTGCCGGCTCCCGGGCCGTCCCCGGACAGCGGCCGCTGGCGGCCGTGGCGCTTCCGCATGTCCAACGAGGTCTGGGGCACCCCGACCGTCGCGGGCGACCTGCTGTACGTGACCTCCTTCGAGGTGCACGCCCTGGACGTCGGCAGCGGCCGGCGCCAGTTCAAGACCCGGGACGTCGCCTGGTCCATGGCCGTCGCCGACGGCCGCATCCACGCCTCCGACGGCCCCTCCCTGTTCGCCCTCGACGCCGGGGACGGCTCCGAGCGGTGGCGGCTGAACGCCGACGCCTGGGTGTACGCGCTGCGCGCCGAGCGGGGCACCGTCATCACCGCCACGCGCGGCGGCGGCGTCCAGGGCTGGGAGGCGTCCAACGGCCACAAGCTGTGGGAGCTGAGCGGCGCCCAGTCCGACTTCGAGACCCCGGAGGCCGCCCCCGTCCTCCACGAGGGCACCGTCTACGTGTGGCAGGACGCCCGGCTGCGCGCGCTGGACGCCCGCTCCGGCCAGGAGGCCTGGTCGTACCCGGTCGGCGACGCGGCCTCCTGCGGCAACGTCCCGGTCCGCGTCACCCCCGCCCCCGACGGCAACGTCTACGTCGCGGCCGGCACCCGCGTGCTGTCCGTCGACCGCGCCTCGGGCCGGGTCCGCTGGCACTTCGAGGCCCCCGCCGTCTTCCTGGCCCCGCCCGCGTTCGCGCCGGGGCCGGCGGTCACCGGCGGCGGCGTCTACCTCGCCGACTACCTGGGCACCGTGTACGCCCTGGACGCGGCCACCGGCAAGGACCGCTGGCGCATCGCCACCGAGCCGCGCCCGGCCGCGGACCCGGTCCTGGTGGCGAACGGCAGCGTCCACCTGGGCGCGGGCAGCGCCCTGTACACGCTGGACGCGGTCACCGGCACCCCGAAGTGGCGGTTCGCGGCGGGCGGCGAGATCACCGGCCCCCCGGTGGTCGCCGACGGCCGGGTCCACTTCGGCTCCGCCGACCACTGCCTCTACACCCTGGACGCGGCGGGCGGCCAGCTCCGCTGGAAGCTGGCCACCGGCGGCGAGATCACCGGCGCCCCGGTGGCGGAGGCGGGCGTGGTCTACGCCTGCAGCAAGGACCGCTGCGTCTACGCCCTGGACGCCGCCAAGGGCACGGGCACCCGTACGGGCGCCTGACGCGGCCCCGGGTCCCGCCGTCACCGTCCCGCCCGCCCGCCCGCCCGGCCGGCGAGCGGGACGGCGACGCGCCACGAGGTCCGTCGGCGGACCCTCGGGTCGCGTTCCGCACCGGGAGTGACAGGATGGGACCCATGAGCAACGTTTACTTCGACATCAACATCGACGGCGCCCCCGCCGGCCGCATCGTCTTCAGCCTCTTCGACAAGGTCGTCCCGAAGACCGCCCAGAACTTCCGCGAGCTCGCCACCGGCCAGCACGGCTTCGGCTACGCGGGCTCGCCGTTCCACCGCGTCATCCCGCAGTTCATGCTCCAGGGCGGTGACTTCACCAACCAGAACGGCACCGGTGGCAAGAGCATCTACGGCGCGAAGTTCGAGGACGAGAACTTCGACCTGAAGCACGACCGCCCGTACCTGCTGTCGATGGCGAACGCCGGCCGCAACACCAACGGCTCGCAGTTCTTCATCACCACCGTCGTCACCCCGTGGCTCGACGGCAAGCACGTCGTCTTCGGCGAGGTCGTCGAGGGCAAGGACGTGGTCGACGCCATCGAGAAGCTGGGCACCCCCTCGGGCGCCACCCGCGGCAAGATCGAGATCGCCGCCTCCGGCGTCGTCGACGCCGCCTGATCGACCCCCGTGCCGGTCGGCCCCGCTCCCCCCTCGGGGGTGCGGGGCCGCCGCCGTCTCAGAACTCCCTCGGCTCCCGGACCGTCGTGTCGCGCGGCAGTTCGCGGCGGACGCGGCGGGGACGGCCGCGCATCACCGCCGCCGCGAGCAGGAGCAGGGCGCCCGCGCCGAAGGCGTTGGCCACCCCGTCGCCCAGGCCCGTCCCCTCGACGCCGACCGACAGGCCCCCGGACGCCTGGCCCTGCCGGACCATCCAGAGCACCGCGAAACCGAGGACGACGACCCCGGCGAGCGCCATCAGCAGCCGCGAGCGCCGAACGACCGCCGGCAGCGCGAGCACCGCCGCGCACAGGAAGGGCAGCAGCAGCGAGCCGTACAGCGCGGCCCCGTCGTCGGTGATGCCGGAGCCGGAGAAGAGCTCCTCGACGCGGTAGTCCCGTCCTCGGCGGCCGTCGTACCAGGCGCGGAAAGGGCTCCAGACGGCGGCGACCGCCCCGATCACGCCCATGAGCGCGCCGGCTGCGTTGCGGATCATGCCCGTCCCTCCGGGGTAGCGGTCATGATCCCGACGCTACGTCCGAGGTTCCCGGGCCGCACGCCGGGCGGGTCAGGACGGGGTGCGGGCCGATTCCACGCGGGCGCGCAGGGCGTCGTTCATCGCGGCGAGGTCGCGGGCCGCGCCCTCCAGCAGCGTCCCGAGCAGGGGGACCAGCAGCCCCCGGTAGCGCTCCCCGTGCTCCAGCCGGGTGGTGCGGCCCGGGCCCTCGGCCAGGCGCAGGAAGTGCTCGCCGTCGCAGAGGCCGCGCAGGAGGACGTGCCCGCCCCAGCGCAGCTCCCGGCCGGGGACGGCCACCAGCACGGTCGGCCGGGAGGCCGTCGGCCTCCGCGACCCGGGGCACGTCCTCAGGGTCAGCCGTTCCCCGGGCACCGCCTCCCCGGCGGCCTCCCGGATGAACGGGTTCCAGGCGCGGTAGCGGGGGAAGTCGGCGAGGACCGCCCAGACCTCCCGGGGGGTCGCGCCGATGGTGATCTCGGTGGAGATGGTGCGCACTGGTGCCGTGCTCCTCGAAGGTGGTTCGCTGGCACCGAAGGGACGCGGAGGGGGTGCGGTCGGCCGCCGGGTTCGGTGCTCGGGATGCAACCACGGATTCCGTGGCCGCAGCGCGGGCAGGGGGGCGGCTTCGCTGGCGGCGCAGAGAATGGAGGAGGGCGTTCCGGGTGTCGGGCGGTGAATGCCGACACGTCGGACGGCCCCGGACCCGCCCGTCGGCGCGGCCGGCCCCGCCCCCCGGCCCCGCGCCCGCCCGTCAGCGCAGCCGGAACCCCGCCCCCCGGCCCCGCCGCGCGAACAGCTCCGCCTGCCGCTCCGGCGGCAGGTTCCCGAGCGCGATCAGCGCCGGCGCCTGGTCCAGGGCCTGCTGGAGCGCGGCCCGCTTCGCCGACCACAGGGCCCGCACGGTGCCCTGTACGCCCTCCGCCGGGAACCCGGCGAGGGTCCGCGCCGAGCGCAGCGCCGCCTCCAGCAGCTCCCCGGGCTCCGCCAGCTCCGAGACCAGCCCGATCTCGTGCGCCCGCCGCGCGGAGAGGCGTTCCGCCGTGCCCATCAGGGACATCCGGGCCGCCTCGCCGAAGGGCATCCGCTGCGCCATGTACACGGCCTCGTAGGCGCTGACCATCCCGTACGAGGTGTGCGGGTCGAAGTAGGTGGCGCTCGTGGAGGAGACGATGAACTCCGCCTCGCCCAGCAGGTAGAACGCCCCGCCGCAGGCCATGCCGTTGACGGCGGCGATCACCGGCTTCCACAGGTCGTTGGCCTTGGGCCCGATCGCGATCAGCGGGTCGTCGGAGGAGTACGGGGACCGCGGCTGCGGTACCTCCACGGACCGGTCGATCCCGGTGCAGAAGGCGGCGGTGCCCGCGCCGGTCAGCACCACCGCCCGCACGTTCCCGTCGAAGCGCAGCTCCCGCCACACCCGGGCCAGTGCGGCGGCCGTCTCCAGGTCGATCGCGTTGTGCCGGTGCTCGCGGTCCAGGGTGACGACCGCGACGCCGGCGGCCCGGTCCCGCTCCACGCGCGGGGTCACGCCTTCTCCAGGATCCAGCGCGGCACGCTCATGCCGCCGGTCTCGGTGAAGACCACCTGCACCCGGGCGCCGATGCGCAGCCGGGCCGGGTCCACGGAGTTCAGCGGGGCGCCGGCCGAGGCGACCAGGTTCCCGGCCAGCCGGATCCCCGGCGCGTCCGCCAGCTCCACGAGGATGACGTTGTACGGGGCCTGCGCGGCGTACGCGGGCAGCAGCGGCGGGTGGGGCCGTACGTAGGACCAGATCCGGCCGCGGCCGCTCATCGGACGCCACGCGCCGTCGAAGGACTGGCAGTGCGGGCAGCAGGGCCGGGGCGGGAAACGCAGCCGGCCGCAGGCGGCGCAGGCCTGGACGCGGAGTTCGCCGCGGGCGGCGTACTCCCAGAAGGGGGCGCCGTCCTCGTCGGGGACGGGCAGCAGCAGGGACTCTCCGGCGGTGGACTCTCCGGCGGGGGACTCTTCGGCAGTGGTCATCGTCGGTTCCTCACGCGCGCAGCAGGATGGCGGACGTCGGGACGCCCTCGCCCGCCGTCACCAGGCAGGTGGCGGCGTCCGGCACCTGCGCGGTGGAGGTGCCGCGCAGCTGCTTGACGCCCTCGGTGATCAGGTTGAAGCCGTGGACGTAGGCCTCGCTCAGCCCGCCGCCACCGGTGTTGACCGGCAGCCGGCCGCCGGTCTCCAGGGCCCCGCCCTCGGTGAAGGCGGCGCCCTCGCCGCGCCCGCAGAAGCCGTAGCCCTCGAGGGAGAGCGGGATCAGGGGGGTGAAGGCGTCGTAGATCTGGGCGACGTCCACGTCCGCCGGGCCGAAGTCGGCCTGCTTCCACAGGTGGCGTGCGGCGGTCCAGGCGGGTCCGGACAGCGGGTCGTCGTTCCAGTAGTTGACCATCCCGTGGTGCTGGGCGGGCAGGCCCTGGGCGGCGGAGTGCACGTAGACGGGCTTCCGCCGGCAGTCCCGGGCGCGCTCGGCGGAGACGATCACGCAGGCGAGCGCCCCGTCCGTCTCCAGGCAGTTGTCGAAGAGGCAGAGCGGCTCGCTGATCATGCGGGAGGTCATGTACATCTCGCGGGTCAGCGGGCGCTCGTACATCATCGCGGCGGGGTTCTCGTTGGCCCGGTTGCGGCAGGCCATGGCGACGTTGAAGAAGTGGTCGCGGGTGGCCCCGTACTCGTGCATGTAGCGGCGCGCCAGCATGCCGATCTCGTCGGCGGGGCGCAGCAGGCCGAAGGGGCGGGTCCACTGGCCGGGCGTGGGCAGCTGGACGGCGGTGTTCTTCCAGGGCCGGGGGCCGCTGCCGCGTTTGCGGGAACGCCAGGCGACACCGACGGTGGCCTGGCCGGTGGCTATGGCGGCGGCGAGGTGGCCGACGGTGGCGCAGGAGCCGCCGCCGCCGTAGCCGACCTTGGAGAAGAAGGTGACGTCGCCGGCGCCGATGGCCTTGGCGACCTCGACCTCGTCGGTCTCCTCCATCGTGTAGGAGGCGAAGGCGTCGACCTCGGCGGGCGCGATGCCCGCGTCGGCGAGGGCCGCGAGGACGGCCCGGCAGGCCAGTTCCTTCTCGGACTGCGGCAGCCGTCTGGCGAAGGCGGTCTGGCCGATTCCGACGATTGCCGTAGCGTCCTTGAGCGTTGCCGCCATCGCCACCTCCGGGTGCGCCAGTACTGACAGCCGCGAAGGCTACAGCTAATCTGACGGATAGTCAGCTGCTGGGATCCAGGGAGGGCGGGCGGATGTACGAGGGCGCGGGCGCGAACGGCATCGAACACGGCTCCGGACCGGCCACCGGCCCCACGGCCCCGGGCCACGGCCCCACCGCCCCGGCCGCCGGGACCGCAGACCCCGACCCCCGGGGGGACCTGCGCTGGGGAACCGTCGCCGCCCTCGTGCGGGACGCCGCCGAGCGGTACGCGGCCCGCGAGGCCGTCGTCGACGGACGGACCCGCATCACCTACGCCGAGCTCGGCGCCCGCGTCGAACGGGCCGCCGCCGCCTGCCTCGCCGCCGGCACCGAGCCGGGGGACCGGGTCGCCGTCTGGGCGCCCAACACCCTCGAGTGGATCGTCTCCGCCCTCGGCGCCGTCTCCGCGGGCGCGGTCCTCGTCCCCCTCAACACCCGCTTCAAGGGCGCCGAGGCCGCCTACGTCCTGCGCCGCAGCCGCGCCCGCCTGCTGTTCGTCACCGGCACCTTCCTCGGCACCTCCTACGTCGCCTCCCTGCGGCGCGCCACCGCCGAAGGCCCCGGCACCGGCCCCCTCCCCGGCCTGCCCCACCTCGAGCACGCGGTGGTCCTCGCCGACGACGCCCCCGAGTCCTTCCGCACCTGGAAGGACTTCCTCGCCGGCGGCGACGCGGTACCCGCCCGCGCCGTCCGCGAACGCGCCGACGCCATACGCCCCGACGCCCCCTCCGACATCATCTTCACCTCCGGCACCACCGGCAGCCCCAAGGGCGCCGTCATCACCCACGCCCAGACCCTGCGCTGCTACGCCGTGTGGAGCGAGCTCGCCGGACTGCGCGAGGGCGATCGCTACCTGATCGTGAACCCCTTCTTCCACACCTTCGGCTACAAGGCCGGGATCATCGCCTGCCTGATGCGCGGCGCCACGATGGTCCCCCAGCCCGTCTTCGGCGTCGACACCGTCCTCGCCAACATCGCCGCCGAACGGATCTCCGTCCTCCCCGGCCCGCCCACCCTCCACCAGTCCCTCCTCGACCACCCCCAGCGCGGCCACCACGACCTGTCCGCCCTGCGCCTGGTCGTCACCGGCGCCGCCGTGGTCCCCCTCCGGCTCGTCGAACGGCTCCGCGCCGAACTGCGCATCGCCACCGTCCTCACCGCGTACGGGCTCTCCGAGGCCGGCGGCATCGTCACCATGTGCCGCCGCGACGACCCGGCCGAGACCGTCGCCGCCACCTCCGGACGCCCCATCCCCGGCACCGAGGTACGCGTCACCGGACCCGACGGCACCGCCCTCCCCGCCGGCACGCCCGGCGAGGTCCTGGTCCGCGGCCACCACGTCATGCGCGGCTACTTCGAGGACCCCGAGGGCACGGCCGCCGCCCTCACCCCCGACGGCTGGCTGCGCACCGGCGACGTCGGCGTCCTCGACACGGCGGGCAACCTGCGCATCACCGACCGGATCAAGGACATGTTCATCGTCGGCGGCTTCAACGCCTACCCCGCCGAGATCGAGCAACTCCTCGGCCTGCACCCCGACATCGCCGACGTCGCGGTCGTCGGCATCCCCGACCCGCGGCTCGGCGAGGTCGGCAAGGCCTACGCGGTCCGCCGCCCCGGCTCCACCCTCACCGCCGACGACCTGATCGCCTGGTCCCGCCGGGAGATGGCCAACTACAAGGTCCCCCGGGAGGTGGAGTTCCTCGCCGCGCTCCCGCGCAACGCGAGCGGCAAGGTCCTCAAGACCGAGCTCAGGAAACGCTGACCGCCTTCCACGGCCCTCCCCGCCACCCGCGTTAGCCTGCACGGGTGAGCTCGCAACAAGCAGGTGTTCGATTCCGGTGGGACGTCCGGATATGGGCCGGGGCCGCCGTCGTCGTCGCGCTGGTCCTCGCCGCCGTCGTCCTGCTGCCCGGCGCGCCCGCCGGAGGCGGCAGGCCGGCCGGCGGGTCCGGCGGGAAGAAGGCACCGGGACTGACCGCCGCCGTCTCCGCCCCCTTCAGCGCCTTCACCGAGGGCTACGACTGCTACCGCATCCCCACCCTCGTCACCACCAAGGACGGCACCCTGCTGGCCATCGCCGAGGCCCGCACCGCGAGCTGCAACGACATCGGCGACATCGACATCGTCCTCAAGCGCTCCACCGACGAGGGCCGCACCTGGGGCCCCATGCAGGTCGTCCGCGGCGCCGGCGACCCCGGCGCCTACGGCAACCCCGTCCCCGTCGTCGACTCCGCCTCCGGACGCATCACCCTGCTCCACGCCTACAGCACCTGGACCCCCGACGCCGACGGCAACCGTGTCCGCGGCCCCCGCGAACTGCGCCTGGCCCACAGCACCGACGACGGCGCCGGCTGGAGCACCGACCCCGCCCCGCAGCCCCAGCTCAAGGGCGCCGACTGGGCCTGGGTCTCCGTCGGCCCCGGCCACGGCATCCAGCTCACCCCCACCCGGCCCGACCGTCCCGGCCGGCTCGTCGTCAGCGCCGACTACCGCACCGAGTCCCACGAATCCGGCGCCCAGCTCCTTTACAGCGACGACGGCGGCCTCACCTGGCTGCCCGGAGCCCGCTGGGGCGCCCCCGAAGGCACCCCCGCCCCCAACGAGCCCGCCCTGACCCAGCTGCCCGACGGCCGGATCTACGTCAACGCCCGCTCCACCGCCACCTGCGGCACCGACGACCACCGCGTCTCCGCGATCATCGAGGACGCCGCCGCCCCCGCCGTCCCCGGCCCCGGCTTCCTCCCCGTCACCGGCCTCACGGCACCGCCCGCCGCCGGCTCCGTGCTCCAGCTCCCCGGCGGACCCCTGCTGCTGTCCGCGCCCAGCCGCCCCGGCGCCGAGTTCTCCGACCGCTGGACCCTGGCCGTGCGCACCTCGCAGGACGAGGGCCGCACCTGGTCCAAGGACGGCGCCGTCGTCCTGCGCGAACGCGCCGGCTACTCCGACATGACGGTCCTGCCCGGCGGCCGCGTCGGCATGCTCTACGAGACCGCCAACGGCACCCCGCACGGCTACATCAAGTTCACCGCGTTCGCCCCCCACGAACTCCGGACCGCCGCCGAGGACCTCACCCCCCGCCACACCACCGACGCCACCCCCTTCCGCCACCACGCCGTCGTGCACGGCGCCCCCAGGCTCGGCAACCGCCCCGACGGCGGGAAGACCATGCGCTTCGACGGCAAGGACGACTTCCTCCGCCTGATCAACTGCCCCGACGAACTGCGCCTCGGTGACGCCGACTTCGCCGTCACCACCTGGGTCAAGTACAAGACCCGGGGCCAGGACGAGGAGAGCGGCCTGCGCCGGCCCCTCCTCTGGGCCTACGGCCAGGGCCCGGCCGCCCGGCAGTTCCGCATCGAGGCCGACCCCGCCACCGGCCGCCTCGAAGCCACCGTGAACGCCGGCACCGGCCCCGCCTCGGTCGCCACCCGCACCCGCGTGGACGACGACACCTGGCACCACGTCGTCTTCCAGCGCCAGGGCACCCGCCTCGAACTCTCCGTGGACGGCGCCCCGCCCGCGACCACCGCCCTGGCCCCCGACCAGATGGACCTGCGCCCCACCGGGGCCTTCACCATCCACCTCGGCACGCAGCCCGACCACAAGTCCTTCTACGCGGGCGCCCTGGACGACGTACGCGTCTACGGCCGCGCCCTTTCCGCGAACGACACGGCCCGCCTCCGCGCCGGCCATGACGTCACCGACCAGGAGCGGGTCCGTCTTCCCTTCGACCGCGTCTGGTGACGCCGCCGGTCAGGTTGTCGGTGACGCGCTGGAGCACGGAGACCGCGGTCGCGTACTCCTCCTCCGTGATGTCGCCGACGAGCTCGGCGCGCACCCGGTCCATGTGTTCCTTCGCCGTCGCCAGGCCCTCGCGGCCCCGCTCCGTGAGGGTCAGCCGGCCGTCCGTGCCGGTGCCGAGCCAGCCCCGGTGGACGAGGGCGTCGCAGGCGTCGGCCATCACCAGGGCGCCCATGCCGTAGGGCACGGGCACGGCGCGGACCTCCTCCCTGGTGAGGCCCTGCCCGGCCCGAGCGATGTTGTTGAGGGCCCACCACTGGGGCTGGGTCACGTCGATGCGCGCCAGGGCGGCCTGCGAGTGGCGCAGGATCGCCTCGGTGGCGCCCCAGGCGACCAGGGCGATGGGCGGCCGGCCGAGCGCGGCGGTGCCGTTCTTCGGGGTGCTCGAGGTCGTCATGACCGCCACGCTAGGACCTCGAGCGCGGTCGAGGTCAAGGCCGGTTCGGAGCCCCACGGCCGCGACGGTGCGGCGCCCGCACGGTCGCGAGGGCTTTCAGGCGTCGGCCGTCCTGCGGGCCAGGAGGAGGCGCCAGCGCGGGGTGCCGTCCTCGCGGCGGCCGAAGTGTTCCAGCGGGACCGTCTCCACCGTGAAGCCGGCCGCCGTCAGGTCCGCGCGGACCGGGCCGAAGGGGAAGGTGCGGTAGTACATGACGAACGGCGGGCGCCACACCGCGTTGCGCACCCGCATCACCGCGTCGAAGCCCGCCACCGCCCACCACAGCGGCGAGGTGAGCGGCACCGGGGCGGAGACGGGGAAGGCGAAGACGCCGCCCGGCCGCAGCGCGCGGTGCACCCCCGCGAAGAGGGCGGGCCGCTCGGCCGGCAGGAAGTGCCCGAAGGCCCCGAAGCTCACCGCGAGGTCGTACCCGCCTCCGAGGGAGTCCGGCAGTGCCAGCGCGTCGGCCCGTACGAGGTCCACGCCCTCGGGGTGCGCCCGCGCGGCCTGCGCCAGCATGCCCGCGCTGAGGTCGACCCCGGTGACCCGGTCCCGGCACAGCCGGCGCAGCATCCCCAGGCCGGCGCCGGTGCCGCAGCAGACGTCCAGGCCCGAGCCGAAGGAGCCCTCCCGCGCGGCGAGGGTCTCCTCGACGGCGTCGAGCATCCGGTCGGGCGTGCGGAACGGGGTCAGGTCGAACTTGGGCGCGAGCAGGTCGTAACCGTGCTCGACGGACGACAGGGCCTGGACGGCCAGTTCGCGCAGGCTGGGTCCCTGGGAAGTGAACACGGTCACATCCTACGGCCGTGCCCTGCCGGCCCCTGGCGTGCACCGGGCCCGCCCGGGCGCGGACACACGGATGCGCGGCGGCCGCGGTGGTCCCCCTCCGGCCACCGCGGCCGCCGCGCGTCGTTCCCCCGTGCGGACGGCCCGGATCCCCCCGAATCCCCCGTGGACCGTCCGTCCCGGCGTTCTCCCCCCGTACGCCCCCCGAGCGGTTCCCCCGTACGTCCCCCGTACGACCGCTCAAGGGCCCCCCGTACGTTCCCCCGTACGTCTCGCCGTGCTCCCGGTGTTACGGGAGCGGGCCGGACGCGTGGTTGTCCAGCGAGACGATCTCCTCGCCGGAGGTCTGGACCCCGTCCGGTGTCCCTCCGGGCTGCGCCACCGGCGGCTCCGCGGGAAGCTCCCGCGGATCGGCCTCGGCGCCCGAGGCGTGGTTGTCGAACGGTCTGATGTCTCCGTCGAGCGGCAGGCTGTTCTCGTTCGTCGTCATCGGATCTCCAGATCGTGTGTCGGGCCCGTTCGGCGGTTCCCCCGTGGACCGCCGAACGGGTAGTCCTCCAACCGGCCCGGATGCCCCCCGAAGCGCCGGGTCGATGTATCCATGGTGGCGTGCGGCGATAAACGAACGATGAACGTCCACGTCCATCGCGGAGCCGCCCCGGCCGGGCGGGTCAGGCGGCCAGTTCCGACGCCAGCAGGGCCCGTACCTCGGCCAGTTCGGCGGACCCCAGCTGGGCGAACACGGTCTCCGCGTCCCGCCAGCAGGCCCGCGCCCGGTCCGGCTGGCCCAGGCGCCGCAGCGCCTTCCCGAGGACGGTCAGCACCGTCGCCCGGCGCCACTCCCCGCCGATGCCGCGCAGCGCGATGGCCTGCTCGGCGTGCTTGGCCGCCAGGGTGGGCCGCAGCGCCGCCAGGTGCGCCTCGGCGAGCCGGAAGTGCGTGACGCCCTCCCACAGCGGCTGGCGGTTGTCGTGGAACAGCGACAGCGCCTCGCCGAGCTGGGCGAGGGCCTCGCCGAGCCGGCCGGCCTGGGTGAGGGCGATGCCCAGCGCGTAGCGGCCGTTGGCCAGGCGCAGCGTCAGCCCCATCCGGTCGTAGACGGCGATGCCCTGCTCGGCGAGGTCGATGGCGCTGCCGAGGCGGCCCAGGCCGACGTGGATGCGGGAGAGGTTGCACAGGGCGCTGGCCTCGCCGATGCGGTTGTCGTCGGCGCGGAAGTTCTCTATGGCCTCCAGCAGGTAGCGCTCGCCGTCCTCGTAGCGGTTCTGGTAGAGGGCGATGATCCCCCGGTCGTTGGGGGCCCAGCAGCTGGGCAGCGGGTCGCCGGCCTCGCGCGCCAGGTCCATGGCCTGGCGGGCCTCGTCGTCGGCCTCGCAGAAGCGCCCGGCGAAGAGGTGGACCATGGTCAGGGTGGTGCGCGCCCGGCCCTCCGCGCGCGGGTCCCGTGCGGCGCGGGCGGCCTCGCACAGGGTCAGCGCGGCGGACTCGTACTGCTTGGAGTTGGCACCGGACTCGGCGAGGTCCTTGGCCGCCCACAGCAGGTCCACGGCCCGTCGCAGCGCTCCGGGGCGGCCGGCGGACTGCCGTACGCAGGCCAGCAGCGGGTCGGCCTCGGCGAAGAGCCAGTCGAGGGCGGCGCGCGGGTCGGTGAGGACCAGGCCGGGGTGGCGGGTGGCGCTGAGGTGGGCGGGGAGCCGGTCCCCGGGGCGCTCGACGGCGTACACGCGGGCGGCGGTGGCGAGATAGAAGTCGAGGAGCCGGTCCAGGGCGTCCTCGCGGCCCGGGGGGCGCTCGTCGCGTTCGGCGCACGCACGCGCGTAGAGGCGTACGAGGTCGTGGAAGCGGTAGCGGCCGGGCGCGGCGGATTCCAGCAGGGAGCAGTCGACTAAAGCCTCCAGGAGGTCCTCGGTGTCGTGCTCGGGCAGGTCGAGGACGGCGGCCGCGGCGGCCAGCGAGACGTCGGGGCCGTCGGCGAGCCCGAGCAGGCGGAAGGCGCGCTGCTGGGCGGGCTCGAGCTGGCCGTAGCCCAGCTCGAAGGTGGCCTTGACGGCGAGGTCGCCGGCCTGGAGCTCGTCGAGGCGGCGGCGCTCGTCGGCGAGTTTGGCGGCGAGGACGGAGACGGTCCAGGTGCGGCGGGCGGCGAGCCGGGACGCGGCGATGCGGATGGCGAGCGGCAGGAACCCGCAGGCGCCGACGACGTCGAGGGCGGCCTGTCGTTCGGCACCGACCCGTTCGGCGCCCACTATGCGGGTGAACAGCTGCAGGGCCTCCTCGGGGCTCATCACGTCGAGGTCGACGAGATGGGCCCCGGCGAGGCCCGACATCCGGACCCGGCTGGTGACGAGGGCGGCGCAGCCGGCGGTGCCGGGCAGCAGCGGCCGGACCTGGGCGGCGTCCCGGGCGTTGTCGAGCAGGACCAGGACGCGGCGGCCGTCGAGGGCCGAGCGGTAGAGCGCGGCCCGGTCGGCGGGGGAGTCGGGGATGGAGCTGTCGGGGGTGCCGAGGGCGCGCAGGAAGGAGCCGAGGACGGCTTCGGGGAGGGCGGGGCGGGGGTCGGTGCCCTGGAGGTCGACGTAGAGCTGGCCGTCGGGGAAGTGCGGCCGGGCGGCGTGCGCGACGTGCACGGCGAGGGTGGTCTTGCCGACGCCGCCGATGCCGGCCAGCGCGGAGACGGCCATGACCTGCCCGTCGGCACCGGCGAGGATCTCCCCGAGCTCGGTGACGAAGGCGGTGCGGCCGGTGAAGTCAGGCACGGTGGCGGGCAACTGGGCGGGCCTCACGGGGACGGGTGCGGCGGCGGGAGCGGGGTCCTCGGCGCGGGCGAGTTCGGCGTCGGCGTTCAGGATCCGCTGCTGGAGCGCGGACAGCTCGGGGCGCGGGTCGACGCCGAGTTCCTCGGCGAGGAGCCGGCGGGTGTCCGCGTACACGGCGAGGGCCTCGGCCTGCCGGCCGCTGCGGTAGAGGGCGAGCATCAGCAGCTCGCGCAGCCGCTCCTGGAGGGGGTGGGCGGCGGTGAGGGCGGTGAGTTCGGAGACGGCCTCGGCGTGGTGGCCGACCTCCAGGTCGAGGTCGAGGCGGGTCTCGAGCAGCTGGAGGCGCCATTCGGACAGACGGGTGCGCTCGGTCTCGGCGTGCGGGCCGGGGACCCCGGCGAGGGGTTCGCCGTCCCACATCTCCAGGGCGCGGGCCAGCAGCGTACGGGCGAGGGTGCGGTCCCCGGCGGCGCGCGCCTTCTCGGCGTCGGCGGCCAGGCCGCGGGCGATGCCGAGGTCCAGGGCCTCCTGGTGGCGCAGCCGGATGGCGTAGCCGCCGGCGTCGCTGACGAGCAGCCCGGGTTCGAGGACCTTGCGCAGCCGGGAGGCGTAGGTGCGGATGGTGGCGAGGGCCTGCTGCGGGGGGTCGTCGCCCCAGATGGCGTCGATCAGTTCGGGCGCGGTGGCGGTGCGGCCGTCGCGCAGGAGCAGTACGGCGAGCAGCGCGCGCTGCTGGGGGCTGCCGGAGGGCAGGGCCTCGCCGCCGCGCCAGGCGCGGACGGGGCCGAGGACGGCGAAGCGGTTGTCGGCGGGGGCCGGGGCGGGGGCCGCGTGCGCGCCGGGGGACGCGGGGGTGTCCGGGGGCGCGCTGGTGCGGGTGCTGCTGCTGGTGCGGGACCGGGCCGCTTCGGGGTGGTTCCGCTGGTGCGGGATGGCCGGTACGCCGTCCATCTGTCGTCCCCCCTGCCTTCCGTCGGTTTAAGGGTCAGTCTGCCCTGTGTCGTGCGTACGCGTCAGCCCGCGGCGGAGCCATCCGCTCCTGGCCGGGGCGCGATCCCGGCCGCAGTGGCTGACGGTTCGTCAGATCAGCGCTACGGTGGAAGGCATGGAGACCTTCCCGAAGATCATCTCGGTGGACGACCACACGGTTGAGCCCCCCCACGTCTGGCGGGACCGGCTCCCGTCCAAGTACCGCGACACCGGCCCCCGGATCGTCCGCGCCCCCCTGAAGGAAATGACCTTCCTCGGCGGCAGGTTCGCGCCCGTCATGGGCGCCAGGGACGACGAGGGCCCGGTCGGCGACTGGTGGGTGTACGAGGATCTGCACCGGCCGCTCACCCGCCTCGACACCGCGGTGGGGTACGACCGTGACGAGATCAAGCTGGAAGTCATCACCTACGAGCAGATGCGCCCGGGCTCCTTCTCGGTTCCCGAGCGGCTCGCCGACATGGACGTCAACCACGTCCAGTCCGCCCTCTGCTTCCCCACCTTCCCGCGCTTCTGCGGCCAGACCTTCACCGAGGCCAAGGACCGCGAGCTCGGGCTGCTCGGCGTACGCGCCTACAACGACTGGATGGTGGAGGAGTGGTGCGGCCCCGAGGCGCACGGCCGCCTCATCCCGCTGACCCTGGTCCCGCTGTGGGACGCGGACCTCGCCGCCGCCGAGGTCCGCCGCAACGCCGCCCGGGGCGTGCGCGCGGTCGCCTTCTCCGAGATACCCCCCCACCTCGGGCTGCCGTCCATCCACACCGACGCGTGGGACCCCTTCCTCCGGGCCTGCGACGAGACCGGCACGGTCATCGCCATGCACATCGGCTCTTCCTCGAGGATGCCGTCCACCTCCGCGGACGCCCCGCCGGCCGTCGGCTCCACCATCACCTTCGCCAACTGCTGCTTCTCGATGGTCGACTGGCTGATGAGCGGCAAGTTCGAGCGCTTCCCGAACCTGAGGATCATGTACGCGGAGGGCCAGATCGGCTGGATCCCCTACGTCCTCGAGCGCGCCGACGTGGTGTGGGAGGAGAACCGGGGCTGGGGCGGAGTCGCCGACAAGGTGCACCGCCCGCCGTCCGAGCTCTTCGCGGAGCACGTCTTCGGCTGCTTCTTCGACGACGCCTTCGGGCTGCGGAACCTGGGCGCCATCGGGGTGGGCAACGTCCTCTACGAGACGGACTACCCCCACTCGGACTCCACCTGGCCGAAGTCCCGCGAGGTCGGCGAGGCGCAGATGGGCCACCTGGACGCGGACGTGGTGGACCGCATCGTGCGGGGCAACGCGATCGACCTGCTGGGGCTGACGGCGGAGGGGCTCTGGGCGGGGGCGCAGGGGGCGTAGGGGGCGCAGGGGGGTGGGGGGCTGCCCGTCTCCGACGGTGAAACCATGACCCCGGGGGGCGTCAGGCGGTGGTGGGGGCGGCCGTCACGGCCGGGCGGACGTGCGTCAGGAGCAGCTCGAGGAAGCGCTCCGGGTGGCGCAGCGCCGCGAAGTGGCTCGCGTCCTCGATCAGCTCGAACGCCTTCACCGGAGCCTCGACCGCGTCGAAGTACGCCTTCGCCCGCGCCGCCGGGGTGATCACGTCGCGGGCACCCTGGAAGACGAAGAACGGCATCCGGAAGACGGTCCCCTCCGCCCAGACGTCGATGCCGTGGGACCCCGGCGTGACGGACTCCGAGAACCCCTGCGCCCTGAAGTACGCCGCGATCCGCCCGAGGGAGTACAGCGGCGACAGCCACAGCGAACCCAGGACCACCTTCTTCACGGTGTCCAGCGTCAGCGGGTCGCTGCCCGCGCACAGCTTGTCGTACGCGGACCGCTGCCCCGGGGTCCACCGGCGAGGATCCGGCCCCATGGCCTCCACCTCCGCCACCGCCTTGGCCTTGCCCGCGGCCCGGAGCCGCTCCAGGGTGGCGTCGTACGCGGAGGTGTCGCGGCCCGCCTCGAGGACGTTCTGGTCGGTGCCGACGTACGCGGAGTAGAGCTCGGGGTGCTCACGGGCCAGGCGGAGCCCGAAGACGGTGCCGAAAGAGCCGGCCAGAAGGACGACGCGTTCGACGCCGAGGCGCTCGCGGACGTGGTGGGTGACTTCGAGGGCGTCCGCGTAGAGCTGTTCGAAGGTGACGGGCCCCTGGGCGGGCGCGCCGCCGTTGGCGAAGGTGAGGCCGGCGCCGCGCATGTCCCACCGGACGAGGGTGAAGTGCCGCTCCCAGCACCGCGTGCGCGCCCCGTAGGGGGAGTTCGCCGCCCCGGGCCCGCCGTGGATCTCCAGCAGCACCGGGTTCGCCCGGTCCTCGCCCCGCACCGAGATCCACTGGGGGATGCCGCCGATGCGGACGAACCCCTGCTCGTCGATGCCGCCCGGCGCCTCGATCCGCATCACGCGTGCGTGGGCGGCCCGGCGGAGCGCGCGGTGGGTGAGGAGGGCGGCGAGGGGGGCGGTGAGGACGGGAGCGGCGGTGAGGGCGAGGGCGGTCAGCATTACTGTTTCCTTCGGACACTGTTTATCGGTTGAGCGGGAGCTTACGCGAAGACAGCGGCGTGTAAAGGCCGTTGGTGATCGCGGATGGCCGGATTCGACCGAGGCACTGCTACTGGGGCGCTGTACGAGTCGGGGTGCTGGGAGGTGGGGAAGAGGGCCACGAGCATGGCGCGGAGGTGCGTGAGTTGGGGGTGTCAGAGGTGGAGCGCGTGAACGACGCCGACTGTGAGACCGAAGAGGAAGAAGAGGGCTTCGAGGACCCGAACGGGGCCCTCCGCAGCTTCGCGGCCGTCCTGAAGGCCTTCCGAAAGCGCGCCCGCCTGACCCAGGAGGGCCTGGGCGAGCTGATCGGCTACTCCCCGCAGTACATCGCCTCGGTGGAGCAGGCCCGTCGCTACCCGAGTGAACGGCTGGTGGAACTGGTCGAGGAACAGCTCGACTGCTTCGGGGCGGTGAAGGGTGCGGCCCAGTACCTGACGCGGCCGAGGCGGGTGGCGTCGTGGTTCCGCAAGTGGGCCCTGCTGGAGCCGACGGCGCTGAGCCTGTACACGTACGAGTGCCGGATGGTGCCGGGGCTGTTGCAGACGGAGGGGTATGCGAGGGGGCTGTTCGCGGAGCGGGTTCCGCCTCTGGAGGACGAGAAGGTAGAGAGCCAGCTCACGGAGCGGCTGGAACGCCAGCGCATACTGTCTGCGCTGCCCAAATCTTCCTTCAGCTTCATTCTCGAGCAGTCGATCTTCGACCGATGCTTCGGAGGGGCTGACTCCATGAGCGACCAGATCTCTCACATCGTGGACCTGATCCGACTGCGCAATGTGACCGTCCAGGTCATGCCCAGGGATCAGACTGATCACGCAGGTATCTCCGGCCCGCTCAGGCTGCTGGAGACACCTGACCATCAATGGTTTGGGTACGGCGAAGGTCAGCGCACGGGAGTGCTCATCTCGGACCCGGCAGAGGTCAGCATCCTCCAGCAGCGGTATGCCAAACTGCGTTCGCAGGCTCTCAATCCGGCTGATTCGCTGGGCCTGTTGGAGAGAACGCGAGGGACGCTATGAGCAACTCCGATCTGCGCTGGTTCAAGAGCAGCTACAGCGGCAGCGACGGCGACAACTGCGTCGAAGTAGCCCTCTCCTGGCACAAGTCGACGTACAGCAGTGCCGACGGTGACGACTGCGTCGAGGTGGCCGCCTGCGCGCAGGCCGTCCACGTCCGGGACTCCAAGGTGACGGCCGGGCCCGAGCTGGCCCTGGCCCCTGCGGCCTGGGTCGCCTTCCTCGGCGGCGTCACGGCCTGACGGGGTTCCGGCCGGGCGGTATCGGAGAAGGTTGGGGGCTTCCCGTCAGTCCCATCGTCCTTCCGCGTCGGGCCGGCCTGTCAAGGGCGCTCCTTCGTCGCGTCGCTACGCGATGGCCTTCGGCCACCCTTGACAGACCGTCCCGCCACGGAAAAACGAAGACTGCCGGGAAACCCCCAAAAGAACGGCACGGTCAAAGGGAGAGGGACGGGCGTCTCAGTGATGAGACGAGGGGTCGGGCCCTGGCCGTGTCCGCATGCGGGCTCCCCAGAGCCCCTCGGTGGTCCACCCCCACGCGTCAGATCGCTACGCGCTCCCCATGGCATAGCGTCCGGCCCGCGTCATGGGCTGATACCTGCACCACATGACGATCAGAGCCCCGTCCGGGAGCGGTCAGCGCGTCAGATCGCTACGCGCTTCCGCCCAGCAGGCGCCTGCGGCCCCGCCTGTGGTCATGCGGCCCACCAGGGGCCAGGCTTATCCCTTTTGCCCTCATTTGGCGACCATGGGCGAGACCTGAAGGGTCTCTGTCGGAGTCTGCCGTTGAAGAAGACAACGCCACACTCCGACAGACGGTCGAAAGACCCGCGAAAGGCCCCCGGAGCGTCGCATTCACCCCTCAAAGCACCCCTGGCACCCCTCGGGCTTCCGTCTCGAGGCCTCTCAGCCCCAGACGGCCATCAGCCGCCGAGAAATGGGAAGCGTGTAGCGATCTCACGCGCTTACCGCTCCCCCATGGGGCTCTGATCGACATGTGGTGCAGGTATCGGCCCAGGGCGGCGGCCGGACGCTAAGCCAGGAGGAGCGCGTAGCGATCTGACGCGCCCACCGCTCCCCGATGGGGCTCTGATCGTCATTTCGTGCAGGTGTCAGCCCCGGACGGTCGTCGGACGCTATGCCACGGGGAGCGCGTAGCGATCTGACGCGTCCGGGTGGATGGCCGGGGGTCTTTGGGGGCCCGCATGCAGGTCACGGTCAGGGCCCGGCCTACCCCGTCTCATCGCTGATACGGGAGTCCTTCTCCTCTGGACCGTCCCGTTTCTTTGGGGGGTTCTCGGCAGTCCTTGTCTTTCCGGGGCGGGACGGTCGGTCAAGGGTGGCCGAAGGCCATCGCGTAGCGACGCGACGAAGGAGCGCCCTTGAGGGACCGGCCCGACACGGAAGGACGATGGGACTGACGGGAAACCCCCAAACCGACTGTGACACCGCCCCGCCAAGACTCCGCCCCCGGATCCCGCCCCGCCCACCTCGTAGGCCCGCGCCGCGACGGTTGCCGGGCGCTCCGGCGGGCGCCGGCCGCCTCCGGCGGTATCCGGCCAGGTTGGTTCCCGCCAACCCCGGCCCGCCCGGGCCTCCGGCCTTGCCCTTCGGTGCACCCCCAAGGCATGCTCGCACGGGCGAAGCGGGAGGGGATCATGGCGGTGGACAAGCGGTCCGTGGTGACGGCGGTGCTGTGTGCGTTGGCGGCGCTGGGCGCCTCTGCGGCGGTGGCCGAGTTGGCTCCGCCGCCCGAGGGGACCGCTCCCGTGCGGGCCAAGTCGGCCCTGCCCTCGGCGTCACCGACCGGGCCGTCACGGCCGCAGGGGTCCAAGCCGCAGCTCGCCACGCCGCCGCCGGCCGCCACGTCGCCGGCCGCCGCCAACCCCCGGCCCGGCGGGACCGCCGCGTTCACCGGCGCCCTCTTCACCGGGGGCCTCGACGGTGAGCACTTCTGCACCGCGACCGTGGTGCGCAGCCCCGGCAAGAACCTGATCGTCACCGCCGGCCACTGCCTGATGGAGGGCAAGCAGACCGGGGGCGCCGGCGCCGTCTTCGTTCCCGGGTACGTGAACGGATCGGCCCCCTACGGAGTGTGGAAGCTCGAGGAGGTCTACGAGGACGAGCGCTGGGCCGAGGGCACCGACGACGACTACGACCTCGCCTTCGCCCGTCTCGCCCCCGACGACAAGGGCCGTGCCATCGAGGACGTCACCGGCGGCGCGCCGCTGGACACATCCGGCCGCGCGGGCGAGGAGGTCACGGTGACGGGCTACCCCGCCGACCGCAAGGTTCCGCGTACCTGCACGGCGGTCGCCGTGCGCACCGGCGAGCGGGAGCAGCGCTTCGACTGCGCCGACTTCCCCGGCGGCACCAGCGGCAGTGCCTGGATCGGCCGTGACGGGAAGATCATCGGCATCCTGACCGGCGGGGACACGGACGACGTCTCCACGAGCACCGTCCTCGGCGACTACGCGGCCAGGCTCTACGCGCGGGCCACCGCCCGGCGCTGAGCCGGCCGGCGGCCGGCCCGGTCGGCCCGGCCGGCCGGGTCTGGGGTGCGGTTCAGGCGACGAGCCCCAGGTGCACCGGCTCGGCGGGGGTGCGGGCGAGGAGCTCGGGCAGGCGCGGCGGCCAGAGCGGTTCACCGAGACCGGCCAGGCGTTCCGGGGAGAGCCACTGCCAGTGGATGCCGGGGGCTTCGAGCACCGGCTCGCGGCGGGGGCCGGTGGTGACGTAGATGTGCTCGTGCTGGCGGACCGGGATGCCCTGGTGGGTGAAGTCGTGCTCCCAGGTGCACAGCAGCCGCTGCGGCTCGAGGTCGGTCCAGCCGGTCTCCTCGCGCAGCTCGCGCCGCACGCATTCCTCCGGGGTCTCTCCCGGGTCCATGCCGCCGCCCGGGGGCAGCCAGTGGATGCCGACTTCGACGTTGTTCTCGCGGAACAGGAACACCGATCCGCTGGGGGAGAGGACGACAATGCGGGCTGCCTGGCGCGGAGTTCTCATCAGATCAGGGTAAGTCGGGCGGTACCGGGGCGGGAGGGGTCGGAGGAGCCCCGCATCCCCGGAGTGCCAGACCCCCGCCCCCGCCCCCGCCCCCGACCCCCGCCCCCGCCCCCGCCCCCCCCCGCCCCCGACCCCGGCCCGGTGCTCCGTCCGTCGGCGCGGCGGTTCCGCTTCGGCTTCCGGAGCCGGCCGTGAGCCCGGGCCCCGCCGCCCCCGCGCCGGGGGCGTCCGGCACCGGCCCGCCGGCACCGGCCCGCCGGCACCGGCCCGCCGGCGGAGCCCGGCGGCGGCGTCCGCCGTGCCGCGCCGCACGGCGGGCGGGGCCCCGCCGTTCGCGGGGAATGATGATCACCTGATGTACCTTCGGGTGGATGAGCAAGCACGCCCGAGCCGGCTCCCGCTTCCGGACCGGTGGCCGTACGCCGTCCCGTACGGGCCCCCGCGCGGCCGAACGCCGACGTTCCGCTTCGGCCGGCCGTCCGCCGAAGGCCCTGATCGCCGTGGCCGTCCTCGGCCTGCTGGCCTTCGCCGCCGGCTGGGTGCACGCCCTGCACGAGCAGCCCGGCGCGCCCGTCCCGGCGGCCCGTTCGGACGCCCGGCCCCAGGCCGCCCCCGCGCAGGCCGCCCCCGCCCACGCCACCCGCGGCACCCCCCGCGCGGACGCGCTCCACGGCCTCCCGGCGTCCCTCAGCGCGGCGACCCGTGCCCGGATCCCGGCGAACGCCCGCCAGCTGGTGCTGGTCACCGGCCGGGCGAAGGACTCCTCGGACTCCACCGTCACCTTCTTCCGGCGGACCGCCCCGGGCGCCGACTGGACCGCCGCCGGGCACTGGCCGGCCCGCAACGGCGCCAAGGGCTGGTCCACCGAGCGGGAGTACGGGGACCTGACCTCCCCGCAGGGCGTGTTCTCCCTGACCGACGCGGGAGGGCTGCTGCCGGCCCCGCCCGGCACGAAACTGCCGTACGACCAGGACCAGGGCTTCGTCCCGTCGGGCCGGGGCGTGAACGGCGAGTCCCTGGACGGTTCCTTCGACTACGTCGTGGCCATCGACTACAACCGCCGCAAGGGGGTCTCCCCGCTCGACCCGGAAATGCCGGAGGGCGAGGACAAGGGCGGCAACATCTGGCTCCACGTGGACCACGACGGCCCCTCCCAGGGCTGCGTCGGCCTCCCCAGGGAGGCGATGAAGCAGCTGCTGCGGACCCTGGACCCGGCGGCGAAGCCGGTCATCGCCATGGGCCCGGCCGGGTTCTGAGCCCGCCCGCGCCCGGAGCCGCACGCACCCTTGCCTGACGGACCGTCAGCTACCACGATGGTCCGGCACCGCACGACGAACCGGCGGCATACGAAGGCGAGGCGGGCCCGGTATGGCACGCGTGTTTCCGGAAGGCCGGCTGGCGTACGGGATGCAGCTCCCGGTCCAGTCGCAGAGCACCCTCTACGCCGAGCCCTGGGAGGCCTCGGCCGGCGCGGCCGACCTCGCCGAGGTGGCCCGCGCCGCCGACCGGGCGGGCTTCGGGTACGTGGCCACCTGTGACCACGTGGCCGTCCCGCGCCGCCTCGCCGGCCCCATGGGCACCGTCTGGTACGACCCGGTGGCCACCCTCGCCTTCCTGGCGGGGATCACCCGGCGGGTGCGGCTGCTGAGCCACGTCGCGATCGTCGGCCTGCGCCACCCCCTGGTCACCGCCAAGCAGTACGCCACCCTCGACCACCTCTCCGGGGGCCGGCTGGTCCTCGGGGTGGGGGCCGGGCACGTCCAGGAGGAGTTCGAGGTGCTCGGCGTCGGCTTCGAGCGCCGGGGCGCGCTCCTCGACGAGAGCCTGGACGCCCTGCGCGCCGCACTGGGCCCCGAGGAGTACCCGGAGTTCGAGGGGGAGCGGTTCTCCTTCCGCGACCTGGGGCAGCTGCCCCGGCCCGCGCAGGCGCGGATCCCCGTCTGGGTCGGCGGTTCCTCGCCGGCCGCCGTCCGCCGGGCCGCCGTGCGCGGCGACGGCTGGCTGCCGCAGGGGGACCCGCGCGAGCGGATCCCGGGGCAGGTCGCCCGGATCCGCGAGCTGCGGGAGGCGGCCGGGGCCCGGGGGCCCTTCGAGGTCGGGGCGATCACCGAGCCGCTGTACGTGGGCGAGCCGGGCTGGGACACCGGCCGCCGGACCCTGACCGGCAAGGCGGAGGCGCTCGCCGCGTCCCTGCGGGAGTACCGGGCGCTGGGCGTGGACCAGATACAGGTCCGCTTCCGCAGCCGCGACCGCGCCGAACTCGTGGACCAGATGACCGCCTTCGGGGCCGAGGTGGCCCCGCTCCTCAACGACTAGCGAGCAGGGGGAACCATGGGCAAGCTGGACGGTCGCGTGGTCGTCATCACCGGGGCGGCGCGCGGCCAGGGGGAGCAGGAGGCCCGCCTCTTCGCCGCCGAGGGCGCGCGGGTGCTGCTGGGCGACGTGCTGGACGAGCGGGGCGCCGCCGTCGCCGGGGAGATCGCCGCGGAGGCGGGCGGCGACCGGGTGCGGTACGTACGGCTGGACGTGAGCCGGGAGGAGGACTGGGCGGCCGCCGCGGCGGTGGCGAAGGACGTCTTCGGCCGGGTGGACGGGCTGGTGAACAATGCGGGCATCCTGCGGTTCAACGAGCTGGCCTCGACCCCGCTGGAGGAGTTCCGCCAGCTGATCGAGGTCAACCAGATCGGGGCCTTCCTGGGCATCAGGACGTTCGCCCCGGAGATCGCGGCGGCCGGCGGCGGGACCATCGTCAACACCTCCTCCTGCACCGGCCTGACGGGCATGGCGTACGTGGGCGCGTACGCGGCGACCAAGGCCGCGGTCCTGGGCCTGACGCGGGTGGCCGCGCTGGAGCTGGCCGCGGAGAACATCCGGGTGAACGCCATGTGCCCGGGCGCGGTGGACACCCCGATGGCGAACCCGGGGCTGCTGGACCCGGCCGGGGCGGGCGGCGGGGCCGGGGAGGCGATGGCCGGGCTGTACGAGCGGGTGGTCCCGCTGGGCCGGGTGGGACGGCCGGAGGAGATCGCGAAGCTGGCGCTCTTCCTGACCGGCGAGGACTCCTCCTACATCACGGGCCAGCCGTTCGTGGTGGACGGCGGCTGGACGGCCGGGGTGAGCGTCCTCTGACGGATCTGACGGTACGTCAGATCGGGTGTGCGGCTCTCTTGACGGTCCCGCCCCGGCGGTGGAACAGTCGGACCATCGAATCTGACGTAACGTCAGAAACCTAAGGACGGTGACCCCCTTGGAATTCGGGCTCTTCGTGCAGGGATACGTGCCCGAGGCGCGGTCCAAGGTCGACCCCGAGGCGGAGCACAAGGCGCTGCTCGAGGAGACCCGGTACGTCATCCAGGCCGACACGTCCGGCTTCAAGTACGCCTGGGCCTCGGAGCACCACTTCCTGGAGGAGTACTCCCACCTCTCCGCCAACGAGGTCTTCCTCGGCTACCTCGCCGCCGCCACCGAACGCATCCACCTCGGCTCCGGCATCTTCAACCCGCTCGCCCCGGTCAACCACCCGGTCAAGGTGGCCGAGAAGGTCACCATGCTCGACCACCTCTCCGAGGGCCGCTTCGAGTTCGGCACCGGACGCGGCGCGGGCAGCCACGAGATCCTCGGCTTCCTGCCCGGCATCACGGACATGAACCACACCAAGGAGATCTGGGAGGAGACCATCGCGGAGTTCCCCAAGATGTTCCTCCAGGAGGAGTACGAGGGCTTCCAGGGCAAGCACTGGTCACTGCCGCCGCGCAAGATATTCCCCAAGCCGTACGGCAAGGCCCACCCGGCCATGTGGTACGCCGCCGGCTCCCCCTCCTCGTACGCGATGGCGGCGAAGAAGGGCCTCGGCGTGCTGGGTTTCAGCGTCCAGAAGGTCTCCGACATGGAATGGGTCCTGGAGCAGTACAAGACGGCGATCCAGGAGGCGAAGGCGATCGGGGCCTTCGTGAACGACAACGTGATGGTCACCTCGACCGCGATCTGCGCCGAGACGCACGACAAGGCGGTGGAGATCGCGGTCAACGCGAACATGAACCGCTTCCAGTCGCTGGTCTTCCGCTACCACGACACCTTCCCGCGGCCGGAAGCGATCCCGCAGTGGCCCGAGACCCTGCCGGAGTACAACGCGGAGATCATCGAGCTGCTCATCGCGGAGGAGCTGCTGATCTGCGGCGACCCGTCGGAGGTCCGGGCCCAGTGCGAGCGCTGGGAGCGGGCGGGCGCGGACCAGCTGTCCTTCGGACTGCCGACGGGCGTCTCGTACGAGGACACGATGACGACGATCAAGCTGATCGGCGAACACGTCATCCCCCACATCGACACCGATCCCGTCCACCGCACGACCCGCTTCCGCGAGTCCGCTGCCCCGACGTCCTGACGCGCCGTACGGAGGAAGGGCGGGCAGGGGACGGCCCCGCGGGGCCGGCGACCCGGCCGCCGGGACAGGGAGCACGCCACACCAGGAGGGGAACCGTCATGCTCGACCACCTCATCCGCGGCGCGACCGTCGTCGACGGCACCGGCGCCCCCGCGTACACCGCGGACGTCGGCATCGAGGGCGGCCGGATCGCCCTCGTCGCGGCACCCGGCACCGAGGCGGAGGCCCGCACCACCGAGGACGCCACCGGCCTCGTCCTCACACCCGGCTTCATCGACCCGCACACCCACTACGACGCCCAGCTGTTCTGGGACCCCTACGCCACCCCCTCCATGAACCACGGCGTCACCACCGTCGCCGGCGGCAACTGCGGTTTCACCCTCGCCCCCCTCAACCCCGCCCGCCCCGAGGACGCCGACTACACCCGCCGCATGATGAGCAAGGTCGAGGGCATGGCGCTGGCGGCCCTCGAGGAAGGCGTCGACTGGACCTGGTCCGGCTTCGGCGAATACCTCGACGCCCTCGAAGGCCGCATCGCCGTCAACGCCGGCTTCATGGTCGGCCACTGCGCCCTGCGCCGCCACGTCATGGGCGAGGACGCCGTCGGCGGACAGCCCACCCCCGAGCAGCTGCGGCAGATGACCGGCCTCCTCCACGAGGCCATGGCCGCCGGCGCCTGGGGTCTGTCCACCACCCAGTCCTCCACCCACTCCGACGGCGCCGGCGCCCCCGTGGCCTCCCGGCACGCGGAACCCGCGGAGCTCCTCGCCCTCTCCCGCGCCGTCGGCGAACACGAGGGCACCCAGCTCGAAGCCATCGTCGCCGGCTGCCTCGACCAGTTCTCCGACGACGAGATCGACCTCCTCGTCGCCATGAGCGCCGCCGCCGGCCGGCCCCTCAACTGGAACGTCCTCACCATCGACGCCGCCGTCCCCGAACGCGTCCCGCGCCAGCTGGTCCCCAGCGAACGCGCCCGCAGGGCCGGCGGCCGGATCGTCGCGCTGACCATGCCGATCCTCACCCCCATGAACATGTCCCTCGGCACGTTCTGCGCCCTCAACCTCATCCCCGGCTGGGGCGAGGTCCTCGCCCTGCCCGTCCCCGAGCGGATCACGCGGCTGCGCGACCCCGGCGTCCGCGCCGCGATGCTGCGCCGCGCCGACAGCAGGGAGGCGGGCGTCTTCCGGCGCCTGGCCGACTTCGGCCGCTACGTCATCGGTGACACGTACAGCAAGGAGAACGCGAACCTCTCCGGACGGGTCGTCGGCGACATCGCAGCCGAGCGCGGACAGGACCCCTTCCAGTGCCTCGTCGAGATCTGCGCCAACGACGAGCTGCGCACCGTCCTGTGGCCCATGCCCACCGACAACGACCCCGCCAGCTGGGCCCTGCGCGCCGACACCTGGCAGCACGAGGACGTCATGCTCGGCGGCTCGGACGCCGGCGCGCACCTGGACCGCATGTGCGGGGCCCCGTACACGACCCGCTTCCTCGGCGACTGCCTGCGCGGCCGCAGGCTGGTGCCGCTGGAGCGGGCGGTACGGATGCTCACCGACGACCCGGCCCGGCTGTTCGGGCTGCGCGAACGCGGCCGGATCGCCGAGGGCTTCCACGCGGACCTGGTCCTCTTCGACCCCGGGCGGATCGACGCGGGCCCCGCGACCCTCGTCCACGACCTGCCCGGGGGCAGCCCGCGGCTGGACGCGCGGGCGGTCGGCGTGGTCTCCGTACGCGTCAACGGCGTGGAGACCCTCCGCGACGACCGGGTGACGGGCGCGGTCCCCGGGACCGTGCTCCGGTCCGGCCGCGACACGAGGACGGTGAGCACCCGGTGACGCGCCTCTACATCGGCGGCGAGTGGGTCGAGCCCGACGGCGGCCACTACGAGGTGATCGACCCGGCCGACGAGTCCGTGGTGGGCCTGGCCCCCGAGGCCTCGCGCGCCCAGGTCGAGGAGGCGGCCCGCGCCGCGGCCGGGGCCTTCGGCGCGTGGTCGCGTACGCCCCCCGAGGAGCGCGCGGCGGTCCTCGACCGCGCGGCGGACGTCATGCGGCGCGAGTTCGAACCGTGGGCGGCCCTCGCCCGGGCGGAGACGGGCGCCCCCACGGGCATCGCGCGCGGGATGCAGGTCGGCGTCGGGGTGTCCCGCTTCCGGCGCTACGCCAGGGGCGCCCTGGAACCGGTGGAGAGGGGACTCCCGCCCCAGGTCACCGAGGCGGGGCCGATGGGCGCGGCGAGCGTGCTCGGCGCGCTGGAGGTGCGCCAGCCGGTCGGCGTGGTCGCCTGCATCACCTCGTACAACAACCCGTGGGCGAACGCGGCGGGCAAGGTCGCCCCGGCCCTGGCCATGGGCAACACGGTGGTGGTCAAGCCGGCGCCGCAGGACCCGCTGTCGGTGTTCAGGATGGCCGGGGCGCTGCACGAGGCGGGGGTCCCGGCCGGAGTGGTGAACGTGGTCTCGGGGACCTCGGTGGAGGTCGGCGAGGCGGCGGTGGACTCCCCGTACGTGGACATGGTGTCCTTCACCGGCTCCACCGGCGTCGGGCAGCGCATCGCCGAGGTCTGCGGGCGGTCCATGAAGCGGCAGCTGATGGAGCTCGGCGGCAAGGGCGCGGCGATCGTCCTCCAGGACGCCGACCTCGACGCGGCGGTGCGGGGGATCGGCACCACCTTCTCCTTCTACAGCGGCCAGATCTGTACCGCGCCCACCCGGGTGATCGTCCACCGCTCGGTGTACGAGCCGCTGGTGGAGAAGCTGCGCGGCTACCTGGCGTTCATGAGGGTCGGCGACCCGAGGGAGCGGGACACGGTCGTCGGCCCGGTGATCTCGGCGGCGCACCGCGACCGCGTGGAGTCGTACGTGGAGCTGGGCCGCAAGGAGGGCGCGCGGCTCGCGTACGGCGGGCAGCGCCCGGTGGTCGGCGACGGCCGCGGCTTCTACGTGGCGCCGACGCTGCTGGTGGACTGCACCAGCGACATGCGGGTGGTGCGGGAGGAGATCTTCGGGCCGGTCGTGGTGGTGGTCCCGTTCGACGGGGACGAGGAGGAGGCGGTCCGGCTGGCGAACGACAGCGACTTCGGGCTGCTGAGCTACGTGTGGTCCGCGGACGTCGCCCGCGCCTTCCGGGTGGCGCGGGCGCTGCGCTCGGGCGGGGTCGGGATCAACACGGTCGGCCGCAACATGGAGGCCCCGTTCGGCGGGTTCAAACGGTCGGGGGTCGGACGGGACGTGGGCTCGTACGCGCTGCACGCGTACAGCGAGGTGCAGTCGCTGGTCTGGACGGCCTGAGCCGGCCCCCGGGGGCCCGGGCCCGCCGTCCCCGGGGCCGCGGCCCCGGGGACGGCTCGGCCTACTCGTGCTGTTGCCAGGTGTAGCCGAGGGACTCGGCCAGCTCCCGGTCCCCGCCCACCACCGTCGCGTACGTCCTGGGGTCCGTGTTCTCCAGCCGGTGCACCGCCGCTTCGGCCTGCGCCCGGGCGGGGCGGCCGTCGTCGGGCAGCCGCCACTCGAAGACCAGGCCCGGGCGGTTCCCCCCTTCCGGTCCGGGTGTGGCCGGTGCGGGTGTGTGGAGGAAGATCACCCGCACGGTGTCCGGATCGCGCCAGCCGGTGGCGGCCCGCATCCGCCGGATGTCCCAGCGGGCCGCCAGCCCGGGCCGTTCCCGCAGGGCCGCCGTGATCCGCCGGGCGGTGCAGCGGGCCGGCCAGGACCAGGAGTGGTCCGCCCGGGCCCGCCGGACCTCCGCTTCGTAGGCGGCGGCGTCGAAGCGCAGGTCGGGCGGGGGCGGTCCGGCCGCCCCGCGCCAGCCGTCCCAGACGACCTCGTCGCCCTCGCGGCGGACCGTCACGTACAGGGCGCCGCAGCACCCCTCGGTGCAGTCCGCCTCGGAGAGCTGCACCTCGCGCGGCTCGGGCCCGGCGCACAGGGCGCCGCCGTCCAGCAGGTACTCGGGCGGGTGGGCCGGGCCCTTGCCGAAGAGGGCCGGTACGAGGGGCCGGCCGTCGACGAGGATCCGCGTCTCGACGGCGGCGGATCCGGCGGGGTCCTCGGCCACCACCTCGATGCGGAGGGGCGAGGGGGAGGCGGGGGTGCGGAAGGGGCGCAGCCGGTTGCGGCGGAGCCAGTCGGCGCGGCGGGGGTCGTCCGCCCCGCAGGGCGGGGCGGCCGCCCGCAGCCGCCGTTCGAGGAGGGCGAGCTGTGCTTCCCGTTCCCCGGCCGGCCAGTCGAGCAGTGCGCCGGGGCCGCTGTGCAGGTCGAGGGCGAGGGAGAGCAGGAGGGCCTGGTGGCCGAGGTCCGGGGCCGGCCGGTCCGCCCGGGCGATCACCGTGCGGTACGCCTCCACCGCCGGGCCGTAGTCGAGGAGCTCGGCCCGGGCCTCGCGCTGCCCGGCCATGGCGTGCAGCAGCCGCCCGGCGGCCGTGACCAGCCCGGTGTCGTCGGGGCGGGCGCGCAGCAGTGCGTCGAGGCGGGCGGCCTCCGCGATCCGCCGGGCCTGCCAGCGGACCACCGCCTGCCGCTCCGGGGAGGTGGTGAGGGCGACGAGCGCGTCCCGTACGGACGTGCCGCCGGGCCCGGCCGGTCCGGCCGGCGCGCTCCCGCCGTGGCGGGCTTCGTGGGCCGCGACCGCCTGGATGAACGGGGTGAGCCCCTCGTCGCGGCTGCGGCCGGCCAGCGACAGCAGGGCGGCCGCCTGCCGGTCGAGGGGGTCGAGCGCGGCCGCGGCCGGAGACCGCAGCCCGGACAGCAGTCCGAGGGCCTTGAGGCAGGGCACGTCCTCGGGTTCCCCGAGGCGGATCAGCAGGGCCAGGCCGACGCCGACGGCGGCGGGGCTGGTTCCGGTGTGGGTCAGCCTCCGGGCGGTGCGCCGGGCGGCCGGCCCGTCGGCCAGCGGCAGCAGGGTGACGGCCGCGCGGACGGTGCGGTCCGGGAGCCGGAGCCGGGCGACCGCGAGGTGGACGGCTTCGGCGGCCCGCACCGGGTCAGGGTCGGCGAGCGGCGCGGCGAGGACGGCGGCGACTTCCTCCCGGGCCTGGTTCCAGCGGAGTCCGGGGCGGGAGGGGGGTGGCGGCGGGCCGTCGGGGCCAGGGGGCGGGAAGGCGTAGCCGCGGCGGGGGAAGCCGCCGTCGGGGTCGACGCCCTGACGGAACAGGGCGTAGTCGTACAGGGAGGGTCCGGGAGTGAGCGGCTTCCGCTCGTCGCGGGCGCTCAACGGGCGGGGTGGGACTCGATTCCGTAGGTCATGCCGGCAGCCTGCCAGCCGTGGTCACGGGCCGTCCAGCGGTTTTCACCCCACGCAGTCGTTTGGGGGCCTGCGGGCGGTTCCGGAGTGGCCGAAAATTGCCACGGGAAAGTTTTGAAACGGACATAACGGGTACTCCTGCGGTTTCCGCATTCTGGAACTCTCGTCTCGTCGCCTCTTGAATCGCGGATGGGTGCGCGAGGGAACCTTGTATTGCGAGTTCATGAACCGAATCGATCTTGCCAATCGAAGGAGTTAAGGCCTGTGCATTACCGGACTTAAGTCTTCCGGATGAGGAAACCGCAGCATCTAACGTCCTGACCCATGACACAGCTGGACACGCGGCCTCAGGTCGGAGACACGGTAAGCGGCGTCGCCGAGGGCGGCGCCGGAGTTCGCGGCAAGGGCCTCGGAAAGGGCTCGGTCGGACTGGTGGGCAGCGCCGTCATCGGCATCTCCACCGTCGCCCCCGTCTACTGCCTGACCTCCACCCTCGGCTCCACCGCCGGCGAGGTCGGCGTCCAGATGCCGGCGGTCTTCCTGGCCGGCTTCCTCCCGATGCTCCTCGTGGCCTTCGCCTACCGGGAGCTCAACAAGGCCGTGCCGGACTGCGGCACCTCGTTCACCTGGACCGTCAAGGCCTTCGGCCCCCGGATCGGCTGGATGTGCGGATGGGGCCTGGTGATCGCCACGATCATCGTGCTCTCCAACCTCGCCGGCGTCGCCACCTCCTACTTCTGGCTGCTGGCCGGCGAGATCACCGGCAACCCGTCGGTCGCCGCCCTGGACGGCAACAAGCTCGTCCACATCACCACCTGCCTGACGCTGATCGCCGTCGCGACCGCCATCAGCTACCGCGGCATGACCGCCACCAAGGGCGTCCAGTACGCCCTGGTCGGCCTCCAGCTCGCCGTACTGGTGATCTTCGTCGCGATGGCCCTCCAGAAGGCCTCCGCCGGCACCTTCGACACCGGCCTGGACTTCTCCTGGCAGTGGATGAACCCCTTCGCGGTCGAGTCCATGGCGGCCTTCACCGCCGGACTCTCCCTCTCGATCTTCATGTACTGGGGCTGGGACGCCTGCCTGGCCACCAACGAGGAGACCACCGGCTCCGCCAAGACCCCCGGCCGCGCCTCCCTCATCGCGATGGTCGTCCTGGTCGGCTCCTACCTGGCCACCGGCATCGCCGCCCAGATGGCCGTCGGCTCCGGCGCCGAGGGACTCGGCCTCGGCAACGAGGAGACCTCCGGCAACGTCTTCGCCGCCCTCGCCGGCCCCGTCATGGGCCCCGCGCTCGGCATCCTGCTCTTCGTCGCGGTGCTCGCCTCCGCCGCCGCCTCGCTCCAGACCACCTTCATCCCGGTGGCGCGCACCGTCCTGGCCATGGCCGCGTACGAGGCGCTGCCGCCCTCGTACGCCGAGGTCCACCCGAAGTTCAAGACCCCGGGCCGCGCCACCGTCATGGCGGGCATCGCGACCGGCGCCTTCTACACGGTGATGACCCTGGTCAGCGAGAACGTCCTCACCGACACGATCTTCGCGCTCGGCCTGATGATCTGCTTCTACTACTCCCTGACCGCCTTCGCCTGCGCCTGGTACTTCCGCGGCGACCTGCGCCGCTCCGCGCGGGACCTGTTCTTCAAGGGCGTCTTCCCGGTCCTGGGCGGCCTCCTCCTCGCCGCGGTCTTCTGCAAGACCCTGGTGGACGCGTGGGACCCCGCGTACGGCTCCGGATCCGACGTGCTCGGCGTCGGCAGCGTCTTCGTCATCGGCGTCGGCCTGCTGGCCCTGGGCCTGGTCATCATGTTCGTCACCGAGCGCCGCAGCCCGGCCTTCTTCCGCGGCGAGGTCCTGACGAAGTCCACGCCGGCCCTGGTGGTGCAGGACTGACCACCGGCCCCGCATCTCCGCTGTGTCATCGCCGTCGGCCCCGGATCGATCCCCCGATCCGGGGCCGACGGCGTACCCGGGGCCGGGTCATCCGATGCGCGGAACGGGCGGGGCCGGGGGTGACCCGGGATGCCGGGTGTCGTTGGGCGGGGCATGAAGGCAATGAAGCGCACCCTTTCCCTCCTGGCCCTCACCGGCGGGGCCGCACTCGCACTCACCCCCCTCACCGCGCACGCCGCCGACGGCGCCGACGGGGCCACCCTCGGAGGACAGCCGCCCCTCAAGCGCGTCGTCGACATCGTCGACCACCCCGGCCAGGCCGTGACGGACGCCAAGACCGCCATCGCCGTGACCGGCGCCGCCGCCGACAGCGCGACGAAGTCCACCCACACCTCCCTCGCGGGAGCCGGCGACGCCCTGGACACGGGCGTACCGGACGCGCCGAAGGTGAAGGGCTAGCCGGGCGGCTCCCTCAGCCGGCGGGCGTCACCAGGACCAGCGGGATCTTCCGCGTCGTGGCGTCGCGGTAGGCCGCGTACGAGGGCATCGCGGCCACCACCGCCGGCCACAGCCGCTCCTCCTCCGCCGGGCTCGCGCGACGGGCGAGCGCCGGGAAGGCGTCGCCGCCGACCTGGAGGGTGACGGCCGGGTCGGCCGACAGGTTCAGATACCAGGCGGGGTGGCGGTCACCGCCCGCGTTCGACGCCGTCAGGACGTACGCATCCCCGTCGCGCACGTACACCAGCGCCGTCCGCCGCAGCAGGCCCGAGCGGCGCCCCCGTGTGGTCAGCAGCAGGTCAGGGATCCCGGGGCGGGGACGGCCGGCGGTCTCCTCGAAGCGCCGGATGTGCTCGGCCACCCAGGGGTCGGGGCTGTCGGTCACCCCGGCGGGCGGGGCGCCGGGCGGGGCGGCGGCGCCGCTTTCCGTCTGCGGGTCGGCGGGCGGGGCGGGGACGCCGCTTTCCGTCTGCGGGTCGGCGGGCGGGGCGGGGACGCCGCTTTCCGTCTGCGGGTCGGCGGCGCCGCTTTCCGTCTGCGGGTCCGGGTTCATGCCGCCGCCCGCGCGACACCCGCGTGGACCGCCCGCAGGGTCGGGGCCGTGGCCTCGTCCAGGACCGCCGCGGCGAAGTCCGCCGGCGTGATCCGGCTGTCCGCCTCGGCGGGGGCGTACGCGTAGCCGCCCCACGGGGTGCCGTCGTGGTCGAAGTCCCCGGCCGGGGACAGCACGGCCCAGTCCAGGGCCGCCGGCGCGGCGGCCCGCAGCGCCTCGGTGCCGGCGCCGTGGGCGACGTAGAACTCCCGCCACTCCTGGGGGTACCCGGGGGTGTCCATCAGCGGGGTCCCGTCCGCCGTCGGCAGTACGGAGGCCAGCCCGACGGAGACCAGCCGCCGCACCCCCGCCCGCCCGAGGCCCTCCGCCATCGCCCGCGCCACGGCCGGGAAGAACTCCCTGGGCGCCGCCTGGGCGTCGTACACCGACACCACCGCCGCGTCGTGCCCCGAGGCGAGCCGCGCCACGTCCGCCGCCGAGGTCACCTCCCCGTCGGCCCGCCCCACGGCCGTCACCTCGACCCCGCGCGCCCGCGCCACGGCGACCACGGCCCGGCCGACGCGCCCCGTGGCGCCGAACACGATGAGGCGGGTGGGGGTGGGGGTGGGCGCCGATGCGGGTGCGGGGTCGTGGGTGGGTGCGGAGGCGGGGGTGGAGGGCTCGTTGCCGTGCCGGTGCTCGTTCGTCATGCCGGTGAGCGTACGGACGGGGGTGGTTACCGATCGGATACCGGCCTACGGTGGTGATCATGACGCAGCCGCCCCTGAACCCCGAGATGTTCGACCCCGTCTGCCCCTCGACGCTGGTGCCGATCCGCGTCGGCGACAAGTGGGCCGCGCTGATCCTGCGCTGCCTGGAGGGCGGTCCGCGCCGCTTCTCGGAGCTCAAGGTGCCCCTGCGGGGGATCACCGCCAAGTCCCTGACGCAGTCCCTGCGCGGGCTGGAGCGCGATGGCTTCGTCGTACGGCAGGAGCCCGGCGGCTACACCCTCACCCCGCTCGGCCATGGCCTGCTGGGGCCGCTGGACGCGGCGTGCGAGTGGACGCGGGAGCACTGGGACGAACTCATCGACGCCCGGGAGGCGGGACTGTCGGCCCAGGCGGCGCGGAGCTAGGGCGGCACGGCGTGGGGGAGTGGCGGGGTGCTGCTGGGCCGCCTCACAGCTGGTTTGGGGGTTTCCCGTCAGTCCCATCGTCCTTCCGTGTCGGGCCGGTCCCTCAAGGGCGCTCCTTCGTCGCGTCGCTGCGCGATGGCCTTCGGCCACCCTTGACCGACCGTCCCGCCCCGGAAAGACAAGGACTGCCGAGAACCCCCCAAAGAAACGGGACGGTCCAGAGGGGAAGCACTCCCGCATCAGCGATGAGGCGGGGCGGGCGGGCCCTGACCGTGACCTGCATGCGGGCCCCCAGAGACCCTCGGCGGGCCACCGGACGCGTCAGATCGCTACGCGCTCCCCCTGGCTTAGCGTCCGGCGACCGTCCGGGGCTGATACCTGCACGAAATGACGATCAGAGCACCATCCGGGACCGGTGGGCGCGTCAGATCGCTACGCGCCCCTCTCGGCTTAGCGTCCAGCCCGCGTCCGGGGCTGATACCTGCACGAAATGTCGATCAGAGCCCCTTTCGGGAGCGGTGGGGCGCGTCAGATCGCTACGCGCTCCTCTCGGCCTAGAACTCCTGCGGGAATGCCTGCATGATGACGGTGATCGTCTTGGGTGCGGGAGGGCGGATGGTTGCGGGCTCCGGCGCGGACCTGATCCACATGGTCGCTGGGGACAACAGGGTCCAGGTGCGCGTACTGGGCCGTCACAGGCCCGGGGAGACTCCGTACAACGACTACCTCGACGCCGAGATCGTCGTTTCAAGTGGCTTCGTCAACGGGCGCCTTGAACTGTGTCTGTCGCCGGAAGATCTGGACGACTGGTCCGCCGCCCTCGATGAGCTTGCCGTCGGCCGGGGCATTCGGTGGCTCCGGACCAATGAGATCCAGATCGAGATCGACCGGCGGTTCTCGGTACCTGTTCCCATCGTCACCGTGCAGGACGACGAGTCCGTCTCGTCGGCCCGCGTCTGGCTGGATGTGGGACACGGCTGGGTCGAAGAACTGCGCGACCGGTACGACCTGGTCCGGCGGACCTGGCCGAACGAGGTCGTGACGGTGCCTCGGTCACGAAGCTTCTGGCCGTAGACGGGCCAGACGTCGCCGACAGATCAGCGTACGGGCGAGGATGACCGCGCCGACACATCAGGACGGACAGCCAAGCCGGTTATACGTCCCCCAGGAACCCAGGATCGGACGGCCCCATCTGCCGGGCGAAGTCCGCCGCGACCCCCAGCACTTCACGCATCGGAACGGGCCGCCGACTCGTGGCCGCGAGGTCGGCGTGCGCTTCCTCGGACCACAGGAACGGATACACGGAAAGCCCCTGCCCGGAGGGCAGTGCTGCGGCCTCCTCACGCCAGCCGGGCCAGCGCATTCCGTCGTAGAACGTCTCCAGCCCGCCCGAGAGCAGCCAGGCGACCCACCCGGAGTGGCCCATCTCCATCGCCTCCCACTCCAGGGTGTCGGGAGCGAAGTACGTCATCTGCCCAGGTGCCCCGGGGCGGCCGGCGGCGGCGGGATCGCCACCGTTCAACGCGAAGACCCCTCCCACGACGTCATGGCCGACGACAAGACCCGTCGCGGGACGCCAGCTGGGTTCGAGGTCCGTGGGAAAGCGGTTGACCTGCGCCAGACTCGGGAACCGCCCCTCCGCGACCGAACCCCCGCCGAACACGCGCAGCCACCCGTTGTCCACGAGCAGCCCGCCGGTGCTCAGCGCCAGCGCACCCAGCATCGATCGTGCGCTGACCTGCATCTGGAGAAGGCATCGACGGCCTTCGTTGATGTCTCCGGGCAGCACGTGAACCGGCACGGAGGCCGCCCTGAGAATCCCCTGAAGCTCCGGCCACGCCGGGTCATCCACATTGACCAGCTCATCGATCCCTCGCATCCGACGATGGTCGCACCCGGCCGAGCAGCCGGTTGAACAGGTGCCGCAGGGCCCGCCTGTGCCATTCCCCTCCTGCCCGGCGCCCCCGGTACCCCGCCCCCCGCTCACCGCTCCCCGCTCCCGAATGGGGCCCTCATCGACATGTCGTGCAGGTATCAGCCCCCGACGGCGGCCGGACGCTATGCCAGGAGGAGCGCGTAGCGATCTGACGCGCCCACCGTTCCCCGATGGGGCTCTGATCGTCATTTCGTGCAGGGATCGGCCCCGGACGGTCGTCGGACGCTAAGCCGGGAGGAGCGCGTAGCGATCTGGTGCGTGGGGGTGGACCGCCGAGGGTCTTTGGGGGCCCGCATGGGGACACGGGCGACGCCCGGTTGCCCCGTCTCATCGCTGATACGGGAGTCCTTCTCCTCTGGACCGTCCCGTTTCTTTGGGGGGTTCTCGGCAGTCTTTCGGCTTTCCGGGGCGGGACGGTCGGTCAAGGGTGGCCGAAGGCCATCGCGTAGCGACGCGACGAAGGAGCGCCCTTGAGGGACCGGCCCGACACGGAAGGACGATGGGACTGACGGGAAACCCCCAAACCCGCCCTGATACCGCCCCGCCGAAACCCCGCCCCCCGAGCCCCCACCCCCGCCCCCCCCGCATACTCGGTCCGTGATCACTCCCGAGACCCTCCGTACCGCACGGCTGGACCTGTTGCCGCTGCGGGTCGAGCACGCCGACGAGATGGCCCGTGTGCTCTCCGATCCCGCCCTGCACGCCTTCATCGGCGGCGAACCCGAGGACGTCGGGGCGCTGCGGGTGCGTTACGCACGCTGGTGCGCGGGGTCGCCGGATCCGGCCGTCTCCTGGTGCAACTGGGTGGTGCGGCTCCGTGAGGAGGGGTGCCTGGCCGGTACGGTCCAGGCGACGGTCGGGGACGGCACGGCCGAGGTCTCCTGGGTGGTGGGGGTCCCCTGGCAGGGGCGCGGTGTCGCCGCCGAGGCGGCGCGGGGGCTCGTGGCGTGGCTCCGGGAGCGGGGGGCGGGTACGGTCATCGCCCACGTGCACCCCGACCACCGGGCCTCCGCCGCCGTCGCCGCCGCGGCCGGCCTCGCGCCCACCGGCCAGTGGCGGGACGGCGAGGTCCGGTGGCAGCTGCCGCAGGCCCAGGGGCGTTCGTAGGTCCCCTCGTCAGCCGTGGCAGCAGCTCAGGGGTTGATCCCGAAGTCCTGGCGGGTGGTGTTGGCGGCGCCGGGGCTGTGGATGTTGCTGCTGGTGGAGATGTTGTTGAACAGCGGGAGAATGCCGTTGAGGTTGATCGGCAGGATGGACCCGCCGCCCCCGCCACCGCCGCCCCCGTTGCCGCAGCCGCCGCCGGTGATGGTGGTGGGGTCACTCGCACTGCCGGCCGGAGAGCCCCCTACGAAGAGCTGGGCGACGTTGGTCACGGAGCACGGGGCGTCGGCCGCGATGGCGACCCTCACGAAGATCTCGATGCCTTGACCGGGTGCCAGTTGGCTACCGGCGCAGTCGACGACCCTTCCGTCCTCCAAGAGGGAACACGAGACGGGGTTGCCGTCGCCTCCCACCGGTCCCCCCTCCGCCGATACGGCGGTGAGTCCTGCCGGAAGCGTGTCCCTGACGGTCGTTCCGCCGGAAGGCGTCTCGTCGCCGGTGTTCGTGACGGTGATGGTGTAAGTGCCCTGCCCGCCCCGGGTGAAAGGGTCGGAATGCGTCTTTGCGATCTCAAGTCGGGGCTGGGCGTAGGCCGGGGTGCTTCCCCCGCAGATCGGCAGGACGATGCCCAGTCCAAGGGTCGTGAGAAGGGCGGGGATCCTTCGGCTGGACGTGCGCGTGACCATGGGGTCTGCTCCTGTCGTGGTGCGGAATCGTCATGACACGGTTCGGGCTGCGCAGGCCCAGCCCAGGGGAAGCCTGCACGGTGGAACCGCCGGCGGACCGCTTCGTCGTCGCTGCGTCGGCCAATTCACTCGATCGCCACCCGTGCCCCGACCTGACGCCGAGGTCTCCCGCCCTACGGCCTCGGCGTCAGGTCAGCCCCGTTCGGCGGCGCTGCGTTCCACGCAGAACTCGTTGCCCTCCGGGTCCGCCATGGTCACCCAGCCCGTCCCGTCGGGCTTGCGGTGGTCGCCGACGACGGTGGCGCCCAGGCCCGTCAGCCGTTCCACCTCCTCGTCCCGTGAGCGGTCCTGCGGCTGGAGGTCCAGGTGCAGACGGTTCTTGACCGTCTTGCCCTCGGGCACCCGGATGAACAGCAGCCCGGCGCCGTCGGTTTCGACCAGGACCTCCGGGTCGCCGGGGAAGGCGCCGTCGCCCAGCTTGCCGTCGATCGCGGCGATCCAGAACTGGGCGAGGGCGTAGGGGTCGGAACAGTCGATGGTCACGTGTCGTACGAGAGAAGCCATGGCGGCACTATCGATCACCGTCCTGCCGGTGTCCACGGCCCGGACCCGCAGAAGTCACCTGCGCCAGAACAGGTGGTGCGTCACTCCGCTCGGGCTGGGGACGACCTCCAGGTGGAAGCGGTCGAGCAGTTCGTCGGGGGACTTCCACAGCCGTGAACCGGATCCCAGCTCCATCGGGGAGACCGCCACGTGGAGGGTGTCGACGAGGTCGGCGTCGAGGAACTCGCGGATGGTGGTGGCCCCGCCGCCGAGCCGTACGTCCTTGCCCCGCGCGGCTTCCTTCGCCCGTGCGAGGACGGTGGCGGGGTCGGCGTCCACGAAGTGGAACGTCGTGTCGGAGAGCGTGAACGAGGGCCGCGTGTGGTGGGTCATGACGAACACGGGCGTGTGGAAGGGTGGTTCGTCGCCCCACCAGCCCTGCCAGTCGTGGTTCTCCCAGGGGCCCCGCTGCGGGCCGAACTTGTTGCGGCCCATGATCTCGGCGCCGATGTTGTGGGAGAAGTCGCGGGTGAAGTAGTCGTCGAGGCCGCGGCTGCCCCCGGGCTCGGTGCGGTTCGGCCAGCTGGCCGTGGCGCCGGCCCAGGCGAACATGGCCCCGGGGTCGGCGTCGCCGAAGGGCCGTTCGAGGCTCTGGTTGTCACCGGCACCGTATCCGTCCCGCGAGACGTTGAAGTTCTGCACTCTCAGCAGCTGCACCACGGTTCCTCCTCCGTTGTCGGCCGTCGGCCGTCGACTGTCGACGGCGATGAGGGAGACTGCCCCGGCCGGCGGAACTCATCGGCCGTCCGCCCGTCGTTCCCTCCACCGGCCCAGGGGCGGCGCGGCCGTCAGGACGTCGGGCCGGATTTCGTGTGGAGGACCTCGCGGGCCTGGTCCGCCGCGCGGACGATGCTCTCGGAGACGAAGTCGACGAAGCGGCCGATGTTCTCCAGGCGGGTCGCGGCGGGGGTGTCGCGGCCGAGGACGCCGACGCCCTTGCGCGCGGTCTCGGCGAGGAGGGCCGTGGAGCGGGCGCTGGCCATCATCGACTCGTACCAGACGTCGTCGTCGACGACGTAGCGCTCGCGGCGGCGTCCGTCGCGTTCGCGGCGGACGAGGCCCTGGCCCTCCAGCAGCGCGACCGCCTTCGAGACGGACCCCGCGCTGACCTGGAGCCGCTGGACGAGTTCGGACGCGGTGAGGGTGCCGCTGTCGGCGGTGTACAGGGAGACCAGGACGCGGGCCGTCATCTTGGGCAGGCCCGACTGCATCAGGACGGTCGTGAACGTCTCCTCGTACGCGCGGACCGCCTCCGGGTCGCGACCGTGGGGCAGTGCGGGGGCCTGCGGGCCCCTGGACGCGGCTGCCTGCTTGCGGCGGTGGGTGCGGTGTTCGGTGGCGCGCTGGGCGAGGTCGGCGCGGTATCCGGCGGGGCCGCCGTTGCGCATCACCTCGCGGGTGACGGTCGAGGTGGGGCGGTCGAGACGTCTGGCGATCTCGGCGTAGGCGAGGCCGTCGGCCACCCCCAGCGCGATCTGCTGGCGTTCCTGCGGGGTGAGCCTGCCTCCCGGCATCGCGGTCTCCTTCGTCGTCCCCGTTGCTCCTGACGGCCCCAGCGTAGCGTTCAGTTCTGGACTGTTGCAACGGAGTCCTGAGCTGCGTTGCGTTGTATTCAGAAGCGGTGCAACGATATTGCTGCTCTGACCTGCGATGATGAGCATGTTGTGCAACGGGTGTGTTGCCTGGATGGTGAACGATCCGTAGCGTTCAGGTCATCGGAAACGATGAACCCGAAGGAAAAGACATGCAGAAGTTCCAGACCGCCGCCCCGATCACCACCGTCCTCGACGTCCCGGCCGGGCACATCCGCTTCATCGCCGCCGACCGCGGCGACACCACGGTCGAGGTCCGGCCGGCGGACGCCTCCAAGGGCCGTGACGTGAAGGCCGCCGAGCAGACCACCGTCAGGTTCCAGGACGGCGTCCTGCGGATCAGCACCCCCTCCGGGAAGCAGGCGTTCGGGCCCGCCGGCTCCGTCGAGGTCACCGTCCAGCTCCCGGCCGGCTCCCGCGTCGAGGCCAGGACCGCCAGCGCCGAGTTCCGGGGCGTCGGCCGCCTCGGCGAGGTCACCCTCGACAGCGACCACGGCACCGTCAAGCTCGACGAGACCGCCGGTGTCCGCCTCACCCTCGCCGCCGGCGACATCGCCATCGGCCGCCTGGGCGGCTCCGCCGACATCCGCACCCAGAAGGGGGACCTGACCATCGCCGAGGCCACCGGCGGCACCGTCAGCTTGCGCACCGAGCACGGTGACATCTCCGTCGGCGCGGCCCGCGGCGTCTCCGCCTGCCTCGACGCCGGCACCTCCTACGGCCGCATCAGCAACTCCCTCGCCAACTCCGAAGGCGCCGGTGCCGCCCTCACCATCCGGGCCACCACCGCCTACGGCGACATCACGGCCCTCAGCGCCGCCTGACCGCCCGCGAAAAGCAGGTGCGGCGGCCGACGGGAGCCGCCTAGCTTGGGCCGGGTGAGCAGCGACTATCCCTTCGCCGACGGGTACAACCTCGTCTGGGATCTGACCGGATTCGGAACGGACGAAGAGATAGTCGAGTCCGTCTCCCTCTCCCGGGACCAGTTCCTGAAGATCAGGCACCTCTTCGCGCTGGGCGACGATCCCTGGATGGTGGCCGGCGAGTACCGCGTCGCGCCGGGCGTCTGGGGGCACGTACGCGACACCGTGCCGGGTGTCCGGTTCCAGCGCGACTCCGACTACTTCCTCGGCGCCCGTCAGGCCCTGCCTGACGGGCGCTTCTGGCGTCCGGCCCCGGGCGTGGCGGCGCCGGGACCGATCCCGCCGCCCTAGGGTCCGGCGGAGCCGGGGTCCGGCGGTAATCCCCTCGACAGCGGGCGCGGTGATCGGGGACGCTTCGCGCGATGACAAGAATCGATGACACTCCGCCCGCGTGGGACGAGCGCACGCAGCTCATCACGTTCCTCGACTACGCACGGGAAACCGCCCGCGCCAAGTGCGCCGGCGTCTCCCCGGAGAACGCGCGCAAGGCGCTGCTGCCGGGCTCACCGCTGATGACCGTGAGCGGAGTGATCAACCACCTGCGCTGGGTCGAGTACTACTGGTTCCAGGTGGTCTTCCTCGGCGAGGAGGACCTGGCCCCCATGACGGACGAGGACCCCGACCGCGAGATGCGGATCGCAGTCGACTTCCCGCTCCCGCAGTTGCTCGACGAGTACGCGGAGCAGAGTGCCCGTTACCGCGAACTGGTCGCCGCGACCGGCCTGGACCAGCGGGCCCGGGGAACCATCCGCAACGGCCTCCACGTCGACCTGCGCTGGATCCTCCTCCACCTCACCGAGGAGACGGCCCGCCACAACGGCCACCTGGACATCCTGCGCGAGATGCTCGACGGCACGACCGGCCGGTAGGCCGGTGGCGGCGGGGCCGCTCCCGCCCGGCGGGCGAGCCCGCGCCGCATGCGGCATCGTGGTGGGTGGGGGCAGCGGCTTTCCGACGGGCCGCGGACTCGGCGAGGGGAACGGTGGGTGGGCCTTCCCCTGTGATGGATTCGCCAACCTTGAGGAGGGACGACATGTCCCGGAGCCACCCGAGCACGCGCTGGGTCCTCGCGATCACGGCGGTCTGGCTGCTCCTTCTGGCGGGAAGCCCCTTCGCGCGTGCCGTGACGAACATCCAGTCGACCGACGGGGCGACGGGCATCAGCACCGTGTCCCAGCGGGACGGCCACCTGGACGTCTTCTGGGTAGGACCGGACGGCTCCGTCAGGTCGAACTGGTGGGACGGTGACCCGAAGGGGGCCTGGGCCAGACACAAGCCGTTCAGCATCACCCCACCGAACAGTGCCGCCCTGAATTCGGGCGTAGCCGCGGTGTCCCAGCGGGACGGCCACCTCGACGTCTTCTGGATCGGACCCGACGGCTCGGTCCGGTCCCACTGGTGGGACAGCGGTGAGAACGGTGCCTGGTCCACGCACGGCCAGTTCAACATCGCACCGCCGAACAGCGCCGCCCCGAACTCGGCCATCAGCGCGGTGTCCCAGCGGGACGGTCACCTGGACGTCTTCTGGGTGGGCCCCGACGGCTCGGTCCGGTCTCACTGGTGGGACAGCGGTGAGAACGGTGCCTGGTCCACGCACGGTCAGTTCAGCATCACTCCGCCGAACAGTGCGGCCTTGAACGGGGGTATCTCCTCGGTCTCGCAGCGGGACGGCCATCTGGACGTCTTCTGGGTCGGCCCTGACGGGACGGTCCGGTCTCACTGGTGGGACAGCGGTGCGAAGGGTGCTTGGTCGACTCACGGTCAGTTCAGCATCACTCCGCCGAACAGTGCGGCCTTGAACGCGGGTATCTCCTCGGTCTCGCAGCGGGACGGCCATCTGGACGTCTTCTGGGTCGGTCCCGATGGGACGGTCCGGTCTCACTGGTGGGACAGCGGTGCGAAGGGTGCCTGGTCGACTC
>NZ_JBVISM010000007.1:0-42035 GCF_055575515.1 Streptomyces sp. NPDC034086 | reverse complement strand
CACGGCCAGTTCAACATCGCACCGCCGAACAGCGCGGCCCTGAAGGCGGGTATCTCCTCGGTCTCGCAGCGGGACGGTCACCTGGACGTCTTCTGGGTCGGTCCCGATGGGACGGTCCGGTCTCACTGGTGGGACAGCGGTGCGAAGGGTGCCTGGTCGACTCACGGCCAGTTCAACATCGCACCGCCGAACAGCGCGGCCCTGAAGGCGGGTATCTCCTCGGTCTCGCAGCGGGACGGTCACCTGGACGTCTTCTGGACGGGCCCCGACGGGACGGTCCGGTCCCACTGGTGGGACAGCGGTGCCAACGGTGCCTGGTCGACTCACGGCCAGTTCAACATCGCACCGCCGAACAGTGCCGCCGTGCCCGGCGGAAGCACCCCGCCCCAGCCGAACCCACCGAATCCGCCGAACCCGCCGAACCCGCCGGCACCTTCGGAGGAGCAGCGGTTCCTCGACCTGATCAACCGTGAGCGTCAGAAGTTCGGGTGCGCCCCGCTGAAGGCCGACCCGAAGCTCACGGAGACCGCGCGCGCCCACAGCAGGGACCTGGCCGGCCACCCGAACCTCACGGCCGCGGGCACCGAGAACCGCGGCCACGTGGGCAGCGACGGCTCGCTGGCCTGGGACACGAACGGCGGCGCGACCACCGGGCGCATCCACAGGGACCTGGGCGCAGCGGCTGCCCGGGCCCAGGGGGAGAACGTCCACTGGGGCAAGGGAGACACCTTCGACAAGGCGATGGACGACTGGATGAACCACGACGAGGCGTCCAAGTGGGGCCACAAGTACAACATCATGGGCTGCGACCCGGATGACCCGAAGAACCCGTACTCCAACGGCGACATCGCGCGCTTCGACCCCCCGCCCACCGTCCACTACAAGCTGGTGGGAGTCGGCATAGCCCAAGCCGCTGACGGCACCGTCTACATCACGCAGGACTTCGCGGGCTGACTCGCCCACTCGGGCATGTCCCCCTGGTCCCGGCGTCGAGAAGGGCGTCGGGACCGGTGGCCGCCCGGGCGCGGGCCGGATCCTAGGCGGTGACCCCGCCGAGGAACGCGGTCCAGCTGGCGGGGCTGACCGCCAGCTCCGGGCTCGCGGCGAGCTTCGAATCCCGGACGTGGACGGTGTCGGCGCAAGCGGCGACCTCGACACAGCTGTCGCCCTGGCTGCCGCTGTGGGTCGACTTGTGCCAGGAGAGGGCGACCTCGACGCAGTTGTCCCCCTGGCTGCTGCTGTAGCTGCTCTTGAACCACTGGAGCTGGGAGCTGTTCACAGGGATCCTCGCAATCGCATCAACAGGCCCGCGCTGTCGGCAGGATTGAGGGCCTGGATGCGAAGCTTCGCATACTGCTGGTGGAAGTCGCTTACGGCTTTCGGGTCGGAGATGACCTGCCCCGCCTTCTGGCCCTCGCTATAGCCCCACCACTGGTGCTCCTCGGATTCGAGGAGGCAGAAGGGGCCGTCGGTACCCGCGTGCTCCGGGCTGACCGTCGGCATGAGCTGGATGTCCACGTTGGGCAGCTGCGCGCAGTACAGAAGATGGTCGATCAGCTCGCGTGTCACCTCCGAGCCGCCCGTCTGCCGCTCGACGACCGTCTGCTCGATGATGAAGCTGAAGGTGGTGTACGGGGTCCGCGTCAGCACCTTCTGCCGGTCCAGGCGCAGAGTGATCCGGTCTTCCGCCTCCTGCGCCGTGGGCCTGGGCGGGACGTTCTCGATCTGTGCCCGCGCGTAGGCCTCGGTTTGCAACAGGCCCGGTATCGACCTGCACTCGTACGTATTGAGCGCGACCGCCGTCTCCTCCAGTTCGGCCCAGCGCCTGAACCACGAGGCCAGCCCACGCCTCCGTGCCAGTTGCTTTGCCGCGATCTGGATGACCCCGAAGGCGTCCAGCACCTCATCCGCCTTGTTCACGAATTTCGCGGACGGGTGTCGGCGACCCTGGTCCACGGACGCCACGTACTGCACCGAATAGCCGACCAGCGGCGCGAACTGCTCCTGGGTCAGGTCGGCCCGCTTGCGGAACGCTTTGAGCATCTCGCCGAAGTTCCGTAGATCGGCATCCGGTTCCACCTGGTTGTCACCGTCGCCGCCCTCGCCAGCTGTCATCACGGTCACCTCCCGACTCATCATGCTCACGGTCGGTGACTGCCCCTGTCCAGAGCGTGGACTGCTACAGCTGAAGAGTAGTAGTGACCGTGCTGGGAACTCCCCCGCTCACACGGGACGTTCCTCCCCATGACCGCACCCTCCGGCCACCCCCGGGCCGTCGTACGCATGTTCACTCAGCGTTTCAGCTGCACCCCCCGGGGCGCCCGCCTCGCACGGCAGCTCGCCCTCGTCTCGCTGCACGACTGGGGGGTCCCCGAGGGCACGGCGCTCTCCGCCGACGCCGGGCTGCTCGTCGCGGAGCTCGCCTCCAACGCCGTCACCCACGGCCGCGTCATCGGGCGGGACTTCGAGCTGCGCATGACCCTCCTGGAGGGCGTCCTGCGCCTGGAGGTGTCCGACCCCCGGCGGGAGCGGCGTCCCGCCGTGCGGCCGCAGGCGGGTCAGGCGGAGTCGGGGTACGGGCTGCGCATCGTGGACGCCCTCGCGAGCGACTGGGGGGTGACGGACCGGATCATCGGCAAGACCGTCTGGGCGGAGCTGGCCCGCCGCCCGGCCCCGTAGGGCCCGTTGTCACCGGCGGCGGCTACTTTGCGGCTCGGCAGTGAGCCGAGGTGCACGGACGAGGAGCGGCGATGGTGGTAGAGGTGGCATACGCGCGGGCGTGGGACCGGGAGGCCCGCGCGCCCTGGTGGCCGGTGTCCGCCGGGGAGGCCCGGGAGCGGGATGCCGCCGGGCTCCCGTACGTGGTGGTGTACCGGGAGCCGGGCCGGGCGGCTCCGCTGGAGGTCCGGCTCGTCTCCTGGCGGGACCACTACGTCGGGCTGTGGGTGTACGACGCCCAGGGCCGCCGCACCCACGACCTGGACCTGCGGCTGCTGGACGACCCGGCGCGGCTGCTGCGCCGGTACTCCGTCGCCTGGGAGTACACCGGGCCGGAGATGGCCGAGTTCGACCGGGAGTGCCCGCGCGTCACCGTGGACCTCCTCCCCGACGGGCGGGGGCGGCGGACCGTGGAGTCGCGGGGCGATGCCGGGGGGTCGTACTGCACCTCGCCGGGGCTCCGGGAGGACGAGCGCTGGATGGACCGGCCCGCCTTCGGGGAGTGGCCGCTGCTCTCGGCCGGGGCCCACGGGATCACGGAGCCGCCGGTGTTCGAGGTGGTCGAGCCGACGGGCGAGGGCGGCCACGGTGACGTGCCCGCCACCTGCTGGCGGCCGCCGCGGCCGGCACTGCCGGGGCCGATCGGTGAGCTGTTCCGGCCCGGGGTGCGGGTGACCGACGGATACCACCCCGAGCAGACCGTGGTGGAGCCGCGCCGCGTCGGCACCCTGCGCGTACCCAGCGGGCTGCTGGCCGTGTCCGGCCCGGACGTCCGCGACGAGGGTCCCGCGATCACCGTCCCCGTGCCGCCCGGGGAGTACGTACTCGAGGAGGCGCGGGTCCGCTACGCCTACCACTGCGAGTGGCGGAACCAGGAGGTGACGACCACGGACCCCACGGCCGTGCGGGTGCGCGTCGGCGAGAGCCCCGCCGCGTCCTGGGAGATGGCCCTCGGGGCGGACGACGACCTCCGGCTCTTCATCGAGGGGCAGATAGCCGGCTTCGACACCGACGGCGCCACGGGGTGCTTCGCCGACGCCGGTGCCTTCGGGGCGCTCGTCGCGCTGTACGAGCGGGGGCTGATCAAGGGGGAGCCGGACGTCGACGGGTACGAGGACCTCGACGACGGCTCCATGTTCATGCAGCGCACGTGGGACACGGCCACCGGCGGCGAGCTCATGGCCTTCGCGACGTGCGGGGACGGTTCCTACCCGGTCTGGGTGGGCCGCTGCGCGGACGGCCGGGTGGTCGCGGTCGTGGTGCTGGTGGAGGGGATGCCGGAGCTGCTCCCGTAGCCGTAGCCGTAGCCGTAGCCGCGGGTGCCGACGCGTGACCGGTCCGCCTCCCGGTGGGGGAGGCGGACCGGCCCGTGCGTACCGCGGGCTACGACTTCGGCAGGGCGGGGAGGGAGGGGAGCTTGCCCGGCTCGCTCTTCTGGAAGGTGTCCTGGCCCGCGCCTTCCCAGGTGACCTTCAGAGTGGTGGCGTCGACCGAGTCGACCTTGCCCTTCGAGCGGGTCGCGCCGGCCGGGCACTTCAGGTCCAGGGTGGCGCCGTTGGTGGTGCCCTCGCAGGTCAGGCCGGTGGCGGCCTCGACCACGAACGCCTTCTGGCCCTTGACGGTGAGCACCACGCCCTTGCCCGGGGTCGCCATGGCGATCCAGCCGCCGTCCAGGGTGCCCGCGCCCGCGGCCGAGCCGCCGCCCGCCGAGGGCGTGGCCGCCGGGGCGGCCGGGGTCGGGGCGGAGGCGGCGGAGCCCGGCTTCTTGTCGTCGGCGGGCTTGCTGTCGCTGCCGCAGGCGGTCAGGGTGAGCAGGGCCGCGACTCCGGCTGCGGCGGCGACGGAGATACGCAGGTTGCTGTGCACGGGTGGTCCCCCAGGGGCGAGTCGAACGAAAAGACGGGCCAAGTTACCAGCCGTCCGGGCAGGCGGCGGTACCTACGGACACGCCGGGGCGGGGTGGTCCGGTTCCGCGCGGCTCCGGTCAGAGGTACTGGGCGAACCCGTCCAGGGCGCGCAGGACTTCCGCCTCCCGTGCCGAGGGGAGCTGGAGGACGACCTCCTCGACGCCCAGGTCGGCGTAGTGCCCGAGCTTGCCCGGCGTCGGCCGGACGGCGTACGGGACCACCTGGAGGGTCTTGGGGTCGCGCCCGGCGTCCTCCCAGGCCCGTCGTAGCGCCGGCAGTGACTCGGTCAGCCCGCGTCCGCCGATGGGGAGCCAGCCGTCGGCGTGGCCGGCGATCGCGGCGAAGAGCTTCGGGCCGGCCGCTCCGCCGATCAGGGTGCGCGGTCCGTACAGCGGTTGTCCGGGTGCGAGTTCGCGCGGCGCCTGGACCGGTTTGGGGTACGCGGAGCTGGCGCGGACGGAGGCGTACGGGCCCTCGTACGCGGTCGGCTCCGGCGACCACAGGGCGCGCATCAGCGCCATGTGGTCCCGGACGCGTTCGCGCCGGGTGCGCCAGTCGACGCCGTGGTCGGCGGCCTCCTCGACGTTCCAGCCGTATCCGATGCCGAGGGTGAGCCGGCCGCCGCTGAGGTGGTCCACGGTCGCGACCTGCTTGGCGAGGCCGATGGGGTCGTGCTGGGCGACGAGGGTGATGCCGGTGCCGAGGTGGAGGCGTTCGGTGACGGCGGCGGCCTGGCCGAGGGCGACGAAGGGGTCGAGGGTGCGGCCGTAGTGGTCGGGGAGTTCACCGCCCATCGGGGCGTCGGTGTCCCGGCTGACGGGGATGTGGGTGTGCTCGGGGAGGTAGAGGCCGGAGAAGCCGCGCTGCTCCAGGGCGCGGGCGAGGCGGGTGGGGGAGACGGTGCGGTCGGTGAGGAAGATGGTCGTGGCGATCCGCATGGGTGTGGGCACCTCCGAGACGTCGGGTGGCCACGTTACGGGCTTCCCCGCGCGGAGGGCAGGGCGCGGGGCGGGCCCGCGCGCCGCGTGTGATGAGGTGGGCGCCATGGACTCGATGGAGACGATCACGGTTCCGGAGGCGTTGCACGGCTACCCCGGGGTGGCCTTCGGCGGGTACGTGGCCGGGCTGCTGGCGGAGCGCGTCGCCGGGCGGCCGGCGGCGGTACGGGTGGACTTCCGGCGGCCCGTGCCGACCGGGACGGCGGTCCGGCTGGACCCGCACGCCGAGGACGGCGGGGCCGCCCTGTTCGACGCGGGCGGGGTGCTGCTCGCGGCGGCGTCGGCGGCGGCCGCGCCGGACGGGGAGGTGCCCGAGCCGCCGTCCTGGGCGGAGGCCTCGAAGGCCGCGGACGCCTACCGGGCGGATCCGCCGGACGGGCAGGTCGACTGCTTCGGCTGCGGGCTGGACCGGACCCCGGCGACGGGACTGCGGCTGCACTGCGGGCGGGTGCCGGGTCGGGACCTCGTGGCCACGGCCTGGACACCGGACGCCGGACTCCTCGACGACGACGGGCTGTTGCCGCCCGAGCTGGCCCGGGCCGCGCTGGACTGCCCCGGCAACGCGGCGGGCCGGCTGCTGGGCGCGGGCGGGGGCCCGGCCGGGGCGGTGACGGCGTCCCTGACCGGGCGGCTGCTGCGCCCGGTGCCGGCGGCCGGGGGGCTGGTCTCGTACGCGTGGCTGCTGGGCGGGGAGGGCCGCAAGTACACGGTGGGCACGGCGCTGGCCACCGCCGGGGGCGAACTGTGCGCCGTGGGGCGGGCGCTGTGGGTGCACCCGAGGCGGCCGCACGCCTGACCGGCGGCCGCCCCGGGGAGCCGGCCCGGGCGCCGGGGCCCGGGAGTCAGCCGCGGGGGTAGCGGGCCAGCCAGCCCGGGGAGGAGCCCGCGGGGCCGTGCAGGGCGGCGCCCTGGGTCATCTCCAGGGCGAAGTCGTCGGCCAGCTCCAGGAGCGTCGCCCGGCCCTCCAGTTCGGCCAGCCAGGCCGCCGGGAGGGCCGTCTCGCCGTGCAGGGCGCCGAGCAGGGCCCCGCACAGGGCGCCGGCGGCGGCGGAGTCCCCGCCGTGGTTGACGGCCAGGCGCAGGCCGTGCGGGACGTCCTCGGCGACCAGGGCGCAGTAGACGGCGGCGGCGAGGGCGTCCTCGGCGGCGCGGCCGTCGCCGCCGGCCGGGAACAGGGACTCGACGGAGTCGGGGCCGGGCGCGCCCCGGGTGACGGCGGCGAGGGCGCGCAGGAGGGCTTCGGTGACGGGTTCGTGGCCGGGGCGGGCGGCGAGCAGGCCGAGGGCGCGCCGGACGGCGGCGTCCAGGGGCTCGCCCCGGGTGAGGCCGTGGACGGTCACGGCGAAGGCTCCCGCCGACAGGTACGCGGCGGGGTGGCCGTGGCTCTGGACGGCGCACTCGACGGTGAGCTGGAGCACGAGGGCGGGCTCCCAGCCGACCAGCAGCCCGAAGGGGGCCGAGCGGACGGCGGCGGCGGCGTCCCGGGCGTCCGGGTTCTTCGGCTGGTCCAGGGTGGCGAGGGTGTCGTCGGCGAAGCCGGTCAGGCAGGCGCGCCCGGGGGCGCGCCGGGCGTAGAGCCACTCCTCGTTGGCGAGCCAGCCGTTGTCCTCGCGCCGCTCGTCGGGGCCCCAGTCGTGCTGGGTCGCGGCCCAGCGGCGGTAGGCGCGGTGGACGTCGGTCGGCGGGTGCCAGCCGCCGGAGTCGCGGCGCACGTGGGCCCGTATCAGGCCGTCGACGGTGAACATGGCCAGCTGCGTGGCGGCGGTGACGGCGCCGCGGCGGCCCGGGGCCGGTGCGGCCGGTGCGGACAGTCCGGCCGGGCCGTGGGCCCGGCGGATGGCGTCGAGGGTGAGGCCGGCGACGGGTGCGCCGAGGGCGTCCGCGACGGCGGAGCCGAGGAGGGTCCCGCGCACCCGGCTGCGGAAGTCCTGCTGTTCGGCGCGGCCCCACAGGGCGGTGGCGGCGGCCCCGGCGGGGGCCGTCCCCGGCAGGGCCGTGCCCGTGGTCGTGCCCGTCGTGTTCCCCGCCGGGTCCGCCGCCGTGCCGTTCACCGCGTCGTCGACCGTGCTCATCGTCGTGTCCATGCCGTCCCCCCAGGCTCAGGACGCGCACTGTAGTGGACAGCTTCGGTCACGTTCGGAAGCACTCGGTCGCGTCGCCCGTAACTGACCGGAGAACGGCCGGAACGCGAACGGATCCGGCCACGCGACTGCCCGGCCGCACCCCCCGCCGTCCGTCCCGCCGTCCGTCCCGCCACCCCGGCCCCGCCGTCCGCTCAGTCCAGCACCGGCAGCAGCTCCGGCAGGTGGCCGTCCGAGGCGCGGGCCGCGTCCTGGCGCTCCGCCGGGACCTCCCCGTACAGGGTCGTACGGGCCTTCGCGGGGCGGCCCGCCGCCTCCGCGACCGCGACCAGGTCCCGTACCGACTTGTACGACCCGTAGCTGGATCCCGCCATCCGGGAGATGGTCTCCTCCATCAGGGTCCCCCCCAGGTCGTTGGCGCCGGAGCGGAGCATCTCGGCCGCGCCCTCCGTGCCCAGCTTCACCCAGCTCGTCTGGATGTTGGGGATGTGCGGGTGCAGCAGCAGCCGCGCCATCGCCGTGACCGCCCGGTTGTCGCGGACCGTCGGCCCCGGCCGGGCGATGCCCGCCAGGTAGACGGGGGCGTTGGTGTGGATGAAGGGGAGCGTCACGAACTCGGTGAACCCGCCGGTCCGCTGCTGGATGCGGGACAGGGTGCGGAAGTGGCCGAGCCAGTGCCGGGGCTGGTCCACGTGTCCGTACATCATGGTGGAGGAGGAGCGGATGCCCAGCTCGTGCGCGGTCGTGACGACGTCGATCCAGTCCGCCGTCGGCAGCTTGCCCTTGGTGAGCACCCAGCGGACCTCGTCGTCCAGGATCTCCGCCGCCGTGCCCGGGATGGAGTCCAGTCCGGCCTCCTTGGCGGCCGTCAGCCAGTCCCGGACGGACATCCCCGTGCGGGTGGCGCCGTTGACGACCTCCATCGGGGAGAAGGCGTGCACGTGCATCCCCGGGACCCGCTGCTTCACGGCCCGCGCGATGTCGAAGTACGCCGTCCCCGGCAGGTCCGGGTGGATCCCGCCCTGCATGCACACCTCGACCGCGCCGACGTCCCAGGCCTGGGCCGCCCGGTCGGCGACCTGCTCCAGGGACAGGGTGTAGGCGTCGGCGTCCGTACGCCGCTGCGCGAAGGCGCAGAAGCGGCAGCCGGTGTAGCAGACGTTGGTGAAGTTGATGTTCCGCGTGACGACGTACGTGACGTCCTCGCCCACCACCGACCGGCGCAGGTCGTCCGCGATCCGGCACAGCGCGTCCAGCGCCGGGCCGTCCGCGTGCAGCAGGGCCAGGGCCTGGTCGTCGGTGAGCCGCTCCGGGTCGTCGGCGGCGCGCGCGAGGGCGGCCCGTACGTCGGTGTCGATGCGCTCGGGCACCATGCCGGGCGCGGCGGCCTCGCGCAGGGCCTCCCAGTCGCCGTAGACCTCGTCGAAGTCCGCGCGGCGGTCGCCGGTGCGGCCCTCGGTGTCGACGGCGGTGTGCAGGTCGGTGCGCCCGTAGGCGGTGAAGGAGTCGTCGGGCTCCTGCCACGGGCGCCCCTCGACGACCGCGTCGGGATCGGCGAGCCCGGTCTCCGGGTCCGCGAGGGCCCGTACGTGCGGCAGCAGGCGGGGGTCCAGCCAGGGCTCGCCGCGGCGCACGAACTCGGGGTAGGCGCAGAGCCGTTCGCGGAGCTCGAAGCCGGCCTCCGCCGACCGCCGGGCCAGCAGGTCGATCTGGGGCCACGGCCGCTCGGGGTTGACGTGGTCCGGGGTGAGCGGGGAGACCCCGCCCCAGTCGTCGATGCCGGCCCCGATCAGCCGCGCGTACTCCCCGTCGACCAGGTTGGGCGGGGCCTGGAGGCAGGCCGAGGGGCCCATGATGTGCCGGGCGACGGCGATCGTGGCGACGAGGTCGTCCAGTTCGGCGTCCGGCATGCCGCGCATGGCCGTGTCCGGCTTGGCGCGGAAGTTCTGGATGATCAGCTCCTGGATGCCGTGGTAGGCCCGGGAGATCCGGCGCAGCGCGAAGAGCGAGTCGGCGCGCTCCTCGTACGTCTCCCCGATGCCGATCAGCAGCCCGGAGGTGAAGGGGACCGAGGAACGTCCGGCGTCCTCCAGGACCCGCAGCCGGACCGCCGGCTCCTTGTCGGGGGAACCGTGGTGCGGGCCGCCGGGCTCGGACCACAGCCGGGTGGCGGTGGTCTCCAGCATCATCCCCATGGAGGGGGCGACGGGCTTGAGGCGCTGGAAGTCCGACCACGACATCACGCCGGGGTTGAGGTGGGGCAGCAGCCCGGTCTCCTCCAGGACGCGGATGGAGACGGCCCGCACGTAGGAGATCGTGTCGTCGTAGCCGTGGGCCTCCAGCCACTCGCGCGCCTCGGGCCAGCGGTCCTCGGGCTTGTCGCCGAGGGTGATGAGCGCTTCCTTGCAGCCGAGCGCGGCGCCGCGGCGGGCGATGTCGAGGACCTCGTCCGGGGACATGAACATCCCGTGGCCCGCGCGGCGCAGCTTGCCGGGGACGGTGGCGAAGGTGCAGTAGTGGCACTTGTCGCGGCACAGGCGGGTGAGGGGGATGAACACGCTCTTCGAGTACGTGATCACGCCCGGCCGGCCGGCGGCCGCCAGGCCCGCGTCGCGGACCCGGGCGGCGGAGGCCGCCAGGTCCTCCAGGGCCGGGCCGCGCGCCTGGAGGAGCACGGCCGCCTCGGTCGCGTCGAGCGCGACGCCGTCGCGGGCCCGCCGCAGCGCACGGCGCATCGCGTTGTCGGTCGGGGCGTCACTCGGAGTGGTCATGGGCCGAGCATACGATCCGCCCGGACACCGGTGGAGGGCGTCATCGCATCAGCTCACCGGCGTTGACCAGCAGGGACTGGCCGGTTATCGCCCGCGCCCGGTCGGAGGCGAGGAAGACGGCGGCGTCGGCGACGTCGCCGTCGGTGGCGAGGTCGGGCAGGGCCGTCCGGCCGGTCAGGCGCCGGTGCACCTCGGCCTCGGGGACGCCCTCGGCGCGGGCGGTGAAGGTGACGAAGGCCTGGACGGGCGGACCCCACATCCAGCCGGGCAGGACGGTGTTGACGCGGATCCGGTGCGGGCCGAGCTCCCGTGCCAGTGAGTACATGGCGGAGGTCAGCGCGCCCTTCGAGGCGGCGTAGGCGGCCTGGCGGACCTCGGTGGGCGCGGCGACGGCGGACTGGGTGCCGATCAGGACCACGGAGCCGCCGCCCGCCTTGAGGGCGGGCAGGCAGGCCCGGGTCATGCGCAGGGTGCCCAGCAGGTTCACGTCGATGACCTGCTGCCAGGTCCCGAAGTCGGCGTCCTCCAGGCCGCCGAAGTACGAGTCCCAGGCCGCGACGTGCACGACGGCGTCGATCCCGCCGAAGCGTTCGAGGGCGAGCGCGGCGAGGGCCTCGCACCGCCGCTCGTCGCGGATGTCGGTGGACAGGTGGGCGGTGCGGGCGCCGCCGGGGTCGATCTCGGCGGCGGACTTGGCCAGATGGGCCTCGGTGCGCGCCCCGAGGACGGCGTTGCCGCCGTCGCGGACCACGGCGGCGGCCACCTGGTGGCCGAGCCCGGCCCCCACCCCGGAGACGACGACGGTCTTCCCTCGCAGCAGCATCACGCGCTCCCCGGCGGTCGCACCCATGGATCTGACGGACCGTCAGAGTAGGGGTGCGGGCTCCCGGTGTGAAGGGGCGCGGGGCCGGGGCGCCCGGCGGGGCTCAGCGGCGGCCCGTGACGTCCAGGAAGATGTTCACGGCGACCCAGGTGGCCCAGAGCAGCGGGATGACCGCCACGTAGGCGAGCGGCCGCGCGTGCACCGGCGGACCCTCCTCCAGCGGCTGCCGGCCCGGCGCGGGGGTCGGCTGCGGGAGCTTGGCGTACTTCATCGAGGCGAACAGGTTCCACAGCAGGGTGAAGGGCGTGAAGATCACCAGTGAGAAGGGGCTCCACCAGCCCTGGCACAGGGTCTTGGTGGTCATGGTCCGGATCAGCGAGCGGGCGCACCGGCGGCAGAAGGGCCCGTTGAGGGTGTGGAAGCGCATCAGGATCAGCACGCCGACGTGGGCGCGCACCGCGAAGTTCGCCGTCTCCGGAGCCCCGCAGTTGCGGCAGCCGGGCGCCTGGGCGTGCGGGTGGGGGGCCGCGTACTGCGGGTGGCCGGGGGCGGGGTGGCCCTGACCGGGGGCGGGGTGGGCCCCCGCGCCGGGCTGGCCGTAAGGGTTCTGCCCGTACGGGTTCGCGCCCGCCGGCGGCTGCCCGTACGGGTCCGGGGCCGCCGGCGGCTGCCCGTACGGGTTCGCGCCCGTCGGCGGCCGGCCGTACGGGTTCTGCCCGGCCGGGGCGCCGGGGTGCGGCTGCGGCGGAACGGGGGCGCCGGAGTAGGGGTTCGGCGGCGGAGTGCTCATGGAAGGGCCTTCGGTATCGGCGACGGCGGGGAGCGGCGACGGGCGGGACCCCCGGGCGGCCCCGGACCCGGTGTCGGTTCCGGGGCCGATTCCGTTTCCGCTTCCGGGTGTTCTCACGGAAGGGCGCGCGGAAGAGGGGTGCCGAACACCAGTGCGCTCGATCGGCCCCGAACGTATCAGGCCCCGGCGACAACCCCCGTTCCGCTCGCGGCGCGGGCGCGCCTCCGGCCGGCCGGAGGCCCCCGGGGACGGCTGGCCGCCCCCTGCCGCGTGCCCTCACATCCGGGACAAAGGGCGGGGATCCGTAACGGCACGGGCCTTCGGGGTGTTACGGACAAGGGCACCGGCCCCGTCCGGGCCGGGCCGGAGGGCCGCCGGAGCGGGGCTGGACGTCCTGGGCCACAGGCGGGTGAAGTCGAGACGAATGGTGCGTCATATCTCCGGGGGCGCTGGTGAGTCGTATCGGAATACCTGATAGACAGAAGAATCGCGGCCCGACCGGCCGCCCGCCTTTGACGGCCGCCTTGGGGGGATCGCCGCACCGTGAAGCCGCTTCACCGCCATGTAGTCAACACCTCGCGCAAGGTCTTGTGCACCGCCGCGCTCGCGGCCAGCCTGACGACCGCCGCCGTCGTGACCAACACCCCGGTCGCCGGCGCCGGAGAGGCCGAGCCCACGCCCGACAGCCCGCAGGCCGCCGACCGCGGTGACGCCCGCCTCGACCTGCCCGGGCAGCTCGCGGACCCGGTGGTGCCGCCCGCCGCCGGCACGGGCGGCACCACCGCCGAGGGCGCCTCCGGCATACCCGCGACCGCCCTCGACGCCTACAAGCGCGCCGAGGTGGCCGTGGCCGCCGCCCTCCCCACGTGCAAACTCTCCTGGGCGCTGGTCGCCGGCATAGGCCGGGTCGAGTCGGTGCACGCGTCCGGCTACGGCCTCAAGACCGACGGCACCACCGAGAAGCCGATCCGCGGCCCGCGCCTGGACGGCAACGGCTACGCGAGGATCCTGGACACCGACAAGGGCGAGTTCGACGCCGACACCGAGTTCGACCGCGCCTTCGGCCCGCTCCAGTTCATCCCCTCCACCTGGGCCACCTGGAAGGCCGACGGCAACGGCGACGGCAAGCGCGACGCGAACAACATCTACGACGCGGCGCTCGGCGCGGGGCTCTACCTCTGCTCCGGCGGCAAGGACCTCTCGCTCCCGGCCGACCTCGACAAGGCCGTCCTCAGCTACAACCAGTCGCGCGAGTACGTGAACTCCGTGCTCGGCTACATGCGCCAGTACCAGCAGGACGGCACCGCCGGCATCCCGAACCCGCCCGTCGGCAACTACCCGGCGCCGCCCACGCCGAGCATCCCCACCCCGCACGTCCCCGCGCCGCGGCCGCCCGCCACGAAGCCGGCCGACCCGGGCCACCAGACCCCGAAGCCGAAGCCCACCCCGACGCCGGAGCCGGCGAAGCCGACGCCCACGCCGACGCCGGAGCCGTCCAAGCCGACCCCGGCGCCCACCCTGGCCAAGCTGGAGCGGGTCGGCGACGCGAAGCTGGAGGCCGAGGCCGGCAGCGTCTTCGCGGACGGCGCCCGCTTCAGGGCGGTGCTCAGCGACGGCAAGCCCGCCGTCGGCCAGGCCGTCGTCGTCGCCGTCGAGCAGGACACCACCGGCGGCACCGGCTTCGTCTTCGGCGACGAGGCGAGCGTGGTCGTGCGTACGGACGCCGAGGGCGTCGCCGCCGCCCCGCGGCTCAAGGCCGGCCCGAAGGCGGGCACCTTCACCCTGCGGGCCACCGCCTACGACGCCAAGAGCCAGTTCACCGTGGCCCTGGAGGGCAGGACCACCGCCAAGCCGGCCGAGGAGCCCGTCGGGCTCACCCGCACCGACGCCGCCACCCCGGTGCGCGTCCAGGCGGGCACCGCGGTCAAGGGCCTGGAGTTCCGGGCCGCCCGCGGCGAGAAGCCGGTGGCCGGCGCGCGGATCACCGCCGCGCTCGTCGACAAGGCCGGCGGCGTCTGGGCCCCCGTGGACCCGCAGACCGCCAAGGGCCCCTACTTCAAGGGCGCCGCGGCCGGGGAGAAGCTGTTCACGGCGGCGCTGCCCGCGACCGGGACCGACGGCACGGCCGTCCTGCCCGACCTGCTCACCCAGGGCGTTCCCGCGGGCACCTACCACCTGCGGCTGCTCACGGCCGACAAGGCCGAGCTGATCGTCACCATCGAGATCACCGCCGCCCCCGCGGCCTGACCCGGCTCCGCGCACGACACGGCCGGCCGCCTCGAGGCGGCCGGCCGTGTCGTGTCCTGCGGCGCGTCGGGAGGGCGCGCTACACCGGCGTGGCCTGGAGGGGCTGGAAGCCGACCCCGCAGGTGCCCGCCAGGTTCGTCGGGCTGAAGGGGGTCGAGCTGGTGGTGCAGCGGGCCTCGTAGATCACGCCGGTCCTGCTGAGCAGGCTGAGGGTGAGCCGGCCGTTGCTGGCCTCCTCGACGGAGACGGCGACGTCGACGACGCACTTCGGCGCGTGCGGGACGGCCCTCAGGTCGATCCACACGCCCTGGTTGCGGCTGTCGTTGAGGAAGGCGTGCCCGTCCCGGTCGGTCGCCAGGCGGAACACCGTTCCCTGGGCGAAGGCGAAGTCCGGGGCGGCGGAGGCGACGTGGCGCGCCACCGGACCGCACTTCTTCTTGGCGTGGGGGTCCGGCTCCGGCGCGGGACCGCCGGCGGCAGCCGCGGAGGGGGCCATCAGGGCCCCGAGGAGCAGTGCTCCCGTAGCGGCGGAGATGCCTCGTGCGGCCCAAGCGTTCTTCCTCATGTGCTGTGCGTCCTTTCCGTGGCGGCTGGGTACCAGGGCCCAGCCTCCCCGGCGCCGGAATGACGAACACATGAAGTGACGGATGCTCACCCTGCGGAACCAGCGACGCCCCCCGAACGGCGTCGGGCCGCCGGCGCCCGTCCGCCCGCCGCGCACGGAAAAAGGCAGGAGCCCTGCCTCCTCCGCTCGCACGGAGGAGGCAGGGCTCCTTGGGTACTGCTACTTCGACCGCGATCCGGTCGGCCTGGCGACTAGGCCGGGGTGACGTTCTCCGCCTGCGGACCCTTCGGGCCCTGCGTGACGTCGAAGTTGACCTGCTGGTTCTCCTCGAGGGAGCGGAAGCCAGAGGCGTTGATCGCGGAGTAGTGGACGAAGACATCCGGGCCGCCGCCGTCCTGGGCGATGAAGCCGAAGCCCTTTTCAGCGTTGAACCACTTCACGGTTCCGGTAGCCATGAGCCCTCCTATGGGCCAAAGGGTCGCCCTGCTCCAGAACCTGCTAAGAAGTCTGAAAACTACAAAAGCCTGCGGGTTACATGCTCCGCAGGCCTCGTACTGCAAGGGAAACCAAACTGCAACTTGCGTCGAGCCTAGCACGCACCCTCGGGCCGAGACCAGAGGGAAAGATCACGTCACCCGGACGTTTGAGACCCGCCCGATCGCTGACGGAGAACCGCCGCTAGTCTCGCGATGTGGACGTCTATCGCAGCCGGCCCCGCGTCGGCCACATCCAGTTCCTGAACTGCCTGCCCCTCTACTGGGGGCTGGCCCGCACCGGCACGCTGCTGGACCTGGAGCTGACCAAGGACACCCCGGAGAAGCTGAGCGAGCGGCTCGTCCAGGGCGACCTGGACATCGCCCCCATCACGCTGGTCGAGTTCCTCCGCAACGCCGACCGGCTCGTCGCCTTCCCCGACCTGGCGGTCGGCTGCGACGGCCCGGTCATGTCCTGCGTGATCGTCTCGCAGGTCCCGCTGGAGCAGCTGGACGGCGCCCGGGTCGCCCTCGGCTCGACCTCCCGCACGTCCGTGCGCCTGGCCCAGCTGCTGCTCGCCGAGCAGTACGGAGTCCGGCCCGACTACTACACCTGCCCCCCTGACCTGGGGGTGATGATGCAGGAGGCCGACGCGGCGGTGCTGATCGGCGACGCCGCGCTGCGCGCCTCGCTGCACGACGCGCCCCGGCTCGGGCTGACCGTGCACGACCTGGGTCACATGTGGAAGGAGTGGACGGGGCTGCCCTTCGTCTTCGCCGTCTGGGCCGCCCGGAAGGACTACCTGGAGCGCGAGCCCGCCGTCGTGCGGGAGGTCCACCAGGCGTTCCTCGCCTCCCGGGACGTGTCCCTGGAGGAGGTCGTCAAGGTCGCCGAGCAGGCCGCCCGCTGGGAGGCCTTCGACGCCGAGCTGCTCCAGCGCTACTTCACCACCCTCGACTTCCGCTTCGGCCCCGACCAGCTGGCCGGCGTGCGCGAATTCGCCCGCCGGACCGGAGGCGACACCGGGTACGACGAGGACGTCGCCGTGGAGCTGCTGAAGGCCGCCGCTCCCGATCACTGATCGCGATATCGCCGCAGGCCTTCCGCTTCTCCCAGGGGAACGTTCCGTTTGCCGGGAATTCGTTCCCCTTTCGTATTCACGTCGCTCGAAGGCGAATGCGAACGGGAGCGGGGAAGCGGCAGGTATTCGGCGGGAACGCGCCCCCGCCACCCCCTAAGGTTCTGTCTGTTCGCACCACACGGATCTCGGGGGACGGGGGACGCGATGCAACCGCTGGAAGCCGGCGAGCCGCGCACCATCGGCGCTTACCGGCTGCTCGGCCGGCTCGGCGCGGGCGGCATGGGGCGGGTCTACCTGGGGCGCAGCGCCGGCGGCCGGACCGTCGCCGTCAAGATCGTGCACCCGCACTTCGCCTCCGACCGGGAGTTCCGCGCCCGTTTCCGCCGCGAGGTGGAGGCGGCGCGGCGGGTGGGGCGGGGAGTGGACCGCGCCCGTGCTGGACGCCGACCCGGAGGCGGCCGTGCCGTGGGTCGCGACCGGGTACGTGGCGGGGCCCTCCCTCGACCGCGCCGTCGCCGGGCACGGGCCGCTGCCCGAGGCCTCGGTGCGCGCGGTCGGCGCGGGGCTGGCCCGCGCGCTGGTGGCGGTGCACGGACTGGGCCTGGTCCACCGCGACGTGAAGCCCTCCAACGTGATGCTGACCCTCGACGGGCCGCGGCTGATCGACTTCGGCATCGCCCGGGCCACGGACGGGACCGCCTCGCTGACCTCCACGGGGGTCTCCGTCGGCTCGCCCGGCTACATGTCCCCGGAACAGATCCTCGGCAAGGACGTCACCGGCGCGTCGGACGTGTTCTCCCTCGGAGCGGTCCTGGCCTTCGCGGTGACGGGCCGGCCGCCCTTCAGCGGGGACAACTCCGCGACCCTCCTCTACAAGGTGGTCCACGAGGAGCCGGAGCTCGACGGGATCCCCGCCGGCCGGCTGCGCGAGCTGATCGGCGCGTGCCTGGCCAAGACGGCCTCCGAACGGCCGGCGCCCGCCGCCCTCGCGGGCGCCCTGGGCGGGGCGCTGGGCGCGCCGGGGTGGCTTCCGGCGCCGCTGGTGGAGGAGGCGAGCCGGGCGGCGGTGGCCCTGCTGGACCTGGACGCAGACACCTCCGGTTCCGCCACCCCGGCGGGGGCCGGGTACGCGGCCCCGCCGGCCACCGAGACCGGCTCCGGTGCCGGATCCGGGTGCGCCGGCGGCTCCGGGTCCGGGCCGGTGCCGTTCACGGGCGGGTCCTCCGGCGGGCCCGCCGGAGTCGGATTCGGGACGCCCGGCCCGTCGTACGGGACCCCGGGCGGGTACGCCGGCGGCGGGGTGTACGGCGCCCCGACCGAGACGGCCGGCGGCGGAGTGCCGCAGCAGCGCGGCGCGGCCGGCGCCGGCGGCCGCGGGGTCACCCTCAGCGCGGCCGGCCGCCGCTTCAGCTGCACCCTGGTGCTCGGCGCGGCCGTCGTGCTCGCGGCCGTGTCCGGCGGGCTGTACGGGCTGGGCCTGCTGCCCGGGGGCCGGGAGGAAGGCCGGGACGCGGCCCACGGCGATCCCCCCGGGACGCCGACCCCGAACCCGGCGGGCTCCGCACCGGGCTCCGCCCAGCCGTCGGGGTCCGCTTCGGCGGCCCCGCCCAAGGGGACCCGCAACGACGTCCCCAAGGAGCTCGTCGGCACCTGGAAGGGCACGGTCGTCACCTCCCGCATGGGCGTCCCCAGCGCGTTCGAGATCACCATCAGGGCCGGGAAGGTCGGCGAGGTCGTCGCCCGGGACAAGTCGGTCATCGACCTGCTCGGCACCGACTGCAGCGGAGACTGGAAGCTCGCCTCCGCCACCGACCGCTCCCTCGTCCTCGACACCGCCGGCGGCCCCAACCCGGCTCCGGGCATCTGCTCCAACGGCTCCTCCGACGAGCGCTTCACCCTCAACGCGAACGGAACCCTGCACTACAAGTCGGGGGACGTGCCCGCCGGGAACCCCGAGGGAGACCTCACCCGCAGCCCGTGACCCCCGCCCTGGAAGCGGCGCACGGGCCCTGGCGTAGGCTGGATCGGTCCGGACCCTGACACACCGCCGAAAGGTGATCCACCGGTGACCGACCCGGCCGCACTCCAGTCCGTCCTCGACCGCGCCGCCGCAGGGGGCCGGATCACCAAGGAAGAGGCCCTCGACCTCTACCGGCACGCCCCGCTGCACGCGCTCGGCCAGGCCGCCGACGCGGTGCGCCGCCGCCGCTACGCCGGTACGGAGCACATCGCGACGTACATCATCGAGCGCAACATCAACTACACGAACGTGTGCGTCACGGCGTGCAAGTTCTGCGCCTTCTACGCGGCCCCCAAGGACGCGAAGAAGGGCTGGTCCCGCGACCTCGACGACATCCTGCGCCGCTGCGCGGAGACCGTGGAGCTGGGCGGCACCCAGATCATGTTCCAGGGCGGGCACCACCCGGACTACGGCGTCGAGTACTACGAGCACCACTTCTCGGCGATCAAGAAGGACTTCCCGCAGCTGGTCATCCACTCCCTCGGCGCGTCCGAGGTCGAGCACATGGCCCGCATCTCGGGCGTCTCCGCCGAGGAGGCCATCAAGCGCATCCACGCCGCCGGTCTCGACTCCTTCGCCGGCGCCGGCGCCGAACTCCTTCCCGAGCGCCCGCGCAAGGCGATCGCCCCGCTGAAGGAGTCCGGCGAGCGCTGGCTGGAGATCATGGAGATCGCCCACCGGCTGGGCGTGGAGTCCACCTCCACCATGCTGATGGGCACCGGCGAGACCAACGCCGAGCGCATCGAGCACATCGCGATGATCCGGGACACCCAGGACCGCACCGGCGGCTTCCGCGCCTTCATCCCGTACACGTACCAGCCCGAGAACAACCACCTCAAGGGCCGGACCCAGGCGACCGTCTTCGAGTACCTGCGCATGATCGCCATCGCGCGGCTCTTCCTCGACAACATCGCCCACATCCAGGGTTCCTGGCTCACGGTCGGCAAGGAGGCGGGCCAGCTCGCCCTGCACTACGGCGCCGACGACCTCGGCTCGATCATGCTGGAGGAGAACGTGGTCTCCTCGGCCGGTGCCAGGCACCGCTCCAACCGCCAGGAGATCATCGACCTGATCCGCAAGGCGGGCCGCGTCCCCGCGCAGCGCGCCACCACCTACGAGCACATCGTGGTCCACGACGACCCGGCGGACGACCCCGTCGACGACCGCGTGGTCTCGCACATCTCCTCGACCGCCATCGAGGGCGGCACCGCGCACCCCGAGCTGAAGCTCATCTCCACGAACTGACGCCTGATGCTGACGCTGCACACCGCCGGCCTCCTCGTCACCGGACCGGGCGCCGTCCCGCTGGAGGCCGGCGCGGTCCTGGTCGAGGGGGACCGGATCGTCCGGGTGGGCCCGTACGGGGAACTCGGCGCGGCGGCGCCGCACGCCCGGGTCCGCCGCTGGCCCGGCGTGCTGACCCCGGGGCTGCTCGCACGCGGCGCCGACGAGCTGCTGGAGCGCACGTACTACCCGGACGACCCGTACGAGGTCACCGAGCTCGGCGCCGGCCCGATCACCGGGGCCGCGGCCCTCGACGCGCTGAAGATCACCGAGTCCCGCTGGGGCAACAGCGCCCGCCGGGGCACGCAGAAGCTGCTCGCACGCGGGGTGGTGGCGGTGGCGGGGCGTTTCACGCACGCCTCCGTCCGCACGGCGGTGACCCGCTCGGGCCTGACCGTGGTGCCGCCCGCCCCGTACGAGGGCACGCCCGCGCTGGACCCGCTCGCCGGACGGGAGTCGGCCGGGGAGGCCTTCCACGGGGTGCTGGAGGCGGGCGCCGCGGCCCGGTTCGCGGTCTTCGCCGTCGCGGACGAGGCCGAGCTGCTGGAGCGCGGCGCGACCACGTGCGTGGCCACGGTCATCTCCGGCCGGCTGCTGCACCGGCGGCGCTGAGCCCCGTACGGCCCGGGCGAGCCCTCCTGCCGGCGCTTGAGGTTCACCACGACCGTGTGCCCGACCCGGCAGTTGGTCTCCCCGATCAGCTCGGGAGTGACCACCCCGCACAGCCGGTCGGTGGTGGCGGGCGAGGCGATCCGCACGGTGAAGCCCACCGGTTCCCCGAGGCCGGCCAGCCGGAAACCGTGGGCGGGGTCGGCCGTCCAGCCGCGCCGGTCCCCGAGTATCCCCTCGACGGTCCGGGCGGCGGCGTCCGGACCGGTCCCGCTGCCGTTCTCCGCCTCCACCCGCCAGCGCAGCGGACGCCCCTCGCCCCGGGCCGGGGCAGCGCTCCGCCGGGGCGGGCGGCCTGAGAGGATGACGGTGTACCCGTCCACGCAGACACACCGAGCACCGAGGGGCCAACGCCAGTGACAAGGGCTTCCCTGGACAAGCAGCCGCACGAAGTCGCCTCCATGTTCGACGGGGTGGCCGCGAACTACGACCTCACCAACGACGTCCTGTCCCTCGGCCAGGCGCGCCTGTGGCGCAAGGAGGCCGCCCGGGCGGTCGCCGCCCGCCCCGGCCAGACGGTGCTCGACCTGGCCGCGGGCACCGCTACCTCGTCCCTCCCGTACGCCGCGACCGGCGCGTACGTCGTCCCCTGCGACTTCTCCCTCGGCATGCTCCGCGAGGGCAAGAAGCGCAACCCGTGGCTGCCGCTGACCGCGGGCGACGCGACGCGGCTCCCCTTCAAGGACGACGTCTTCGACACCGTGACGATCTCCTTCGGGCTGCGCAACGTCCAGGACACGGACGGCGCGCTGCGCGAGATGTACCGGGTGACCAAGCCCGGCGGCCAGGTCGTGATCAGCGAGTTCTCGCAGCCCACCTGGGCCCCCTTCCGGACCGTCTACACCGAGTACCTGATGCGGGCCCTGCCGCCCGTCGCCCGCGCGGTGTCCTCCAACCCGGACGCGTACGTCTACCTCGCCGAGTCCATCCGCGAGTGGCCCGACCAGCCGGCGCTGGCGGCCCTGCTCCAGAAGGCCGGCTGGTCGAAGGTGGCCTGGCGGAACCTGAGCGGCGGCATCGTGGCGCTGCACCGCGGGGTCAAGGCGTAACCCTCCATGGACTACCAAGGGCTGCTGGAGCGGATCGCGGCCGACGTCGCCCCCCTGGTGGGCAGCGGCACGCCCGCCGAGTACATACCGGCGCTGGCCAAGGTCGACCCGCGGCAGTTCGGCATGGCCCTCGCCGACCTCGACGGCAACGTCTTCGGGGTCGGCGACTGGCGCACCCCCTTCTCCGCCCAGTCCGTCACGAAGGTCTTCGCCCTGGCCCTCGCCCTCGCGGAGGGCGGGGACAGCCTGTGGGAGCGCGTGGGCCGGGAGCCGTCGGGCAACCCCTTCAACTCCCTGGTGCAGCTGGAGTACGAGAACGGCATCCCGCGCAACCCGTTCATCAACGCGGGCGCGCTCGTCGTCACCGACCGGCTCCAGACCCTGACGGGTGACGCGAGCAGCGAACTCCTGGACTTCCTGCGGCAGGAGAGCGGCAACCCGGACCTCGGCTTCGACGCCGACGTGGCGGCGTCCGAACAGGAGCACGGCGACCGCAACGCGGCGGTGGCCCACTTCATGTCCTCCTACGGCAACATCGACAATCCGGTGCCGGCGCTGCTGGAGCACTACTTCTGGCAGTGCTCCATCGAGATGAGCTGCGCCGACCTGGCCCTGGCGGGCCGCTTCCTGGCCAGCCACGGACTGCGCGCGGACGGCTCGCGCCTGCTGACGCGCAGCGAGGCGAAGCAGGTCAACGCGGTGATGCTGACCTGCGGTACGTACGACGCGGCGGGCGAGTTCGCGTACCGCGTGGGCCTGCCGGGCAAGAGCGGCGTGGGCGGCGGCATCATCGCCGTGGTGCCGGGCCGCTGCACCCTCGCGGTCTGGAGCCCGGGCCTGGACGCCCGGGGCAACTCGGTGGCCGGCGTGGCGGCCCTGGACCGCTTCACCACCCTGACGGGCCTGAGCGTCTTCTGAGCCCCTTCCGCGGCCGGGGCGCGGCCGCGGGCGGGCCGGGGCCGGTCCCGCGCAGCGGTGACGCCCTCGGCCCGGCCGGCGGCGCGCCGCTGCATAGACTGCGTCATGTTCCTGTGCCGCCGGGCACTTTCCACCGAGCCTCCAGGAGACCCCGCAGTGACCGAGCCCCTCACCGAACACTCCGCGGACGTGATCGTCGTCGGGGCCGGGCCCGCCGGTTCCACGACCGCCTACTACCTCGCCAAGGCCGGGCTGGACGTCCTGCTCCTGGAGAAGACGGCGTTCCCGCGCGAGAAGGTCTGCGGTGACGGTCTGACGCCCCGGGCCACGAAGCAGCTGGTCGCCATGGGCATCGACATCTCCGAAGAGGCGGGCTGGCTCCGCAACAAGGGCCTGCGCATCATCGGCGGCGGGCAGCGGCTCCAGCTGGACTGGCCGGAACTCGCCTCCTTCCCGGACTACGGACTCGTCCGCAAGCGCGACGACTTCGACGAGACCCTGGCCCGCCAGGCGCAGAAGGCGGGCGCCCGGCTGTACGAGCGCTGCAACGTCGGCGAGCCGGTGCGCGACCCCCGCACCGGGCACATCACGGGCGTGCAGGCCAAGCTCGGCGAGGAGAAGACCCCGGTCACCTTCCACGCCCCGCTCGTGGTCGCCGCGGACGGCAACTCCTCGCGGCTGTCCCTGGCGATGGGCCTGCACCGGCGCGAGGACCGCCCGATGGGCGTCGCCGTGCGCACGTACTTCACCTCGCCCCGGCACGACGACGACTACCTGGAGTCCTGGCTGGAGCTGTGGGACCGGCGCGGACCGCAGGACCGGCTGCTGCCGGGCTACGGCTGGATCTTCGGCATGGGCGACGGCACCTCCAACGTCGGCCTCGGCATCCTCAACTCCTCCTCCGCGTTCAAGGAGCTGGACTGGCGCGAGGTCCTGAAGGCCTGGTGCGCGTCCATGCCGGAGGACTGGGGCTACACCCCGGAGAACATGACGCAGCCGATCCGCGGCGCGGCGCTGCCGATGGCCTTCAACCGCCAGCCGCACTACACCAAGGGCCTGCTGCTCGTCGGTGACGCGGGCGGGCTCGTCAACCCGTTCAACGGCGAGGGCATCGCCTACGCGATGGAGTCCGGGCAGATCGCGGCCGAGGTGATCGTGCAGGCGCACGCCCGGGCCACTCCGGCGCAGCGCGAGCTGGCCCTGCACAGCTACCCGAAGGTGCTGAAGGAGACCTACGGCGGCTACTACTCGCTGGGGCGCGCCTTCGTGAAGCTGATCGGCAACCCGAAGGTCATGAAGATCGCCACGCAGCGCGGCCTGACGCACCCGGTGCTGATGCGCTTCACGCTGAAGATGCTGGCGAACCTGACCGACCCGGCGGGCGGCGACGCGATGGACCGCATCATCAACGGCCTCTCGAAGGTGGCCCCGAAGGCCTAAGGCCGTCTCTTTCGGATCTTGCCGGTTAAGCCCGCGTCGCCCGGGGACGCCTTGAGGGCCGTTCCCCGGGCCGGGGGCGGCCCTCAGGCGTCCCCGGGGCCGCGCGGGGCCGTGCCGGGTCCGTCGGGCGCGTGGCGGGCGTCCTCGCCGTCGTGGACGGTGCGGTCGTCGCGGCCGCGGTCCTCGCGGGACGGTCCGCTCACGGGGCCAGCACCTCCTGGGCCCGCGCTGTCCGGTTCGCTCCGTTCCGTTCCCCGCCGCGCGGACGGCCGCGCGGACGGGCCGTCTTCCCGGCATGCCGAAGGCCCGGTACTCCGCCCCCGAGCGGGGGAGTACCGGACCTCGCGGACGGTCGTGCGGTCAGAGGACGCGGACGGCGCCCGTCGGCATGTCGTAGCTCATGTTGCGCTCGACGATGCCGGTGCTGGGGTTCTGCGCACCGATGAACTTGCCGTTGCCCGAGTAGATGGCGACGTGGTACGCGCTGCCCTTGGGACCCCAGTACAGGATGTCGCCGGGCTGCAGGTTGCTCAGCGAGACCGAGCGGCCGGCCATGGACTGGTCCTGGGAGACGCGGTCCAGCTTGATGCCGGCCTGGCGGTAGGCGGCCTGGACGAGCCCGGAGCAGTCGTACGCGGTGGGGCCGGTGGAGCCCAGCACGTACGCCTTGCCGATCTGGGCGCGGGCGAAGCTGACGATGGCTGCCGCCGAGCCGGTGGCCGGCTTCGAGGCGGTGGAGCCGGTGACGGCGGAGGAACCGCCGTTGTCGGCGGCGGAGGCGGTGGTCAGGGAGGTGCGGTCGGTGCCGCGGCCCGCGCGCTCGGCCTCGGCCTTGCGGTCGGCCTCCTGCTTCGCCTTGAGCTCGGCGGCCTTGGTGGCCTCTTCCTTCGCCTGCTTCGCCTCGGCGGCGGCTCCCGTGCGGGCGCTCTCCTCCAGGGCGTTCAGCTCGCCGGTCACGGCGGCCTCTACGGCGGCGACGCGGGTGTTCTCGGCGGCCGTGTTGACGGCGTTGGAGACTTCGGTGCCGAGGTCCAGGTCGAGGACCGGCATCTCGAGCGTCGTCTCGGCCACGGGCTCGGACGGCGACGCGCTCGCGGTCCCGGCCATGGCCAGGGTGCTGAGGACGCCACCGGCAACTCCGGCGCGGACCGCGAGCTTCGAGGCGCTGCGGCGGGGCTTCCGGTGGCTGGGTATGTGAGCGGTGTGGGACATGGGACAACCGCTATCAGGGGTGCCGGGTTCCCTTCAAGAAACGTGGTCTGCGCCACAGTTGCCCGACGAGCCCCCTAACCGGGCGCGTCGCGCCTGTTATTGACGCCGTAACGGACGTAACGGACACGCTTTCACAAGCCTGTGATCATGGGGTTTCAGTAATAAGTCCGAATTGATCCACGGCCTACCATCGACCCGCACAGTTGGCCAAGCCCCCTTTCGGCGGCCCCGCTTCCACGTGACACAGGTCACAGTCGCCCGGCGCCGCGGGGGCGTCGTGGCCGCTTCGTGATCCGGCCGTGAACGCGCCGTGCGGTTCGTGAACGGATGCACAGGATCTCCCCCCACTTCCCTCCGGGGGCGACTTCCGGCCACCGTGTCCACTCCCGTACGCGGGGCGTCCCCCGGCTGAGGGACCCGCGCTCCCTTATCACTTGAACGGCTGGTCCGCCAATTTGCCTGCACTGCCCATCATTTGATAGGGCGACAGGCCTTCCACCTGCGCCTACGGGCCCGGATGTCACCTTTGGTGATCATGTGGATGCCTTGCGTATGAAGATCACCACTCATCGGGGTTCATGATCGTTCGCCAGGTGGTGGAGATCACAAACCCGGTGTTGGCACCCGTGTCGCAGATCACAGACCGGCGGGCATAAGATGCGCACCAGTCCGGCTTGTGAACTGCCTCACATGCGATCGGCCCCCGCTTCCGGGGACTGCCTTCGAGGGGGCGGGGCACTCGGCGCCGGCGCAGCGGCCCAACGGTCAAGGACGACTGGAAGGAGCGAGGAGCGTGAATGCGTACGCACCCATCCTCGTGCTCGGCGCCATCGGCGCAGGGTTTGCGATCTTCTCCGTGGTCATGGCCACGCTGATCGGCCCAAAACGGTACAACCGGGCGAAGCTCGAAGCCTACGAGTGCGGCATCGAGCCCACCCCGATGCCCGCCGGCGGCGGTCGCTTCCCCATCAAGTACTACCTGACGGCGATGCTCTTCATCGTCTTCGACATCGAGATCGTCTTCCTCTACCCCTGGGCCGTCACCTTCGACGCCCTGGGGATCTTCGGGCTCGTCGAGATGCTGCTCTTCGTGCTCACCGTCTTCGTCGCCTACGCCTACGTGTGGCGGCGCGGCGGCCTGGAATGGGACTGAGGGGCTGAATTCCCATGGGACTGGAAGAGAAGCTGCCGAGCGGCTTCCTGCTCACCACCGTCGAACAGGCCGCGGGCTGGGTGCGCAAGTCATCCGTCTTCCCGGCCACCTTCGGCCTCGCCTGCTGCGCCATCGAGATGATGACCACCGGCGCCGGCCGCTACGACCTGGCCCGCTTCGGCATGGAGGTCTTCCGCGGCTCCCCGCGCCAGGCCGACCTGATGATCGTGGCGGGACGCGTCAGCCAGAAGATGGCGCCGGTACTGCGCCAGGTCTACGACCAGATGCCCGCCCCGAAGTGGGTCATCTCCATGGGCGTGTGCGCCTCGTCGGGCGGAATGTTCAACAACTACGCGATCGTCCAGGGCGTCGACCACATCGTCCCGGTCGACATCTACCTGCCCGGCTGCCCGCCCCGCCCCGAGATGCTGATGGACGCGATCCTCAAGCTCCACCAGAAGATCCAGGGCTCGAAGCTCGGCGTGAACCGGGAAGAGGCGGCGCGCGAGGCGGAGGAGGCCGCCCTCAAGGCCCTCCCCACCATCGAGATGAAGGGGCTCCTTCGGTGAGCGACGACCCGGCCGTCGAGAACGGCAACAACGTCCCCGCTCCCCGGGCGGTCACCGGACCCGAGGTGATCGGCGTCCGCAAGGGCATGTTCGGCGCCAGGAACGGCGGCGACACCAGCGGCTACGGCGGCCTCGTGCGCACCGTGGCCCTGCCCGGGGCGAGCACCCGCCCGTACGGGTCGTACTTCGACGAGGTCGTCGACGAGCTGGAGGGCGCGCTGGAGGAGCAGGGCCTGCTCCCGGACAACGCCATCGAGAAGACCGTCGTGGACCGGGGGGAGCTGACCCTCCACATCGCCCGCGAGCACCTCGTACGCGTCGCCTCCACCCTGCGCGACGACCCGGCCCTGCGCTTCGAGCTCTGCACCGGCGTCTCTGGGGTGCACTTCCCCGGGGACAAGGGCCGCGAGCTGCACGCCGTCTACCACCTGCGCTCGCTCACCCACGGCCGGATCCTGCGGCTGGAGGTGTCCGTCCCGGACGGCGACCCGCACCTGCCCTCGCTCGTCGGCGTCTACCCGACCAACGACTGGCACGAGCGCGAGGCCTACGACTTCTTCGGCCTGGTCTTCGACGGCCACCCGGCCCTCACCCGGATCATGATGCCGGACGACTGGCAGGGCTTCCCCCAGCGCAAGGACTACCCGCTCGGCGGGATCCCCGTCGAGTACAAGGGCGCCCAGATCCCGGCTCCCGACCAGCGGAGGTCGTACAGCTGATGTCCCCCACGTCGAACCACGCAGAGAACCCCGCGGCCTCCCGCGACACGACCGAGGGCACCGTCTACACCGTCACCGGCGGGGACTGGGACGAGATCGTCCGGTCGGCGGCCAAGGCCGACGACGAGCGGATCGTCGTCAACATGGGCCCACAGCACCCCTCCACCCACGGAGTGCTCCGCCTGATCCTGGAGATCGACGGCGAGACCGTCACCGAGGCCCGCTGCGGCATCGGCTACCTGCACACCGGCATCGAGAAGAACCTCGAATTCCGGAACTGGACGCAGGGCACCACCTTCGTGACGCGCATGGACTACCTGACGCCGTTCTTCAACGAGACGGCGTACTGCCTCGGCGTCGAGAAGCTGCTCGGCATCACCGACCAGATCCCCGACCGCGCCACCGTCATCCGCGTCCTGCTGATGGAGCTGAACCGGCTCTCCTCGCACCTGGTGTGCATCGCCACCGGCGGCATGGAGCTCGGCGCGACCACGATCATGATCTACGGGTTCCGGGACCGCGAGCTGATCCTCGACGTCTTCGAGCTGATCACCGGCCTGCGCATGAACCACGCCTTCGTCCGACCCGGCGGCCTCGCCCAGGACCTGCCCCCCGGCGCGGTCGACCAGCTGCGCGAGTTCGTCAGGACGATGAAGAAGAACCTGCCGGAGTACGACAAGCTCGCCACCGGCAACCCGATCTTCAAGGCCCGCATGCAGGACGTCGGCTACCTCGACCTCACCGGCTGCATGGCCCTCGGTGCCACCGGCCCCATCCTGCGCTCGGCCGGCCTGCCGCACGACCTGCGCAAGGCGGAGCCGTACTGCGGCTACGAGGACTACGAGTTCGACGTCCCCACCACCGAGAGCTGCGACTCCTACGGACGCTTCCTGATCCGCCTGGAGGAGATGCGCCAGTCGCTGCGGATCGTCGAGCAGTGCCTGGACCGGCTGGAGCCGGGCCCGGTGATGGTCGCCGACAAGAAGATCGCCTGGCCGGCGCAGCTCGCCCTGGGCCCCGACGGCCTCGGCAACTCCCTCGACCACATCAAGAACATCATGGGCACCTCCATGGAGGCCCTCATCCACCACTTCAAGCTGGTGACCGAGGGCTTCCGGGTGCCGGCCGGGCAGGCGTACGCGGCCGTCGAGTCACCCAAGGGCGAGCTCGGCGTCCACGTCGTCTCCGACGGCGGCACCCGCCCCTACCGGGTCCACTTCCGCGACCCGTCCTTCACCAACCTGCAGGCCATGGCCGCGATGTGCGAGGGCGGCCAGGTCGCCGACGTCATCGTGGCCGTCGCCTCCATCGACCCCGTGATGGGAGGCGTCGACCGATGACCGCCGTGCCTTCTGGAGGGGGTACCCCCCAGACCGCCCCCCTCGGTCTGGGCATGCCCCAGCTGCCCGCCCCCGACTACCCGGCCGAGGTGCGCGGACGACTGGCGGCCGACGCCGCCGAGATCATCGCCCGCTATCCCGACAGCCGCTCCGCGCTGCTGCCGCTGCTGCACCTGACCCAGTCCGAGGAGGGCTACGTCTCGCGCACCGGCATCCGCTTCTGCGCCGAGACGCTGGGCCTGACCACGGCCGAGGTCACCGCCGTCGCCACCTTCTACACGATGTACCGGCGCAAGCCCTCCGGGGACTACCAGGTCGGCGTCTGCACGAACACCCTGTGCGCGGTGATGGGCGGCGACGCCATCTTCGACGAGCTCAAGCGGCACCTGGGGGTCGGCAACAACGAGACCACCCCCGACGGCAAGGTGACGCTGGAGCACATCGAGTGCAACGCGGCCTGCGACTACGCGCCCGTGGTGATGGTCAACTGGGAGTTCTTCGACAACCAGACCCCCGAGTCCGCGAAGGACCTGGTCGACGACCTGCTGGCCGGCCGGCCCGTCGAGCCGACCCGGGGCGCGCCGCTGTGCACGTACAAGGAGACCGCCCGGATCCTGGCGGGCTTCCCCGACGAGCGCCCGGGAGCGGTCGGGGCGAGCGGCGGCGCGGGCCCCGCCTCCCTGATCGGCCTGCGCATCGCGCGCGGCGAGTCCCCGCACACCCCGATCGTCCACCCGCGCGGCGAGGCCCGCGGGGAGACCGGGACCGGTACCGAGGGAGGGGAGTGATGAGCGTGTCCGCCAAGGAAAGCCACGGGGGCACCTCCCGGCCGGAGACCGGCGGGGGGACGAGTCCCGAGAAGCTGCTCTCACCGGTGCTGTCGGCCTTCTGGGACGAGCCCGAGTCCTGGACGCTGGAGACCTACCGGCGCCACGAGGGCTACCAGGGCCTGCGCAAGGCCCTCGCCATGACCCCGGACGAGGTGATCGCGTACGTCAAGGACTCCGGTCTGCGCGGACGCGGCGGCGCCGGCTTCCCCACCGGGATGAAGTGGCAGTTCATCCCGCAGGGCGACGGAAAGCCGCACTACCTCGTCGTGAACGCCGACGAGTCGGAGCCGGGAACATGCAAGGACATCCCCCTCCTCTTCGCCAATCCGCACTCCCTCATCGAGGGAATGATCATCGCCTGCTACGCGATCCGCTCGGAGCACGCCTTCATCTACCTGCGCGGCGAGACGGTCCCCGTACTGCGGCGCCTGCACGAGGCCGTGCGGGAGGCCTACGCCGCCGGATACCTCGGCAAGGACATCGACGGCACCGGCCGCAACCTCGACATCACCGTGCACGCGGGAGCGGGCGCGTACATCTGCGGCGAGGAGACGGCACTGCTCGACTCCCTCGAGGGCCGGCGCGGCCAGCCCCGGCTGCGTCCCCCCTTCCCCGCCGTCGAGGGGCTCTACGCGTGCCCCACCGTCGTCAACAACGTCGAGTCCATCGCCTCGGTTCCCGCGATCCTCAACAAGGGCAAGGACTGGTTCAAGGCGATGGGGACGGAGAAGTCCCCCGGCTTCACCCTCTACTCGCTGTCCGGGCACGTCGCCGGCCCCGGCCAGTACGAGGCGCCCCTCGGCATCACCCTGCGCCAGCTCCTCGACATGAGCGGCGGGATGCGCCCCGGGCACCGGCTGAAGTTCTGGACGCCGGGCGGCTCCTCCACGCCCATGTTCACCGACGAGCACCTCGACGTGCCCCTCGACTACGAGGGCGTCGGCGCCGCCGGCTCGATGCTCGGCACCAAGGCGCTCCAGTGCTTCGACGAGACCACCTGCGTGGTGCGCGCCGTCACCCGCTGGACCGAGTTCTACGCCCACGAGTCCTGCGGCAAGTGCACCCCCTGCCGCGAGGGCACGTACTGGCTCGTCCAGCTGCTGCGCGACATCGAGGCGGGCAAGGGCGTCATGGCCGACCTCGACAAGCTGAACGACATCGCCGACAACATCAACGGCAAGTCCTTCTGCGCGCTCGGCGACGGCGCGGCCAGCCCGATCTTCTCCTCGCTGAAGTACTTCCGCGAGGAGTACGAGCAGCACATCACCGGCAAGGGCTGCCCCTTCGACCCGGGGAAGTCGACCCTCTGGGCGGACGGTCCCCTCAAGAACACCGAGGTGAACGCATGACCGTCACCACGAACGCCCCGGCGGGCGGCGGCGAGGCGGGGAAGCGTCCGCAGGACGCGGACAACACGGTCTCCCTGACCATCGACGGCATCGAGCTGTCCGTCCCCAAGGGAACCCTGGTCATCCGGGCCGCCGAACAGCTCGGCATCGAGATCCCCCGGTTCTGCGACCACCCCCTCCTCCCTCCGGCCGGTGCCTGCCGCCAGTGCATCGTCGAGGTCGAGGGCCAGCGCAAGCCGATGGCCTCCTGCACCATCACCTGCACCGACGGCATGGTCGTCAGGACGCAGCTGACCTCCCCGGCCGCCGACAAGGCCCAGCGCGGGGTGATGGAGCTGCTGCTGATCAACCACCCGCTGGACTGCCCCGTCTGCGACAAGGGCGGCGAATGCCCGCTCCAGAACCAGGCGATGTCGCACGGCAACGCCGAGTCCCGGTTCGAGGGCCGCAAGCGGACGTACGAGAAGCCCGTCCCGATCTCCGCCCAGGTGCTGCTGGACCGCGAGCGGTGCGTGCTGTGCGCGCGCTGCACCCGCTTCTCCAACGAGATCGCGGGCGACCCGATGATCGAGCTGCTGGAGCGCGGCGCCCTCCAGCAGGTCGGCACCGGCGAGGGCGATCCCTTCGAGTCGTACTTCTCCGGCAACACCATCCAGATCTGCCCCGTCGGCGCCCTCACCTCCGCCGCGTACCGGTTCCGCTCCCGCCCCTTCGACCTCGTCTCCTCCCCGAGCGTGTGCGAGCACTGCGCGGGCGGCTGCGCGACCCGTACCGACCACCGGCGCGGCAAGGTGCTGCGCCGGCTCGCCGCCGAGGACCCCGAGGTCAACGAGGAGTGGATCTGCGACAAGGGCCGCTTCGCGTTCCGCTACGCGCAGCGCCCCGACCGGCTGACCACCCCGCTGGTGCGCGGCACGGACGGCGTGCTCGCCCCGGCGAGCTGGCCGGAGGCGCTGGAGGCCGCCGCGCGGGGGCTCACCGCCGCGCGCGGGCGGGCCGGCGTGCTGACCGGCGGCCGGCTCACCGTCGAGGACGCCTACGCCTACTCCAAGTTCGCCCGGGTGGTGCTCGACACCAACGACATCGACTTCCGGGCCCGGGTGCACAGCGCCGAGGAGAGCGACTTCCTGGCCGCCGAGGTGGCCGGCAGCGGCAAGGACCTTGACAGCACGGGCGTCACGTACGCCTCCCTGGAGGCGGCCCCCGCCGTGCTCCTCGTCGGCATCGAGGCCGAGGAGGAGGCCCCCGGGGTGTTCCTGCGCCTGCGCAAGGCGCACCGCAAGCACAAGCAGCGGACCTTCGCCCTCGCCCCCTTCGCCACCCCGGGCCTGCGGAAGGCGGGCGGCACCCTGCTGGCCGCCGCCCCCGGCACCGAGCCCGAGTGGCTCGCGGCCCTCGCCACCCGCACCGGCCTGGAAGCCGGCGGCGCCGAGGCCGCGGAGGCGCTGCGCCGGCCCGGCGCGGTCATCGTGGTCGGCGAACGCCTCGCCGGGGTGCCCGGCGCGCTGACCGCCGCCGTGCGCACGGCCACCGCCACCGGGGCCCGGCTGGTGTGGATCCCGCGCCGGGCCGGGGAACGGGCCGCCGTCGAGGCGGGCGCGCTGCCGTCCCTGCTGCCCGGCGGCCGCCCCGCCACCGACCCGCGGGCCCGCCAGGAGGTCGCCGCCGCCTGGGGGCTGGACGAACTCCCGCACCGCTACGGCCGCGACACCGGGCAGATCATCGAGGCCGCCGCCACCGGCGAGCTCCCGGCCCTGCTGGTCGCGGGCGTCGAGGTCACCGACCTGCCCGACCCGGACCGCGCCCGCACCGCGCTGAAGGAGGCCTTCGTGGTCTCCCTGGAGCTGCGGCCCGGTGAGGTCACCGACCACGCGGACGTGGTCCTGCCGGTCGCCGCCGTCGCGGAGAAGGCCGGCACGTTCATCAACTGGGAGGGCCGGGTCCGCCCCTTCGAGGCCGCCCTCAAGCCCGACCAGATGACCCGCCGCCTCGCCCCCGCCGACGCCCGGGTGCTGCACATGCTGGCCGACGCCGCCGACCGGCCCCTCGCGCTGCCCGACGTGCACGCCGTACGGCGGGAGCTGGAGCGGCTCGGCCCCTGGGAGGGGGAGCCCGCGCCCGAGCGGTCCACCGACCCCGAGCCGCTGCCCCGCCCGGGCACGGGCGAGGCCGTCCTCGCCGGCCACCGGCTGCTGCTGGACCTCGGCCGGCTCCAGGAGGGCGACGAGGCCCTGGCCGGGACCCGGCACGAGGCCTGCGCCCGGCTCTCGGCCGACACCGCCGCCGAGACCGGCGTCAAGGACGGTGACGTCCTCGCCGTCACCGGCCCGGCGGGCGCGGTGGAACTCCCGCTGCGGATCACCGAGATGCCCTACCGGGTGGTGTGGCTCCCGCTGAACTCCACCGGCTCCGGTGTCCTCGCCGACACCGGCGCCCGCCCCGGAACCCTCGTACGGATCGGCCCGGCCGGGGCCGGACCTGCGGCCGAAGCGGAGGTACGACCGTGACCCACCTCGCCCCCTTCGCGGCGCAGTCGCCGCACGTCCTGGCCGCCGAGGACCTGACCCTGTTCGGCAGGGACGTCTGGTGGCTGGTCCTCCTCAAGGCGGTGTTCTGCTTCGCCTTCCTGATGGTGACGGTGCTCTTCTCCATCGTGTGGGAGCGCAAGGTCGTCGCCTGGATGCAGCTGCGCATCGGCCCCAACCGGCACGGCCCCTGGGGCATGCTCCAGTCGCTCGCCGACGGCGTGAAGCTGATGCTCAAGGAAGACGTCATCGTCAAGCGGGCCGACAAGGTCGTCTACGTCCTCGCGCCGGTCATCGCGGCGATCCCGGCGTTCATGGCCATCGCGGTGATCCCCTTCGGCCCCTCGGGCAACGAGGTGTCGATCTTCGGCCAGCGCACCACGATGCAGCTGACCGACCTGCCGATCGCGATGCTCTACGTCCTCGCGGTCGCCTCGGTCGGCATCTACGGCATCGTCCTCGCCGGCTGGTCCTCCGGCTCCACCTACCCGCTGCTCGGCGGCCTGCGCTCCTGCGCGCAGATGATCTCGTACGAGATCGCGATGGGCGCCGCCTTCGCCTCGGTGTTCCTCTACTCCGGGTCGATGTCGACCTCGGCGATCGTGGAGGCGCAGGCGGACCGCTGGTACATCGTGCTGCTGCCGGTGTCCTTCATCATCTACGTCGTCACGATGGTCGGCGAGACGAACCGCGCCCCCTTCGACATGCCGGAGTCCGAGGGCGACCTGGTCGGCGGCTTCAACACCGAGTACTCCTCCATCAAGTTCGCGCTGTTCATGCTGGCCGAGTACGTCAACATGGTCACCGTCTCGGCGGTCTCGGTCACCCTGTTCCTGGGCGGCTGGCGGGCCCCGGCGCCGATCTCCACGTACTGGGAGGGCGCCAACCACGGCTGGTGGCCGATGCTGTGGTTCGTCCTCAAGGTCCAGCTGCTGCTGTTCTTCTTCATCTGGCTGCGCGGCACGCTCCCCCGCGTGCGCTACGACCAGCTGATGAAGCTCGGCTGGAAGGTCCTGATCCCGGTCTCCGTGGCCTGGCTGATGCTGGTCGCCACCGTCCGGGCGCTGCGCAACGAGCGCTACGACTTCAGCGAGATCGTCCTGTACGTCGGGGGCGCGGTCCTCGCGGTCCTGCTGGTCTCCTCCGTCGCGGACCACTTCCGGGACCGGCGGGAGAAGGCCGCCGCCGCCGAGGCCGGGAAGGCCGCCGCGGCCGGGCCCTTCGATCCGATGGCGGGCGGGTTCCCCGTACCGCCCAAGCCGGGCCAGCACCTGGCACCCGTACCGCGCCGACGTCCCCGCGGCGAGCGGGAGCTGATCGCCAGTGGCGGGGCGAATACTGACAGTGACCGAGAGGAGGGTGCTGACCATGTCTGACGCGGACCGGAGCGAGAAGTGGCAGAACCCGGTGGCCGGCTTCGGCGTGACCTTCAAGGCCATGTTCAAGAAGCGGCTCACCGAGCAGTACCCGGAGCAGCAGAAGACCACCGCCCCGCGCTTCCACGGACGGCACCAGCTCAACCGCCACCCCGACGGCCTGGAGAAGTGCATCGGGTGCGAACTGTGCGCCTGGGCCTGTCCCGCCGACGCGATCTACGTGGAGGGCGCGGACAACACCGAGGAGGAGCGCTACTCCCCGGGCGAGCGGTACGGGCGGGTCTACCAGATCAACTACGCCCGCTGCATCCTGTGCGGCCTGTGCGTCGAGGCGTGCCCGACGCGCGCGCTGACGATGACGAACGAGTTCGAACTGGCCGACTCCAGCCGGGAGTCGCTGATCTACACCAAGGAGCAGCTGCTCGCCGGGCTGACCGAGGGCATGGTCGAGGCCCCGCACTCCGTCTTCCCCGGCACCGACGAGCAGGACTACTACCGCGGACTGGTGACGGGCGCCGCCCCGGGCACCGTCCGGCAGGTGGCGGTGTCCAAGGGCGAGACGGCCGACGCCGGAGCCGCGGCCGACGCCGGGGCCGAGGCCGGCAAGACCGAGGAGGTCGGGGCATGAGCGCCCTCGCCGCGGCCGCCGGCGCGACCTCCACCGGGGAAGCCGTGCAGTTCTGGGTCCTCGGAACCGTCGCCGTCATCGGCGCGCTGTGCACGATCCTGATGAGGAAGGCCGTGCACAGCGCCCTGTGCCTGGCCGGGACGATGATCATCCTGGCCGTCTTCTACCTCGCCAACGGGGCCTACTTCCTGGGCGTGGTCCAGGTCGTCGTCTACACCGGCGCCATCATGATGCTCTTCCTCTTCGTCGTCATGCTCGTCGGCGTCACGGCGGCGGACTCGCTGAAGGAGACCCTCAAGGGGCAGCGCTGGCTGGCCGCCCTGTGCGGGCTCGGCTTCGGCGTCCTGCTGATCGCCGGCCTCGGCAACGCGGGCCTCACCCACTTCAACGGGCTCGGCCGGGTCAACTCCGCCGGGCACGTCGAGGGCCTCGCCGAACTGATCTTCACCCGCTACATCTTCGCCTTCGAGATCACCGGCGCCCTGCTGATCACGGCGGCCGTCGGCGCGATGGTGCTCACCCACCGCGAGCGCACCGAGCGGGCCGCCACCCAACGCGAGCTCGCCGAGAAGCGCGTGCGCGAGGGCGTGCAGCTCCCGCCGCTGCCGGCCCCCGGCGTCTACGCCCGCCACAACGCGGTGGACGTCCCCGGCCTGCTGCCGGACGGCACCCCCTCCGAGCTGACCGTCAACAAGACGCTCCGCGCCCGCGGCCAGATCCGCGACGTGTCCGGCCAGGCCCTGGACGACCTCAAGGCGCTGGAGCAGAGCTCCGCCGAGCGCCTCGGCCGAGAGGAGGCCTCGAAGTGAACCCGGTCAACTACCTGTACCTGGCCGCCCTGCTGTTCACCATCGGCGCGGCCGGCGTACTCATCCGGAAGAACGCCATCGTGCTGTTCATGTGCGTCGAGCTGATGCTCAACGCCTGCAACCTCGCCTTCGTGGCCTTTTCCCGGATGCACGGCAACCTCGACGGCCAGATCATCGCGTTCTTCACGATGGTCGTCGCCGCCGCGGAGGTCGTGGTGGGCCTCGCGATCATCGTGTCGCTGTTCCGTACCCGCCACTCGGCCTCGGTCGACGACGCCAGCCTGATGAAGCTGTAAGGGGCGTTCACAGTGGAGAATCTGATTGCGCTGCTGGTGGCGGCGCCCCTGCTCGGAGCGGTGGTGCTGCTGTGCGGCGGCCGGCGCCTCGACAAGGCCGGCCACTGGATCGGCACCCTGCTCGCGGCCGTCTCCTTCGGGACCGGCGCCGTCCTGTTCGCCGGCATGCTGGGGCGCGGCGCCGAGGACCGGGCCCTGCACCAGTCGCTGTTCAGCTGGGTGCCGGTGGAGGGATTCCAGGCGGACATCGCCTTCCAGCTGGACCAGCTGTCGATGACCTTCGTCCTGCTGATCTCCGGGGTGGGCACGCTCATCCACGTGTACTCGATCGGGTACATGGAGCACGACGAGCGCCGCCGCCGCTTCTTCGGCTACCTCAACCTGTTCGTCGCGGCGATGCTGCTGCTCGTCCTCGCCGACAACTACCTGCTGCTGTACTTCGGCTGGGAGGGCGTCGGCCTCGCCTCGTACCTCCTGATCGGCTTCTGGCAGCACAAGCCCAGCGCGGCCACCGCCGCGAAGAAGGCCTTCCTGGTCAACCGGGTCGGCGACATCGGCCTGTCGATCGCCATCATGCTGATGTTCACCACGTTCGGGACCTTCGCCTTCGGGCCGGTGTTCGCGTCCGCCGGTGACGCCTCCGAGGGCACGCTGACGGCGATCGGCCTGATGCTGCTGCTCGCCGCCTGCGGCAAGTCGGCGCAGGTGCCGCTGCAGTCCTGGCTCGGCGACGCGATGGAGGGCCCGACCCCGGTCTCGGCCCTGATCCACGCCGCCACCATGGTCACCGCCGGCGTCTACCTGATCGTCCGCTCGGCCGCGGTCTTCAACGGGGCGCCGGACGCACAGCTCGCCGTCACCGTCGTCGGCGCGGTCACGCTCCTCTTCGGTGCGATCGTCGGTTGCGCGAAGGACGACATCAAGAAGGCCCTCGCCGGCTCGACGATGTCGCAGATCGGCTACATGATCCTCGCCGCCGGCCTCGGCCCGGTCGGCTACGTCTTCGCGATCATGCACCTGGTGACGCACGGCTTCTTCAAGGCCGGCCTCTTCCTCGGCGCGGGTTCCGTCATGCACGGCATGAACGACGAGGTCGACATGCGCAAGTACGGCGGCCTGCGGACGTACATGCCGGTCACCTTCGTCACCTTCGGCCTCGGCTACCTCGCCATCATCGGCTTCCCGGGCCTGTCCGGCTTCTTCTCCAAGGACAGGATCATCGAGGCGGCCTTCGCGAAGGGCGGCACCGAGGGCTGGATCCTGGGCGGAGTGGCCCTGCTGGGCGCCGCCGTCACCGCCTTCTACATGACCCGCGTCATGCTCCTCACCTTCTTCGGCGAGAAGCGCTGGCAGCCCGCCCCCGACGCGGACCGGACGCCGAGCGCCGAGCCGGCCGCCGAGCACCACGCGGGCGAGCTGCCCCACCCGCACGAGTCCCCGAAGTCCATGACCGTCCCCATGATCGTGCTGGCCTTCGGCTCGGTCTTCGCGGGCGGCTTCTTCGGGATCGGCGACCGCTTCCTGAACTGGCTGGAGCCGGTCACCGGGCACGAGCACGGGCACCCGCCCGTCAGCGCCCTGACGGTCACCCTCGCCACCATGGTGGTCCTCGCCGTCGGAGTCGCCATCGCCTGGGCCATGTACGGCCGCAGGCCCGTTCCCGTGGTCGCGCCCCGGGGCAGCTGGCTCACCCGGGCGGCCCGCCGCGACCTCCTCCAGGACGACTTCAACCACGTCGTCCTGGTCCGCGGCGGAGAACACCTGACCCGCTCCCTCGTGTACCTCGACCACAGCGTGGTCGACGGAGTGGTCAACGGCACGGCCGCCTCGGTCGGCGGTCTCTCGGGCCGGCTGCGCAAGCTCCAGAACGGCTACGCCCGCAGCTACGCGGTCTCGATGTTCGGGGGCACGGCGATCCTGATCGCCGCGACCCTGCTGATGAGGGCGGTGTGAAATGAGTTTCCCGCTTCTGACGGTGACGGCCGCGGTCCCCGCGGCCGGCGCGATCCTGACGGCGGCCGTCCCGGCCGCCCGCAGGACCGTCGCCAAGTGGCTCGCGCTGCTCTTCTCGCTGGCCACGCTGGCCCTGGCCGGCATGGTCGCGGTCCGCTTCGAGCCCGGTGGCGACCGCTACCAGCTCACCGAGTCCCACGCCTGGATCCCCGACTTCGGCGTCCGCTACGACCTGGGCGTCGACGGCATCGGCGTGGCGCTCATCGCGCTCACCGCCGTACTGATGCCGTTCATCATTCTGGCCGGGTGGCACGACGCCGACCCGTTGGAGACCAAGAGCCGGCGCTGGCGGCCTACCCAGGGCTTCTTCGCGCTGATCCTGCTGGTCGAGGCGATGGTGATCATCTCCTTCGAGGCCACCGACGTCTTCGTCTTCTACATCTTCTTCGAAGCCATGCTGATCCCGATGTACTTCCTCATCGGCGGCTTCGGGGACCGCGCCACCTCCTCCCGGTCAGCCGCTGCCGCGGCGGGCGGGGCCGACGAGAACGCGGCCGCGCAGCGCTCGTACGCGGCGGTCAAGTTCCTCCTCTACAACCTGGCCGGCGGCCTGATCATGCTGGCCGCCGTCATCGGGCTGTACGTGGTCGCCGGCAGCTTCTCCCTCCCGGAGATCGCCGCCGCCCGTGCCGCGGGCACCCTCGAGATGGCGGCCAGCACCGAACGGCTGCTCTTCCTCGGCTTCTTCCTGGCCTTCGCCGTGAAGGCGCCGCTGTGGCCGCTGCACACCTGGCTGCCCAACGCGATGGGCGAGGCCACCGCCCCGGTCGCCGTCCTCATCACCGCGATCGTCGACAAGGTCGGCACCTTCGCGATGCTCCGCTTCTGCCTCGGGCTCTTCCCCGAGGCCAGCAAGTGGGCCACTCCGGTGATCCTCGTCCTGGCCCTCGTCAGCATCGTCTACGGGGCGCTGCTCGCGGTGGGCCAGCGGGACATCAAGCGGCTGATCGCCTACGCCTCGATCTCCCACTTCGGTTTCATCATCCTGGGCATCTTCGCGATGACCTCCCAGGGCCAGTCGGGCGCCACGCTCTACATGGTCAACCACGGGATCTCCACGGCGGCGCTGATGCTGGTCGCCGGCTTCCTGATCTCCCGGCGCGGCTCGCGGCTCATCGCCGACTACGGCGGCGTGCAGAAGGTGGCCCCGGTCCTCGCCGGGACCTTCCTGGTCGGCGGCCTCGCCACCCTGTCCCTGCCGGGCCTCGCACCCTTCGTCAGCGAGTTCCTCGTCCTCGTCGGCACCTTCGCCCGCTACCCCGTCGTCGGCGTCATCGCCACCGTCGGGATCGTGCTGGCCGCGCTGTACACGCTGGTGCTCTACCAGCGCACCATGACCGGCCCCGTGAAGGAGGAGGTCCGCACCATGCCGGACCTGCGCGCACGGGAACTGCTCGTCATCGCCCCCCTGATCGCGCTGCTGATCGGACTGGGCGTCTACCCGAAGGTGCTGACGGACATCGTCAACCCGGCGGTGGAGCACACCATGTCGGACGTGAAGCAGACGGACCCGAAGCCCGAGCTGTCCATCCAGAACGTGGAGGCGGCCAAGTGATCGCTGCCCAGAGCCTGCTGACGCTGGCGGCCGACGGACCGGCCGACCGGATCCCGGCCCCGCACATCGAGTACGCACAGCTCGCGCCCACGCTGATCGTGGTGGGCGCGGCCGTCCTCGGAGTCCTCGTCGAGGCCTTCGTACCGCGCAAGTCCCGCTACTACGTCCAGGTGTTCCTCGCCGTCGCCGCGCTGGCCTCGGCCTTCGCGGCGGTCGTCGGCCTCGCGGCCGGCGGGTACGGCGGCACCAAGGCGCAGATCGCGGCCATGGGCGCCATCGCCGTCGACGGCCCGGCGCTCTTCCTCCAGGGCACCATCCTGCTGGCCTCGGTGGTGGCCGTGTTCACCTTCGCCGAGCGCCGCCTCGACCCGAAGGCGCACGGCAAGCGGGTGGACTCCTTCGCCGCGCAGGCCGCGTCCGTCCCGGGCAGCGACAGCGAGAAGGCCGCCGTCAGGGCCGGCTTCACCACCACCGAGGTCTTCCCGCTCGCCCTGTTCGCGGTCTCCGGCATGCTGATCTTCCCCGCCGCGAACGACCTGCTGACGCTGTTCATCGCGCTGGAGGTCTTCTCCCTCCCGCTGTACCTGCTCTGCGCCGTCGCCCGCCGCCAGCGGCTGATGTCGCAGGAGGCGGCGGTCAAGTACTTCCTCCTCGGCGCCTTCTCCTCGGCCTTCCTCCTCTTCGGCATCGCGCTGCTCTACGGGTACGCGGGCTCGGTCTCCTACGCGGTGATCGCCGACGTGGTGGACGGCACCGTCGCCCGGATCGACCCGGCACTGGCCTCCACCATGGGCAACGACGCGCTGCTGCTCATCGGCGGCGCGCTGATCCTGATGGGCCTGCTGTTCAAGGTCGGCGCGGTCCCCTTCCACATGTGGACCCCGGACGTCTACCAGGGCGCCCCGACCCCGGTCACCGGTTTCATGGCGGCGGCGACCAAGGTGGCCGCGTTCGGCGCGCTGCTGCGGCTGCTGTACGTGGTCCTGCCCGGCCTGCGGTGGGACTGGCGGCCGGTGATGTGGGGCGTCGCCATCGTCACGATGCTCGCGGGCGCGGTGATCGCCGTGACCCAGACCGATGTGAAGCGGCTGCTGGCGTACTCCTCGATCGCGCACGCCGGGTTCATCCTGGCCGGTGTGATCGCCACGTCGGAGGAGGGCGTCAAGTCCGTCCTGTTCTACCTGGCCGCCTACTCCTTCGTGACCATCGGTGCCTTCGCGGTGGTGACGCTGGTCCGCGACGCGGGCGGCGAGGCGACGCACCTGTCGAAGTGGGCGGGCCTGGGGCGGCGTTCGCCGCTGACGGCGGCCGTCTTCGCGGTGTTCCTGCTGGCCTTCGCCGGTATCCCGCTGACCTCCGGTTTCGCCGGGAAGTTCGCGGTGTTCAAGGCGGCGGCGGAGGGCGGCGCCGGGGCGCTGGTCGTCGTCGGTGTGGTCTCGTCGGCGATCGCCGCGTTCTTCTACGTCCGGGTCATCGTGCTCATGTTCTTCAGCGAGCCGAAGGCCGACGGCCCGACGGTGGCCGTCCCCTCGCCGCTGACGATGACCACCATCGCGGTGGGCGTCGCGGTCACCCTGGTCCTGGGCCTGGCCCCGCAGTACTTCCTGGACCTCGCGGGACAGGCGAGCACCTTCGTACGCTGACCCGCTCGCGCGGACGGCAGGGCCCGGCCCCCTCGGGGGCCGGGCCCTGCGCCGTTCCGGTGCCGGGGGCCGTGCGGCGGGGCCGTGCCTAGGTCCTGTCCGGCGGATCTTGTGACTGTCTGCTTGTCCGGTCGTTAGGTCGGGCATGGGGCGGGGTGATCTGACGAATGCGGAGTGGGTGCG
>NZ_JBVISM010000006.1:173858-316194 GCF_055575515.1 Streptomyces sp. NPDC034086 | reverse complement strand
ATCCTGGAGGCGGCGCAGGAGCACAAGGCCGACGTGATCGGCATGTCGGGGCTCCTGGTGAAGTCCACGGTGATCATGAAGGAGAACCTGGAGGAACTCAACCAGCGCAAGCTGGCGGCCGACTACCCCGTCATCCTCGGCGGCGCCGCCCTGACCCGCGCCTACGTCGAACAAGACCTCCACGAGATCTACGAGGGCGAGGTCCGCTACGCCCGCGACGCCTTCGAAGGCCTGCGCCTGATGGACGCCCTCATCGCCGTCAAGCGCGGCGTCCCCGGCGCGACGCTGCCCGAGCTCAAGCAGCGCCGCGTCGCCAAGCGGGACACCCCCGCCCTCCAGGTGGAGGAGCCGCAGGAGACCGGCGGCCGCTCCGACGTGGCCGTCGACAACCCCGTTCCCGCCCCGCCCTTCTGGGGGACCCGCGTCATCAAGGGCATCCCGCTCAAGGACTACGCCTCCTGGCTGGACGAGGGCGCCCTGTTCAAGGGCCAGTGGGGCCTCAAGCAGGCCCGCGCCGGCGGGGCCACCTACGAGGAACTGGTCGAGAGCGAGGGCCGCCCGCGCCTGCGCGGACTGCTGGAGAAGCTGCACACCGAGAACCTGCTCGAGGCGGCCGTGGTCTACGGCTACTTCCCCTGCGTCTCCAAGGGCGAGGACCTGATCATCCTCGACGAGCAGGGCAACGAGCGGACCCGCTTCACCTTCCCGCGCCAGCGCCGCGGCCGCCGCCTGTGCCTCGCCGACTTCTTCCGCCCCGAGGAGTCCGGCGAGACCGACGTCGTCGGCCTCCAGGTCGTCACCGTCGGCTCGCGGATCGGCGAGGCCACCGCCAGGCTCTTCGAGTCCGACTCCTACCGCGAGTACCTCGAGCTGCACGGCCTGTCCGTCCAGCTCGCCGAGGCCCTGGCCGAGTACTGGCACGCCCGCGTCCGCGCCGAGCTCGGCTTCGGCGGCGAGGACCCGGACAAGGTCGAGGACATGTTCGACCTCAAGTACCGGGGAGCCCGCTTCTCCCTCGGCTACGGCGCCTGCCCCGACCTGGAGGACCGCGCGAAGATCGCCGACCTCCTCCAGCCCGAGCGGATCGGCGTCCACCTGTCCGAGGAGTTCCAGCTGCACCCCGAGCAGTCCACCGACGCCATCGTCATTCACCACCCCGAAGCGAAGTATTTCAACGCACGCTGACACGGACCGGCGTACACTGGTCGGTCCCATACAGGCCGGTCACCTGTTCCCGAGGGAGACGCTCCCACGGGTCGAGGTGGCCGGCCTTGTCGTCCCCAGAGAGGCGTACGCATGACCAGCACGGTTCCCGCCCCCGTCACCCGCACGGCCGACGGGCACGCCCTGCAGGCGGTGCTGCTGGACATGGACGGCACCCTCGTCGACACCGAGGGCTTCTGGTGGGAGGTCGAGGAACAGATCTTCCACGAGCTGGGCCACCGCCTGGAGGCGTCCTGGCGGGACGTCGTCGTCGGCGGCCCCATGAGCCGCAGCGCCGCCTTCCTCATCGAGAGGACGGGAGCCGCCATCGGTCTCGCCGAGCTGAGCGTCCTGCTCAACGAGCGGTTCGAGGCCCGCATCGCCGACCGGGTCCCCCTGATGCCCGGCGCCGAACGCCTCCTGAGCGAGCTGGCCCGGCACAACGTCCCCACCGCCCTGGTCTCCGCCTCGCACCGCCGCGTCATCGACCAGGTCCTGCTCACCCTCGGCCGCGACCGCTTCACGCTGACGGTCGCCGGGGACGAGGTCCCCCGTACCAAGCCCCACCCGGACCCGTACCTGATCGCCGCCGGCAGCCTCGGCGCGCACCCCTCGCGCTGCGCCGTGATCGAGGACACCGCCACCGGGATCGCCGCGGCGGAGGCCGCCGGCTGCCGGGTGGTGGCCGTCCCGTCCGTCGGCGGCATCGAACCCGCCCCCGGCCGCACCATCGTGCGTTCGCTGGAGGACGTGGACCTGACGTTCCTGCGCTCGCTCATCACTCCGATGAACTGAGTACGCACGCTCCGTGCCGAACGGAACGAGGGTGACGCCCGGGTCCCACGGGAGGATCTTCCGCCCCTAACCCCGGAGGCCGAAATTCCACCCCCTTCGGTCAGAGAATGAGCGGGTGAGCTTGGTCACCCGGGAGGCCCCTGCCGAGCCCCGCCACCGGCTCCGGGGGCTTCCCTTGTGTCCGGATTGATCATCTCCTGACCGCATCTGCGAGGACTCCGGCATAAGCGGTAAGTCCGCACCCATCACAGTGCGATTACACCCCAACTCCTGCCAGTTCCAGCCATCCCGCCCCGGCCCACTAATGTCGACGCGGGCACTCCGCACGCACCCTTGCCGTACCGGACGCACACCCCTGCGCCGCTACCGCGTGGACCGATCGTCAAACACCGGCCCGATCGTTCCGCCCTGAACGGGCGACCGCCGCGAAGTGCCCTCGACGCCGCTTTGAACAAGTGCCGGGTGAGGGAGTACTTCCAGCATGAACCGCAAGACCATGGTGCTGACGGCCGCGATCGGCCTGCTCACCCCCGCGCTGTCCGCATGCGGCAGCGCGAGCGGCGGAGGAGCAGCGTCCGGAGCGATCGTCGTCGGCACCACCGACCGGTTCGAGGCAGCCGACTACGCCCCCGCCCCCGTCGACCCCGCCTACGCCTACGACGCCGGCGCCTGGAACATCCTGCGCCAGACCGTCCAGACGCTGGTGCGCACCCCCCGCGGCGGCGGCCAGCCCGTCCCCGAAGCCGCCTCCGACTGCCGCTTCACCGACACCGGCAACGAGAGCTACCGCTGCACCCTGCGGCCCGGCCTGAAGTTCGCCAGCGGCGACCCGCTCACCGCCAAGGACGTCAAGTTCTCCATCGACCGCGTCCTCGCGATCAAGGACGAGAACGGCCCCTCCTCCCTGCTCTCCACCCTGGACACCGTCGAGGCCAAGGGCACCGACACCGTCGTCTTCCACCTGAAGACCGCCGACGCGACCTTCCCGTACAAGCTCGCCACCCCCGCCGCCGGCATCATCAGCGAGAAGAACTACGAGGCCAGGAAGCTCCGCCCCGGCTTCGCCGTCGACGGCTCCGGCCCCTACACGATGAAGGCCGAGGTCAAGGACAACCGCCTCGTCCGCGCCGTCTTCACCAAGAACCCCCATTACAAGGGCGACATCAAGCTCCACAACGACAAGGTCGAACTGCGCACCTTCGCCGACTCCGCCACCATGGGCAAGGCACTCACCGACGGAAAGATCCACGTGGTCTCCCGCACCCTGTCGCCCGCCCAGATCACGGAGTTCGCCAAGACGCCCCCCAAGGGCGTCAAGCTCACTCCGATGCCCGGCCTCGAGATCCGCTACATCGGCTTCAACACCGACGCCCCGGCCGTCAACAACAAGGCCGTGCGCCAGGCCCTCGCCGCCGCCGTCGACCGCAACAACCTGATCTCCAAGGTCTACGGCAAGTCCGCACAGCCCCTCTACTCGCTCGTCCCCACCGCCGTGCCCGGCCACGTCAACTCGTTCTTCAACAAGTACGGCGAGGCCAACACCGCCAAGGCCGCCGAGCTCCTCAGGACCGCCGGGGTCAAGACCCCCGTCAAGCTGACCCTGAACTACACCACGGACCACTACGGCGACGGCACCGCCGCCGAGTTCGAGGCCCTCAAGGCCCAGCTGAACTCCACCCAGCTCTTCGACATCACCGTCCAGGGCAACGAATGGGGCACCTTCCGCCCCGCCCAGAAGAAGGGCGACTACGCCGCCTACGGGCTCGGCTGGTTCCCCGACTACCCGGACCCCGACAACTTCCTCGCCCCGTTCCTGGAGCAGGACAACTTCCTGGGCACGCCCTACGCCAACACCGCGGTGCGCACCAGGCTCATCCCCGAATCCCGCCGCGCGGCCGACCGCAACGTCGCCGTGCCCGCGATCACGGAGATGCAGGACATCGTCGCCGACGACGTACCCGTCCTGCCCCTGTGGCAGGGCAAGCAGTACGTCGCCGCACGCGACGGCATCACCGGAGTGGAGTGGTCGGTCAACGCCATCTCCGACCTCCAGCTGTGGGAACTCGGCCGGGGTGTCAGCGGCTGAGACCGGCACAACCGGCGGCGTACGTCGCAGGCCGGCGCAACGACCAGACAAGACTGTGAAGGACATTCGCGTGAAGACACGTAACCAGTGGTTGGCAGCCCCGCTCGGCGCGGCCACTGCCGCAGCGCTGCTCAGCGGTTGCGGTTCGCAGGACGGCTCCGCCGCCGGCAACGGCAAGGGCGTGGTCATGGGCATATCCGACAAGGTGAAGTCCACCGACCCCGCGTCGGGCTACGACCCGGGCTCCTGGCTGCTCTTCAACAACGTCTTCCAGTCCCTGCTGACGTTCCCCAAGGGCGGCACCACCCCCGAGCCCGACGCCGCCCAGGCCTGCACCTTCGAGGGCGGCGACAGCAGGGTGTACAAGTGCACCCTGCGCGGCGGCCTGAAGTTCAGCAACGGCAACAGCCTGACCTCCAAGGACGTCAAGTTCTCCTTCGAGCGCACGCTGAGGATCAACGACGCCAACGGCCCCGCCGTGATGCTGTCGTCGATCGCGAGCATCGACACCCCCGACGAGAAGACCGTGGTCTTCAAGCTGAAGTCGCCCGACGCGACCTTCCCCAGCAAGATCGCATCGGGCGCGGGCGCCATCGTCGACCACCGCGAATACCCGGCCGACAAGCTGCGCGGCGACAACAAGGCGATCGGCTCCGGCGTCTACAAGCTCGACGCCTTCAGCGACAAGAGCGCCAACTTCTCCGTCAACGACTCCTACAGCGGCAAGGCCAAGGCCAAGAACACCGGCGTCACCCTGAAGTTCTTCAACGGCGACCAGGCCGGCCTCAAGACCGTCCTCGACAGCGGCGACGTCGACTTCGCCTTCCGCGGCCTCGCCGCCAAGGACATCGCCGGCCTCGCCGCCACCAAGACCGGCGACAACAAGGTCGACGTCGTCCAGGGCACCGGCGCCGAAGTCCAGCACCTGGTCTTCAACGTCAACGACCCGGTCGTCGGCAAGCTCCCCGTCCGCAAGGCGATCGCCTACCTCGTCGACCGCGAAGCGCTCGTCAAGGACGTGTACGCGGGCACCGCCGCCCCGCTCTACTCGATCGTCCCGGCCGGCATCGCCGGACACACCACCCCCTTCTTCGACCGCTACGGCGGCACCCCCCAGGTGGAGAAGGCCAAGGCCGTCCTCAAGGCCGCCAACATCTCCGGCAAGATCAAGCTGACCCTGTGGTCCACCCCGGCCCGCTACGGCCCCTCCACCGACCACCAGTTCCAGGTCATCGCCAAGCAGCTCAACGAGAGCGGCCTCTTCGAGGCCGACGTCAAGTCCGTCGAGTTCGAGCAGTACGAGAAGGACATCCAGGCCGGCAAGTACGGCGTCTACGTCAAGGGCTGGGTCCCCGACTACCCCGACGCCGACAACTTCACCCAGCCGTTCTTCGGCCCGGACAACGTCCTGCACAACAACTACGACAACAAGGAGATCAGCGGGAACATCATCCCGGCGACCTCCACCAAGTCCGACCGGACCGCGGCCAACACCGACTACACCCGCCTCCAGGACATCGTCGCCGACGAACTCCCGGTCCTCCCGCTCTGGCAGGGCAAGCAGTACGCCGTTGCCCGCCAGAACGTCAACGGCCTCCAGTGGTCCCTGGACGCCTCCACCGTCTTCCGCTTCTGGGAGATCAGCAAGGGCTGACCCCCGGGACACCCCCGGACACACCCGGGACACCCCCCTGGACACACCTCCGCCCCGGCGCCCGAGAAGGGCACCGGGGCGGAGGCGCGTCCCGGCCGGCTACTGCGCGCCCGGACGGACCAGACCGCTCTCGTACGCGTACACCGCCGCCTGCACCCGGTCCCGCAGGCCCAGCTTCGTCAGCACATGCCCCACGTGCGTCTTCACCGTCGTCTCACTCACGAACAGGTCCGCCGCGATCTCCGCGTTCGACAGCCCCCGGGCCACCAGCCTCAGCACCTCCACCTCACGCTCGGTCAGCGTCCCCAGCATGTCCGGCAGGCTCTCCTCACCCGACGGCAGATGACCCGCGTACTTGTCCAGCAGCCGCCGCGTGATGCTCGGCGCGAGCATCGCCTCCCCGGCGGCCACCACCCGGATCGCCTGCACCAGCTCGACCGCCGGAGCATCCTTCAGCAGGAACCCGCTCGCCCCCGCCCGCAACGCCTCCACCACGTACTCGTCCAGATCGAACGTGGTCAGCACCAGCACCTTCGCCGGCCCGTTCCGCTCCGGACCCGTGATCTGCCGCGTCGCCTCCACCCCGTCCATCCGCGGCATCCGGATGTCCATCAGCACCACGTCCGGCTGCAGCGCCCGCACCTGCTCCAGCGCCTGCAGACCGTCCCCGGCCTCACCCACCACCACCAGATCCTGCTCCGCCTCCAGGATCATCCGGAAACCGGTGCGCAGCAGTGGCTGGTCATCGACCAGCAGGACGCGGATCGCCACGGGGTACCTCGAATTCGTCGGTCATCGGCGGACCCGGCCCATTCTGCCCTGACCGGCCGATCAGCCACCGGCCGGGAGATCCGCCCCACTCCTCGGAGAGACCACCAGCGGATACACCGGGGGAGTGCCCCCGAACTCCGGACACACCGCCCGGTGATCACACCACCCGCACAGCTTCGTCGGCCGCGGCCGCCACTCACCCGTCTCCGTCGCCTCCCGGATCGCCTCCCACAGCGCGTGCAGCTTCCGCTCCACCCGCTCCAGATCCGCCACCACCGGGTCGTACGTCAGCACGTCCCCACTGCCCAGGTACACCAGCTGCAACCGCCTCGGCACCACCTGCCGCAGCCGCCACACCACCAGCGCGTAGAACTTCATCTGGAACAACGCGCCCTCCGCGTACTCCGGCCGCGGCGCCTTGCCCGTCTTGTAGTCGACGATCCGCACCTCACCCGTCGCCGCCACGTCCACCCGGTCGATGATCCCGCGCAGCCGGAGCCCCGACTCGAGCTCCGTCTCCACGAAGAACTCCCGCTCCACCGGCTCCAGCCGCGTCGGGTCCTCCAGCGTGAACCAGCGCTCCACCAGCGCCTCCGCCTCCGACAGCCAGCGCGCCAGCCCCGCGCCCTCGTCCCCCGCGGGGAACAGCTCCGCCAGCTCCGGCTTCGCCTCCAGCAGCCGCTCCCACTGCCCCGGCACCAACGCCTTCGCCCTCGGCACCGTCCGCTCGTGCGCCGGATGATCGAAGAGCCGCTCCAGCACCGCGTGCACCAGCGTTCCGCGCGTCGCCGCCGCACTCGGCTTCTCCGGAAGCCGGTCGATCACCCGGAACCGGTACAGCAACGGACACTGCATGAAGTCACCGGCCCGCGAAGGGGACAGCGAGGTCGGCCGGGAAGCACCCGAAGAATCATCCGCGGAACCGGCACCGGGGGTCGTCGTCATGCGTAAAACCCTACGACCCGCGACGGGCGGCACGCGCATACCATCGACTACGGGCCCCTCGCCCTGCATGATCGGAGCATCACCCCGCGCAACAGCACACGCGCCACCGACGCGATACGGATCACACCGGAAGCACCGCACGAACGAAGGAAAACCGTGGCAGACACCGACGAAACCGGCGAGCGCAGGGCCAAGCGCTCCGACCCGGGCGGCGGCATCCTCATGGGCCGCCCCTTCGGCGTGCCCGTCTACGTCTCGCCCAGCTGGTTCCTCGTCGCCGCGCTCATCACCTGGGTCTTCGGGGACCAGCTCGACCGCGTCCTGCCCCACCTCGGCCCCACCCGCTACCTCGTCTCCCTCTTCTTCGCCGTCGCCTTCTACGCCTCCGTCCTCGTCCACGAACTGGCACACACCATCGCCGCACTCCGCTACAAGCTCCCCGTGCGCCGCATCCAGCTCCAGTTCTTCGGCGGGGTCTCCGAGATCGAAAAGGAATCCGAGACCCCCGGCCGCGAATTCGTCCTCGCCTTCGTCGGCCCCCTCCTCTCCCTCGCCCTCGCCGGAGCCTTCTACCTGGGCATGAAGGCCGTCCACCCCGCCACCGTCCCCGGCGTGCTCCTCGCCGGCCTCATGATCTCCAACCTCCTCGTCGCCGCCTTCAACCTCCTGCCCGGCCTCCCCCTCGACGGCGGCCGCATGCTCCGCGCCGTCATCTGGGGCATCACCGGCAAACCCATGACCGGCACCGTCGCCGCCGCCTGGGTCGGCCGCGCCCTCGCCGTCGCCGTCCTCATCGGACTGCCCCTCCTCACCCAGACCGGCACCCTCGGCAACCCCCACCGCGACATCGGCGGCATGGACACCGTCATGGACGCCCTCCTCGCCGCGATCCTCGCCGCCATCATCTGGACCGGCGCCGGAAACAGCCTGCGCATGGCCCGCCTGCGCGAACACCTCCCCGAACTCCGCGCCCGCGCCCTCACCCGCCGCGCCGTCCCCGTCCAGACCGCCACCCCCCTCTCCGAAGCCCTCCGCCGCGCCAACGAAGCCGGAGCCCGCGCCCTCGTCGTCGTCGACGGCCACGGCGACCCCACCGCCATCGTCCGCGAGAGCGCCATCGCCTCCGTCCCCGAACACCGCCGCCCCTGGGTCGCCGTCAGCACCCTCGCCCAGGACCTCACCGACGGCATGAAGGTTTCCGCCGAGCTCACCGGCGAAGCCCTCCTCGACCACCTCCGCGCCACCCCCGCCACCGAATACCTCGTCCTCGAACCCACCGGCGAGATCTACGGCGTCCTCTCCACCCTCGACGTCGAAAAGGCCTTCGTGAAGGCCATGGCGCGGCCCCAGTCCTGAAGCCAATACACTGGTCACATGTCCGAACCGACCGGTGCCGCCCGCCGACGCGGGCCCTTCGAGGTCGGGGACCAGGTTCAGCTCACCGACCCCAAGGGCCGCCACTACACGTTCACGCTCGAAGCCGGGAAGAATTTCCACACCCACAAGGGTTCCTTCCCCCACGACGAGCTGATCGGTGCTCCCGAGGGCAGTGTTGTCCGTACCACGGGGAACGTCGCGTACCTCGCGCTGCGCCCCCTGCTCCCCGACTATGTCCTGTCCATGCCCCGCGGTGCCGCCGTGGTCTACCCCAAGGACGCGGGCCAGATCCTGGCCTTCGCCGACATCTTCCCCGGCGCCCGCGTCGTGGAAGCGGGAGTCGGCTCCGGCTCCCTCAGCAGCTTCCTGCTGCGCGCCATCGGCGACCAGGGCATGCTCCACAGTTACGAGCGCCGCGCGGACTTCGCCGAGATCGCCACGGCCAACGTCGAGCGCTACTTCGGCGGCCCCCACCCCGCGTGGCAGCTCACCGTCGGAGACCTCCAGGACAACCTGTCCGACACCGACGTCGACCGCGTCATCCTCGACATGCTCGCCCCCTGGGAATGCCTCGAGGCCGTCTCCAAGGCCCTCGTACCCGGCGGCATCCTCTGCTGCTACGTGGCCACCACCACCCAGCTCTCGCGCACCGTCGAATCCATCCGCGAGTTCGGCTGCTACGCCGAACCGCAGCCCTGGGAATCGATGATCCGCAACTGGCACGTCGAAGGCCTCGCCGTCCGGCCCGACCACCGGATGATCGGCCACACCGGCTTCCTCGTCACCGCCCGCCGCCTCGCCGACGGCGTCGAGCCCCCGATGCGCCGCCGCCGCCCCTCCAAGGGCGCGTACGGCGAGGACTACGAAGGCCCCGGCAGCGACCGCTCCGCATAGCCCGCCCCGGCCATCGACCCACCAACACGAAAGCGCTGTGGCGCAGTTCCCCGCACCGGCCGGGAACTGCGCCACAGCGCTTCTCCGTTGCACGCACCCCCGCGACACCACACCCCGCCCGCCGGCGGGCGGCCGCGCCGCCGCGAACCGGCGCGGACCCGGCCGTTCCACCCCGGTGTGAGGTATGGCACGATGCTGGCTCCCCGTCACCCCTCGCACAGGAGACACCCGGCGTGCTGCACAGCCCCACCGACCTGGCGCACCGTCGCACCAGGCCCGCCCACTGGCTCGCCACGGCCACCGCCCTCGCCGCCGTCATAGCCGGCGCCGGCCTCCTCCAGCCCGGCCGCGCCACCGGAGCCACCCCCGCCGGCCGCCCCGGGGACGATCCCCGGGCCACCGCCCCCGACGCGCACGCGGCCACGTACCCCCTGGACTGCAAGGGCGCCCCGCACACGGTCACCGAAACCGCCCAGGGCGACCTCGACGGCGACGGCCGGCCCGAGACCGTGGCGGCCGTCCGCTGCGACGCCGGCTCCGGCACCCCGCCCCACGCGATCTACGTACTCGCCCAGGACCCGGGGAAGGGCTCCGCCCCCCGCGTCGTCGCCACCCTCCTCGACGCCGGACGCCGCCGCACCGCCACCGGCCTCACCGTCCGCGACGGCTCGATCACGGCACGGCTCCTCGGGTACTCGTCACCCTCCGTACCCCGCTACAGCCCCGACCTCGACCAGCTCACCAAGTGGCGCTGGACCGGCGGGAAATTCCGCCAGGAGCTGACGGATCCGGCCGCGGAACGCGTTTGAACCGTCACTCGGCGTCCGGGCCGTACACCTCCACACCATCGGAAACGCGCCGCACATGGATGCAGTCGCCCGGACACTCCTTCGCCGAATCGACCACGTCCCGCAGCAGCACCAAAGGAACCGGAGTGCTCGCCCCCGCCTCCTGGAGCAGCTCGTCATCGGCGCTCTTCACGTACGCCAGACCATCGATGTCCAGCTCGAACACCTCCGGCGCGTACTGCACGCAGATGCCGTCCCCGGTGCACAGGTCCTGGTCGATCCAGACCTCCAGCGGCTCCCCGGCCCCCTCGGAACCACCCGTCGGGGCCTCCTGCTGCACGGTCATATCTCCTGCCGTTTCCTGCTCTGAGTGATCCGCCCCGGCCAGAACTCGCGGCAAGTCGCACGACCCCTGACGGGTGTTGAACGCTTCGACCTTACAACCGGCTGCTTTCCGATGTTGAAGGGTGGGTATTTCCTTGGCGTGAGGGAGTACGCAAGGGTGAAGATCGGACACACCTCTACCGTCTTTGTGATCTAGGGGTTTCAATCACCACCAGCCCAGGTAGGGTCAGGAAGCGTCCAGCTCCCCTTGGAGGAGGTGAGGACCGTGGCAGCCCACGACGACGACATCAACCGCGGCATCCGGCCCGGGCGAGGGTCTGAGGACCCCGCTGGCCAGGTTGCCTATCTCGAGCAGGAAATCGCCGTCCTGCGACGCAAGCTCGCCGACTCTCCGCGGCACACGAGGATTCTCGAAGAGCGGATCGTCGAGCTCCAGACCAATCTGGCAGGCGTCTCCGCGCAGAACGAACGACTGGCCAATACGCTCCGTGAGGCCCGCGACCAGATCGTGGCCCTCAAGGAGGAAGTCGACCGGCTCGCCCAGCCGCCGGCCGGCTTCGGTGTCTTCCTCCAGGCGAACGAGGACGGCACCGTCGACATCTTCACCGGCGGGCGCAAGCTCCGCGTGAACGTGAGCCCCAGCGTCGACCCGGAAGAGCTCCGGCGCGGCCAGGAGGTCATGCTCAACGAAGCGCTCAACGTGGTCGAGGCCATGGAATTCGAGCGCGCCGGGGACATCGTCACCCTCAAGGAGATCCTCGAGGACGGCGAGCGCGCCCTGGTGGTCGGGCACACCGACGAGGAAAGGGTGGTGAGGCTCGCCGAGCCGCTCCTGGACATCACCATCCGCCCCGGCGACGCCCTCCTGCTCGAGCCCCGCTCCGGCTACGTCTACGAGGTCGTCCCCAAGAGCGAGGTCGAGGACCTGGTCCTCGAAGAGGTCCCGGACATCGACTACGAGAAGATCGGCGGCCTGGGCGACCAGATCGAGCTGATCCGCGACGCCGTCGAGCTCCCCTACCTCTACCCCGACCTGTTCAAGGAACACGAACTGCGGCCGCCCAAGGGCATCCTGCTCTACGGCCCGCCCGGCTGCGGCAAGACGCTCATCGCCAAGGCCGTCGCCAACTCCCTTGCCAAGAAGGTCGCCGAAGTGACCGGACAGGCAGCCGGCAAATCGTACTTCCTGAACATCAAGGGCCCCGAGCTCCTCAACAAGTACGTCGGCGAGACCGAACGGCACATCCGCCTCGTCTTCCAGCGCGCCCGGGAGAAGGCCAGCGAGGGCACCCCCGTCATCGTCTTCTTCGACGAGATGGAATCCCTCTTCCGCACCCGCGGCTCCGGGGTCAGCTCGGACGTGGAGAACACCATCGTCCCCCAGCTGCTCGCCGAGATCGACGGCGTGGAAGGCCTGGAGAACGTCATCGTCATCGGTGCCTCCAACCGCGAGGACATGATCGACCCGGCCATCCTGCGGCCCGGACGACTCGACGTGAAGATCAAGATCGAGCGCCCGGACGCCGAGGCGGCGAAGGACATCTTCGCCAAGTACCTCAAGGCCTCCCTCCCGCTCCACACGGACGACCTCGGCGAACACGCGGGCTCGCCCGAAGCGGCCGTCCACAGCATGATCCAGACCGTCGTCGAGCAGATGTACGCCGAAACCGAGGAGAACCGCTTCCTCGAGGTCACGTACGCCAACGGCGACAAGGAAGTCCTCTACTTCAAGGACTTCAACTCCGGCGCCATGATCCAGAACATCGTGGACCGGGCCAAGAAGATGGCCATCAAGGCCTTCCTCGAGCACAACCAGAAGGGCCTCCGCGTCTCCCACCTCCTCCAGGCCTGCGTGGACGAGTTCAAGGAGAACGAGGACCTGCCCAACACCACCAACCCGGACGACTGGGCCCGCATTTCCGGAAAGAAGGGCGAACGGATCGTGTTCATCCGCACGCTCGTCACCGGAAAGCAGGGTGCCGACACCGGACGCTCCATCGACACGGTGGCGAACACGGGTCAGTACCTCTGACGAAGCGAGGCGGCCGCGGGAGCCTCACCGGCACCCGCGGCCGACTGCTTTACACCCCGCGATCACTACCGCAAGCCTTACCGCCGCCCCTTTCCAGCCGGTGACAAGGCGAAGTCAATGACCGAAATGATCTCCCCAGCAGCGCGGAGTGGTTCTAGGCTCTTCCGTACCGCCGGCCGCGCAGTGCGGGGACGGGCACCGCACACGACGCACCGGAGCACCAGCGGTACTTGAGCGCCGCCCCGAACGGGAGCGCCGCCGGGCAAGGAGGGCCGCATGACCGTACGGCGAGTAATGGGGATCGAAACGGAGTACGGGATCTCCGTTCCGGGCCACCCGAACGCCAATGCCATGCTCACCTCGTCCCAGATCGTCAACGCCTACGCGGCGGCGATGCACCGGGCGCGACGCGCCCGCTGGGACTTCGAGGAGGAGAATCCGCTGCGGGACGCCCGCGGCTTCGACCTCGCCCGCGAGGCCGCCGACAGCAGCCAGCTCACCGACGAGGACATCGGCCTCGCCAACGTCATCCTCACCAACGGCGCGCGCCTCTACGTCGACCACGCCCACCCCGAATACAGCTCCCCCGAGGTCACCAACCCCCTCGACGCCGTGCTCTGGGACAAGGCCGGCGAGCGGATCATGGCCGAAGCCGCCGAGCGCGCCGCCCAGCTGCCCGGCGCCCAGCCCATCCACCTCTACAAGAACAACACCGACAACAAGGGCGCCTCCTACGGCACGCACGAGAACTACCTGATGAAGCGGGAGACCCCCTTCTCGGACATCGTGCGCCACCTCACCCCCTTCTTCGTCTCCCGCCAGGTCGTCACCGGCGCCGGCCGCGTCGGCATCGGCCAGGACGGCCGCGAGCACGGATTCCAGATCAGCCAGCGCGCGGACTACTTCGAAGTCGAAGTCGGACTCGAGACCACCCTCAAGCGCCCCATCATCAACACCCGCGACGAACCCCACTCCGACGCCGAGAAGTACCGCCGCCTCCACGTGATCATCGGCGACGCCAACCTCTCGGAGATCTCCACCTACCTCAAGCTCGGTACGACCTCCCTGGTCCTGTCCATGATCGAGGACGGCTTCATCAACGTCGACCTCGCCGTGGACCAGCCCGTGCGCACCCTCCACCAGGTCTCCCACGACCCGGACCTCCAGCACCTCATCACGCTGCGCAGCGGGCGCACCCTGACCGCCGTACAGCTCCAGATGGAGTACTTCGAGCTGGCCAGGAAGTACGTGGACGAGCGGTTCGGGACGGACGCCGACGAGCAGACCAAGGACGTCCTGGGCCGCTGGGAGGACGTGCTGGGCCGGCTGGAGACCGATCCGATGAGCCTGGCGGGGGAGCTGGACTGGGTCGCCAAGCGGGAGATCCTGGAGGGCTACCGCAGGCGCGACGGACTCGGCTGGGACGCGGCGCGGCTGCACCTGGTGGACCTCCAGTACGCGGACGTACGGCCCGAGAAGGGCCTGTACAACCGGCTGGCGGCCCGCGGCAAGATGAAGCGGCTGCTGGAGGAGCCGGCCGTCGAGCGCGCCGAGAGCAAGCCCCCGGAGGACACCCGGGCCTACTTCCGGGGACGGTGCCTGGAGCAGTACGCGGACGACGTCGCGGCGGCCTCCTGGGACTCGGTGATCTTCGACCTCCCGGGCCGGGACTCCCTCCAGCGGGTCCCGACCCTGGAACCCCTGCGGGGGACCCGGAACCACGTCAAGGAACTCCTGGACCGCTGCCGCACGGCGGAGGACCTGGTCCGGGTGCTTTCGGGGCAGTGAAGGGGGCTGAAAGGCCTCCGCCGAGGGAATCATGAAGGCACCCGGACGTTGTGAAAGTACGGGGACGAATGCCGGGCCCTCCTTGTAGGGTCCGACGTAGGGTCTGATCTTGAGAGGTCCCGAATCCCGGGGTCTCTCCGTGTGAGCGTGCGAACCGAGCGGGGTGAGGTAGACATGGCGACCAAGGACACCGGCGGCGGACAGCAGAAGGCGACGCGCTCGACCGAGGAGGTCGAGGAGGCGGCGGTCGAGGAATCGACCGACCTCAAGGAGCGGCAGGAGAAGCTCTCCGACGACGTCGACTCGGTACTTGACGAGATTGACGATGTGCTCGAGGAGAACGCCGAGGACTTCGTGCGCTCCTTCGTGCAAAAGGGTGGCCAGTAAGGCTTTTGACCTTCGAATTGAAGGTCGGGGTGGGGTGTCGACACGGCACGGCAGAGCAGGGGCCGGACGGCGCGGTGAAGGTGGCGTGCCGTCCGGCCGTGAGCGGCGTGCGCGGTGCGAAGGGACCGGGCCGCCCCCTGAACGGGAGCCGGCGGGCTGCCGCCCCCATCCGCTCGAAGGCCCCGGCCGTACATGTGGATCATTGCCGCACGGCGGGTAGGGTCCGTGGCATACCTTGCTTGAACTGCAACACGGCCATCGGCAAGTCGGGAGATGATCCCGACGCCGCTCGTCGGGTCGTTTCATACCTGGAGGGACACGCGTGGAAGCCAACAATCGCGGCACAGGGCGTCTACCGGCAGCCTTCCTGACGCCGGGGTCGTCGTCCTTCATGGACTTCCTGGGCGCGCACGCGCCCGAGATGCTGCCGGGGAACCGGAAGCTCCCCGAGGGCATCGTGGAGGCGCCGCACGGGACGACCATCGTCGCCGCGACCTTCCCCGGCGGGGTCGTGCTCGCCGGTGACCGGCGGGCGACCATGGGGAACATGATCGCGCAGCGGGACATCGAGAAGGTGTTCCCGGCCGACGAGTACTCCGCGGTCGGTATCGCCGGTACGGCCGGCCTGGCCGTGGAGATGGTCAAGCTGTTCCAGCTGGAGCTGGAGCACTTCGAGAAGGTGGAGGGGGCGACCCTCTCCCTGGAGGGCAAGGCGAACCGGCTCTCGACCATGATCCGGAGCAATCTGGGGATGGCCATGCAGGGCCTGGCCGTGGTTCCGCTCTTCGCGGGGTACGACGAGGCCAAGGAGAAGGGCCGGATCTTCTCGTACGACGTGACCGGTGGCCGCTCCGAGGAGCACGGGTACGCCGCCACGGGTTCGGGTTCGATCTTCGCCCGGGGTTCGATGAAGAAGCTGTACCGCCCCGACCTGACGGAGGAGCAGGCGACCACGCTGGTCGTGCAGGCGCTGTACGACGCCGCCGACGACGACTCGGCGACCGGCGGGCCGGACCTGTACCGCCACATCTACCCCATCGTCACCGTCATCACCGACGAGGGCTTCCGCAGGCTGGACGACGACGAGTCGCAGGAGCTCGCCCGCAAGGTGACGGACCGTCGGCTCCAGGAGCCCGACGGGCCGCGCGCCGCCCTGCTCTGACCAGTCCTCGTCTCGTCGCCCAGAAGAAAGGGACGGATAACCGGTGTCGACTCCGTTCTATGTGTCACCCCAGCAGGCCATGGCCGACCGGGCGGAATACGCCCGGAAGGGCATCGCCCGCGGCCGCAGCCTCGTCGTGTTGCAGTACGCCGACGGCATCGTGTTCGTCGGTGAGAACCCGTCCCGCGCGCTGCACAAGTTCAGTGAGATCTACGACCGGATCGGCTTCGCGGCCGCCGGTAAGTACAACGAGTACGAGAACCTGCGGATCGGTGGTGTGCGCTACGCGGATCTGCGCGGGTACACCTATGACCGTGACGACGTGACGGCGCGCGGGCTGGCGAACGTGTACGCGCAGACGCTCGGCACCATTTTCTCCTCGGCCGGTGAGAAGCCGTACGAGGTGGAGCTGGTCGTGGCCGAGGTGGGTGCGACGGCGGCGGGGGACCAGATCTACCGGCTGCCGCACGACGGGTCCATCGTGGACGAGCACGGTTCGGTCGCGGTCGGAGGGAACGCCGAGCAGATCAGTACGTACCTCGATCAGCGGCATCGGGACGGGATGACCCTGCCCGACGCGTTGAAGCTGGCGGTGCAGGCGTTGTCGAGTCAGGCGAACGGCGCGGACAAGACGATTCCGGCCGAGCGGCTGGAGGTGGCGGTGCTGGACCGGACGCGGGCGCAGCAGCGCAAGTTCAAGCGGATCCGGGGCCGGCAGCTGGCGCGGCTGCTGGAGGCGGATGTTCCGGCGGCGGCTCAGGCGGACGCCGTGTCGAACGACGAGGTGTCGGAGGACGACGCGGAGTAGGGCGTGGTGTGCGGGCCCCGGTCCGTCCCTGTGGGGGCGGGCCGGGGCCTTCGTGTGTGTCAGGGGGTGGGGGCGGGGCCGGTGGAGTCGCGGACGGTGAGTTCGACGGGGATTTCGGGGGCGGTCCAGGGGGTGCCGTCGAGGACGGCGAGGAGGGCGGTCATGCCTTGTTCGCCGACGCGTTCGGCGGGGAGGCGGACGGTGGTGAGTTCGGGTTCGACGGCGGTCGCGAGGGCGAGGTCGTCGAAGCCGGTGACGGAGAGGTCCTCGGGGACGCGCAGGCCGAGGCGGCGGGCGGCCTTGCAGACGCCGGCGGCGAGGATGTCGTCGTCGCAGACGACGGCGGTGGGCCGGTGGCGGGGGTCGGCGAGGGCGGTTTCGGCGGCGGCGCGGGCGGCGGCGACGGTGAGGGGGGCCCGTGCGATGCGGAGCTGGTGGTGGGGGGCCGGGAGGAGGGCGGCGAGGGTCCGGGCGCGGATGTGGAAGGTCCAGGAGTCGACGTCGGCGGCGAAGTGGAGGAAGCGGCGGTGGCCGAGGTCGAGGAGGTGCTGGGCGGCCTGACGGATGCCGTCGGTGATGGCGAGGTTGACGTGGGCGGCGGCATGGCCGGAGGTGGGATCGCTGTCGAGCATGACGAGGGGGAGGCCGTTGCCTCCGAGGGCGTCGAGGGCGTCGGTGGCCATGGAGGAGGCGATGATGCCGTCGAGGGCGGCGCGGGCGGAGGCGAAGGGGTCGCGGGCGGGGCCGGTGCCTTCGGGGGAGGGGTAGAGGACGACGCCGAAGCCGTGTGCGGCGGCTACGCGGGCGGCGCCGGTGTAGACGCGGGCGAAGAATTCGTTGGTGAGGGCGGGGACGACGAGGAGGGCGGTGCGGGTGGTGCCGAGGCGGAGGTTGCGGGCGGCGAGGTTGGGGCGGTAGCCGAGGGTGGTGGCGGTTTCGCGGACGAGGGTGGCGGTGCGCTCGGAGACGCGGCCGCGCCATTTGTCGCCGAGGACGAGGGAGACGGTGGCCTGGGAGACTCCGGCGGCGGTGGCGACGTCGCGGCTGGTGGGTCTCGTCACAGGTTGCTCCTGAAGTGCGAGGTGGGGCGGGGTGCGGATGGTGTGGGGAGTGGACCGGGGGTCTGTTGCCATGGTACGTATGACGTGTCTCGTTATACGTATTACCCCGGGTGGATCCGGGCAGAAGGGGGCGGTCATGGCCGCGGGTTACGCGGAGCTGCTCAGGACCCGGTACGCCGCGAGGCTGCTGGTGGGCACGCTGATAGGCCGGTTGCCGAACGCCACCGCGGCGATCGCGATCGTCCTCTTCGTCCGGGACGAGGGGGGCAGCTACAGCCTGGCGGGCGCCCTGGCGGCCGCGTACGGGCTGGCGAACGCCGTGGGACAGCCGCTGCTGGGCCGTGCGGTGGACCTGTACGGGCAGCCGCGGGTGCAGCTGCCCGCGGCGCTGGTGTCGGCGCTGGGCATGGTGTGGCTGGCGGTGGCGGGTACCGGGTCGGTGGCGGCCGCGTACGCGGCGATGGTGCTGGCGGGTCTGTTCACGCCGCCGCTGGAGGGTGGTCTGCGGGCGTTGTGGCCGGGGGTGCTGGGGGGCCGTGAAGAGCGGGTGCACGCGGCGTACGCGATGGACGCGGTGGCCCAGGAGGTCATGTACACGGTGGGGCCGCTGCTGGTGACCCTGTGCGTGTCGCTGTGGTCGCCGGCGGTGGCGCTGCTGGTGCTGAACGGTGTCGGTGTGCTGGGTGTGCTGTCGGTGGTGGCGTCGGAGCCGTCCCGGACGTGGCGTTCGGCGCCGCGCGAGGCGCACTGGCTGGGGGCGCTGCGTTCGCGGGGCCTGCTGGCGCTGCTGGGGGCGTTCTTCTTCGTCGGCATGGCGCTGGGTTCGATCGCGGTGGCGGCGGTGGCGTACGCGGACGGGCACGGTGGTCAGGCGGTGTACGGCTGGCTGATGGCGGCGCTGGGTCTGGGCGCGCTGGTGGGCGGTGTGTTCTACGGGGCGCGGCAGTGGGCGGGGGCGCCGGAGCGGCGGCTGCGGGTGCTGGTGGCGCTGCTGGCCGTGTGTTATCTGCCGCTGGTGCTGGAGGTGGGTCCGGTGGCGATGACGGCGCTGTCGGCGTTGGCGGGCGTGTTCCTGGCGCCTTCGCTGGCGTGTGCGTTCATCGTGGTGGACCGGCATGCGCCCGCGGGGACGGTGACGGAGGCGTTCTCGTGGCTGGTGACGTTCTTCGGGGTGGGTGCGGCGATCGGTACGGCGGTGGCGGGTCCGGCGCTGGAACTGGGTGGGACGGCGGCTGGTTTCGCGGTGGCCTGCGGGGGTGGCGCGGCGGCGCTGCTGGTGCTGATGCTGACTCAGCGGGCGCTGGCGGGCGCGGGCCGCAGCAGGGCGGTGGCGGGGTCGGCGGAGGGGCCGGCCGGGGTGGTTCCGGAGCCGTTGATCAAAAACTGACCTGAACGCCGTTCTCCAACCCGGTTTCAGAAGTGTGCGGAAGGCGTAATGTTCAGTCATGGACCGCCGCATTTTCGGGCTGGAGAACGAGTACGGCGTCACGTGCACGTTCAGGGGACAGCGCCGACTGTCTCCTGACGAAGTGGCGCGCTACCTCTTCCGCCGTGTTGTGTCATGGGGCCGCAGCAGCAATGTGTTCCTGCGGAACGGCGCCCGCCTCTACCTCGACGTGGGTTCGCATCCGGAATATGCAACACCCGAATGCGACAACCTGACCGAACTGGTCACGCACGACAAGGCCGGCGAGCGCATTCTCGAGGGCCTGCTCGTCGACGCCGAACGCCGCCTGCACGAGGAGGGAATCGCGGGCGACGTCTACCTCTTCAAGAACAACACCGACTCGGCGGGCAATTCGTACGGGTGTCACGAGAACTACCTCGTGGCCCGGCACGGAGAATTCTCCCGCCTCGCGGACATCCTGATTCCGTTCCTCGTCACGCGTCAGCTGATCTGTGGCGCGGGCAAGGTGCTGCAGACGCCCAGGGGCGCGGTCTACTGCGTCAGCCAGCGGGCCGAGCACATCTGGGAGGGCGTCAGCTCCGCGACGACCCGTTCCCGGCCGATCATCAACACGCGCGACGAGCCGCACGCCGACGCGGAGCGTTACCGCAGGCTGCACGTCATCGTGGGCGACTCGAACATGTCCGAGACGACGATGCTGCTCAAGGTGGGCGCCACGGACCTCGTGCTGCGGATGATCGAGGCGGGGACGGTGATGCGGGACCTGACGCTGGAGAACCCGATCCGGGCGATCCGGGAGGTCAGCCACGACATCACGGGCCAGCGCAAGGTGCGTCTGGCCAGTGGCCGGGAGGCCTCGGCGCTGGAGATCCAGCGGGAGTACTTCGACAAGGCCCTGGACTTCGCCGACCGGCGGGGCATCCGTACGGGGGTGGTGGCGCAGGTCCTGGAGCTGTGGGGCCGGACGCTGGAGGCCATCGAGGCGCAGGACCTGGACCGGATCGGCACGGAGATCGACTGGGTGATGAAGTACCAGCTGATCGAGCGGTACCGGGCCAAGCACAACATGACGATGTCCAATCCGCGGGTCGCCCAGATAGACCTCGCGTACCACGACATCCACCGCCGGCGGGGCCTGTACTACCTGCTGGAGCGCAAGGGGCAGGCGGCGCGGGTGTGCAACGACCTGAAGATCTTCGAGGGCAAGTCGGTGCCCCCGCAGACCACCCGGGCCAGGCTGCGCGGCGACTTCATCCGCCGGGCGCAGGAGCAGCGGCGGGACTTCACGGTCGACTGGGTGCACCTGAAGCTCAATGACCAGGCGCAGCGCACGGTGCTGTGCAAGGACCCGTTCCGGTCGGTGGACGACCGGGTGGAGAAGCTGATCGCCGGCATGTGACCTGGTGCGGCCGGGACCCCGTGCGCTGTGGCGTACGGGGTCTTCGCACGCCACGGCCTTGTCGCCGAGGGGTCAGCCCGTAGAGTGGGCCGCTACGACGGACCATTCCAGCGACCCTGAGGACCATTGTGCGACGCCGACTTGCTGCCGCGCTCATCGTGCCGGCTCTGATGCTCACCGCGGCCTGCGGAGGGGGCGAGGACTCCGGGAAGAAGGATCCCTCCGCGTCGCCGTCGGCCGATGCCGCGAAGACGGAGGTGCCGAAGCCGGTGGCGTCGGCCGACCCGATGCCGACGGTGGCCGGCGAGGCCGGCAAGAAGGCGGAGATCACGGTTCCCAAGGGCGAGCCGAGCGGCAAGTTCGTGGTGAACACCCTCAAGGAGGGTTCGGGGCCGGAGATCAAGAAGGACGATCTCGTGGTCACGAAGTACACGGGCAAGGTGTGGAAGAGCGGCAAGGAGCTGAGCGGCTCCTACGACCCGGAGGGCCAGCCGCTGGTCGTCCCGGCCGGCTCGCAGCAGATCCTGCCGCTGTTCAGCGAGTCGGTGCTGGGCAAGAAGGTCGGCAGCCGTGTGCTGGTCGTCGCCCCGCCGGCGGCGGCGTTCGGTGAGCAGGGCCAGTCCCAGCTGGGTGTGGGCCCGAAGGACAACCTGGTGTTCGTCCTCGACGTCGATTCGGTGCTGCCGAAGAAGGCCGAGGGCACGCAGGCGCCGATCCCGTCGGAGCTGCCGCAGGTCAAGGCCGACGAGGAGAAGGCCGCGACGATCACGATCCCGAAGAACGACCCTCCGAAGGAGCTGGTCGACCGGGTCCTGATCGAGGGCAAGGGCGCCGAGGTCAAGAACGGCCAGACGGTCTACATGCAGTACAGCGGTGCGGCCTGGGCGCCGAACCAGGGCAAGGACTCCGCGAAGCTCTTCGACACGTCGTGGAAGACGGGCGCCCCGTTCTCGACCAAGATCGGCCAGGGCCAGGTCATCGAGGGCTGGGACAAGGGTCTGGTGGGCAAGAAGGTCGGCAGCCGCGTGCTGCTGGTGATCCCGCCGGAGCAGGCGTACAAGGACCAGGCCAAGGGTGAGGACCTGCCGGCCAACTCCACGCTGGTCTTCGTCGTGGACATCGTCGGAGCAGTGTAAGACTGTTCCGGTTGTACACCGTTTCGTAGGTATGAGGAGCAGTTCCGTGAGCGACAAGCTCGAGAAGCCCGAGATCGACTTCCCCGAGGGCCCGGTCCCCACCGACCTGGTCATCGAGGACATCTGGGAGGGCGACGGCGCCGTGGCCACGGCGGGCAACAAGGTCTCCGTCCACTACGTGGGCGTGGCCTTCTCCTCCGGTGAGGAGTTCGACGCGTCCTGGAACCGCGGCGCCCCGCTGCAGTTCATCCTGGGCATCGGCCAGGTCATCCCGGGCTGGGACCAGGGCATCCAGGGCATGAAGGTCGGGGGCCGCCGCAAGCTGACGATCCCCGCCCACCTCGCCTACGGTGACCGGGGTGCCGGCGGCGCCATCAAGCCGGGCGAGACGCTGATCTTCGTCTGTGACCTGATGGGCGTCTGATCTCACGCGTTGTGATCATGGAGGGCCCCCGCCGTGAGGCGGGGGCCCTCGCTTTTGCCGGGGACCGCGGGGGCGGTACGGTCAACGGTCACGAGTGTGTGCCGAAGAGTGGGGGATGGGCGTCGATGGCGATTGCCAAGGCCGAGCGGCTGATGAACCTGGCGCTGTGTCTGCTGGGGACGCGCCGTCCCCTCAGCAAGCGTGAGCTGCGCGGTTCGATCGAGGCCTATCTCGAAGCGGGGAACGACGAGTCGTTCAACCGGATGTTCGAGCGGGACAAGGACGATCTGCGCGAGCTCGGTCTGGTGATCGAGACGGTGGAGAACCTGGAGGGCGAGACCGGCTACCTGGCCCGCCGGGACAGCAACCGGCTGCCGCCCGTCTCCCTCGACGCGGAGGAGGCCGCGGCCCTCGGGCTGGCGGCCAAGGTGTGGCAGCAGGCCCGCCTCGCGGGCGCGGCCAGCGGGGCGCTGCAGAAGCTGCGCGCGGGCGGGATGCCGGAGGCCGGTGATCCGTACGAGGGGCAGCACAGCGCCATCGAGCCGCGGATCCCCGTCCACGAGGCGGCCTTCGAGCCGCTGATGCTGGCCTGCCGCGACCGGCGGCCGGTGGTCTTCGAGTACCGCAAGTCCAACGCGGCGCGGCCCGAGCCCCGCCAGGTGGAGCCGTGGGCCCTGGAGTGCTGGCGGGGCCACTGGTACCTGGCCGGCTACGACCGCGACCGGGGGGCGGAGCGGGTCTTCCGGCTCTCCCGGATCACGGGCAAGGTCCGTTCGCGGGCCGGGAAGTACACCGCGGACGTGCCGGACGTGGTGACCGTACGCGAGACCGTGGCGGCCTGGGCCGGCGAGGGCGCCCAGCGCACCGCCCTGATCCGGCTGCGCGCCGGGGCCGGCTACCCGCTGCGGGCGAAGGCCACCGCCGTGCGCGAGGGCGGGGACGGCTGGGACGAGCTGGAGATCCCGTACGGGCACGGGCTGGACGCCTGGCTCGTGGAGTTCGGCCCCGACGTCGTCGTGGTGGGCCCGGCGGACCTGCGGGCCGACGTGGTGGACCGGCTGCGCGCCGTCGCCCAGGGCTGAACCCGAACAACAACAGCAGCAACGCCCTGAGGGGGAGACGTAGCAGCATGGCCGCCAACGCCATCGACCAGACCCGCCGGATGCTGTCCCTGGTGACCTACCTGCGCGAGCGCCCCGGCGCGCACGTCGCGGACGTCGCCCGCGCCTTCGGGATCACCGAGGACGAGCTGATCTCCGACCTCGACGTGCTGCCCATGTGCGGCACCAGCTTCCGCGGCGGTGACCTGCTCGACATCGACACCGACGGCGACCGCATCTGGTGGCACAACGCCGACGCCTCGGGGGAGTCCACCGCCGAGCCGCTGCGGCTCGCCGCCGACGAGGCCACCTCCCTGCTGGTCGCCGCCCGAGCCGTCGCCACCCTGCCCGGGCTGCGCGAGAGCGACCGGGACGCGCTGCTGCGGGCCACCGCCAAGCTCGAGGCCGCCGCGGGGGAGGCCGCCGGGGCCAGCTCCCGGCTGTCGGTGACCTTCGAGTCGGAGGGCGGGGTCTTCGCGGACGTCGACCGGGCCATCTCCGAGCGGCGCCGGCTGTGGCTGCGCTACTACTCGCCGGCCCGTGACGAGCTGACCGAGCGCACCGTCGACCCGATCCGGCTCTTCGCGGTCGGCCACACCTACCTGGAGGGCTGGTGCCACCTCTCGGAGGCCCGGCGCACCTTCCGGCTCGACCGGGTCGCCGAGATCAGGCTGCTCGACGAGCGGGCCGAGCCGCCCGCGATCGAGCCGCGCGACCTGTCCGTGGGCCTCGTGCAGCCGGCCGCCGAGGACCCGGAGGTGGTCGTCGAGGTGGGTCCGGGCGGTCGCTGGGTCGCCGAGTACTACCCCCACGACAGCGCCGAGGAGCTGCCCGGCGGGGGCCTGAGGATCACGCTGCGCAGCCCCGACCCGGCCTCGCTGCGCCGGCTCGCGCTGCGCCTGGGCCGGGACGGGCGGATCGTGTCGCCGCCGGAGCTGGCGGAGAGCGCGCGGAAAGCAGCTGGAGAAGCACTCGCGGGGTACGGGGAACAGGTCTAGGGGGAGCGGGGAGCGATGTCGCGATCAGCAGGTCTCGTACCGGTCACGTTCAAGGCGGCCTGTCCCGAGTGCCGGGCGCGTTTCGAGCTCGCGGCGGACGCGCTGCGCCTGGCGATCGGGGGCAGCCGGCGCACCACCTTCTACTCCTTCACCTGCCCGCAGTGCGCGGCGGCGGTCCGCAAACCGGCCGGTGAGCGCATCGTGGAGCTGCTGACGGGCGGGGGAGTGAGCACCCTGCGCAGTGTGTGAGGGCGGGGCGCTAGGCTCTTGGCATGCTGTGGCCGATGCTCGCGATCGCCCTGGGATTCCTCGGGCTCGCCGTCCTGTCCGTCCTCGCCCTGCGGGTCTTCCTGGAGGTGCGGCGGCTGTCCGGGCAGGTCGCGCTGGCCAGCCGCCGGATCACCGAGGCCTCGGGCGACCTGGAACGGGCCGCTTGCGACCTCGCCCGGGCGGGGCGCGCGGCGGCCCCGTAGCGGTCGCGCGGCCAGCACGCGGTCTTCCGGATATGGAAACCGCGGAGCCGGACCCGTACCGTCGGGTGCGGCAGGCAATCGCGCAGCCCCCCGGGGATTGCCGGGCGTTAACCGTCGGGGGTTACGATCCATGTCAGAGCGGTACCGGATCTTTGTCCGGAATCGCCTGGCCACCACAACCAGCCGTTTCGGTGAGAAGGAAGACACACATGATCGGCAATCTGAAGCCCCTTGAGATCCTTCTGATCATCGCTGTCATCGTGCTGCTGTTCGGCGCCAAGAAGCTCCCCGAGATGGCCCGCTCGCTCGGCAAGTCGGCCCGCATCCTCAAGAGCGAGGCCAAGGCGATGAAGAAGGACGGCGAGGCCGAGGACGCCGCCGCCGCCCCGGCCGCCGACCAGGCCGCCCAGCAGCCCGCCGCCCCCCGCAGCATCCAGGCCGCGCCCGGTGACGTCACCAGCGCCCGGCCCGTCAACGAGCCGAACCGCACCACCCAGGGCTGACGCGCGGCGGTCGCCGTCACGCCAGTCATCTGCAACGAGACAAGGGACGTGGGTTGCTCAAGTCTGCCCGCAAGCAGGGGAAACGAGACCGGCAGGCGAAGGACGCCGAAGGGCGGATGCCGCTGGTCGAGCACCTGCGTGAGCTGAGGAACCGGCTGCTGAAGTCGGTTCTGGCGATCATCGTGGTCACGGTCGTCGCGGCCTACTTCTACCGGCCGATCATCGACTTCCTGCTGGAGCCGATGCTGTCGTCCGTGGGCTGCACCAACGGCGCGACGCACCAGCGCAACGGTGCTCCCTGCGCCGAGATGACCACCAACGGCCTGACCGCGCCCTTCTCCATCGCGCTGAAGGTCGGCCTGTCCGCCGGCATCGTGCTCTCCGCCCCGGTCTGGCTGTACCAGCTCTGGGCGTTCGCCGCGCCCGGCCTGCACCGGAACGAGAAGAAGTACGCGCTGAGCTTCGTCGCGGTGGGCGCGCCCCTCTTCGTCGCCGGCGCGGTGCTCGCGTACAAGATCCTGCCGCAGACGGCGGAGATCCTCCTCGGCTTCACCCCCGACCACGTCAAGAACCTGCTCCCGGTCGACGACTACCTCGACCTGGTCACGCGCATGGTCGTCGTCTTCGGCATCGCCTTCGAGCTGCCGCTGATGCTGGTGCTGCTGAACTTCACCGGCGTCCTCAGCGGGAAGCGGCTGGGCAGCTGGTGGCGTGCCATGGTCCTCGGCATCACGGTCTTCGCGGCGTTCGCCACGCCCACCGGCGACCCGGTGACCATGCTGACGCTGGCCTCCCCGATCGTGGCCCTGTACTTCATCGCCCTCGGCATCTGCCTGCTGAACGACCGGCGGCGCAGGCGCAACGACCCCGACGCCGGGCTCGACGACGACGAGGCCTCCGAGCTGGACCTGACCCCGGCCCCGATCGGCGCGACGGGAGCGGCCCCGGCCGCCTCGCCCCTGCCCGTGCAGGACGACGGCGGACGCCGCCAGATCAACGGCTACGACGACGCCACCTGACCGCAGGCCCCCCGGGCGCGAGCGTGCCCGGGGCGCTCCAGCCTCACTTAAATGATCGCGACTGTTGTCAGGGGCGGCGGGTAGGCTCGAGAGCAAGATGACCGAAGAACTCTCACCCGCCGAGCGGTACGCCGCTGCCCGGATCCGCGCCGCCGAAGAGGCCTCCGCCCTGGCCCCCTTCCGCGAGATGTACTCCTTCGACCTGGATCCGTACCAGATCGAGGCCTGTAAGGCACTGGAGGCCGGCAAGGGCGTCCTGGTGGCCGCCCCGACCGGCTCGGGCAAGACCATCGTGGGCGAGTTCGCCGTGCACCTGGCCCTCCAGCAGGGCCGCAAGTGCTTCTACACGACTCCGATCAAGGCCCTGTCGAACCAGAAGTACGCCGACCTCGTCAAGCGCTACGGCGCCGCGAAGGTGGGCCTGCTGACCGGTGACAACAGCGTCAACGGCGACGCCCCCGTGGTCGTGATGACCACCGAGGTGCTCCGCAACATGCTCTACGCGGGCTCGCAGGCGCTCGGCGGGCTCGGGTACGTCGTGATGGACGAGGTGCACTACCTCTCCGACCGGTTCCGCGGCGCCGTCTGGGAGGAAGTGATCATCCACCTCCCCGAGTCGGTGACGCTGGTCTCGCTCTCCGCGACCGTCTCCAATGCCGAGGAGTTCGGCGACTGGCTCGACACCGTGCGCGGCGACACCGAGGTCATCGTCTCCGAGGAGCGGCCCGTACCGCTGTGGCAGCACGTGATGGCCGGACGCCGGATCTACGACCTCTTCGAGGAGGAGTCCGACCACGGAGGCCGCGGCTCCGCCCGCCGCGAGGTCAACCCCGACCTGCTGCGCATGGCCCGCGAGGAGAACAGCCGCGGCTACAGCCCCAAGGACCGGCGGCGCGGCAAGATGGTCCGCGAGGCCGACCGCGAGCGCGAGCGCCGCTCCCGCAGCCGGATCTGGACCCCCAGCCGCCCCGAGGTGATCGCGCGGCTCGACAACGACGACCTACTGCCCGCCATCAACTTCATCTTCAGCCGGGCCGGGTGCGAAGCCGCCGTCCAGCAGTGCCTGTACGCGGGCCTGCGGCTCAACGACGACGCGGCCCGCGTGCGGGTCCGGGAGATCGTCGAGGAGCGGACCGCCTCCATCCCCGCCGAGGACCTGCACGTCCTGGGCTACTACGAGTGGCTCGAAGGCCTGGAGCGGGGCATCGCCGCGCACCACGCGGGCATGCTGCCCACCTTCAAGGAGGTCGTCGAGGAACTGTTCGTACGCGGCCTCGTCAAGGCCGTCTTCGCCACCGAGACCCTCGCGCTCGGCATCAACATGCCCGCGCGCACGGTCATCCTGGAGAAGCTGGTCAAGTGGAACGGCGAGCAGCACGCCGACATCACCCCCGGCGAGTACACGCAGCTCACCGGCCGGGCCGGGCGGCGCGGCATCGACGTCGAGGGCCACGCGGTGGTGCTGTGGCAGCGCGGCATGGACCCGGTGCAGCTCGCCGGGCTCGCCGGAACCCGCACCTATCCGCTGCGCTCCAGCTTCCGGCCCTCGTACAACATGGCCGTCAACCTGGTCTCCCAGTTCGGCCGGCACCGCTCCCGGGAACTGCTGGAGACCTCCTTCGCGCAGTTCCAGGCGGACCGCGCGGTCGTCGGGATCTCCCGCCAGGTCCAGCGCAACGAGGAGGGCCTGGAAGGCTACCGGGAGGGCATGACCTGCCACCTCGGCGACTTCGAGGAGTACGCGCGGCTGCGCCGCGAGCTCAAGGACCGCGAGACCGACCTCGCCAAGCAGGGCGCCGCCCAGCGCCGGGCACAGGCGGCCGGCTCGCTGGAGAAGCTGAAGCCGGGCGACGTCATCCACGTGCCGACGGGCAAGTTCGCCGGGCTGGCCCTGGTCCTGGACCCGGGCGTGCCGGGCGGGCGCGTCAACGGACACCGCGGGCACGACTACCACGAGGGCCCCCGCCCGCTGGTGCTCACCGCCGAACGGCAGGTGAAGCGGCTCGCCGCGATCGACTTCCCGGTGCCGGTCGAGGCCATCGACCGGATGCGGATCCCCAAGACCTTCAACCCGCGCTCCCCGCAGTCCCGCAGGGACCTGGCGACGGCGCTGCGCAACAAGGCCGGGCACGTCCACCCGCAGCGGCACCGGCCGGGCCGGGCCGCCGCGGCCGACGACCGCGAGATCGCCCGGCTGCGGACCGAGCTGCGGGCGCACCCCTGCCACGGCTGCGACGAGCGCGAGGACCACGCCCGCTGGGCGGAGCGCTACCACCGCCTCAAGCGGGACACCCAGCAGCTGGAGCGGCGCATCGAGGGCCGGACGAACACCATCGCCCGCACCTTCGACCGGATCCACGCCCTGCTGACCGAGCTGGACTACCTGCGCGAGGACGAGGTCACCGCGCACGGCAAGCGCCTGGCCCGGCTCTACGGGGAGCTGGACCTGCTGGCCTCGGAGTGCCTGCGCGAAGGCGTCTGGGAGGGCCTCAGCCCCGCCGAACTCGCCGCCTGCGTCTCGGCCTTGGTCTTCGAGGCCCGGCAGTCCGACGACGCGGCCCCGCCGAAGGTGCCGGGCGGCGCGGCCAAGGCGGCGCTGGGCGAGATGGTCCGCATCTGGGGCCGGCTCGACGCGCTGGAGGAGGAGCACCGCATCAACCAGGCGGAGGGCGTCGGCCAGCGCGAGCCGGACCTGGGATTCGCGTGGGCGGCCTACCAGTGGGCCTCCGACAAGAGTCTGGACGAGGTCCTGCGGGAGGCGGAGATGCCGGCCGGCGACTTCGTGCGCTGGTGCAAGCAGGTCATCGACGTCCTCGGGCAGATCGCGCAGGCGGCTCCCGCCTCCACGGCCCCGCCGTCCTCGGCGGGCGGCAGCACGGTGGCGCGCAACGCCCGCAAGGCCGTCGACGCCCTGCTGCGGGGTGTCGTGGCCTACAGCTCCGTCGGGTAGCCGGGACTTGGGGCTTCCTCCGAAGCCCCCGAAGTCCGGGTCTCATCTCCTGCCATGATCGTCACGGCACGTCCTGTGCGACGATCGGCGTATGAGCGGGGGAACGGGCGAGGGTCCGAGACGGGTCGGCCGGCCGCGCGCCGACCGGCTGAGAGCGGACAGCGGACGGCCGCCGCGCGAGGAACTCCTGCGCGCGGCGGCCGAGCTGTTCACGGTCCGCGGGTACGCGGCCACCACCACCCGGGCCGTGGCCGAACGGGCCGGAATGCGCCAGGCCACGATGTACCACTACTTCGGCGGCAAGGAAGAACTCCTCGCCGAACTCCTGGAGTCCACGGTCGCGCCCTCGCTGGAGCTCTCCCGCCGGCTGCTCGCCGACACCGGCCGGCCCGCCGCCGTACGGCTGTGGGAGCTGTGCCGCTCGGACGTGCTGCTGCTGTGCGGGGGACCGTACGACCTGGGCGCCCTCTACCTGCTGCCCGAGCTGCGCTGCCGGCGGCTGGCCGGGTTCCGGCGGATGCGCCGGGAACTGCGGGAGGGCTACCGGGCGTTGCTCGCCGCGACCCCGGCGGGAGCCGCACTGGCCGCCGACGGGGACGGGGCAGGGCTGGCCCTGCGCAACGACCTGGTCTTCGGCCTGGTCGAGGGCGTCATGCTGGTCCGCCGCTCCGATCCGCGACGCCCGGTCGCGTCCTTCGCGGAGGCCGCCGCCGATGCCGCCCTGCGGATCGCCGGGCTCACACCGCCGGACCGGCCTCCCAGCCCGCGCGGTCCCGCCAGGCCTGGAGGGTGAGCCCGCTCTCCAGGCGGTGGGCGACCCCCGTGACGGGGTCGGTGAAGGCCAGGACGCGGGCCAGCAGCTGGAGCGGACGCCGGTAGTCCGCCGGGCCGGCCGCCTCGGCCACCACCGGGTACACGGGATCGCCCAGGATGGGCAGGCCCAGACCGTTCATGTGCACCCGCAGCTGGTGGGTGCGCCCGGTGTGCGGGGTGAGCCGGTAGCGGCCCAGGCCGTCGCGGGTCTCGGCGAGCTCGATCAGGCTCTCGGCGTTCGGTTCGGCGCCGGGCACCTCCACCGCGGCCATCACCCCGCGGGTCTTCTCGATGTGGCTGCGGACCAGCCGGGGCAGCTCCACCGACGGGTCGTGGGCCGCGAGGGCCTCGTACTCCTTGTGGACCAGGCGCCGCTGGAACAGCGTCTGGTAGGCGCCGCGGTCCTCGGGCCGGATGCTGAACATCACCAGCCCGGCCGTCATCCGGTCCAGGCGGTGGGCCGGGCTCAGGGCCGGCAGGTCCAGTTCGCGGCGCAGCCGGGCCAGGGCCGTCTCGGTGACGTGGGTGCCGCGCGGGGTGGTCGCCAGGAAGTGCGGCTTGTCCACCACCAGGAGGTGCGGGTCGCGGTGGACCACGCGGATCGGGAACGGCACGGGGGGCTCGGGCGGCATGTCCCGGTGGAACCAGAGCCAGCCGCCCGGCTCGTACGGGTCCTCGTGCCGCAGCACCCGGCCGCCCTCGCCGAGCACCCGGCCGGCCGCGAGCAGCCGGGCCATGGACTCGGAGCCGCGCGTGCCGGCGTACCGCTCGGTCAGGTAGTCGCCGAGCCGGGGCCACCTGCCCTCGTGGTCGGGGGGCAGGCGCATCCGGACGGGGTCGATGCCGGCCTGCTGGGGGAGGGGTGCGGGCGGGATGTGGGATCTGCGGCTCATCGGGACCAGGGTAGGGGGCTACTTCCGGGTGAAGGTGCCGAGGTGGTTCTGGTCGAGGTACTCGACGCGGACCCGGCCGTCGGAGAAGAACACCCCGGTGCGGCCGACGGCGTTCTCGCCGGCCGTCTCGAAGCTGAACGTGTCGCCGTCGTAGTGGGTCAGGGGGAAGCGCGTCGGCTTCGGGCCGAGGGAGAGGACCAGACCCTTGCCGGAGGGGTCGGCGGCGACGGTGAGGGGGCCGTAGTACGGGTTCTCGTAGGTGCCGGTGTAGACGCCGTCGTCACGGGCGGGCTTCGCGCCGGCCGGGGGGCGGGCGTAGTCGGTGTCGGACCGGCCCGCGGCGTCCAGCTGCGCGTACGTGGCGGCGATGAGCGCCAGCCAGTCGGCGGTCGGCTTGCCGTGCTCGGCGATGTCGAAGAAGTCCAGGGCGACGGAGTCCGCCAGGCCGACGGGGGAGCCGTTGGTCAGGACGACGATGCCGAGGCGCTCCAGCGGGACCATCGTGACGTTGGTGTTGGCGCCGAGTTCGAAGCCGCCGGAGTGGCTCAGGCGCAGCCGGCCGGCGTCGTCGTAGTTGACGTTCCAGCCGAGCCCGTAGAACTGCGGGGTGCCGCGGGGGGTCCGGGCCTGCGAGACGATCTCGGGGAGGCGGGTGCGGTCGAGGGTGTCCTCGGGGATGACGCGCTTCCCGTCGAGGGTGCCGGTGTTCAGCTGGAGCCGCAGCCAGCGGGCCATGTCGCGGGCGGTGGAGCTGGTCCCGCCCGCCGGGGTCTGGGCGTCGGCGTCGCGGACGTAGCGGGGGCTCCAGGTGCCGTCGGCGTTCCGCACGTGGCCGGACGCCCGGTCCGGGGCCTTCGCGTAGGCGGAGAACGCGGTGCTGGTGCGGGTCATGCCGGCGGGCTTGAAGAGGGTGTCCTCGCTGAGCTTCTGCCAGCTCACGCCGTGGTCGCGGGCGATGGCCTCGGCGGCGGCGGTGAACCCGAAGTTGGTGTACGCGTAGCCGGCGCGGAAGGGGGTCAGCGGTTCCTCGCGGAGGTGGCGCAGGATGTACGCCTGGTCGTAGCCGAGGTCCTCCAGGAGGTCCCCGGCGTGGTCGGGGAGGCCGCTGCGGTGCGAGAGCAGGTCGGCGGGCGTGACGTGCGAGGTGACCCAGGGGTCTTTGAGGGCGAAGCCGGGGAGGGTGCCGGCGAGGGGTTCGTCCCAGGCCCCGGGGGAGCTGAGGGCTCCGGCGATGACGGTGGTGGTGACGGGTTTGGAGACGGAGGCCAGCTGGAAGACGGTGTCGGGGCCGACCTCGGCGGCGTCGCCGGTGCGGCGGAGTCCGAAGCCCTTGAGGTAGACGACCTTGTCGTCGTGGACGACCGCGACGGAGACGCCCGGTACGCCGGTCCGGCGCATGCCGGCGGTGACGGTGGCGTCGAGCCGGGCGACCGCGGCGGCGACGGCGGCGTCGGTGAGGCGCGGAGCGGGGGGCGGGGGAGGAGCGGGCGCCGCCGACGCGGCCGCGGTCGCCATCAGGACCGCGGCGCCGGCGAGTCCGGCTGCCCGGAACGTACGCATGGGCTCATTGTCCGCCCGGCGCCGCCGCCGCGCCGCTCGGGCGGGGGCGGCCGTACCGGCCTCCGGCGGGGCCTGGGCGGTGCCCGGCGGGGCACGGCGGGGCACGGCCGGAGGCGTGGCCCGCCCGGCCGGGCGGCTTGCCGCCTTGAGGGTGTCCACGAGCGGTGGCGGGGGCCCCGGGTGATGCGGCGCTGATCCGCCGGTCGTCCCCTGGGCGTGTCGTCAAGCAGCGCCGATCGGGCCCGAGTCTTCCCAGCTGGCGCGGGGCGCGGGGCGGCGCGGCGGGGTACCGCGGCGGCGCGGCGAGCTGATCCGCATCCGGCGCCGCGCGCTCGTCGGGGGGCGCGGGGCGGCGCTCAGGCGGCGGCGCGGGCCGGGAGGTCCTGTTCGGCTTCCACCGTGGCGTTCCAGTCGCGCTTGATGGCGCGCCAGCCCTCGTCCGTCTCGCCCAGGCGCCAGTAGCCCGAGATCGACAGCCGCTCGCGCGCCACGCCGCGGTCCAGCCGGAGGTGGCGGCGGAGCTCCTTGACGAAGCCCGCCTCGCCGTGGACGAAGGCGTGCACGTCGGTGGAGGGGAAGTGCAGGGAGGTGACCGCCTCGACCAGCGCCGCGCCCACGGGGCGGTCACCGCGGTGCAGCCATACCGGGGAGACGCCGTCCGGGGTGCGGATGTCCTGCTCGTCGGCCGGGCCGTCGACCTCGATGAAGGCGTGCACCAGCGCGCCGCGCGGCATGCGTTCCATCGACGCCGCGATGCCCGGAAGGGCGCTCTCGTCGCCGGCGAGGAGGTGCCAGCCGGCCGAGGGGTCCGGGGCGTAGCAGCCGCCGGGGCCGAGGAAGCGGACCTGTTCGCCGGGCTGGACGCGGGCCGCCCAGGGGCCGGCCAGGCCCTCGTCGCCGTGCACGACGAAGTCCAGGGTCAGCTCCCGGCGGGCCGGGTCCCAGGCGCGGACCGTGTACGCGCGCTGGCGGGGCCAGGCCTCGCGATGGTGGGTCGCGCGGATGACGTCGAGGTCCCAGGGCTCGGCGTACCGCACGCCCTCGGGCGCGAAGAGGAGTTTCACGTAGTGGTCCGTGTGCGCGCCCGCGTCGAAGCCGGCCAGCCCGTCGCCGCCGAGCACGAGGCGGACCATGTGCGGCGTGAGTCGTTCGGTGCGTACGACGACTGCGGTGCCGACGGTGCGGGCGCGTCCTTCTGCCACGGTATCTCCCCTTACGCCTACGAAGCTTAGGATTACCTAACTTAGCACCTCAGGAGCGCAGCGCGCTGCTCAGACGTGACACCGCTCCTCCCAGACCCCACCGATGGGCGAGTGCCTCGACCGTCTCCGGCCGGGCGGGGGCCTTCGGGAGGGCCGCTTCGAAGGCCGGGAGCGGGACGTCGGAGGCCACCTGGACGACCTTCGGGGCGACCTCGAGGTAGGCGCGCGACTCGTCCAGGCGCTTGCGCTGGGTGGGGGTCAGTCCCGACTTCGGGTCGCCGATCGCCGCGATGATCCCGGCCAGGTCCCCGAACGCGTCCAGCAGCTTGGCCGCCGTCTTCTCGCCGATGCCCGGCACGCCCGGCAGGCCGTCGCTCGGGTCGCCGCGCAGCAGCGCGAGGTGCGCGTACCCGGGGCCGTCCACCCCGTACTTCTCGCGCAGCCAGGCCTCGTCCGTCACCTGGAGGCTGCCCACGCCCTTGAGCGGGTACAGGACGCGGCGCTGCCGGGCGTCGTCCACCAGCTGGTAGAGGTCCCGGTCGCCGGTGACGATGTCCACCGGTCCGGTGGCGCGGGCGGTGAGGGTGCCGATCACGTCGTCCGCCTCGTACCCGGCGACCCCCACCCGGGCGATGCCGAACGCGTCCAGGGCCGCCTCGATGATCGGCACCTGCGGGGCCAGGGTGTCCGGGGTCTCCTCCACGTCCGGGCCGGTCTCCGTCGCCTCCGCGACCCGGTGCGCCTTGTAGGAGGGGATCAGCTCCACCCGCCAGTGCGGCCGCCAGTCGGCGTCCATGCAGGCCACCAGGTCGTCCGGGCGGTGGTCCTGCACCAGCCGGCCGATGAAGTCGAGCAGGCCGCGCACGGCGTTGACGGGGGTGCCGTCCGGGGCCTTCACGGAGTCGGGCACGCCGAAGTAGGCGCGGTAGTAGAGGGAGGCGGTGTCCAGGAGCATCAGGCGTCGTGTCGTCACGCAGACGATGATGCCGCACCGCCGACGCGGGGCGGGGGTCACCCGAAGTGAGGGGACGGTCACTCAAACAGTTGCTCCGGCGCGCGCGTTCGTGATCTCTCGCGGAGGGTGTGATCACGGCCGGGTCCGGTGCCCGTCGGGTTCCGTCAGGTCCGCCGTCCGGTTCCGCCACGTCCCGCCGTCCCGTTCGGCTCCTCCGCCGTCCGGTTCGGTCCCGTTCCGCCCGCCCCCGTCACGTGAGGGTTCCGCATGCCCCGTCGCGGAGTCGCCCGCGCCCTCGTCGCGAGCACCGTGCTGTCCCTGCTGTCCGCCGGACCCGTCGCCGCCCACGACGGTTCCCCGGGTCCGGCCGCCGCCCCCGCCGCCCCCGCCGCCGTCCGGCAGACCCCCGGCCAGGTGCGTGAGCGGGTCCGGCGGGAGGTCTCGCCGGCTGAGGCGCGCGCCCTCGGCCCCGAGCGTGCCGAGGCGCTGGCGCGCACCCGCCTCGCGGTGCGGGAGGAGGCCGGCCGCCCCCGCACCGTGAGGGCAGCCCGCCTCGCGTCCCTGACGGAGTCCCAGGCCCGGGCGAACGCCGGATTCCGCCCCGCCCTCTACGGCGCGTTCCGGGAGTACTTCGGCTCGCCGGAGTCCGGTGCGCACACCGCGCTGCTGCCCACCGGCAAGGTGCTGCTGTTCTCCTTCGGGCCCGCCGGCGCCGGCCGCGCCTCCCTGTGGGACCCGGCGAAGGGCACCGGTGCCGAGTCGTTCGAGGACGTCTCCCCGCCCCCGGCCGCCGCACCCTTCTTCCCCACCGGGCACGCGCTCCTGCCCGACGGCAGGCTCGTCGTCCAGGGCGTCCCCGGTGCGCGCGGCGACGGCGCACGCGCGGACGGCGGGCTCGCTCCGGTCTTCGACCCCTGGACGGAGACCTGGAGCCGCGAGCCGGCGACGCCGGCCGGCCTCCGGGGGCCCTCCCCGGACGGCACCGGGCCGCTCTGGGGCACCCGGGCCCCGGCGATGGAACGTTTCCCCACCCGGGTCCATCCCGCCGCGGCGGGCGGCCCCTCGTACGCGCCCTCCGCCGGCCGCCCCCACGACAGCACCCTCCTGCTGCCCGACGGAACCCTGCTGACCGTGAGCGGCGCGTACGACATCCACGACTACGCGAGCGGCCTCCTCAGCCCCGCCCCCGACCCGAAGTACCGGCAGCTGGAGCTGCGCGACACCAAGGGCGGCTGGCGGCTGGGCCCGGTGCAGCGGCTGCCGCGCGGTCACCGCTCCAACGCCCTGGTCCTGCCCGACGGCCGGGTGGCGATCACCGGCGACGAGCTCCAGCAGACCGCCCACGACGCCGACCCCGGCGACGGCGCGCACGGCACCATCGAGATCTACGAGCCCGCCTACCTGCACCAGGGTCCCCGGCCCGTGCTCGACGAGGTGCCCGCCGCGCCCCTCGCCCCCGGCGACCGCTTCCGGGTGCGCACCAGCACCCCGGACCGGGTCCGCAGAGCCGTACTGCTGGCGCCGGCCGGCGCTGCGCACCCCGCCGGGGCCTCCCGGCGGCAGGTCGAACTGCGCATCGAGCGGCGCGAGGGGGGACTCCTCACCCTCCAGGCCCCGCCGACGCGGACGGCCGCCCCGCCCGGCCACCACCTGCTCTTCCTCCTCGACGGGAAGGGCGTGCCCAGCGTCGCCCGCTGGGTCCGGCTCGCCTGACCCCACCCCGCCCGATCCCCGCCCCTCCCGCCCCTCCCGCCCCGCACCCTGGAGACCCGATGGACGACGCGCAGCCCCTCACCCCCGCCCGCAGGAACGTCATCAGGGCCGGGGCGGCGGCCGCCGCCGCGCTCGCCGTGTGCCCGTACGCCGCCGGCGCGGCGACGGCGGCGCCCGCGCCCGCCCCCCGCCGCCCCGCCCCCGCCCCCGCGCCGGGCGCGGGCCTGCCGCTGCGCGCCGACCGCACCACCCAGGGCGACATCCTCGCCGGCTCCCGCAAGGACCACGCCTGCCTGCTGCTCCTGCACTTCCGCGACGCCGCGCGGGCCCGGAGCTGGCTCGGCCGGCTGCTGCCGGAGATCTCCACCACCGAGGAGATGGCCCGCTTCAACGCCGCCTTCAGCGCGGCCCGGCTCAAGGCGGGCGGCGCCGACCCGGCGGGGCTCTCCGCCCAGTGGACCGGGCTGTCCCTCACCCACCCCGGGCTGCGCCTGTTCGCCGGACGGGACCCCTTCCCCGCGCTGCCCGCCGGCAGCACCGCCGAGGCGTTCGCCCAGGGCGCCGCGCAACGCGCCGAGGAGGTCGGCGACACCGGCGACAGCGCCCCCCGCTCCTGGCTGTTCGGCGCCGAGGAGCCCGGCCGCGCCGTGCACGCCGTTCTCAGCCTCTCGGCGGACGACCCCGCCCGGCTCGCCTCGGCGGTGGCCCGCCACAAGGAGGCGCTCGGGCAGGCCGGCGGCGAGGTCGTCTTCCGGCAGAACGCCGGCAAGCTCCCGGGCGCGCTGAAGGGCCACGAGCACTTCGGCTTCGCCGACGGCATCAGCCAGCCCGGCGTACGCGGCTTCCACGAGCCGGATCCGGCCGACGCGAGCACGGTGAAGGGCAAGCCCGGCACCCGGCTGGTCCCCGCCGGGGAGTTCCTCGTCGGACAGGAGCGGGCCGGGCGGCGGCCCGCCGGTCTGCCCGCCTGGGCCACCGGCGGTTCCTTCCAGGTCATCCGCCGGCTCGCCCAGGACGTCCCCGGCTGGTGGGAGCAGGCCCGGGAGCGGCTGGCCGAGCTGAAGAGGGCCGGGGCCGCGCCGCCCGAGGCGACCGAGACGTGGGTCGCGGCCCGTCTGGTCGGCCGCTGGCCCGGGGGCACCCCCGTCGCCGGCTGCCCGCTCGCCGAGGAGCCCGCCCCCCTCGGCACGGACCCCGACGCCGCCCTGAAGTACGCGGACGACCCCGACGGCTGGCACACCCCGCTGTTCTCGCACATCCGCAAGGGCAACCCCCGCGACGGCCTCGTCACCGTCCCGGGCAGGCCCCCGCTGGCCGCCTCCGAGCTGGACGGGCGGCGGATCATCCGGCGGGGCATCCCCTACGGCCCCGCCTTCGACTTCGACCGGCCAGCGCACGAGCAGCGTGCCCCGCGCGGCCTGGTCTTCGTCGGGTACCAGGCCGACCTGGTCCAGCAGTTCGAGTTCCTCTCCAAGCGGTGGATCAACGACACCGACTTCCCGCCCGGCCGCAACCCCCGTGTCGGCGCCGACCCGGTCCTCGGCCCGGAATCCCCCGTCACCTTCGAGACCGAGTCCGCGAACGGCAGCCGCGCCACCACCCTGCGCTTCGGCCGGTACGTGCGCACCGAGGGCGCCCTCTACGCCTTCACCCCCTCCCTGCCCACCCTGCGCGCCCTCGCCGAAGGCACCCTCGACGACTCCGTGGAGGTCCACGCCCGCACCGTCCTGCGCGCCGGCGACGTCCTCGACGCCGGCACCGTCCGGCTGTCCCTCCAGGCCGACGGGGACCTCGTCCTGCTCGGCGCCGGAGGGAACCGCCTGTGGAGCGCGGGCACGGAGGGAGAGGGGAACGAAGCCGTCTTCTCCTCCGACGGCGAGCTGCGCGTGCGCACCGAGGACGACGTGACCCTGTGGAGCAGCGGCACCGACGGCCACCCCGGTGCCCGGCTGCTGGTCCGGCCTGCCGGCGACGCGGTGATCCTCGACGGTGACCGAGTGCTGTGGCGCCAGGGCGGTGGCCACGCACGGTGACCGGACGGACACGGAAACCCACCGGGCCGCGGCCCGGTGGGCTCCTGCGCGCGAATCACGGGGCGGTTGCTGCGTAAGGTGCTTACAGCACACCGATGTGCGATGAGGACAGGGGAGGGCAGCCCCGACATGAACGACAAGGACGACGGAAGCACCGCGGACGGCACGGACGGCACGGAGTACGAGCCCGCGCGGGCGGGCTCGGCCGAGGGCCACGACAAGGAGAAGGACTCCAAGGAGCCGCTGCGGGTGGGCGTCGCCGTGCGCAAACGGCGCCGCGCGCTGCACCTCACCCTCGCCGCCGTCTCGGCGCGCAGCGGCCTGTCCGTCCCCTTCCTGAGCCAGATAGAGAACGAGCGCGCCCGCCCCAGCATGCGTTCGCTGGAGCGGGTCGCCGACGCGCTGGAGACCACGGCCGTGGAGCTGCTGGCCGCCTCGGACACGGCGCGCACCGTGGACCTCGTACGGGCCGGTGACGAGTCCGGGTTCACCCCGGTGACGGGCGTGCGCCCCCTCGTGCGCGGACACCACCAGCTGCACGCGCTGGAGTTCACCGGGGACCAGGACGCCGGCCGCGAGTACCAGCACCGCAACGACGAGCTGATGTACGTGGTCTCCGGCGCCTGCCAGGTGGAGGCCGAGGGGCGGGCGTACCGGCTGGAGAGCGGGGACGCGCTGTTCCTCTCCGGCGGGGTGCGCCACCGCTGGCGGGCGGTCAGCGAGGACACCCGGCTGCTGGTGGTCGCCGTCGGCGAGCACATCCACGCCACGTCCGAGCCGCCCTCGCCGGGGCGCTGAGCGGGTGCGCGTCGTCTCGCTGGTGCCGTCCCTGACCGAGGCGGTGGCCGTCAGCGCGCCCGGCCTCCTGGCGGGGGTCACCGACTGGTGCGCCCACCCCGCGGACCTGGGGGAGGCGGTGCGGATCGGCGGCACCAAGAACCCCGACGTACGGGCCATCGCGGAGCTGCGCCCGGACCTGGTGATCGCCAACGAGGAGGAGAACCGGGCCCCGGACCTGGAGGCGCTGCGCGCGGCCGGACTGGAGGTGCTGGTCACCGTGGTCCGCGACCTGCCGCAGGCCCTGAGCGAGCTGGACCGGCTGCTGGTGGGAGCCCTGGGGCTGGAGCGGCCCGAGTGGCTGGACCGCGCCGGGGAGGCCTGGGCGGACGTGGAGCCCGTCGGCTCCCTCACCGCCTTCGTGCCGATCTGGCGCCGCCCCTGGATGGTGCTGGGCCGCGACACCTTCGCCGGTGACCTCCTCGCCCGGCTCGGGGTGCGCAACGTGTACGCCGGACACCCGGAGCGGTACCCCAGGGTGCCGCTCGCCGAGCTGACGGCGAGCGGCTGCGACCTGGTGGTGCTGCCCGACGAGCCCTACGCCTTCACGGCCTCGGACGGCCCGGAGGCCTTCCCGGGCCTACCGGCCGCCCTGGTGAGCGGCCGTCATCTGACCTGGTACGGGCCTTCGCTGGCCGAGGCCCCGGCGGTACTCGGCAGGGCGCTCAGCGGGTGGCGGGCAGCAGCCGGCCGGTGAACAGGCCGCGCAGGGTGTGCGCGGCGGCGGCCGCCCAGGCGCAGACCAGCGCCAGGAAGAGGGCGGCGGCCAGCCAGCCGAAGGCGTCGAGCCCGGTGTGGCGGGCCAGCCCGGCGGCGCCGGTGACGCAGGTGCCGACGGGGAAGGTCAGCGCCCACCAGGTCATCGCGAAGCCCATGCCGGCCCGGGCGGCCCGGACCAGCATCGCGGCGGCCAGGGCCAGCCACAGCAGGGCGAAGCCCATCACGGGCACCCCGTAGACGACCGCGAGGGCGCCCAGGGCGTGGGCGTAGGGGGCGTCGACGGCGCCGGGCGCCACGTCGGCGAGCTGGTTGACCGCGGTGGTGGACTGCCCGAGGGGTCCGAGGACCAGGAACAGGGCGGGGGTCAGCGCCAGGGGCAGCGGGCCGCTCACGATCAGCCTGCCGAGGACCAGGGGGAGCAGCAGCAGGGTCGCCAGCAGGCTCACGCCGAACATGGCGTAGCAGGCCAGCAGCAGCGCCTCGCGGGGCTGGCCGGCGGGCAGGTGGGGGACGAGCAGGGGGCCGACGGCGGCGGAGACCATGGGGGAGACGACGGGCAGCAGCCACACGGGGCTGGCCGCGGCGGCCTCGACCCGGTGCCGGACCACCATCAGGTAGGGCACCACGACGGCCATGACCAGGCCGATCACGGTGCCGGCGGTGCACAGCACGGCGTCCACGGCCAGGGCGGCGCCGGTCCCGATCAGGTCCTTGCCGACGATCAGGGTGCCGCCGCCCACGGCCAGCAGCGCCATCGCCAGGCAGCCGTAGAAGGGGGCGACGGCCGGGTCGAGGAGGTGGGCGCGGGCCTGGTCCCGGTGGTGCAGCCAGTGGCCCGCGCGGGCGGTGAGCAGGACGGCGAGGGCCACGGCGGACAGCGCCCAGACGGCCTGGCAGGCCGCCCGCTGGCCGGGGAGCTGGTACGGAAGGGTGGCTCCGGCGTTCGCGACGATCGCCGTGCCCATGACGGAGGCGTACCAGTGGGGGCCGAGGTGGCGCAGCGCGGGGGCCTTGTGGGTCCGGGGCGCGGGTTCGGTGCGGGTGCGGGGTCGCACGACGGTGGTGGCCATGGATCCAGCGTCGTTCCGGGCGACGGGCGGCGGCAGGGGTCATCACCCTATGAGGCCATAAACTGATGTTATGGGTAATGAGGAGACGGTTCCGCTGGCGCACCGCGTGCCGGACCTGGGCGCGCTGGAACTGCTGCTCACGGTGGCCCGCGTCGGCAGCCTGAGCGCCGCCGCCCGGCACCTGGGCATCACGCAGCCGGCCGCGAGCAGCCGCATCCGGGCGATGGAGACACGGCTCGGCGTGGCCCTGGTGGACCGCTCCCCGCGCGGCTCGACGCTGACGGCGGAGGGCGCGCTCGTCACGGACTGGGCCCGGCGGGTGGTGGAGGCCGCCGAGGCCTTCGACGCCGGGGCGCAGGCGCTGCGGGGCCGGCGCGATTCCCGGCTGAGGGTCGCGGCCAGCATGACCATCGCGGAATACCTGCTGCCGGGCTGGCTGATCGCCCTGCGCGGGGAACGGCCCGACACGGCGGTGTCCCTGCACGCCGGGAACTCGGCCGACGTCGCCCAGCGCGTCCTCGCGCACGAGGCCGACCTCGGCTTCGTGGAGGGGCTGTCGGTCCCGGACGGCCTGGACTCGGTGGTCATCGCCCAGGACCGCCTGCTGGTGGCGGTGGCGCCGGGGCACCCCTGGGCGCGGCGTTCGCGCGGGGTGGACCCGGCGGAGCTGGCCCGCAGTCCGCTGATCCTGCGCGAGCGGGGATCGGGCACCCGCCAGGTCCTGGACGCCGCCCTGGCCGCGTCCGGGGGGCTGGCCCAGCCGCTGCTGGAGCTGGCCTCGACCACCGCCGTCAAGGCGGCGGCGCTGAGCGGGGCCGGGCCGTGCGTCCTGTCGGAGCTGGCGCTGCGCGACGAGCTGGCGGCCCGCCGGCTGGTGGAGGTGCCGGTGCCGGGCGCCGCCCTGGCCCGCGCCCTGCGCGCCGTCTGGCCCACCGGCGCCCGCCCGGCGGGCCCGGCGCGCGACCTGCTGTCGCTGACCCGGCGGCGGGCGTAGGCGGGCCGGGGCCGGGGGCGGTCCGGCGCGCGCGGGCGGTGCGCGCGGGGGCCCCGGCGCCCGGGAGGACGCCGGGGCCCTGGGCGGATCCGGGGTCAGGACACCGGCACCGGCACCGACACCGCGCGACGGTCGGCGGCGGCCTCGATCAGGGAGTCCATCACCCGGGTGTCCTTGTCCCGCTCCGGGTGCCACTGGACGCCCAGGACGTAGCGGGAGCGGTCGGGGTCCTCGATGGCCTCCACCGTGCCGTCGTCCGCGTACGCCGAGACGACCAGGCCCCGGCCCAGCAGGTCCACGGCCTGGTGGTGGTACGTCGGCACGTCCGCCTTCTCCGGGACCAGTTCCGCGTAGCGGGTCCCCGCGACGGGGGTGACGGGGTGCCAGGAGGTGACGCCGGGGGTGTGGACGTGCCCGTCGATGTGCTGGATCAGCGTTCCGCCCAGGGCCACGTTCAGGGCCTGCATGCCCCGGCAGATCCCGAGCACGGGCAGCTCCGCCTCCAGCGCCGCCCCGATCAGGGCGAGTTCCCACTCGTCGCGGACGCGCGCGGGGGGACCCGTACGGGGGTCGCGCGCGGCTCCGTAGAGGCGCGGGTCCACGTCCGGGCCGCCCGAGACGATCAGTCCGTCCAGTCGGCCCAGCACCTCCGCCGCCCGCTCCGGTTCGTCCGGCGGCAGCAGGACGGCCGCCCCGCCCGCCGCCTGGACGAGCTCGTAGTACCCGGAGGGCACGAGCGACGTGGGCAGGTCCCACACGTTGTAGCGGGTGGATTCCTCCACGTAGGTGGTGATGCCGATGAGCGGCCTGGGCACGGATTACCTCCAGGGTGGTGCCGGACAGCGTGCGGGGCTAAGGATTTCAGCCGCGGGTCAACTCCGCCTCGGCTTCCGCCAGCGCGGCGGCTTCTTCCTCAGGTGCCGAGGCCACGAGGCGGTGGCGGCTGTAGAAGGCGAAGTAGGCCAGCGCGACGGCGTACACGACGAGGGCGGTGAGCGCCGCGTCCTGGTCCACCAGGAAGGTGGCGACCAGCGCCGCCAGGGCCAGGACGAAGGCGACGGACGAGGTCAGGACCCCTCCGGGGGTGCGGTACGGACGCTCCAGGCCCGGCTCCCGGCGGCGCAGCACAATGTGCGAGAGGGCCATCAGGGCGTACGAGATGGTCGCCCCGAAGACCGCGACGTTCAGCATCCGCGCACCGTTGCCGGTGGCCGCCGCCAGGGCGAATCCGATGGCACCGGGGATCACCAGTCCGAGGTACGGGGCCTTGCGCTTCGAGGTGAGCGAGAGGAAGCGCGGCAGGTACCCGGCCCGGGAGAGGGCGAAGAGCTGGCGCGAGCCGGCGTAGATGAGGGAGAAGAAGGAGGCGACCAGGCCGGCGAGTCCGGCGTAGTTGACGAAGCGGCTGAGCGCGGTCGGTCCCCCGTCCCCCTCCAGGGCCACGACCAGGGGGTTTCCGGCCGTCCTGACGGCGTCGGCGCCCTGGGCGCCGGTGGCGGCGAAGAAGGTGATCAGGGCGAGGAGGGCGAGGACGCCCATGGAGATGGCGAGGGCCTTCGGCATGGCGCGGACCGGATCCTTGGCCTCCTCGGCGGCCAGCGGTACGCCCTCGACCCCCAGGAAGAACCACATGCCGAAGGGGAAGGCCGCCCAGATGCCGAGGACCCCGAAGGGCAGCCAGGAACCGGAGCCGAACGCGCCGGCGTCGACGGCGATGTCGTCCAGTGAGCCCGCGTCGAACTCGGTGAGCGCTCCGAGCGCGAAGATCAGCAGCGCGGCCACGGCCACGGCGGTGACGGCGAGGCTGAAGCGCAGTGCCTCGCCCACGCCCCACAGGTGCACGCCGATGAAGAGGACGAAGCAGCCGAGGTAGACCGGCCAGCTGGAGGTCAGTCCGAACAGTCCGAGCGATTCGACGTAGTCGCCGATGAAGATGACGATCGCCGCCGGGGCCAGGACGTACTCGATGAGGATGGCGGTGCCGGTGAGGAAGCCGCCCCACGGGCCGAGCGCGCGGCGGGCGAAGCCGTAACCGCCGCCCGCCGTCGGCAGGATCGTGGACAGTTCGGCGAGGGAGAACACCAGACAGGCGTACATCGTGCCCATGAGGACCGTGGCGATGGCCAGCCCGCCGAAACCGCCCTTGTCCAGGCCCACGTTCCAGCCGGAGAAGTCCCCGGAGACGACGTAGGCGACGCCGAGCCCGGTCAGCAGCAGCCAGCCGGCGCTGCCGCGCCGCAGGGTGCGGCGCTCCAGGTACTCCGCGTCGGCGTTCCTCGCGCCGGCGTCCTTCGCGAGGGCCGGTGGTGCGGATACGGGCACGGGTGCGGTGTCGTCGGCCATGTGCGCTCCTGCCTAGGGCAATGCAATGGTTGTGAGGCGTACCTTTGCGTCATGGGTGGGGCGCGCGCAAGACCCCGGCGTTAAACGGGGGTTACGAAAACCTCTCCGGCCCGCCGTCGCCCCCGTCCGCCCGCGCGCCGCCTCAGGCCAGGAACCCGCGCAGCAGGGCGGCCGTCCCGCAGCAGTGCTCGCGCATCACCGCGCGGGCGCCCTCGGCGTCGCGTTCGAGCACCGCCTCCACCAGGGCCGTGTGCTGCTGCTGCGAGTGCTCCAGGTTGCGCACCAGCAGCGGGATGCAGTCCAGCAGGTCGTTCACCGTCGCCCGGACGGCGGCGTACTGGGCCGTCAGGGTGGCGGAGCCCGCCAGTTCGCACAGCGTGAGGTGGAAGAGGGTGTCCTGGCGGCGGTACTCGGCGAGCGGGGCGTCGTGGGTGGCGGCGAGCGCGGCCAGCAGCCGTTCCGCCTGCTCCTCGGAGAGCCCCTGCGAGGCGCACAGCCCGGCCGCGCCCACCTCCAGCACCTCGCGGAAGCGCAGGGCGTCCTCGATGTCCACCCCCGCCACGCGCCGCCGCAGCTCCTCCTCGGCGCCGCCGGCCGGCGTGTCGGGGCGGGCCAGCACGAACGTTCCGCCGTACCGTCCGCGCCGGGCCTCCACCAGTCCCTGGTCCTGGAGCACCTTGAGCACCTCGCGCAGGGTGACCCGGCTGATCCCCATCCGCTCCGCCAGCTCCCGCTCGGGCGGCAGGCGTTCCCCGCCCGGCACCAGGCCCAGCCGGACCACCTGGAGGATCTGCTCCAGCGCCTCCTCGAAACCGTTGCCCGCCCGCACCTGCCGCAGTACGGGATTCAGCCGCGCGATCGCGCCACCGCCGTCCGCCGTGTCGGTCATCTCGGCTCCTCCCCTTCCCAAGCAATGGTTCTGTTCAATACCTTAGGCCTCCTCGGCTCACCGAAGGAGAGATTCCAGTGGTAGACCGCATGCCGCCGCTCGCGCCCGGGGAGCTCCGTGCCCTCGTCGCGAGCGGTGAGATCGACACAGTCGTCCTGGCCTTCCCCGACATGCAGGGACGTCTCCAGGGCAAGCGGTTCGCCGCACAGTTCTTCCTCGACGAGGTCCTCGCCCACGGCACCGAGGGCTGCAACTACCTCCTCGCCGTCGACACCGACATGAACACCGTCGACGGCTACGAGATGTCCTCCTGGGACCGCGGCTACGGCGACTTCGCCATGCACCCCGACCCCGCCACCCTGCGCCGCATCCCGTGGAACCCCGGCAGCGCCTTCATCATGGCCGACCTGGCCTGGAGCGACGGCACGCCCGTCGTCGCCGCACCCCGCCAGATCCTGCGCCGCCAGCTGGAACGCCTCGGCGAACTCGGCTACACCGCCATGGTCGGCACCGAGCTGGAATTCATGGTCTTCCAGGACACCTACGAACAGGCCTGGAACGCCGACTACCGCGGCCTCACCCCCGCCAACCAGTACAACATCGACTACTCCGTCCTCGGCACCGGCCGCGTCGAGCCCCTCCTGCGCCGCATCCGCAACGAGATGCAGGCCGCCGGACTGGTCGTCGAGTCCGCCAAGGGCGAGTGCAACCTCGGCCAGCACGAGATCGCCTTCCGCTACGACGAGGCGCTCACCACCTGCGACCAGCACGCCGTCTACAAGACCGGCGCCAAGGAGATCGCCGCCCAGGAGGGCGTCTCGCTCACCTTCATGGCCAAGTACGACGAGCGCGAGGGCAACTCCTGCCACATCCACCTCTCGCTCGCCGACACCGAAGGACGCAACGCCATGGCCGGCGACGGCCCGGACGGGGTGTCCCCGCTGATGCGGCACTTCCTGGCCGGCCAGCTGGCCGCGCTGCGCGACTTCTCCCTTCTCTACGCCCCGAACATCAACTCGTACAAGCGTTTCCGCCCCGGATCCTTCGCCCCGACCGCCGTCGCCTGGGGCGTCGACAACCGCACCTGCGCCCTGCGCGTGGTCGGCCACGGCCGCTCCACCCGCTTCGAGAACCGCCTCCCCGGCGGTGACGTCAACCCGTACCTCGCCGTCGCCGGCCTGGTCGCGGCCGGGCTCCACGGCGTCGAGAACCGCCTCGAACTGCCGGAACCCTGCGCCGGCAACGCCTACACCGCCGGCTTCGCCCACGTCCCCACCACCCTGCGCGAGGCCGCGGAACTGTGGGAGAACAGCGAGATCGCCAAGGCGGCCTTCGGCCCCGAGGTCGTCGCCCACTACCGCAACATGGCCCGCGTCGAACTCGACGCCTACGACTCCGCGGTCACCGACTGGGAGCTGCGCCGCTCCTTCGAACGCCTGTAGAAGCCACCCCGCACCGAACATCAGGAAGGCACCCACGTGTCCGATGTGCTGGAAGTACTGAATCCGGCCACCGAGGAAACCGTCGCCACCGTCCCGGCCGCCACACGGGACGATGTCGACGCCGCCGTCGCCCGGGCCGCCCGGGCCCAGCGCGCCTGGGCGGCGGCACCCCCCGCGGACCGGGCCCGGCTCCTGCGCCGCTTCGCGGCGGTGGTCGACGGACACCTCGAGGAACTGGCCCGCCTGGAGGTCGGCGAGGCCGGCCACACCATCGGCAACGCCCGCTGGGAGGCCGCCAACGTCCGCGACCTCCTCGACTTCGCCGCCGGGGGAGTGGAACGCCTCTCCGGCCGTCAGATCCCCGTCGCCGGGGGCATCGACGTCACCTTCCTCGAACCCCTCGGCGTCATCGGCGTCATCGCGCCGTGGAACTTCCCCATGCCGATCGCCGCCTGGGGCCTGGCACCCGCCCTCGCCGCCGGCAACGCCGTCATCCTCAAGCCCGCCGAGACCACCCCCCTCACCGCCCTGCGCCTCGCCGGACTCGCCCTCGAAGCCGGGATCCCCGAGCACCTCTTCCAGGTGCTCCCCGGCCACGGAGCGGTCACCGGCGACGCGCTGGTCGAACACCCCGGCGTCGCGAAGATCGTCTTCACCGGCTCCACCCGCGTCGGCAAGCAGATCATGGCCAAGTGCGCCGACCGGGTGAAGCGCCTCACGCTCGAACTCGGCGGGAAGAGCCCCAACATCGTCTTCGCCGACGCCGACCTCGAGGCCGCCGCCGCGGCCGCCCCCATGGCCTACCTGGACAACACCGGCCAGGACTGCTGCGCCCGCACCCGGATCCTCGTACAGCGCTCCGTGTACGACCGCTTCCTGGAGCTCGTCACCCCCGGCATCGAGTCCGTCGTCGTCGGCGACCCCCTGGACGAGAAGACGCAGATGGGCCCGCTCATCTCCCGCGGCCAGCTGGAGCGCGTCCGCTCGTACGTCACCGACGACCTCACCACCGTCCGCGGCAAGGCCCCCGAGGGCCCCGGCTTCTGGTACCCGCCGACCCTCGTCACGGACGTGGACCCCACCGCGCCCGTCGCCGCCGAGGAGGTCTTCGGCCCGGTCGCCGTCATCCTCCCCTTCGAGGACGAGGAGGACGCCGTACGCCTGGCCAACGCGACCGAGTACGGCCTCTCCGGCTCCCTCTGGACCCGCGACGTCGGCCGCGCCCTGCGCGTGTCCCGCGCCGTCCGGGCCGGCAACCTCTCCGTCAACTCCCACAGCAGCGTCCGCTACTGGACCCCCTTCGGCGGATACAAGCAGTCCGGACTCGGCCGCGAGCTCGGACCCGACGCCCTCACCGCATTCACCGAGACCAAGAACGTCTTCATCAGCACGGAGGCCTGAACCCCATGACCGACCGCACCGAAGAGATCGTCTGCCGCCGCCTGGTCGGCCGCACCGCCGTCATCACCGGAGCCGGCAGCGGCATCGGCCTCGCCACCGCCCGCCGCCTCGCCTCCGAAGGCGCCAACGTCGTCTGCGCCGACATCGACCCGGCCGCCGGCAAGGCCGCCGCCGAGGAGGTCGGCGGCACCTTCGTCCAGGTCGACGTCACCGACAAGGACCAGGTGGAAGCCCTCTTCAAGACGGCCTTCGACACCTACGGCTCCGTCGACATCGCCTTCAACAACGCCGGCATCTCGCCCCCGGACGACGACTCCATCCTCACCACCGAACTCGACGCCTGGCGCCGCGTCCAGGACGTCAACCTCACCTCCGTCTACCTCTGCTGCAAGGCCGCCCTCCCCTACATGCAGCGCCAGGGACGCGGCTCCATCATCAACACCGCCTCCTTCGTGGCCATCATGGGCGCCGCCACCTCCCAGATCTCCTACACCGCCTCCAAGGGCGGCGTCCTCGCCATGTCCCGCGAACTCGGCGTCCAGTTCGCCCGCGAGGGCATCCGCGTCAACGCCCTCTGCCCCGGCCCCGTCAACACCCCCCTGCTCCAGGAACTGTTCGCCAAGGACCCCGAGCGCGCCGCCCGCCGCCTCGTGCACATCCCGCTCGGCCGGTTCGCCGAACCCACCGAGATCGCCGCCGCCGTCGCCTTCCTCGCCAGCGACGACTCCTCCTTCATCAACGCCACCGACTTCCTGGTCGACGGAGGCATCTCCGGCGCGTACGTCACCCCCCTGTAGGCCGGCCCACCCCTCGACGGCGGCCGGGCGTCCACGACGCCCGGCCGCCGTGCTCCACCGTCCCCGGCGGACCCGTACGAGAACAGGAGCACCAGCCCCCGTGACCCGACCCGCCCCCGCCCGACGGCTCCGGACCCTCGCCGCCGCCGTCGCGACGGCCGCCGCGACCCTCACCACCACCGCCCCCGCCCAGGCCGCACCCACCGCCTGCACCCTCCCGGAACCCGCCGCGGGCTGGTACGGGGACAACCGGGCCCGCCTCCAGCAGCTCGTCGACCGGTACGGCGACTGCGCCCCGCACCGCCCGCACCGGACCCGGCCCGTCGCCGTCTTCGACTGGGACAACACCGTCGTCAAGAACGACGTCGGCGACGCCACCATGTTCTGGCTCCTGCGCAACGGGAAGATCCGCCGGCCCGCCGGCGGCGACTGGAGCACCACCAGCCGCCACCTCACCCCGGCCGCCGCCCAGGCCCTCGCCGCCGCCTGCGGCCCCCTCGCCCGCCCCGGCGCCCCGCTGCCCACCGGCACCCCCGAGGGCGCCGCCTGCGCCGACGAACTCCGCACCGTCTACGGCACCTCCGCCACCCGCACCGGCGCCGCCGCCTTCGCCGGCTGGGACCGCCGCACCACCGACCCCGCCTACGCCTGGCTGCCGCAGCTGATGCACGGCTGGACCACCGACGAGGTACGCGGCTTCGCGGCCGCCGCCCGCGCCGAGAACCTCGCCGCGCCCGTCGGCGCCGTCCAGCGGGTCGGCACCGGCACCGCCACCGCCTGGGTCCGCTACTACGACCAGCAGCGCGACCTGATCGACACGCTCCGCCGCGCCGGCTTCGACGTCTGGATCAGCTCCGCCTCCCCGCAGCCCGTCGTGGAAGTCTGGGCCCGGCACGTCGGCATCCCGGCGGACCACGTCATCGGCATCCGCAACACCACCCGCGACGGCAGGCTCACCAGCCACCTCCAGGGCTGCGGATCCGTCCCCGACGGCGCCGACACGATGACCACCTACATCGACGGCAAGCGCTGCTGGATCAACCAGGAGGTCTTCGGCGTCCGCGGCCGCGCCGCCGAGAAGGTCCAGCCGCCCGCCCGCCGCCAGGTCTTCGCCGCGGGCGACTCCGACACCGACGTCTCCTTCCTGCGCGACGCCACCGCCCTGCGCCTGGTCATCAACCGCAACAAGAACGAACTCATGTGCCGCGCCTACGACAACAGCGACGGCAAGTGGATCGTGAACCCGATGTTCATCGAGCCCAGGAAGCAGAAGCCCGGCCCCTACCCCTGCTCCACCACCGGCTACACCGGCCACGACGGCACACCGGCGCCCGTCCGCCGCGCCGACGCGAGCATCGTCCCCGACCAGACGGACACGGTCTTCTAGAGGAACGTCCGCCCCTCACCCCGGTACGTCGGAACGGCCCCGGTCACCCGGTCCCCCTCCACCAGGTGCAGGGTGTCGAACCGCTCGCACAGCTCACCGGCCTTCGCGTGCCGGAACCAGACCCGGTCGCCGATCAGCAGGTCGTCGGCCGGGCTCCCCAACAGCGGGGTCTGCACCTCGCCCGCGCCCTCCCGCGGGTCGTAGCGCAGCCCGGCCGGCAGGTACGGCACCGGCAGCCGGTCGGCACCCGCCGCCCCCGAAGCCGGATAACCGCCGCCCAGCACCGTCACCACCCCCACCCCGGGCCGCCGGACCACCGGCTGCGCGAACAGCGCCGCCGGACGCCCCCGGAACGTCGAGTAGTTGTCGAACAGCCGGGGCACGTACAGCCCCGACCCGGCGGCGATCTCCGTCACCGCCTCCTCCGCCGCCGTCTCCGCGACGCTGCCCGTCCCGCCGCCGTTGACGAACTCCAGCTCCCCCACCACCGCCCGCACGGCCCGCACCGCCTCGGCGCGCCGCACCGCCAGCTCCTTGCGCGCCGCGCCCTGCATCAGCCGGATCACCCGCGAGCGCACCGGCCGCCCCGCCAGCGCGTCCCCGACACCGGCCACGTGACCCTCGTAGCCCATCAGCCCCACCACCCGGAACCCCGGCCGCGCCGCCACCGCCGCCGCCAGCTCCGCCAGCTGCCCCGGCTCCCGCAACGGCGACCGCCGCGCCCCGACCCGCACCCGCCCGCCGAGCAACCGCAGGGCCGTGTCCAGCTCCAGGCAGACCCGCACCACCTCGGCCCCGCCGCCCCGCGCCCGGTCGATGAGGTCCAGCTGCGCCGGATCGTCCACCATCACGGTCACCGCGGAGGCCAGCTTCGCGTCACCGGCCAGCTCCGCGAACCCGGCCCGGTCGGCGGACGGGTAGGCGAGCAGCACGTCCTCGAACCCGGAACGGGCGAGCCACAGCGACTCGGCGAGGGTGTACGACATGACCCCGGCGAACCCCGGCCGGGCCAGCACCCGTTCGAGCAGCGCCCGGCACCGCACGGACTTGCTCGCGACCCGGACCGGCTTCCCGCCGGCCCGCCGCACGAGGTCGTCGGCGTTGGCGTCGAAGGCGTCCAGGTCCACGATGGCCAGGGGCGCGTCGAGATGCGCGGTCGCCCGGTCGTACCGGGCCCGGTCCGAAGTCATGGGCGGCAGCTTGCCAGACGGCTCTACCGGTGGGTAGGCCCTTGCCCTGGCCGGGCGGTACGGGGCCCTCGCTGCGCGGCCCGTTCCCGGGGGCCGGCCCCCGGACCCCCGCGCCTCAATCGCCGGCGGGGCTGGGTGTGGTGGCGCAGCCCGTTCGCCTGCGGACCGTCTCCTGGGGGCCGGCCCCCAGACCCCCGCGCCTCAATCGCCGGCGAGGCTGGAGTTGGCCCCCCGCGCCTCAATCGCCGGCGGGGCTGGGTGTGGTGGCGCAGCCCGTGCGTCTGCGGACCGTCTCCTGGGGGCCGGCCCCCAGACCCCCGCGCCTCAATCGCCGGCGGGGCTGGCTTTTGCGGCGGAGCCCGTGCGTCTGCGGACCGTCTCCTGGGGGCCGGCCCCCAGACCCCCGCGCCTCAAACGCCGGCGAGGCTGGAGTTGGCCCCCCGCGCCTCAAACGCCGGCGGGGCTGGCTTTTGCGTAGGGGTTGGAGGTGCCGGGCGAGCTGGAGGTGGCTGCGTGAGGGGGCGGGGACGGGGTGGGGTGTTGGCCGGGGCTAAAACGAGATGAATTCGGCGCCCGATGCCCGTACGACTCGGATCCGGAACGGGCGCCGAACATCGAAGCCCGCCCCGGACGACACCCCACCCCGGCACCGACCCCGCCCCGAAGCCACCCCACCGAACCCCGCCCCGCAGGGCGATCCCGTCCGCCTGAAGCCGCCCACCCCGAACCCGCCCCGCAGGGTGATCCCGTCCCCGAAGCCGCCCACCCCGAACCCGCCCCGCAGGGCGATTCCGTCCCCGAAGCCGCCCGCCCCCGAACCCGCCCCGCAGGGGCGATACCGCCGCCCCACCCCCGGGCCCCGTCCCGCAGGGCGTCCCGCACCGCCCGGCCAGGGCAACGGCCCCGTAGAGTACGGGCAGGCAGCCGTACGGAACGGGGGGCGGAGCCGCCGGATGACCACGACGACACCACGGACCGAGGTCCTGGGCGGCGACCCCGAGCAGCCGTCGCCCCACCCGTCCCACCCGCCCCGCCGCCGTCCCGCACGGGTCGTCAGCGCCACCGTCTGCGCCCTCCTCGGCACCGCCCTCCTCGCCGGCGCCGCCACCACCGCCTGGCGCGACCACCGCGCCTCGCACCGCCCCCTGCCCCCCGACGCGGCCTACCGCCAGGCCGCCTCGCTGTGGCGGTCGGCCCCCGTCGACGGCCTCCTGCCCCCCGTGCTGGACGCCCCCGGGTCCGGCCCCGGCGGCGCCGACCGCAGCTGGATCCGGATCGCCCTCGCGCCGGACTCCGACTGCGCGGCCGTCCTGCCCGCCGACTGGCGGGCCGCTCTCGCCGCCACCGGCTGCACCCGCGTGCTCCGCGCCACCTACACCGACGCCACCCGCAGCTCCCTCGTCACCGTCGGCCTGGTCTTCACCCCCGCCGACGCCACCGCGATGGACGGCCTCCGTGGCCGGCTGACCGTCCCGCCCGCCTACGAGTACGCCGACGCGCGCCGCGCCGCCTGGACCGCGACGGTCTCCGCCGAGGCCCCGGCGGTCGTCTACGCCGTCTCCGCCTTCGCCGACGGCCGCACCGTCGACGCCCCGGTCCCCGCCGAGGAGGCGGTGCGGTCCGGCGCCACCGGGACCGTCGCCGAGGCCGGGCTGGGCCACACGGCAAAGGCCGCCGCCGACCGCGCCGCACATGCCCTCACCGGCCTCGCCGCCCCCTCTTCCGCCCCCTCTTCCGGGCCCTCCTCCGGCGCCGCCCCGGCCCCCGCCCCGGCCCCCGCCCCGGCCTCCGCCTCGAGCCCGGCCCCCGTCCCGCCCCCGCCGACGAAGGGGTCCACCCGATGACACCGGCCCCCCTGCGCACGGCGGCCGCCGCCGTCCTCACCGCCGCCCTCCTCGCCGGGACCGCCGCCCACCCCGCCGCCGCCGACACCATCCGCGACCGGCAGTGGGGCCTGCTCGCCCTGCGCGCCGAGGAGGCGTGGGGCACCACCCAGGGCGACGGGGTCACCGTCGCCGTCCTCGACACGGGCGTGGACGCCACCCACCCCGACCTCGCCGGCCAGGTCCTCGAGGGCGCCGACCTCGTCGGCATGGGCGCCGGCCGCGGCGACCGCGCCTGGGCCCGCCACGGCACGGCCATGGCCGGCATCATCGCGGGCCGGGGCCACGGCCCCGACCGCTCGCAGGGGGTCCTCGGGATCGCGCCCCACGCGAAGATCCTGCCCGTCCGCGTGATCCTCGAAGAGGGCGACCCGGGCCGGGCCGAGGCCCGCGACAGCAAGGCCGGCGCCCTCGCCGAGGGCATCCGCTGGGCCGCCGACCACGGCGCCGACGTGATCAACCTCTCGCTCGGCGACGACAGCGACTCGGCGCACCACGAGGCCGCCGAGGACGAGGCCGTGCAGTACGCCCTCGGCAAGGGCGTGGTCGTCGTCGCCTCCGCGGGCAACGGCGGTGAACGCGGTGACCACACGTCCTACCCCGCCGCCTACCCCGGCGTGATCGCCGTCGCGGCCGTGGACCGCCAGGGCCGCAAGGCTCCCTTCTCCACCCGCCACTGGTACGCCGCCGTCAGCGCCCCCGGCGTCGACGTGGTCATCGCCGACCCGGACCGTTCCTACTACGAGGGCTGGGGCACCAGCGCCGCCGCGGCCTTCGTCTCCGGCGCCGTGGCCCTCGTCAGGGCCGCCCACCCGGGCCTGTCCCCGGCACAGGTGAAGAAGCTGCTGGAGGACACCGCCGCCGACCGCCCGGCCGGCGGCCGCGACGACGCCCGGGGCCACGGCACGGTCGACCCGGTCGCCGCGATCCAGGCCGGCGCCGCGCTGCGCCCCGAGGCGCCCGTGCCCGCCGCCGTCCCGGCCGGGCGGCGCCACTTCGGCCCGGGCCCCGAACCGGTCCGCGCGTCCGGGCGCCGGACGGTGCCCGGTGTGCCGGCGGCCGCGGCCGGGGGAGCGGCCCTGCTCGTGCTGGCCGCCGTACTGGCCCGGCGCCCGCGCGCCGCACGGCGGGATAGAGTCGCGTAACTGTGGCGACCAAGAACATTCCAGACCCCGGTTTCTCCGACGACGACGGCACCGCCGATCCCCGGCTGAGCGCCGCCCTGGCCGCCTGGGCGGCCGACCGGGCGGCCGAACCGCAGCTGCTGGCGGCGCTGAAGGACGCCCGCCTGCTGGTGCCGGTCGTGGCGATGCTCGGCGAGGTCGAGACGGACCCGGAGACCGGCCTGAAGCGCGAGAAGACCAGCGACATGGCCGTGCCCACCCTGACGGCGGGCAACCGCCGGGCGCTGCCCGCCTTCACCTCGATCGCCTCGCTGGCCCTGTGGGACCCGGCGGCCCGCCCCGTGGCGGTCCCGCTGCACCAGGCGCTCGCCGCCGCCGCGCACGAGAAGGCCGACACGGTCGTCATCGACCTGGCCGGTCCGGTCCCGTACCAGCTGACGGGGCCGGCGCTGCGCGCGCTGGCCGAGGGCCGCACGGACGCCGATCCGCTGGCCGACCCGGCCGTGCGCGAGGCCGTGCGCGCGGCCGTGGCCGCCGAGCCCGCCGTGCTCCGCGCCCACCTGGGGCGGGGCGGTGCCGACGCCGACGGCACCCTGGCCGTCGTGCTCTCGGCCGACGCCGAGCCCGCCCCGGCGGCCCGCCGGGTGGCCGAAGCGCTGGCGGCGGACGAGACCCTGCGCGCCCGGCTGGTACGCGGCCTGGACCTGGCCCTGCTCCCGCCCGGCGGCCCGGTCCCGCCGGGCGAGCCGCTCTTCGCGCGCTGAGGTCCGCCCGCCCGGAACCCCGTACGCCGAAGGGCCGCCGCGAGGTGTCGCGGCGGCCCTTCGGCGTACGGAAGCGGAACGTGCGGGAGGACGGTCAGGCGTAGACCGGGCCCGTGAACTTCTCGCCCGGGCCCTGGCCCGGCTCGTCCTGCACGAGCGAGGCCTCGCGGAAGGCCAGCTGGAGCGACTTCAGGCCGTCGCGCAGCGGGGCCGCGTGGAAGGAGCTGATCTCGGTGGCGCTGGCGGTGACCAGGCCGGCCAGGGCGGTGATCAGCTTGCGGGCCTCGTCGAGGTCCTTGTGCTCGGAGTCCGGCTTGTCCAGGCCCAGGTTGACCGCCGCGGCGCTCAGCAGGTGGACGGCCACCGTGGTGATGACCTCGACGGCCGGGACGTCCGCGATGTCGCGGGTCATCTCGTCGTAGTCGGGAGGGGTGGAATCGGAGGGCGTCGCGTCAGTCATGCGCTCCACGATAGGTCGTGCGGCGGCCTTGTCCCGCGTGGGGTAGTATGGAACTCGACCGGCCGGACACATGCGTGCCCGGCCCACAAGTGGAGGCTCCGATCTCCCACCCGACCACCCTCCGGGGAGGCGGGTCATCCGGTCAGACGGTATCCATCGTTCCGTACGGACGATGGAAAGCCGTCGATCTGCGCCCCGCGGTTCGCACGCGGCGGTGCTCCGGTTGTTTTGGAGCCCCTGCCTGTGCCCGGCGGGGCATTTTTCATGTTCCGCCGCGGTTGAGGTCTGACGACAAAAGACGTCAGCGGTTGTCTGCCAGGCAACCGTGTGGTGCTACCGAGGAGGATCCATCAGCACCGAGCCCCGCATCAACGATCGGATTCGCGTCCCTGAGGTGCGACTCGTCGGTCCCAGCGGCGAACAGGTGGGCATCGTCCCGCTTGCGAAGGCGCTTGAGCTCGCACAGGAATACGACCTGGACCTGGTCGAGGTCGCGGCTTCCGCGCGCCCGCCGGTCTGCAAGCTCATGGACTACGGCAAGTTCAAGTACGAGTCGGCCATGAAGGCCCGTGAGGCGCGCAAGAACCAGGCGCACACGGTCATCAAGGAGATGAAGCTCCGGCCGAAGATCGACCCGCACGACTATGACACCAAGAAGGGTCACGTCGTTCGGTTCCTCAAGCAGGGCGACAAGGTCAAGATCACGATCATGTTCCGTGGTCGCGAGCAGTCCCGGCCGGAACTCGGCTACCGACTGCTGCAGCGTCTCGCCTCCGACGTCGAGGACCTCGGCTTCATCGAGTCGAACCCGAAGCAGGACGGCCGAAACATGATCATGGTTCTCGGTCCGCACAAGAAGAAGACCGAGGCGATGGCCGAAGCCCGCGAGGCGCAGGCCGCGCGCAAGGCCGAGCGCCAGGGCACCGCCGCCGAGGCCGCTCCGGCCGAGGAGGAGGCCCCGGAGGCCGCCACCGAGGCCGAGGTCGAGGCCGACGGCTCCGCCGAGGCGAACGCCGAGGCCTGATCCCGGACAGCCCGTCCCGGATCACCCAACAACATGACGCTCCCGCGAGCCGGTCCCGCCGGACCGGCGGGAGCGCCACCGACGAGGAGATAACGGCGCCATGCCGAAGAACAAGACTCACAGCGGTACCAAGAAGCGCTTCAAGGTCACCGGCTCCGGCAAGGTGCTCCGTGAGCGCGCCGGCAAGCGCCACCTGCTCGAGCACAAGTCGTCCCGCATCACCCGTCGCCTGACCGGCAACGCGGAGATGGCTCCCGGCGACGCCGCGAAGATCAAGAAGCTTCTCGGCATCTGATGTCCTCCGCTCCCCCCGGGGAGCGGGACGTCAAGACCGGGACCCCATCGATTTCCGGGCCGTGTGAAGACAACCACGGCCCCGCTACAAGGAGTAAAAAGTGGCACGCGTCAAGCGGGCAGTAAACGCCCACAAGAAGCGCCGGGCGATCCTCGAGGCGGCCTCCGGCTACCGCGGTCAGCGTTCGCGCCTGTACCGCAAGGCCAAGGAGCAGGTCACCCACTCGCTGGTCTACAACTTCAACGACCGCAAGAAGCGCAAGGGCGACTTCCGTCAGCTGTGGATCCAGCGCATCAACGCCGCTGCCCGCCAGAACGGCATGACGTACAACCGCCTCATCCAGGGTCTGAAGGCCGCCAACATCGAGGTGGACCGCAAGATCCTCGCCGAGCTGGCCGTCAACGACGCCAACGCGTTCGCCGCGCTGGTCGAGGTCGCGCAGAAGGCCCTCCCGGCCGACGTGAACGCGCCCAAGGCCGCTGCCTAAGGCGCCTGGCCGGCCCGCTCCGCGCGACCGGCACCCCACGGACCCGCAGGCTCACCGCCTGCGGGTCCGTGTGCTTTCGCCCCGCCCCGCAGAACCCGAGAGAGAACCGCAGACACCATGGGTCACCCCACCGAGCTGATCTCCCCCCGATCCCCGCGGGTGGCCGCCGCCCGCCGGCTGGCGCGGCGCAACTTCCGCACCAAGGAGCGCCGGTTCATCGCCGAGGGGCCGCAGGCCGTCCGGGAGGCCGTCGAGCACCGCGGGGCCCAGGGCGCGACCCTGATCGAGCTGTTCGCCACCGTCGAGGCCGCCGAGCGCTACGCCGACATCGTCGAGGCCGCGCTGCTCGCCGGGGCCCGGGTGCACCACGCCTCCGACGAGGTGCTCGCCGAGGTCTCCCAGACCGTGACCCCGCAGGGCCTGGTCGGCGTCTGCCACTTCCTGGACTCCCCCTTCGAGGAGATCCTCAAGGCCGGGCCCAGGCTGGTCGCCGTCCTCGCCCACGTCCGCGACCCCGGGAACGCCGGCACCGTACTGCGCTGCGCGGACGCCGCCGGCGCGGACGCGGTGGTGCTGACCGACGCCTCCGTCGACCTGTACAACCCCAAGTCCGTACGGGCCTCCGTGGGCTCCCTCTTCCACCTGCCGGTGGCCGTCGGCGTCCCCGTGGAGCAGGCCGTGGAAGGGCTGCGGGCCGCCGGAGTACGGATCCTCGCGGCCGACGGGGCCGGGGAGGACGACCTCGACGCCGAGCTGGACGCGGGCACCATGGGCGGCCCCTCGGCCTGGGTGTTCGGCAACGAGGCCTGGGGCCTGCCCGAGGAGACCCGCGCCCTCGCGGACGCCGTCGTCCGGGTCCCGATCCACGGCAAGGCCGAGAGCCTGAACCTCGCGACGGCCGCGGCCGTGTGCCTCTACGCGTCCGCGCGCGCACAGCGGGCGCCCGGAGGGTGCCGCTCCGTGACCCCCAGCTAGTAATGTGGCCGCCCGGGGGCCCACTGAGCTACCCGGAGATGCGGGGTACGGGGACATGACCGTCGGTACGAACAGCTCACCAGGGGCCGCGGACGCGGCCGAGGAGCGGTTCGGGGACGCCGCCCGGCCCCCCGGCGGCGCACCGGCCGGTCCGGGCGCCCTGCCCTCCGTACCGCCCCAGGCCGGCCCCGCCGGCCGCGGGGGCGGTGCCCCCGGCCAGGGTCCCGCCGGAGCCCCCGGGCCGGGGGGCGGCGCCTTCCTGATGGACCCCGACGAACTGCCCGACGGGCTCGTCGTCGCCGACGGCACCGGGCACGTCGTCTGCTTCAACCGGGCCGCGTCCCGGATCACCGCCATCGCGGCCGGCCAGGCCCTCGGGGCCCGCATCGAGCGCGCGCTGCCGCTGGAGGACCTCGAAGGCCGCCGCTGGTGGGCGCTGACCGACCCGTACGGGGGGCTCGCCACCCGGCGCGGCCAGCCCGAGCGGAACCTGCTGCTGCCCGGCGGGCGCGAGGTGCTCGTCTCCGCCCGCTACGTACGCACCCATCCCACCGGCCCGCTCAGCCGCCTCGTCGTCACCCTGCGCGGCACCGAGGCCCGGCGGCGCACCGAGCGCAGCCACGCCGAGCTGATCGCGACGGTGGCGCACGAACTGCGCTCCCCGCTGACCTCGGTCAAGGGGTTCACCGCGACCCTGCTCGCCAAGTGGGAACGGTTCACCGACGACCAGAAGCGGCTGATGCTGGAGACCGTCGACGCCGACGCCAACCGCGTCACCCGGCTCATCGCCGAACTCCTCGACATCTCCCGCATCGACTCCGGCCGCCTGGAGGTGCGCCGCCAGCCCGTCGACATCGCCGCTGCCGTGGGCCGCCACGTCCAGGCGCTCACCGCGAACGGGCAGGCGCCCGAGCGGTTCCTCGTACGGGTCAGCAGCCCGCTCCCGGACCTGTGGGCCGACCCGGACAAGATCGACCAGATTCTCGGCAACCTCCTCGAAAATGCGGTGCGCCACGGTGACGGAACGGTCACCATCGACGTGGCACCGCACGAGAAGGGAACCGCCGTCACCGTGACCGACGAAGGCCCCGGGATCCCCGAGGAGTCGATGGGCCGCGTCTTCACCCGCTTCTGGCGGGGGAGCAAGCGCGGCGGCACCGGCCTGGGCCTGTACATCGTCAAGGGCATCGTGGAGGCCCACGGCGGCACCATCACGGTCGGCCGCGGCCCCGGAGGCGGAGCCGAGTTCCGATTTATCCTGCCCGTGAGCGCCCCGGCCTACCTCACGCAGTAACCCTGCGGACGGTCTCGCCAGGCGGCCCACGGGCTCCTCCACCCCCGGCGGCCCTTAGACTCGTCCTTTGGCACCTTTGTGTCCTTGTGCCGATCGATCCGAGCCGTTTCGATCCAGGTCGCGCGGGGACCCACCAGCCAGCCATCGGAAGTACGGGAAGAGATGTCGGCACCGAACAAGTCGTACGACCCTGTCGAGGTCGAGGCACTGAAACCGGAAGAGATCGAGCGCATGCGGGACGAGGCGCTCGCCGCCTTCGCGTCCGCCGGCGACCTCGACGAGCTCCGCGAGGCGAAGACCGCGCACATGGGCGACCGCTCGCCCCTGGCGCTCGCCAACCGCGAGATCGGCGCCCTGCCGCCCCAGGCCAAGGCCGAGGCGGGCAAGCGCGTCGGACAGGCCCGCGGCGCCGTGAACAAGGCCTTCGGGGCCCGCACGGTGCAGCTGGAGGCCGAGCGCGACGAGCGGGTGCTGGTCGAGGAGGCGGTGGACGTCACGCTGCCCTACGACCGCGTGCCCGCCGGCGCCCGCCACCCCCTGACGACGCTGATGGACCGCATCGCGGACATCTTCGTCGGCATGGGCTACGAGGTGGCGGAAGGCCCCGAGGTGGAGGCGGAGTGGTTCAACTTCGACGCCCTCAACTTCACGCCCGACCACCCGGCGCGCCAGATGCAGGACACCTTCTTCGTCCAGGGCCCCGAGGGCACCGCGGGCGACGAGTCCGGTGTCGTGCTGCGCACCCACACCTCCCCAGTGCAGGCGCGTTCGCTGCTGGAGCGCAAGCCGCCCGTCTACATCGTCTGCCCGGGCCGCGTGTACCGCACCGACGAGCTCGACGCGACGCACACCCCGGTCTTCCACCAGGTCGAGCTGCTCGCCGTGGACGAGGGCCTGACCATGGCCGACCTCAAGGGCACCATCGACCACATGGTCAAGGAGCTCTTCGGGGAGCAGACCACCACCCGGCTGCGCCCGCACTTCTTCCCCTTCACCGAGCCGTCCGCCGAGATGGACATGCAGTGCTACGTCTGCCGCGGCGAGTCGGTGGGCAACCCCGACCGCCCCTGCCGTACCTGCTCCAGCGAGGGCTGGATCGAGCTCGGCGGCTGCGGCATGGTCAACCCGAAGGTGCTCGTCGCCTGCGGCGTGGACCCGGAGAAGTACAGCGGGTTCGCCTTCGGCTTCGGCATCGAGCGGATGCTGATGTTCCGTCACAACGTTGAAGACATGCGAGACATGGTCGAGGGTGACGTGCGCTTCACCCGGCCGTTCGGGAGTGAGATCTGATGCGCGTCCCGCTTTCCTGGCTGCGGGAGTACGTCGACCTCCCCGCGGGCGAGACCGGCCGTGACGTGGCCGCCAAGCTGGTCGACGCCGGCCTCGAGGTCGAGACCGTCGAGCAGCTCGGCGCCGGCCTCAAGGGCCCCCTCGTCGTCGGCCAGGTGCTGACCATCGAGGAGCTCGAGGGCTTCCGCAAGCCCATCCGGTTCTGCACGGTCGACGTCGGCTCCGCCAACGGCACCGGCGAGCCGCAGGAGATCGTCTGCGGCGCCCGGAACTTCTCCGTCGGCGACAAGGTCGTCGTGGTGCTGCCCGGCGCCGTGCTGCCCGGTGACTTCGCGATCGCCTCGCGCAAGACGTACGGCAGGACCTCGCACGGCATGATCTGCTCCGGCGAGGAGCTGGGCATGGGCGACGACGGCACGCACGGCATCATCGTGCTGCCGCCGGAGTACGAGCCGGGCACCGACGCGATCGAGCTGCTCCAGCTGATCGACGAGGTCCTGGACATCGACATCACCCCGGACCGCGGCTACTGCATGTCCATGCGCGGTGTGGCCCGCGAGGCCGCCACCGCCTACGGCCTGCCGCTGCGCGACCCGGCGCTGCTGGACGTGCCCGCGCCGAACTCGTACGGCTACGCCGTCCAGATCTCCGACCCGCAGGGCTGCGACCGCTTCACCGCCCGCACGGTGACCGGCCTCGACCCCGAGGCGCGGTCCCCGATCTGGCTGACGCGCCGCCTCCAGAAGGCGGGCATGCGCCCGATCTCGCTGGCCGTCGACATCACCAACTACGTGATGCTGGAACTCGGCCAGCCGCTGCACGCCTACGACCGCTCGCGCCTCGACGGCGCGATCGGCGTCCGCCGTGCCGAGCAGGGCGAGAAGCTCACCACCCTCGACGGGGTCAAGCGCACCCTCGACGCCGAGGACCTGGTCATCACCGACGGCAGCGGCCCCATCGGGCTCGCCGGCGTCATGGGCGGCGCCAACACCGAGATCGCCGACTCCGTCACCGACCCCGAGACGGGCGCCGTCACCGGCACCACCGACGTCGTCATCGAGGCCGCGCACTTCGACTCCGTGTCGATCTCGCGCACCGCCCGCCGCCTGAAGCTGTCCTCCGAGGCCTCCAAGCGCTTCGAGCGGGGCGTCGACCCGCAGGCCGCCGCGGCGGCCGCCCAGCGGACCGTCGACCTGCTGGTGCTGCTCGCCGGCGGCACCGCCGAGGCCGGCGTCACCGAACTCACCGCCCCGGGGGCCCCGCGCACCATCGCGATGCGCGCGGACCACCCGGACCGGGTCGCGGGCATGGAGTACGGCCGCGAGACCGTCGTGCGCCGCCTCCAGGAGATCGGCTGCGACGTCTACGGCCAGGACGAGCTCGTCGTCACCGTCCCCTCGTGGCGGCCCGACCTCGCCGAGCCCAACGACCTCGCCGAAGAGGTCATCCGGCTGGAGGGCTACGGGAACCTCCCGTCCACCCTCCCGCAGGTGCCCTCCGGCCGCGGCCTGACCGCGCGCCAGCAGCTGCACCGCCGGGTGGGCCGCGCGCTGGCCGGCGCCGGCTACGTCGAGGCGCTGAGCTACCCCTTCATCGGCGAGGCCGTCTTCGACCAGCTCCAGCTGCCCGCGCACGACGCGAGCCGCCAGGTCGTCAAGCTGGTCAACCCGATCTCCGACGAGGAGCCGGCGCTGCGCACCACGCTGCTGCCGGGTCTGCTCGGCGCGCTGCGCCGCAACGACAGCCGGGGCAGCCACGACCTCGCGCTCTTCGAGACCGGCTCGGTCTTCCGTGCCGCCGCCGAGCCGGGTGCCGCCGTACGGCTGCCCGTCGACCGGCGTCCCACGGACGAGGAGGTCGCCACCCTCGACGCGGCCCTGCCCGCGCAGCCGCGGTACGCCGCGGTCGTGCTGGCCGGTGCCCGCGAGCAGGCCGGCTGGTGGGGCAAGGGCCGCCCGGCCGGCTGGGCGGACGCCGTCCAGGCCGCCCGCGCGCTGGCCGTCGAGGCCGGCGCGGAGCTGGTCGTCCGCCAGGGCCAGTACGGCCCCTGGCACCCGGGCCGCTGCGCCGAGCTGGTCGTCACCCTCGACGGTGTCGAGCAGGTCATCGGCCACGCCGGCGAGCTGCACCCGCGCGTGGTCAAGGCGATGGGCCTGCCCGCCCGCACCAGCGCCATGGAGCTCGACCTGGACCGCCTCGCGGCGGCCGGCGGCGGCGTCGTGCGGGCGCCCCGGATCTCCACCTTCCCGGTGGCGACCCAGGACGTCGCGCTGATCGTGGACGCCTCCGTCCCCGCCTCGGCGGTGGAGGACGCGCTCCGCAAGGGCGCCGGCGAACTGCTGGAGTCCCTGCGGCTGTTCGACGTGTTCACCGGTGAGCAGGTCGGCGAGGGCAAGAAGTCCCTCGCGTACGCCCTGCGCTTCCGGGCGCCCGACCGGACGCTGACCGCCGAGGAGTCCACGGCCGCGCGCGACGCCGCGGTGGCCCTGGCCGGCGAGCGGACCGGGGCGGTGCTGCGGGGCGCGTAGCGCCTCCGACGCTTGAACCGCTCCGAGGGGCGCGTCCGGATCACCGGGCGCGCCCCTCACCCGTTCGGGTGGCACCCCGGACCCTGCGGACGGGGGACCGTTCCGCGCGGCGGTGCGCCCGCGCACGGGCACACCCGCGCGGCTGGCTGCGGGCGTGCGCGCCGTGCACGGCACCGGGAGGGCGGCCCCACCGCCGACGCCGCCCCCGGGGTGCCGCGCCGCGGCCGACCGGTGCGGACCCGCCCGGCCAGGGGGGGAGCGGTACGGGCCGGGCGGATCCGGGTCACCGGCGGAGCCGCTCCGCACCGGGCCGGTGGACGGACCCGGTGCGGAACCGGCCCGGCTCCGGCGGGCCCGGCGACCAACCGGACCCCTCGGAGCCGTGGTGCGCCGCCCGCGCCTGCCATGGAGTGTCGGGCAGACAGCAGGGGCGGGCGGCGCGGTGCCGGGTCGTCGCACTGTACGAGGGGGAGCCGACGACCGGGCTGCCTCCTTGGCGAGGCTCTTCAGTGAACCGCCCCCGGGGCCCCGCGCGGCAGGGTGCGCAACGCATTTATGCGCGCACTCACTTCACACCCCGTGTGAAGGAAACGCGGAACGCCCCCGCGCCCACCGCTCAGCCACTAGCCTGAGGGCGACGAGCCCTTGGAGGGGCCCATGCAGCCCAATGCCCTGCTCGACGCCCTCCTCGCCGAGGCGGGCATGTCCCACGCCGGACTCGCCGCGCACGTCAATCAGGCCGGCCGGTCCCGTGGACTCGCGCTGCGCTACGAACACACCGCCGTCTCCCGCTGGTTGAAGGGGCAGCGCCCCCGCGGCCAGGTGCCCGACCTGATCTGCGAGGTGCTGGGCGGGCGGCTCCACCGTCCCGTCGCACTCGACGACATCGGGTTCGGCATCCCCGGCCGGCAGAGCCCGCACACCACCCGGCTCAGCGGATTCGTCGACCGTGCCACCGCGCTGTGGCGCTCCGACGAGCTGGGCCGGCCCGCACAGCTCACCGCGCACGCCCTCACCGGCACCCCGGCCGTCATCCCGGTGTGGGAGTGGGAGAACCCGCCGGAGGACGCCGACGTGTCCCGGGAGGGCCCGCACCGCATCGGTCCCGAGCACATCGAGATCCTGCGTGCCGCCCGGGCGCACTACGAGCTGATGTACCGCCGGGCCGGCGGGATGGCCACCCGGGCCCGGATCGTGCGCTTCCTCGGCAGCGAGACCGCGCCGATGCTGCGCGGGAGTTACTCCGACGAGGTCGGCCGGTCGCTGCACCGGGCCGGCGGCTCGCTGGTGGCGATCGCGGGGATCTGCGCGTACGACTCCGACGCCCACGGCCTCGCCCAGCGCTACTTCCACCAGGCGCTGCGGCTCGCGAAGGCCAGCGGGGACCGGGGGCTGGGGGCGTACGTGATCGCCCTGCTCGTCAACCAGTCGCTGCACCTGAAGGACCACCGCCAGGCCGTGGCCTTCGCCGAGGCCGCGCTGCGCACCGCCGGCCGGGACACCACCCCCGCACTGGCCGCCGACCTGTACGCGATGCAGGCCAAGGCGTACGCGCGGCTCGGCGACGGGCGGGCGGCGCTGGCCTGCATCCGGCGCGCCGAGGCGGCCGCCGCGCGGATCGAGCCCGGTGCCGAGCCCGCCGAGACCGGCTACGTCCAGCCGGGGCTGGTCAACGTACAGGTGGCGGAGGCGCTGCTGAGCCTGGGGGACCTCGCCGGCGCGCACGAACAGGCGGCCGAGGCGGTGGGGCGTCCCGCGCACGACCGGGGGCGGGTGCACCGCCTCGCGATGCTGTGCGAGGTGCAGCTGCGGCAGGGCGAGGCCGAGCGGGCGGTGGCCTCGGCGGCCGAGATGGCCGAACGCGCCAGGGGGATGGAGTCGCTGCGCCTGCGGGACCGGCTGCGGGCCGTCCGGGAGCAGCTGCTGAGCAGCGGATGCGCGGGCGCGGAGGAGACCGCGCACTCCATCGACGGGGCGCTGCGCGTTCCCCTGTGAGGGCGCCGGCCGGCTGCCGTGCCGCCGCCGGCGGGCGTGGCGAGGCCCGGCCGCCGACGGGGCGGCCGGGACCCGCCCGGCGCGCCGTCAGCGGCCGGGCCGCCCCGGGCGGTTCAGCCGTACGGGTAGAAGCCCGAGCCCGTCTTGCGGCCCAGGCGGCCCGCGTCGACCATGCGCTGGAGCAGCGGGGGAGCGGCGTACAGCGGCTCCTTGTACTCCGCGTACATCGAATCGGCGATCGAGGCGATGGTGTCCAGGCCGATCAGGTCGGACAGCTTGAGCGGGCCCATCGGGTGGGCGCAGCCCAGCTCCATGCCGTTGTCGATGTCCTCGCGGCTCGCGATGCCCGACTCGAACATCCGGATCGCGGACAGCAGGTACGGCACGAGGAGCGCGTTGACGACGAAGCCGGACCGGTCCTGGGCGCGGACGGCGTGCTTGTTCAGCACGTCCCGCACCAGGGCCTCGGACCGCTTGACCGTCTCCTCGCTCGTGGTGAGCGCCGGGATCAGCTCGACGAGCCGCTGGACGGGCGCCGGGTTGAAGAAGTGGATGCCGATGACCTGGTCCGGCCGCGAGGTCGCGACGGCCAGCTTGACCAGCGGGATCGAGGAGGTGTTGGAGGCGAGGATCGCGTCCGGGCGGGTGATCACCTGGTCCAGGACCTGGAAGATCTCCGTCTTGACCTGCTCGTTCTCGACGACCGCCTCGATGACGAGGTCACGGTCGGCGAACTCGCCGAGGTCGGTGGTGAAGCTGAGGCGGGCCAGGGTGGCGTCCCGCTCCTCCTCGCTGATCTTGCCGCGTTCGGCGGCCTTGGTCAGCGAGTTGTGCAGCCTGGTGCGCCCGATCTCCAGGGCCTCGCCGGTGGTCTCGGCGACCTTCACCTCAAGACCGCTGCGGGCGCACACCTCGGCGATGCCAGCGCCCATCTGGCCACAGCCCACCACGCCGACCCGTGCGATGTCGGTCGGGAGGGTAGAGAGGTCCGTCACGTCGTGCCTTTCGCTGCTCATCCATCGCGGGTCCCCCGTGTTCGGCAGTGGTAACTGCACCCCGGCGCCCGCCACGCCCCACGACGTTACTCCGGCGTTGCCTCCGGCGGCGGGCCGGGGCGGGCATGCTGTGCGCACGCAGAGCGATGTCACGGAGCGGAACGGAGTCTTCACATGGCGTACATCGGACGGCGGGGGCTGCTGACGGGGGCCGCGGGCGTGCTGGCCGCGACGGCGGCGGGCCCGGCCGCGGCGGCCGGTGCGGCGGCGCGGGTGCGGGAACCGGCGGCGCCGCCCGGGGTGCTCCCGGCGCGGGCCGGCGCCGGGGGCCGGGCCGGGACCGCGGAGTTCCGCGGGATGTGGATCGCCTCCGTACAGAACGTGGACTGGCCCTCCAGGAGCGGTCTGCCCGCCCGGGAGCAGCGCGCCGAGCTGATCAGGCTCCTCGACACGGCCGTGGCGCGCCGGCTCAACGCCGTGGTCCTCCAGGTCCGCCCGGCCGCCGACGCGCTGTGGCCCTCGGCGTACGAGCCGTGGTCGCAGTGGCTGACCGGGGTGCAGGGCCGCGACCCGGGCTGGGACCCGCTGGGCACGGCGGTCGCCGAGGCGCACGCGCGCGGGCTGGAACTGCACGCCTGGTGCAACCCGTACCGGGTGGCCCACCACACCGATCCCTCCCGTCTGGCGGCCTCGCACCCGGCGCGCCGCAATCCCGGCTGGACCGTCGCGTACGGCGGCAGGCTCTACTACAACCCGGGGCTGCCCCAGGTGCGGGCCTTCGTGCAGAAGGCGATGCTGGACGCCGTCTCCCGCTACCCCGTCGACGCGGTGCACTGGGACGACTACTTCTACCCGTACCCCGTCGCCGGGGAGCACTTCGACGACGACGACGCCTACGCGGAGTACGGCGGCTCCTTCACCTCGCGCGCCGCCTGGCGCCGTCACAACACCGACGCCCTCGTCGAGGAGATGTCGCGGCGGCTGCGCGCCGACCACCCGACGGTGCGGTTCGGCGTGAGCCCCTTCGGAGTGTGGCGCAACCAGAGCACCGACCGGCGCGGCTCGGCCACGCGGGCGCTCCAGGCGTACGACGACCTCTACGCGGACACGCGCAAGTGGGTGCTGGAGGGCTGGGTCGACTACATCGCGCCCCAGGCGTACTGGTACATCGGGCACCCGCAGGCCGACTACGCGACGGTCGTGCCCTGGTGGGCGGGGACGGTCGCGGGCACCGGCGTGGACCTGTACGTGGGCGAGGCGCTCTACCTGTGCGACGCCCGCAGCCCGGTCGCCGCCTGGCGCGACCCCGCGGAACTGTCCCGGCACCTGACCTTCGCCCGCCGGCACGCGCAGGTCCGCGGCCACGTGTACTTCTCGGGGAAGCACGTGGCCGCGGACCCCAACGGAGCGCTGGCCAGGGTCGTCGCCGACCACTACCCGACGGCGGTGCCGCCGACCTGAGTCACCGGGCGGCCTTGCCCCCTGACTCGTCCGGGTGGCGCACGACGCAGTCGGGGCCGGGGGACATGACGGCGTCGTGCCCGTCCGGGAAGTGGACCCGGTACGGGGGAGCGCCGTTCTCCCCCAGGACCTCGACGATCTCGCCCACCCTGTCGTGCTGGCCCACGATCCTGCCGTGCTGCACCAACTGGTCGCCCTCGGTCGCGCGCATGTGCTGACCTCCCTCGGAGCCGGTCCGATCCGGTGCAAGAAGTTTAGGCCGATCCGGGCCTATTTGACCCGTTGGGTCACGGTGATGCAGACCAGGACGGCGCAGGCGGTCAGCGGGGTGGCCGGGGACAGCCGCTCGCCCAGCAGCGCCACCGACCACACCAGGGTGAGCAGCGGCTGGGCGAGCTGGAGCTGGCTGGCGCGCGGCGCGCCGATCTCGGCCATCCCCCGGTACCAGACGTACAGCCCGAGGAAGGTCGAGCCGGCCGCCGCCCACACCAGGCCGGTCACCCCGTGCCGGTTCAGGTGGACCGGCTCCGCCGCCAGCGCCAGCACCGAGCCCACGAGGGACAGCGGCAGGCACAGCACCAGCGCCCAGCCGATCACCTGCCAGCCCGGCATGGCGCGGGCCAGGCGGCCGCCCTCGGTGTAGCCGGCCGCGCACACCAGCAGCGCCCCGAACAGGTAGACGTCCCCCGTCGCGACCGAGCCGCCGCTCTGGGCCAGGGTGAAGCCGAGGATCACCGCGGCGCCGGCGACGGCCGCCGCCCAGAAGCGGCCCGACGGGCGGGAGCCGGTACGCAGGGCCGACAGGGCGGCCGTGGTCAGCGGCAGCAGGCCGACGACGACGGCGGCGTGCGAGGTGGTGGAGGTCTGGAGGGCGAGGGTGGTCAGCAGCGGGAAGCCGGCCACCACCCCCGCGGCGACGACGGCCAGGCCCGCCCAGTGCGCGCGGGCCGGCGGCCGCACCCGTCCGGCCAGCAGGAAGCCGCCGGCGATCACCGCGGCCAGCACGCTGCGCAGGGCGACGAGCGACCAGGGGCCGAAGCTCTCCAGTCCCCAGGCGGTGGCGGGGAAGGTCAGCGAGAAGGCGACCACCCCGAGCAGGGCCAGAGCGGTACCGCGGCGCGTTCCCGTGCGTACGCGGGCGCTGCCGTCGCGGGCGCCGCCGTCCACCTGGAGTGCTATCGGAGAGAGGCCAGTAGCGCTATTCTGTGCTGTCATGTACGAGCGTAGCAGTGTGGCGGAGCTGGCAGAATCCCTCCGGTCGGAACTCGACCGCTACCCGGTGGGTGGAAAGCTCCCCTCGAGCCGGGCCATGGTCGAGCGCTACCGGGTCAGCCCCGTCACCGTCTCCCGGGCCCTCGCGCAGCTCGCCGCCGAAGGCCTCGTCGTCACCCGCCCCGGCGCCGGCGCCTTCCGCGCGCATCCCCGTACGGACGAGCCCGCCCCCGGCGACACCTCCTGGCAGGCCCTCGCCCTCAGCTCCGAGGGCGCCGGGGAGGTGGTACCGCGCTCCGTGGACGCCGCCGGGGTGGTCAACTCCCTCGCCGTGCCCCCGGCCGGGGTCATCGAGCTCAACGGCGGCTACCTGCACCACTCGCTCCAGCCCGAGCGGGCCATGGCCGCGGCCCTGGCCCGCGCCGGACGCCGCCCCGGGGCCTGGGGCCGGCCGCCCATGGAGGGGCTGCCCGAGCTGCGCGACTGGTTCGCCCGGGAGATCGGGGGAACGGCCGGGTCGGTGGGCGCCGCCGACGTGCTCATCACCGCCGGCGGGCAGAGCGCGCTGACCACCGCCGTACGGGCGCTGGCCCCACCCGGCGCGCCGATCCTGGTCGAGTCCCCCACCTACCCCGGCCTGCTGGCCATCGCCCGCGCGTCCGGCTGCCGGCCGGTACCCGTCCCGGTGGACGCCGACGGGGTCCGGCCGGAGCTGCTGGCCGCCGCCTTCGAAGCCACCGGCGCACGCGTCTTCGTATGCCAGCCGCTGTTCCAGAACCCGACCGGCGCCGTCCTGTCCGCCGAGCGCGCCACCGAGGTGCTGCGCATCGCGCGGGCCGCCGGGGCCTTCGTGGTCGAGGACGACTACGCGCGCAACCTCGCCCACGAGGACGCCGGACCGCTGCCCGCCACCCTCGCCGCCCAGGACTGCGACGGCGTCGTGGTCCACGTCCGCTCCCTGACCAAGGCCACCTCGCCCAGCCTGCGGGTCGGTGCGCTCGCCGCCCGCGGCCCGGTCCTGGACCGGCTGCGGGCCATCCAGGTCGTCGACTCCTTCTTCGTGCCCCGGCCGCTCCAGGAAGCCGCCCTCGAACTGGTCGGCGCGCCCGCCTGGCCGCGGCACCTGCGGGCCGTCGCCGCCGAGCTGCGCCACCGGCGCGACGTGCTCGTCGGCGCCCTGCGGAGGGAGCTGCCCGGCACCGGACCGGTCCTCCCGCCCTCGGGGGGCTTCCAGCTCTGGGTGCGCCCCGGCGGGGGCGGCGACGACGCCGACTTCGCGGCGGCGGCCCTGCGCGCCGGGGTCGCCGTCACCCCGGGGCGCCCCTACTTCTGCGCCGAACCGCCCGCCGCCCACGTCCGGCTGAGCTTCGCCGGGGTCTCGGGGCCGGGGGAGCTGGTGGAGGCGGTCCAGCGGCTGCGGGGCGCGCTGCCGGGGGGCCTGCCGGGCGCGGCGGCCGAGCAGGCACAAATCCGTTGAGGGGACCGGGAACCGGCCCCTAGCCTGCGGGTATGACCCGCATCGAGATCACCTCCCTCGCCCGCCGCCCCGAACTGGCCCCCCGGCTCTGGGACATGGAGGACTCCTGGCCCGCTTTCGCCCAGCAGGACCCGATCGGCTGGCTGCTGTACCCGCGCCTGGTCGCCGAGTTCCCCGAGTACGTCTTCATCGCCACCGAGGGCGAAGCGGTGGTGGCCCGCGCCTTCAGCGTGCCCTTCGCGCTCCACACGCCCGAGCGCGGCGGGGTGCTGCCCGGGCAGGGCTGGGACCGGGTCCTGATGTGGGCCTTCTCCGACCAGCGGCGCGGGGTCCGGCCCGACACGGTCAGCGCCCTGGAGATCTCCGTCGCGGCGGGCCGGCAGGGCGAGGGCCTCTCCGGCCGGATGCTCACCGCCATGCGCGACGGCGCCCGGGCGGCCGGGTTCACCGAGGTGGTGGCCCCGGTCCGGCCGAGCGGCAAGCCCGCCGAGCCCGACACCCCGATGGCGGAGTACGCGTACCGGACCCGCGAGGACGGACTGCCCCACGACCCGTGGCTGCGGGTCCACGTGCGCGCGGGGGCGGTCATCGACTCGGTGGCCCCCGCCTCGATGACCATCAGCGGCACCCTCGACCAGTGGCGGCGGTGGACCGGCCTGCCCTTCGACGAGCCGGGCCCGGTCCGCGTACCGGGAGCGCTCGCCCCCGTCCACTGCGAGCCCGCTCACGACCGCGCGGTCTACGTGGAGCCGAACGTGTGGGTCCGCCACCCCCTCGGCGCCGCCCCGGCGCTCTCCGCGTGATCACGGTCCGCGCCGCCGGCCCGGACGACGGGGACGCCGTCGGCGAGATCCACGCCGCCGCCTGGGAGGCCGCGTACGCGCCCTTCTTCACTCCCGAGTTCGCGGCCGAGGGCGTCCGCAGCCGGCGTACCCGCTGGCACGCGCGGCTCGCGGAGGACCCCCGGACGCTCCTGCTGGCCGAGGCCGGCGGCCGGCCCCTGGCGATGTCGTGGTCCTGCCCCTCCACGACCCGGCCGGGCCTCGCGGAGATCCTCAGCTTCTACGGCCACCCCGACGGCTGGGGCAGCGGCGTCGCCGCCGTGCTGATGCAGGCGACGCTGGACCGCCTGCGCGGCGACGGATTCGCCCGCGCGCACCTGTGGACCCTGCGCGACACGCCGCGCTCGCGCCGCTTCTACGCCAAGTGCGGCTTCGCCGGGACCGGCGCCGCCCGGCTCCTCGACTTCGGGGACGGCCACCCGCTGGACCAGGTGGAGTACGAGCGGGAGTGCTGAGCCGGGCGCCCCTCGCGGGACCGGCGGCGGCAGGACGTCCCGTTCGTCCGCCGGGTCGGTGATCCTTGGAGGATGCGTGCCGCCCGCCTGATCCGCATGGCCCTCCTGATCCAGTCGAACCCCGGCCTGACCGCGGCCGCCCTCGCCCGTGAACTGGAGGTCTCCGAGCGGACCGTGATCCGCGACGCCCAGGCGCTGCAGGAGGCCGGTCTCCCCGTCCGGTCGGAGCGGGGCAGGGTCGGCGGATACTTCCTCGCCGCGGGATACCGGACCCGGCTCACCACGCTCCATGCGAGCGAGGCGGAGACGCTCTTCCTGTCCGGTCTGCCCTCGGCGCTGCGGGACCTGGGCCTGTCGGAGGCGGCGCAGACCGCCCGGCTGAAGCTGACCGCGACCCTGCTGCCGTCGGTGCGCCAGGCCGCCGAGTCCTCGGTGCGCCGCTTCCACCTCGACGCCCCGGCCTGGTTCCGCGAACCCGCCACCCCGGAACTGCTGCCGGAGCTGGCCCGCGCGGTGTGGGCGGACCGTCCCGTCGAACTGTCGTACGCGTGGCCGGGCCGGGACGGCGCACCGGCCTCCGCCGTGACGCGGGTGGTGGAGCCGTACGGGCTCGTGCTGAAGGCCGGCACCTGGTACGCCGTCGCCCGCGTCCCCGCCAAGCGGGAGGACCCCGACGGCGGCTGGCGCACCTACCGCGTCGACCGGATCACCGCCCTCGGCCCCGCTCGCGGGGCGGAGGGGCCGTTCGCGCGCGACCCGGCCTTCGAACTCGCGGCGCACTGGGAGGCCGGCGCGGCCGCCTTCGCCCGAGGCCTCCTGCGCACCAGCGTCACGGTCCGGCTGACCGGCCGGGGGCTGCGGCGGCTCCCCGCCGTGGTGGACGCGGCCGCCCTCGCGGACGCCCTCGCCTCCGCGGGCCCCCCGGACACGGCCGGCCGGGTCACCCTGGAGCTGCCGGCGGAGTCCGAGGACGTCGCCTTCGACCAGCTGGCCCGGCTCGGCGCGGAAGCCGAGGTGCTGGCCCCGGCTTCCCTGCGCGCCCGCTTCCGCGAGCGCGCCGAAGCCCTGGCCGCCCTCTACCGGTCCGGTCCCCCGGAGGCGTGACCCGGGGCAACCGGGATCAGCGGTAGTCCTCGGGAGAGCCTTCCTTGCCGCCGTAGACGACGTCCTCGAAGTAGGCCCAGGCATCCGGCCGGCTGCCGTCCACGTCCGTCACCCCGTACACGCGGGCGAGTTCCCCGCTGGAGGTGGACTTGCCGTTCCACCGCTCCGCGCGGTCCGGGTCGGCGGCCAGCGCCACGACCGCACGGGCCAGGTAGCGCGGGGACTCCGCGATGGCGAACGCCGGCTCCCGGGCGATCGCGTCACGCCAGTTCTCCTCGCTCACACCGAAGTGGGAGAGCATCTGCTCCGAACGCAGGAAGCCCGGGGACACCGCGACCGCCGTGCCCCCGTACTCCGCCAGCTCCTGACCCAGGCCGAACGCGAGACGGATCGGGGCGTTCTTCGCCAGGTCGTAGTACATGTTCTCCCGGTAGCGGCGGTTGGAGTGCGCGGTGCCGTCGGTGACCTCCACGTGCAGCGGTGCGTCGGAGCGGATCAGCAGCGGAAGCAGCAGGGCCGCCGTGATCACGTGCGAGCGCGCGCCCAGCTCCAGGATCCGCAGACCGTCCGCGAGCGGTGTCTCCCAGCTCTTCTTCCCGAACACCGAGCCGGCCAGGAGGTGCTCCCCGCCCCACAGGTCGTTGACGAGGATGTCGAGCCGTCCGTACTCCCGGTCGATCCGCCCGGCCAGGGCCCGTACCCCGGCTTCCTCGAGGTGGTCGGTGGGAACCGCGATTCCGGTGCCGCCCGCCGCGGTGACGAGTTCGGCGGTCTCCTCGATGGTCTCGGTCGTCCGGCCGACCTCGCTGGCCCGGGCCCGGGTGGTACGGCCGGTGACGTACACGGTCGCGCCGGCCCGGCCCAGTTCCACGGCCTGGGCCCGCCCCGCCCCGCGGGTGGCGCCCGCCACGAGCGCGATCCGCCCCGCGAGGGGACCCGCCGGACTGGCCTGCGCGGTGTTCCGGGTGGTGTGCTGGGTGATGTCCTCGTTGCTCATGTCCTCCATCGTTCCTGCCAAAACCGACAGAACACGTCACCTTTTGCGCGAGGGGAAGGCTTTGCATAAAACTGCGTAGGTACGTATAGTCATGCCATCGAGGAGGAGGGTCCGATGGTGGTACGTGTTGCGGTGGCCGGAGCGAGCGGATACGCGGGCGGTGAAGTCCTGCGCCTGCTGCTCTCCCACCCGGAGGTGGAGATCGGCGCGCTGACCGGGCACTCCAACGCCGGGCAGCCCTTCGGCCCGCTCCAGCCGCACCTGGTCCCGCTCGCCGGACGGACCCTGGAGGCGACCACCCCCGAGGTCCTCGCCGGCCACGACGTCGTCTTCCTGGCCCTGCCGCACGGACAGTCCGCCGCCGTCGCCGCCGGGCTCGGCGAGGACGTGCTCGTCGTCGACATGGGCGCCGACCACCGGCTGAAGGACTCCGCCGACTGGGACGCCTTCTACGGCGCCCCGCACGCCGGCACCTGGCCCTACGGGCTCCCCGAGCTCCCCGGCGGCCGGGCCGCCCTGGCCGGGACCAGGCGCATCGCCGTCCCCGGCTGCTTCCCGACTGCCGTGTCGCTCGCCCTCTACCCCGCCTACCAGGCGCGCCTCGCCGAGCCGGAGGCCGTGATCGTCGCCGCCACCGGCACCTCCGGCGCCGGCAAGGCCCTCAAGCCGCACCTGCTCGGCTCCGAGGTCATGGGCACCGTCACCCCCTACGGCGTGGGCGGCGCCCACCGCCACACCCCCGAGATGGTGCAGAACCTCTCCCCGCTGGCGGGGGAGCGGGTCTCCGTCTCCTTCACCCCGAACCTCGTGCCGATGCCGCGCGGCATCCTCGCCACCTGCTCCGCCAAGGCGCTGCCCGGCACCACCGCGGAATCGCTGCGCGCCGCGTACGAGAAGGCCTACGCCGACGAGCCCTTCGTCCGGCTCCTCCCCGAGGGCCAGTGGCCCACCACCAAGGCCGTGTACGGCTCCAACGCCGTCCACGTGCAGGTCGCGTACGACGGGTCCGCCCGTCGGATCATCGCCATCAGCGCGATCGACAACCTCACCAAGGGCACCGCCGGCGGCGCGGTGCAGAGCATGAACATCGCCCTCGGGCTCCCCGAGGCGCTGGGTCTTTCCACGATGGGAGTGGCGCCGTGAGCGTGACGGCTGCACAGGGATTCACGGCGGCGGGCATCGCCGCCGGGATCAAGGAGAACGGCAACCCCGACCTGGCCCTCGTGGTCAACAACGGGCCGCGGCTGGCCGCCGCGGGCGTCTTCACCTCCAACCGCGTCAAGGCCGCCCCCGTGCGCTGGTCCGAGCAGGTGCTGCGCGGCGCCACCGTCAGCGCGGTCGTCCTCAACTCCGGCGGCGCCAACGCCTGCACCGGCCCCAAGGGCTTCCAGGACACCCACGCCACCGCCGAGAAGGCGGCGGCCGTCCTCGGCGGCGAGCACAACGCCGGGGAGATCGCGGTCGCCTCGACCGGCCTGATCGGCGTCCTGCTCCCCATGGACAAGCTGCTCCCCGGCATCGAGACGGCGGCCGCCGCCCTCAGCGCCGACGGCGGCGAGGCCGCCGCCATCGCCATCAAGACCACCGACACCGTCCACAAGACGGCCGTCGTCTCCCGGGACGGCTGGACGGTCGGCGGCATGGCCAAGGGCGCGGGCATGCTCGCCCCCGGCCTGGCCACCATGCTCGTCGTCCTCACCACCGACGCCGACCTGGACAGCGCCACCCTCGACAAGGCCCTGCGGGACGCGACCCGCACCACCTTCGACCGGGTCGACTCCGACGGCTGCATGTCCACCAACGACACGGTGCTGCTGCTCGCCTCCGGCGCCTCCGGCCGGGTGCCCGCGTACGAGGACTTCGCCGAGGCCGTACGGAGCGTCTGCGACGACCTCGCCCGCCAGCTGATCGGCGACGCCGAGGGCGCCAGCAAGGACATCCGCATCGAGGTCGTCGGCGCGGCCAGCGAGCAGGACGCGGTCGAGGTCGGCCGGTCCATCGCCCGCAACAACCTGCTCAAGTGCGCCATCCACGGCGAAGACCCCAACTGGGGCCGGGTCCTGTCCGCCATCGGCACCACCACGGCGGCCTTCGACCCGGACCGGCTCAACGTCGCCATCAACGGCGTCTGGGTCTGCAAGAACGGCGCCGTCGGCGAGGACCGCGACCTGGTGAGCATGAAGGACCGCGAGGTCCGCATCACCGCCGACCTGTCCGCCGGCTCCGAGACCGCGGTCATCTGGGCCAACGACCTGACGGCCGAGTACGTCCACGAGAACAGCGCGTACAGCTCATGAGCACCGCGAGGCGCCACACGGCGCTCCCCAAGGCCGAGATCCTCATCGAGGCGCTGCCGTGGCTCACCCGGCACAACGGCAAGGTCGTCGTCATCAAGTTCGGCGGCAACGCCATGATCGACGAGGACCTGAAGGCCGCCTTCGCCCAGGACGTGGTCTTCCTGCGCCAGGCCGGCCTGCGGCCCGTCGTCGTCCACGGCGGCGGCCCGCAGATCAACGCCCAGCTCGACAAGCAGGGCCTGGTCAGCGAGTTCAAGGCGGGCCTGCGGGTCACCACCCCGGAGGCCATGGACGTCGTACGCATGGTCCTGGCGGGCCAGGTCCAGCGGGAACTGGTCGGCCTGCTCAACCAGCACGGGCCGCTCGCCGTCGGCATGACCGGCGAGGACGCCCACACCATCACCGCCACCAGGCACACCCCGGTGATCGGGGGCGAGGCCGTCGACATCGGCCGGGTCGGCGAGATCACCGCCATCGACACCGGCGCGATCGAGGCGCTGCTCGCCGACGGCAGGATCCCGGTCATCTCCTCCATCGCGCGCAGCGCCGACGACGGCCACGTGTACAACGTGAACGCCGACACGGCGGCCGCCGCGCTCGCCGCCGCGCTCGGCGCCGAGACGCTGATGGTCCTCACCGACGTGGAGGGCCTCTACGCGGACTGGCCCAACAGCGACGAGGTCATCAGCCGGCTGACCGTCAGCGAGCTGGAGAAGCTGCTGCCCGAGCTGTCCAGCGGCATGGTGCCGAAGATGGAGGGCTGCCTGCACGCCGTGCGCGGCGGCGTCAGCACCGCCCGGGTGATCGACGGGCGGGTCCAGCACTCGATCCTGCTGGAGATCTTCACCGACGAGGGAATCGGCACGATGGTCGTGCCCGACGCACAGGGAGGGGACGGCACGTGAGCGGCAACCAGGAGTACGCGGCCCGCTGGCAGAAGGCGCTGACCCACAACTACGGCACCCCCGCGCTCGCCCTCGTACGCGGCGAGGGCGCGCGGGTCTGGGACGCGGACGGCAGGCAGTACACCGACTTCGTCGGCGGGATCGCGGTCAACGCCCTCGGCCACGCCCACCCGGCCGTCGTCTCCGCCGTGACCGGGCAGATCGCCACCCTCGGGCACGTCTCCAACCTCTACGCCTCCGAGCCCGTCCTCGCCCTCGGCGAACGGCTGCTCCAGCTCTTCGGCCGCGAAGGCCGCGTCTTCTTCTGCAACTCCGGTGCGGAAGCGGTCGAGGCCGTCTACAAGATCGGCCGGCTCACCGGGCGGACCCACATGGTCGCCACCGGCGGCGGTTTCCACGGCCGGACCATGGGGGCCCTCGCCCTGACCGGCCAGCCGGCGAAACAGCAGCCCTTCCTGCCGCTGCCGGGCGACGTCACGCACGTCCCGTACGGCGACGTCGAGGCCCTCCGGGCGGCCGTCACCGAGGACACCGCCTTCGTGCTGATCGAGCCCGTCCAGGGTGAGAACGGCGTGGTCGTGCCGCCCGCCGGCTACCTGACCGCCGCCCGCGAGATCACCCGGGCCACCGGGACGCTGCTCGCCCTCGACGAGGTGCAGACCGGGATCGGCCGCTGCGGCAGCTGGTTCGAGCACCAGCAGCACGAGGGCGTCGAGCCCGACCTCGTCACGCTCGCGAAGGGCCTCGGCGGCGGCCTGCCCATCGGGGCCGTGGCCGCCTTCGGCCGGGCGGCGGACCTGCTCCAGCCCGGCCAGCACGGCACCACCTTCGGCGGCAACCCGGTCGCCTGCGCCGCCGGACTCGCCGTGATCGACACCATCGCCGCCGAGGGACTGCTCGACCAGGTCAAGGCGCGGGGAGAGCGGCTGCGCTCCGGAATCGAGGCCTCCGCCCATGGGCTGGTCTCCCACGTCCGCGGGTCGGGGCTCTTGCTGGGTATCGTGCTGACGGAGCCGCTCGCACCGCAGGTGCAGCGCGCGGCCCAGCAGGCCGGATTCCTGGTCAACGCGCCCGCCCCCGACGTCGTACGGCTGATGCCCCCGTTCGTCATCACCGAGGCCGAGGTCGACGCGTTCGTCCGGGCACTTCCCGGCATCCTCGACGAAGCGGGACGACCCGGAGAATGAGACGACGATGAGCCAGGCGCAGGAACCCGAGCAGAACGGCGGTCCCTCCGTTCCGCAGACCCGCACCGCCCGCCACCGCCGGATCGTGGACATCCTCAACCGGCAGCCGGTCCGCTCGCAGAGCCAGCTGGCCAAACTGCTCGCCGACGACGGGCTGAGCGTCACCCAGGCGACGCTCTCCCGCGACCTCGACGAGCTGGGCGCCGTCAAGATCCGCAACACCGGCGGGGAGCTGATCTACGCGGTTCCCAGCGAGGGTGGCTTCCGCACGCCGCAGGCCCCCCTCGGCGAGTCGGCGAAGGAGGAGCGCATGCGCCGCCTCTCCGGCGAACTGCTGATCTCGGCGGAGGCCTCCGCGAACCTCGTGGTCCTGCGCACCCCGCCCGGCGCCGCCCAGTTCCTGGCCTCGGCGATCGACCAGGCCGAACTGCACGCGATCCTCGGCACCATCGCGGGCGACGACACCCTGATGCTCATCAGCCGCGACCCGGCCGGCGGCCAGGCCCTGGCCGACCACCTGCTGCGCCTGGCGCAGAAGGAGGGTTAGGGCCTGGGCCGTCTCTTTCGGATCTTGCCGGTTAAGCCCGCGTCGTCCGGTGCCGTGCATCGCAAGGCGGAGAGGCTCCCGATTACTGGACGTCCTCGGGTGCCTCGACAACGCGGCGAGGTGCGGTGCCGGGCGACGCGGGTCAGGCAAGATCCGGAAGAGACGGCCTAGGGGCCCGCCCCCCCGGAGCCCGCCCCTCAGTAGCGGGTGACGGCGAGGGCGCCCGTCTCCGTGCCGATCGCGATGTGCGGGCGCCGGCGGGGGTCCGCCCAGCGCAGGAGCTCGCGCATCGCGCCGTGCGGGACCGAGACGCAGCCGGCCGTGGCCCCCTTGCCGTTCACGTGGAGGAAGATGCCCGCGCCCCGGCCGCGCACGGGCCGGTCGTAGTTGAAGGCGATGACCAGGGCGTGCGCGTACTGCCGCGCGTACCCCGCCAGGTGCTCGGCCTCGCCCGGCGCGCAGTCGGCGGGCAGCGGCTCCGTCCAGCGGTTGTAGGCGGTGGAGGCGTTGTCCTGGCACCACCACGAACGGTCCGTCACCCTGCGGTACCGGTACGCCGTCCCGGCCGGGGCGCGCGCGATCCCGAAGGCGTACGGGAGCCCGTACAGGCCCGCCGGGGTGGTGCTGGTGCCCTGGACGCGGGCCCCGCCCTCGGTGAGGCCGTTCGCGCCGAACCGGGCGGGCGCGCTGCCCGCCTCGAACCAGCGGCCCGCGCGCCGGTCCCACCAGGTCACCACCCCCGTCGTGGACCCCGGCGCCGGGGCGACGGCGGTGATCAGCTGGCTGCCGCCGCCGGTGTCGGCGAGACGGGCGGGCAGCGGGGCGGAGTCGTACGGGAGCAGCCCGGCGAGGACGAGCGAGCCGGCGAGCAGAGCGGTACGCAGCACACGTCAGACGGTACGTCCGCCGCGGGCCCCCGCGGTGCAGGCAGGCCGGGCGGTGCCGGCCAGTACGTCGGCGGGGTGTTTGGCCACCAGCCTGCCGAGGGCCCTGCGGGCGCGGCCGCGGACCTGCGGGACCCGGTCGGCGCACCGGATCAGGACGAGCTCGAGCGGCGGGAGCCGCCACGCGGAGAGCGCGGCCGCGCGTACCCGTCCGTCGGGTGGCACAGCCGGGCCTCCGGCCGGCCGCCGCCGGCCGCCCGGCCGGGGAAGGAACGCCGGAGACGGCGCGCCTCCGCGTCGGAGGCGATCCAGGCCTGCGGGCCGTGGCCCAGGAGCCGGCCGGCGACCGGGGAGGCGTCCCCCTCCAGCAGCCACGCGGCCGCCGTGCGCCCCCGGTGTACGAGCGGGCCGACGCCTGGGCACCGGGACTCGATTGACGAAACATACGGAGCAATGCATAGTTATGCCTACTGCGGTCGGTCACCACGGCGCGTCGCGTCGCGCCGTGAATCGTTTGACGCTGTACCGAGACGGCCTCTCCGCTTCCTGCGCGGCGGGGAGACCGTCGCACCACCACCCTCATGAGGAGCAGTAGCTGTGAGCAGCAACAACGGTGACGTCCGGCTCTGGGGCGGCCGGTTCGCCGACGGCCCGTCCGAGGCCCTCGCGAAGCTGTCCGCGTCGGTCCACTTCGACTGGCGCCTGGCGCCGTACGACATCGCCGGCTCGCGCGCCCACGCCCGCGTCCTCGCCAAGGCGGGCCTGCTCACGGCCGAGGAACTCGACCGCATGCTCGCCGGACTCGACCGGCTCGAGGCCGACGTGGCCGACGGCTCCTTCACCGGCACCATCGCCGACGAGGACGTGCACACCGCCCTGGAGCGCGGCCTGCTGGAGCGGCTCGGCCCCGACCTCGGCGGCAAGCTGCGCGCCGGACGCTCCCGCAACGACCAGGTGGCCACCCTCTTCCGGATGTACCTGCGCGACCACGCGCGGATCATCGGCGGGCTGATCGCCGACCTCCAGGACGCGCTGGTCGGCCTCGCCGAGGCGCACGCGGACGTGGCGATGCCGGGCCGGACCCACCTCCAGCACGCGCAGCCCGTCCTGTTCGCCCACCACGTACTGGCCCACGTGCAGTCCCTGTCCCGGGACGCGGAGCGGCTGCGGCAGTGGGACACCCGGACCGCGGTCTCCCCGTACGGCTCGGGCGCCCTGGCCGGCTCCTCGCTCGGCCTGGACCCGGAGGCGGTCGCCGCGGACCTGGGCTTCGAGCGGGGCTCGGTCGGCAACTCGATCGACGGCACGGCCTCCCGCGACTTCGTCGCCGAGTTCGCCTTCGTCACCGCGATGATCGGGATCAACCTGTCGCGGATCGCGGAGGAGATCATCCTGTGGAACACGAAGGAGTTCTCCTTCGTCACCCTCCACGACGCCTTCTCCACCGGCTCGTCGATCATGCCCCAGAAGAAGAACCCGGACATCGCGGAGCTGGCGCGCGGCAAGTCGGGCCGCCTGATCGGCAACCTGACCGGCCTGCTCGCCACCCTGAAGGCGCTGCCCCTGGCGTACAACCGGGACCTCCAGGAGGACAAGGAGCCCGTCTTCGACTCCTGCGACACCCTCGAGGTCCTGCTGCCCGCCTTCACCGGGATGATGGCCACCCTCACCGTCCACCGGGAGCGGATGGAGGAGCTGGCCCCGGCGGGCTTCTCGCTCGCCACCGACATCGCCGAGTGGCTGGTCAGGCAGGGCGTGCCCTTCCGCGTCGCGCACGAGGTCGCCGGCGAGTGCGTCAAGGAGTGCGAGGCGCAGGGGATCGAGCTCGACGAGCTCACGGACGAGCAGTTCGCGAAGATCTCGGAGCACCTGACCCCCGAGGTCCGTACCGTCCTGAACGTGCCCGGCGCCCTGGCCTCTCGCAACGGCCGCGGCGGCACCGCCCCGTCGGCCGTCGCGGTCCAGCTCACCGAGCTGAAGGCCGATCTGGTCATCCAGCACGCCTGGGCCGCGCACAAGCAGTAGCCGCCGTGCCCGCGGGGGCGGTACGGGCCGGACGGGCCCGTACCGCCCCCGCGCGCGTGCGGCGCCCGCCCGGCGGTCACCGCGCCCAGTCCGCCAGCGCGTCGAAGTCCGGGCGGGTCAGGCCGATCCGCTCCTCCACGCGCATCAGCAGGGCGTGCGCCGGGTGGCGCTGTCCGACGTACTCGTGGTCCATCGCCGTGATGTCGTCGTCGATCCAGGCGAAGGGCCGCGCGCCCGCGTACTCGAGGACGTACTGCGTCTTCCAGAAGGTGCCGCGCGGTGCCCGGCCGTGCATCCGCGGCCAGTCGATGAAGGGAAGCCGCGGCAGCCCCAGGCGCGGCCCTATCCAGTCGTTCGTCTCGTCCTTCCAGGTGGTGGCCCAGACGAGGTCGTACGCGTCCGCCAGCGCGAGCAGCTCCGCCCCGTGGTCCGGGTTCAGCCACACCCGCAGCGGCTTGCCGTCGGTGAAGCCGGTGGGACGCATCCGGTGGGTGGTGTAGCCCGGGGGGCGGCGCTCGGCCTGGGCGGCGTACGGGTTCAGCGGGCCGTCGACGTCGATCAGCAGCAGTGGCTTCATGGGCGTGGGCTTCCTCTCCGGCTGCCCGTCCGGCAGCCGATTTTCCTTGATCGGAACCGATGAATGAGACGGGTGCGTCTCATTCGGTTTATGCTTGTCTCATGGCCATGGATCGTGACCAGGTGCTCCGCCACGCGGCGGCCCTGCTCTCCCGCAAATCGACCGCCACGATGGACGAGGTCGCCCGCGCCGCCGGCATCGGCCGCGCCACCCTCCACCGGCACTTCGCCGGCCGCGACGCCCTCGTGCGCGCCCTGGAGGACCTCGGCATCCGCGAGTTCGAGGGGGCCTTCGACCGGGCCCGGCTCGACGAGGGAACGGCCGTGGACGCCCTGAGGCGGCTGATCGCGGAGGCCGAGCCCAACGCCCAGCTGCTGGCCTTCCTCGTCACCGAGAACCAGCTCTTCGAAGGCGACCAGGTCAACGAGGGCTGGGCCCGCCTCGACGCCCGCGTCAGCGCGCTGTTCCGGCGCGGCCAGCAGCAGGGCGACATCCGCATCGACCTGAGCCCCGCCTGGCTCACCGAGGCCCTCTACGGCCTCATCGGCACCTGCGCCTGGGCCGTCATGGACGGCCGGGTCGCGGCCAAGGACTTCCAGTACATGATCACCGAGTTGCTGCTCGGTGGCGCACGGCGGAGTGTGGAGTGATGAGCCGAACCGAACAGCTGAAGCGGCGGACGGGAGCGGAGGGGAAGAGCCGCGGGCGCTGGCTCGCGCTCTCCGTGCTCGTCCTGGCCGTCCTGCTGATCGCGGTCGACGCCACCGTACTCGGCCTCGCCACCCCCTCCCTCAGCGAGGACCTCAAGCCGTCCGGCACCCAGCTGCTGTGGATCGGCGACATCTACTCCTTCGTCATCGCCGGCCTGCTCGTCTCCATGGGCTCCCTCGGCGACCGCATCGGCCGCAAGAAGCTCCTCCTCGCCGGGGCCACCGCCTTCGGCGCCGTCTCGGTCCTGAACGCCTACGCGACCAGCCCCGAGATGATGATCGTCGCGCGGGCCCTGCTCGGCGTGGCCGGCGCCACCCTGATGCCGTCCACGCTCGCCCTGATCCGCAACATCTTCCACGACCCGCGCGAGCGCAGCCTCGCCATCGGCATCTGGGGCGCCACCGCGTCCGCCGGCGCGGCCGTCGGACCCGTCGTCGGCGGCGCCCTGCTCCAGCACTTCTGGTGGGGCTCGGTCTTCCTGATCAACCTCCCGGTGATGGCGGCCCTGGTCCTCGTCGGCATACGGCTGCTGCCCGAGTCCAAGAACCCGGTCGCGGGCCCCTGGGACCTGATCAGCGTCGCCCTGTCCCTCGTCGGCGTCATCAGCGTCGTGTACGCCGTCAAGGAGGCGTCCACCCACGGCGCCGCCCCGGGCGTCTGGATCGCCGCCGCCCTCGGCACCGCCTGCCTCTACGCCTTCGTGCGCCGCCAGTTCACCCTCGCCTCCCCCCTCCTCGACATGCGGCTCTTCCGGCACCGCGGCTTCTCCGGGGCGGTCCTCGCCGACCTGCTGACCGTCTTCGGCCTCTCCGGGCTCGTGTTCTTCCTCTCCCAGTTCTTCCAGCTGGTGCAGGGCCGCGACCCCCTGGAGGCCGGTCTCGCCGAACTGCCCGCCGCCGTCGGCGCCGTCGTCACCGGTCTCGTCGCCGGCAAGTACGCCCGCGCCTACTCCGTACGCGTCATCGTCACCGGCGGCCTCGCCGCCATCGGCCTGGCCCTCGCGGCGCTCACCGCGATCCACCGCGAGACCGGCTACCCGCTGCTCGGTGCCGCCCTCCTCGTGGTCGGCCTCGGCGCCGGCTTCTCCTTCACCGTCACCGCCGACGTGATCCTCTCCAGCGTCCCCAAGGAGCAGGCCGGTTCCGCCTCGGCCGTCTCCGAGACCGCGTACGAACTCGGCGCGGCCCTCGGCATCGCCCTCCTCGGCTCCGTCGTCACCGGCGTCTACCAGGGCTTCACCGCCCCCGCCACGGTCCCCGCCCCGGTGGCCGACGCCGCGCACGAGTCGCTCGGCGGCGCCGTCGAGGCCGCCCGTGCCCTGGACCCGCAGACCGCCCACACCATGGTCGGCGCGGCCCAGGAGGCCTTCGTGGACGGCCTGCGCCTCGCCTCCGGCGTCGGCGCCGCCGTCCTGCTGGCCACCGCCGCGGCCGCCTGGTTCCTGCTCAAGGGCCAGGAGCTCCAGGAGGGCGTCGAGCACTGACGCACCGCCAGGGCCCGCCGCACACAAGGCAATCAACGGAATTGACAGTCCGTCGGGCCGCGGGACACCATCCCCGCGATGGAGATCAACGATCTGACCCCGGCCGAACGCCGCGTATGGGAAGCCTTCCCGCGCGGTGAGGCGGTCGACTTCCGCGAGAGCCCCGAGGAGACCTCCCACGACGGCGCCTCCTGGGGCCCGGGGCGCACCGTCCGCGCCGAGGTGCTGCGCGCCCTGCTGGTCGGCGGCTCCGCCGAGGAGGGACACGTCGCGGGCATCAAGCTCTACGGCGCGAAGATCAGCGGCAAGCTCGACCTCAAGTACGCGGTCGTGGACCACCCGATCCGGATGCGGGTCTGCTGGTTCGAACGCAAGCCCATGATGTACGGGGCCCAGCTGCGCGCCGTGGTGCTCGGAGACTCCACCCTGCCGGGCCTGACCGCCGCCACCGTACGCGTCGAGGTCGTGCTCAGGCTCTCCTGCTGCCGCATCGACGGTCCCGTCCGGCTCGCCGGCGCGAAGATCGGGGGCGGTCTCTTCCTCCAGGGGGCCGTCATCCGGCCCGGGAGCCTGCCCGACGAGGCCGACGAGCCGCCGCTCCAGCTCAACCACGCCGAAATAGGGACGGACATCATCGCCGGCGGCCTCACCGTCCACGGCGAGTTCCGCCTCAACGGATCCACCGTCGCCGGACAGGTCAGCCTCGACCGCGCCCGGCTCATCAACCCCGGCGGCATCGCCCTGCACGCCGAGACCCTCACCGTCGGCAGCGACGTGCGCGGTCACCGGATGCACGCCGAGGGCATGGTCAACCTCACCGGGGCCCGCGTCCCCGGCCAGGTGATACTGACCCGGGCGAGCCTGTCCAACCCCGGCCGGGTGGCGCTGCGCGCCAGCTCCGCCGTCATGGGGGAGTTCTGGCTGCGCAAGTGCCCCACCATCGACGGCATCGTCAACCTGCGCCGCAGCCAGTTCGACATGCTGTGGGCCGAGCCGTCCGTCTGGCCGTCCGTGGTCCGGGCCGACGGCCTCAGCTACCGGCTGCTGCACCCGCACCTGCCCGCCGAGGAGCGGCTGCCGCTGCTGGAGCGCGAGGAGGACGGATACCTGCCGTACGCCTACGAGCAGCTGGCCGCCTCCTACCGCACCGTCGGCGACGAGGCGGGCGCCCGTACCGCCCAGCTGGCCAAGCTGCGCCGCCACCGGCGCACCCGGCCCCGCCACACGCGCCTCTGGGGCCTGCTCCAGGACGTCACCGTCGGCTACGGCTTCCGGCCCCTGCGCGCGGCGGCCTGGCTGCTCGCGCTGACCCTCACCGGGACCGTCGCCTACGCGCTGGCGCCGCCCCGGGCCCTGAAGGCGGGGGAGGCGCCGGAGTTCAACCCGCTCTTCTACACCCTGGACCTGATGCTGCCGATCATCGGCTTCGGCCAGGAGGGCGCCTTCGCCCCGTCCGGCTGGTACCAGTGGCTGTCGTACCTGCTGATCGTGACCGGCTGGGTCCTCGCCACCACCACGGCGGCGGGCGTCAGCCGGTCACTCCAGCGGCAGTGAGCGCGCCGGGGCTCAGGCGGCCTTCGCCTTCGTGGCGTACATGTCCACGTACTCCTGGCCCGACAGCCGCATCACCTCGGCCATCACCGAGTCGGTGACGGCGCGCAGCACGTAGCGGTCGCGGTCCATGCCCTCGTAGCGGGAGAACTCCATCGGCTCGCCGAAGCGGACCGTGACCCGGCCCGGGCGCGGCATGCCTGCGCCGCCGGGCTGGAGCTTGTCCGTGCCGATCATCGCGAACGGGACCACCGGGGCGCCGGTCATCAGGGTCAGGCGGGCGATGCCCGTACGGCCGCGGTACAGCCGGCCGTCGGGGGAGCGGGTGCCCTCGGGGTAGATCCCGAAGATCTTGCCCTCCTCGAGGATCCGGCGGCCGGTCATCAGCGCGGCGACGCCGCCGTTGGCACCGTCCCGGTCCACCGGGATCATGCCCGCGCCGGTGAAGAACCACGCCATCAGGCGGCCCTTGAGCCCCTTGCCCGTCACGTACTCGTCCTTGCCGATGAAGTGGACCGTACGGTCGCAGACGAGCGGAAGGATCATCGAGTCGATGAAGGTGAGGTGATTGCCCGCCAGGATCACCGGACCCGTGCCCGGGATGTTGTCGAGCCCCTCCACCTTGGTGCGGAACATCAGGCGCATGACCGGTCCGACGGTGGCTTTGATGAGCGCGGTACGGAACAACGTGAGCCCTCCGGCATCGAAAAGCGGCTTTCGCACCACACGGCGGTAGTGCAGGTGAGGACGATACTCGCGGGTCACCCCTGATCGCACATCGGGTTCACGAGCTGGATACGCGTTGTTGACACGTGTTTCCGCCATGTTCCGGCGCAGACCGTCCCCGGGCCACCCGCCCCTGCCTACGATCGCCACGCCGATCCGGGCCGCCACGCCCCCCGGAGATCCCGGGGCCGCGGGCCCGTCGCAGAACGAGGAGTGGCACTGATGACACACGGTGGGGCAGCGCGGCGGACGGTGCTCGGAGCGGCCGTACTGGCGGCCGGAACCGGCATCACCGCGATGACGGCGGGAACCGCCACGGCGGCCCCGGGCGCGCCGGCCGCCCCGGGCGAGCACGGCCGGGGCGGCTACCGCGATCTGCCCGTCCCGCTGGTGATCGGCCACCGCGGCGCCAGCGGCTACCGGCCCGAGCACACCCTCGGCTCCTACCAGCTGGCCCTCGACCTCGGCGCCGACGTCATCGAGCAGGACCTCGTCCCCACCAAGGACGGCCACCTGGTCTGCCGCCACGAGAACGAGATCGGCGGCACCACCGACGTCGCCGACCGCTCCGAGTTCGCCTCCCGGCGCACCACCAAGACCGTCGACGGGGTCTCCGTCACGGGCTGGTTCACCGAGGACTTCACCCTCGCCGAGCTGAAGACGCTGCGGGCGAAGGAACGGATCCCCGCCGTCCGCCAGCGCAACACCCTCTACGACGGCAGGTGGGCCGTGCCCACCTTCGAAGAGGTGCTGCGCTGGGCCAACCGTGAGGGACGCCTGCGCGACAAGCGGATCTGGCTGCACGTCGAGACCAAGCACCCCACCTACTTCCGGAGCCTGGGCCTCGGCCTGGAGGAGCCCCTCGCCACGCTGCTGCGCCGCTACGGCCGCGACGGCCGCGACGCCGCCGTGTTCCTCCAGTCCTTCGAGCCCTCCAGCATCCAGCGGCTCGCGCGGCTGGTGTCCGCCCCGCGCGTGGTGCTGCTCTCGGCCGCGGGCACCCGGCCCTGGGACTTCGAGGTGGCCAAGGACCCCCGTACGGTCGCGGACCTGGTCAAGCCCGAGGGACTCCAGTGGATCTCCGGCTTCGCCCAGGGCATCGGCCCCACCCTCGACCTGATCGTGCCCCGCGACGCGGCAGGCCGGCTCACCACCCCGACCACCCTCGTGCGCGACGCCCACGCCCGCGGCCTGGTGCTCCACCCCTACACCGCGCGCAACGAGAACAGCTTCCTGCCCGCCGAGTACCGCAAGGGCACCGACCCGGCCGCCTACGGAGACGCCTTCGGAGCCTTCCGGAGGTACTTCGAACTGGGCATCGACGGCATCTTCACCGACCACCCGGACACCGGCCTCCTCGCGGCGGAGGCCTTCCGCCCCGGCCGCGGCGTCAACCGCTAGCCCCCGGACCCCGATCGGGTGGGCCGGGCCCGCGGGGGAAACCGCCCGGCCCGGCACCCGCGTCCCGCCCGGCATGGACCTGTTACGGGAACCCGATCTGCTCGAGGAACTGGGCCCGCTGCTCTCGGCGGAGGCGGCCGCCGAGGCCCCGGCCGCCGGGGTGGAAGCCGCCGACCTCGAACAAGCCGTCTGGGTGCGGCTGCTGGAGCGCGGCCCGCGCGGCCCCGACCCCACCGGCCGCGCCCGCTGGCTGCGCCGGGCGGTGCGCGCCGAGGCCCGGCACGCCCGGCGGCGGGCCCGGCGCGAGGTCCCGTACGGAGGCACGCCCGCGGACGCCGCCGGCGAGCCGGAGGACGCCCTGCTGCACGGCGAGGCGAACCGGGCCCTCCGATCGGCGGTCGCCCGATTGCCGGGACGCTGTCCGGAACTGATGGCTGCACTTCTTTCGCCCAGAGACCTGACCTACCGTGAAATCGCAGGAGAGTTGGGTATCTCACAAGGAAGTTTGGGGCCGGTACGTTCCCGTTGCCTGGGATGTCTGCGCAGAATGCTCGCTGTCGAGGTTGCGGCTCCTGACCCACGGGGAAAGGAGCGTTAGACCGGAGAGCCACCAGGTGAGCGGGAGGCATGCGCACATGGGCATGAGTGTGACCATTTCGGCGGCGGCCGCCGAAGACGCCGAGCAGATCTTCAAGCTGCAGTACCTGGCGTTCCAGCGGGAGGCCGAGCTGTACGGCAACTACCTCATCCAGCCCCTCACCCAGTCCCTGGACTCCCTGAAGGCGGAGCTCGCCGAGGACACCGTCCTGGTGGCCCGGCTCGGCGACGAAGTGGTGGGCGCGGTGCGCGGCAGCGTCGGCGAGGACGGCACGGCCAGCATCGCCAAGCTGTGCGTGCACCCCCGCCTCCAGGGTCACGGCCTCGGCGCGCGACTGTTGCGCGGGGTCGAGGAGGCCCTCGCCGGCCGCGGCGGCACGACCCGCTTCCGCCTGCACACGGGCCACAAGAGCGAGTCCAACCTGCGGCTCTACCGCAAGGCCGGCTACGCCCAGGTCGGCAACCGCACCGCCTGCGACGGCGTGCGCCTGGTGATCCTGGAGAAGGACGCCGAGGTCACCGACTACGCCGTCAGCGCGTAGCCGCACCGCGTGTCGCGGGCCCGGCCGGCGACCGGGTCCGCGGTCAGCGCCTGGACCGGAGCCAGAGCATCCCGGTGACCGGCAGGATCACCGGGATGAAGAGGTAGCCCATGCCGAAGTCCGACCAGACGGTCGCGTCGGGGAAGGCCTCGGGCCGCACCAGGGTCCAGGCCCCCACGGCCAGCACGCCGGCGAGTTCGGCGCCACAGCACACCAGCGCCGCCCTGCGTGCCCTCTCCCCGCCGCGCACCAGGGAGTACGTGATGAAGGCGTACGCCAGGGCCGCCGCCGCCGACAGCGAGTACGCCAGCGGTGCCCGGTCGAACTCGGTGGAGATCTGGTAGGCCGAGCGGGAGACCGCGCCCACCACCATCACCCCGTAGAGCCACACCAGCAGCAGCCCCGGGCCGGAGACCAGTCGCTTGCGCCCGGCGGACGCGGCGGTCGTCGTGTCAGGCACCGGCGGATCCCCAGATGTCGTAGAGGCGTACTTCCAGCACGGCGAGGACGACCGCGCCCGCGGCCACCGTCACCGAGCCCCACTTGGTGCGCTCGGTCAGGGAGAGCATCCCGGCCGCCGGGACCGCCGCGAAGGCGCCCAGCAGGTAGGCCACGAAGATCACCGTTCCCTGTTCGGGCTTCTCGCCCCGGCCCAGCCGGACCAGACCGACCACCAGCTGGGCGAGGACCAGCACGGTCACCACGGCCATGCCGATGAAGTGCCAGTCCTTGGTCGGCTGGTCCCGCCAGGCGGCGTGACCGCACCAGGCGGCGAGGGCGAGGGCGGCCGCGCCGATGGCGACCGTCAGGGCGACGAGCATGCAGCGAGGGTATTACGGGCCCGGAGAGCCGATGTGCCCGCCCCTGGGGGCGCGCCCGGGCGGAACGCGCCCCGCCGCACGCCGGAGCGGGCCCGGCGGCCGGAGCGCGGAGCGTGGCCTTGGCCACAGCGCGGCGCGCCCGGGGCCCACCGCGGCCGGGGCGGCCAGGGGCCTCCCGGCCGTGCCGGAACTGGGCGGGCGGGCCCGGTGCCGGGTCCGGGACGGCGGGGCGGGGGAGCCCTGCCCCGTCCGCGATGCGGCCCGATTCCGTCCGCTATCCGGACAGCATGGATCGGTGAGCCGACGTGTCTGCTTTACTGGGGCGCATGACCACGACGAGCAGCCGCACCCTTGCGACCGAGGCGACGATGACGCCCGGTGCTCGTTGTATGTGTCGAATGCGCGCCTTCTGAGGGCCCCTTCACGCAGTCTCGCGCCCCGAAGCGAGACCGGCCGAGCAACTCCGCCACCCCGGTCGGACGACAGCTCCGACTGACTCCGGTACGGACCGCTCCTGCCCCGCGCACGCGTCGACACCATCGTCTTGTGACGGTTAGACCCGTATCGCGTCCCCAGATGTTTGCCCCGTGCACGGCACCCGCACCCCGTGCACTCGACAGCGACGGAAATCCTGTGATCACCACATCGGGCCTCACGAAGGTCTACCAGTCCCGTGGCCGCGAGGTCACCGCCCTGGACGGCGTCGACCTGCACGTCCGCGAGGGCGAGGTCTACGGAGTCATCGGCCAGAGCGGCGCCGGCAAGTCCTCCCTCATCCGCTGCGTGAACCTCCTGGAACGCCCCACCAGCGGCACCGTGACCGTGGACGGCGTCGAGCTCACCGCCCTCGCCGGCCGCGGCCGCCGCGCCGGCAAGGAGCTCCGCGAGGCCCGCAGCCGCATCGGCATGGTCTTCCAGCACTTCAACCTGCTGTCCTCGCGCACCGTCCAGGCCAACGTCGAGCTGCCCCTGGAGATCCTCGGCGTCTCCGGCCGCGAACGCTCCCGCAAGGCCCTGGAGCTCCTCGACCTCGTCGGCCTCGCCGACAAGGCCAAGGCCTACCCCAGCCAGCTCTCCGGCGGCCAGAAGCAGCGCGTCGGCATCGCCCGCGCCCTGGCCGGCGACCCCAAGGTGCTCCTCTCCGACGAGGCCACCAGCGCCCTCGACCCCGAGACCACCCGCTCCATCCTCCAGCTGCTGCGCGACCTCAACCGCCAGCTCGGCCTGACCGTCCTGCTCATCACCCACGAGATGGACGTGGTCAAGGCCGTCTGCGACTCCGCCGCGCTCATGAAGGGGGGCCGGATCATCGAGTCCGGCACCGTCGCGGAACTGCTCGCCACCCCCGGCTCCGAGCTCGCGGACGAACTCTTCCCGGTCAGCGGAACCGCCACCGGCCCCGACAGCACCGTCGTCGACGTCACCTTCCACGGCGAGGCGGCCACCCAGCCGGTCATCTCCCAGCTCTCCCGCACGTACAACATCGACATCTCGATCCTCGGCGCCGCCATGGACACCGTCGCCGGCCGCCAGATCGGCCGCATGCGCATCGAACTCCCCGGCCGCTACGAGGACAACGTCGTGCCCGTCGGCTTCCTGCGCGAGCAGGGCCTCCAGGTCGACCTCGTCGACGACGACTCCGAGCTCGACTCCGAGATCGCCGCACTGGTCAAGGATGGTGCCAAGTGACCTGGTCCGAGATGCAGCCCCTGCTCACCCAGGGCACCTACGACACCCTCTACATGGTGCTGTGGTCCACCCTGGTGACCGTCCTGGGCGGACTGCCCATCGGCATCCTCCTCGTCCTCACCGACCAGGGCGGCCTCCTGCAGAACCGGCCGCTCAACAAGGTCCTCGGCGTGATCGTGAACATAGGCCGCTCGCTGCCGTTCATCATCCTGCTGATCTTCCTGATCCCGGTCACCACCGCCGTCGTCGGCACCTTCATCGGCCCCACCGCCATGATCGTCCCGCTGGCCATCGGCGCCGTCCCCTTCTACGCCCGGCTCGTCGAGACGGCCGTCCGCGAGGTGGACCACGGCCTGATCGAGGCCGTCGAGTCCATGGGCGGCGGCATCCCGACCCTCATCGGCAAGGTCCTGCTCCCGCAGGCCCTGCCCTCCCTGGTCGCCGGCGTCACCACCACCGTGATCACCCTCGTCGGCTACTCCGCCATGGCCGGCGCCGTCGGCGGCGAGGGACTCGGCTCCAAGGCCATCACCTACGGCTTCCAACGCTTCGAGACCGGCTTCATGTTCGCCACCGTGGCCGTCCTGATCGCCCTCGTCACGGTGATCCAGCTGATCGGTGACGGCGTGGTACGCGTCCTCGCGCGCCGCGGCCGGACAGCCTGAAGCACCCACAGGAACCTCCCCACCGCAGAGCCCGCACTTGTCGTGCTTGGGCCACCACCCCGCGAACACCCGCGAAAAGCAAGAAAGGCACTCTTCGTGCGTAAGAACACCAAGCTCACCGCCATCGCCGCCGCCTCCGCCGCGCTCGCCCTGGGCCTCACCGCCTGCGGCAGCTCCTCGGACCCGTCCACCACCGCCAAGACCGACGGCGGCAAGGTCGACGAGAGCAAGCCGCTGGTCATCGCGGCCTCCCCGAGCCCGCACGCCGACATCCTGAACTTCGTCAAGGACAAGCTCGCGGCCAAGGACGGCCTCAAGCTCGAGGTGAAGGAGTTCACGGACTACGTCCTGCCCAACACCGCCACCGAGCAGGGCCAGGTCGACGGCAACTACTTCCAGCACAAGCCGTACCTCGACGACTTCAACAAGAAGAACGGCACGCACGTCGTGCCCGTCGTGAACGTGCACCTGGAACCCCTCGGCCTCTACTCCAAGAAGGTCAAGGCCCTCTCGGACATCAAGCCCGGCCAGACCATCGCCGTCCCCAACGACACCACCAACGAGGGCCGCGCCCTCCAACTGCTCGCCGCGAACAAGCTGATCACCCTGAAGGACGGGGTCGGCACCAGCGCCAAGCTGTCCGACATCACCGACAAGAAGGGCCTGGAGTTCAAGGAGCTGGAGGCCGCCACGGTCCCCCGCGCCCTGAACGACGTCGACGCCGCCGTCATCAACGGCAACTACGCCCTCGAGGCCAAGCTCGCGCCCGCCAAGGACGCCCTGGTCCTCGAAAAGGCCGACGGCAACCCGTACGCGAACTTCCTGGCGGTCAAGGAGGGCAACCAGAACGACCCGCGCGTCCAGAAGCTCGCCAAGCTCCTGAACTCCGACGAGGTCAAGAAGTTCATCGAGGAGAAGTACCAGGGCTCGGTCACCCCGGCCTTCGGCTCCCCGGCCGCCTGACACCGGACCGCCTGGACCAGGACCGTCCGGCCCGGGACCGCCTGACCCAAGTCCCCCTGGCGGACGCCGGATTCCCGGCCCCGCGCACCCCCTCGGGCGCGCGGGGCCGCGGGCTGCCCGGGGCGCGCCGGAGGATGCCCGCCTCCGGGCGGCCCGGCCCTGCACATCCCCGGGCCGATGCTGCATGCTGTGGCCTACGACCCGCACGAACGGTCCCGTACGAACGGTCCCGCACCACGGTCTCCCAGGCATGGAGCTGCGCATGACTACCACCTTCCCGGACGTCACCATCAGCACGGACCGGCTGGTGCTGCGCCCCTTCGAGGAGGAGGACGTCACCGCGCTCGCCGAGATGATGAACGACGAGCAGATCACCGCCTGGACCTCGGTCCCGCACCCCTACACCCACGCCGACGCCCACGCCTGGGCCACCGTGCTCTCCCACGCCGAACGCACCGAGGGCCGCGGCATCGTCTTCGCCGTCACCGAGTTCCTCACCCAGCGCCTCGTGGGCATCGTCCACCTCCGGAACACCGACTGGCGCACCCGTACCGCCGAGGTGGGCTACGTCACCGCCCCCTGGGCCCGAGGCGAGGGCTACGCCAGCGAGTCCGTGCTCGCCGTCGCCCAGTGGCTCCTGCGCGACCAGCGCTTCGAAAGACTCGAACTGCGCACCGCCGCCGACAACACCGCCTCCCAGCAGGTCGCCCAGAAGATCGGTTGCATCAGCGAAGGCGTCCTGCGCAACGCGTGGATAGTGCGCACCCAGGCGGCCGACGGCCGCTGGACCGGAACCCGCACCGACCTCATCGTCTGGAGCCTGGTCCCGGAAGACCTCGACGACGCCGACGAATACGACGTGTACGAGAACCGCCACGCCCGCCCCGGCCCCGCCGGACGCCCCGGCCACGACGACGGATACCCCCTGCGCCGGCGCGCCGACGCACGCGGCTACGCCGTCGGCGCCGACCGGCACTGACCCGATGACCAGGTAGTCTCACCGTGACCCCTGACGGGGCGACGACGCCGCCGAGAACGCCGAAGACGCCGCAGACGCCGAAGACGCCGACGAGGCCGGCGACGCCGGCGAGAACACCGAAGACGCCGACGAGAACGCCCGAAGAGGCTTCCCCCACCCCCACCCCCACCCCAGGAGACCGACGACGATGGCCGACCGGGTCACGGTGATCGGCTGGGACGGCTCCCCCCTGACCGCGGCCGCCCGCTCCGCGCTCTCCGCCGCCACCCTCGTGGCCGGAGCCGCCCACCACCTCGCGCTCCCCGAAGTCCCGCCCGGCGCGGAACGCATCCGCCTCGGAAGCCTCGGCCTCGCCGCCCGCCGCATCGCCGGCCACCGCGGCACCGCCGTCGTCCTCGCCGACGGCGACCCCGGCTTCTTCGGCGTCGTACGCACCCTGCGCGCCCCGGAACACGGCCTCGAGGTCGAGGTCGTCCCCGCCGTCTCCGCCGTCGCCGCCGCCTTCGCCCGCGCGGGGATGCCCTGGGACGACGCCCAGGTCGTCGTCGCCCACCCCCGTACGCTGCGCCGCGCCGTCAACGTCTGCCGCGCCCACACCAAGGTCGCCGTGCTCACCTCGCCCGGCGCCGGCCCCGCCGAACTCGCCCTGCTGCTCGAAGGCGTCCACCGCACCTTCGTCATCTGCGAGGAACTGGGCACCGACCGCGAACGGGTCACCGTCCTCACCTCCGACGCCGCCGCCGACCACAGCTGGCGCGACCCGAACGTCGTCATCGTCATCGGCGGCGCCGGGCCCGCCCCCGCCGCCGCGGACCCCGGCTGGCTGCTCGGCCAGAGCCCCGGCCCCGCCCCCGTACGCGGCTGGGCCCGCCCTCAGCCCGCCGCCGACGGACACCGGCCGGGGGAGGGGGAGTCCGCCCAGTTGCGCGCCGCCCAGCTCGCCCGGCTCGGCCCCCGCACCGGGGACCTCGTCTGGGACATCGGAGCCGGCTCCGGAGCCCTCGCCGTGGACGCCGCGGCCCACGGCGCCGCCGTCATCGCCGTCGACGCCGACCCACGCGCCTGCGAACGCGTAACCGCCGCCGCCCGCACGCGCGGTGTCCAGGTCCAGGTCGTCGCGGGCCGCGCCCCGCACGTACTGGAGAGCCTGCCCGAACCCGACGTGGTCCGCGTCGGCGGCGGCGGGCCCGCGGTCGTCGCCGCCGTCGCCGAACGGCGTCCCGAACGGATCGTCAGCCACGCCTCCACGCGCGACGAGGCCGAGGCCGTCGGACGCACCCTCACCGAACACGGGTACGCCGTCGAGTGCGCGCTCCTCCAGTCCGTGGCCCTCGACCCCCGGACCTGGGCGGAACAGGAGCGTTCCGTGGTGTTCCTGCTGGCAGCCGAACGCCCCGTGAACCGCTGACACGGAGCCCGGGGTAGTCTGGCCGATCGTCGTACCGCCGGGTGGACGCGCGACGTGGCGCAGTCCACAGCGGACCGTGCCGGTTTCTGACCGACACGGAGGCCGACGGGCGCGACAATGCTCAGGAGTTGTTGTGGGTGCACGCCGGGCGTCGCACCGCGCGACGACCCGCACGGCAAAGTCCGCACGGCGGGCCCTGTGGGCGACCGGGCGATCGAAGAGGCAACACCGATGGGCGAGGGGTACGCATGACTGACACCGGCCAGGTTCCGGGCGAGGGTCACCCGGACAACACGGGCATGGTGGATCAGCAGGGCATTCCCGCACCGGTCCCGCCCCTGCCCCCGATGCCGCCCCAGGCCCCCGCCGGGTACGCCTTCCAGGACCTCGTGGACGACCCCGCCGAGGCCGAGGACGAGGAACTGCTCCTGATGCCGAGCGGCCACGGACAGGGCGCCTGGAGCGACCCCCAGGTGGTCCCGCCGGTGCCGGCCTTCCCCGGCGACTACCAGGAGCCCGTCTACACGGAGTACCCGCAGGCCCCCGCAGGCGGCTACGCCGAGCCCGGCCACCTCGGCTTCACCGACCAGGGCTACCCCGAGGCCTTCCCCGCCGCCGCGCAGCACGCGCCCGGCGTCCCCGAGGCCGGCTACCCCACCCCCTTCGCCGACCCAGCCGCCTACAGCGCGGGCGCGCACGAGACCGGTGGCCGTGACTCCGGCTCCCTCGACCTCGGCGGTCTCGTCGGCCCGCAGTCCGGGCCGGCCGCACAGACGCCGCCCGCCGCTCCCGTGATGCCGCCGCGCCGCCCGCTGCACATGGGCCCGCCGATGCCCGACGCCACCGGCGGAGTCGTACGCTCCCTCGCGGACCGGGGCCCCGCCGCCGCACCGGTCCCGCCCGCCGCCGTCGCGCAGGCCGCGCCCCAGGCGCAGCAGCCGCAGGCCGCCCCCGCCGTGCCGGCGCAGCCGGCCGGGGCCGAGGCGGTGGAGGCCGCGGCCGCCGCGCCGGAGCCGGTCGTGGTGCTGGCCCCCGAGGTGGCCGCCGCCGCGGCCGCCGCCGCGGAGGCCGCACAGGCCACCGTGGCCGCGGAGGCCGCCGCACCGGCTGCCGACGCCGAGGCCGCCGCTCCTGGTGAAGCCGAGGCCGCCGCACCGGGTGCCGACGCCGTAGCGGCTCCGGATGCCGAGGCCGAGCCGGGTGACCCGGCCGTCGCCGTGCCCGCCGCCGCCCCCGAGTACCAGGACCTGCCTGACGCCGCGCCGCAGCCGGGAGCCCCGTGGCCGGCCGAGCCGGTGACCGTCGCCGAGCCGGTGCCCGCCGCCGAGCCGCTCGTTGCGGAACCCGTCGTCGCCGAGCCGGCCGTCGCCGAGCCGCTCGTTGCGGAACCCGTCGTCGCCGAGTCCGTCGCTGCCGAGCCGGCCGCCGTCGCCGAGTCCGTCGCTGCCGAGCCGGCCGCCGCCGCCGAGTCCGTGGCCGTCGTCGAGCCCGCCGTGGACCCGGCTGTCGCGGCTCCCGTCGCCGAGCCGTCTCCCGAGGCCGTTCCGGCCGCCGAGGAGGCCCCCGAGGCGGCGGCCGGCGTTCCCCCGGTCGCCGAAGCCGCCCCCGTGGCCCCCGAGGCCGTCCCGGCCGCCGCCGAAGCCGCACCCGGGGCACCGGAGACCGCCGAGGCCGGGGCACCGGCCGCCGTGGCCGCCGAGCCGCAGGGTCCGGCCGAGGCCGTCGAGCAGGCCCCGGCGGAAGCGCCGGTCCAGGCCGAAGCCCCCGCCGAGACCCCTGTCCCCGCCGCGCCGGAGCCCGCCGCAGCGACCGCCGAGCCGGTGGAGGCCGCCGGGCCGCCCGCCGGGCCGGCCGAACCTGCCGAAGCCGTGGAGGCCGCCGAGCCGGTGGCCGCGCAGCCGGCGGAGCCGGCCCCCGGCGAACCGGCCCCCGCGTACGCCGACGCGGAGCGCGAGGCCGTCCTGCGCGTGATGCGCGAGCGCCGCGACATCCGCAAGGGCTTCCGCACCGACCCGATCCCGCACGAGGTGCTGCTGCGCGTCCTGGAGGCCGCCCACACCGCGCCCAGCGTCGGCCACTCGCAGCCGTGGGACTTCGTCGTCATCCGCTCCGCCGAGACCCGCCGGACGATGCACGAGCTCGCCCAGACGCAGCGCGAGGCCTACGCCAAGTCGCTCCCCAAGGGCCGGGCCAAGCAGTTCAAGGAACTCAAGATCGAGGCCATCCTCGACACCCCGGTGAACATCGTCGTCACCGCCGACCCCACCCGCGGCGGCCGCCACACCCTCGGCCGGCACACCCAGCCGCAGATGGCCCCGTACTCCTCCGCCCTCGCGGTCGAGAACCTCTGGCTCGCCGCGCGCGCCGAGGGCCTCGGCGTCGGCTGGGTCAGCTTCTTCGACGAGCGCGAGATGGTCCGCGCGCTCGGGCTTCCCGAGCACCTGGAGGTCGTCGCGTACCTGTGCGTCGGGTACGTGGACGAGTTCCCGGAGGAGCCGGAACTGATGCAGGCGGGCTGGTCCCAGCGCCGTCCGCTGGCGTGGGTCGTGCACGAGGAGACGTACGGCCGCCGCGCCCTGCCCGGCGAGGCCCCGCACGACCTGCTCTCCGAGACCGTCGCCAGCATCCGCCCGCTCGACGCGAAGGCGCTCGGCGAGGCGTGGGAGCGGCAGAAGCGCATGACCAAGCCCGCCGGGGCCCTGGGCATGCTGGAGATCATCTCCGCGCAGCTGTCCGGGCTCTCGCGGGTCTGCCCGCCGCCGATCCCGGAGCCGGCCGCCGTCGCGATCTTCGCCGGCGACCACGGTGTCCACGCGCAGGGCGTCACCCCCTGGCCCCAGGAGGTCACCACGCAGATGGTGGCCAACTTCCTGGGCGGCGGGGCCGTCTGCAACGCCTTCGCCAACCAGGTCGGCGCCGAGGTCTGCGTCATCGACGTCGGCGTGGCCGGGGACCTCCCCGCCACCCCCGGCCTCCTGCCGCGCAAGGTCCGCCCCGGTACGGCCGACCTGTCCGTCGGCCCCGCGATGAGCCGCGAGGAGGCCGTCGCGGCCATCGAGGTCGGCATCGAGACGGCCAGGGACCTGGTCGCGGCGGGCAACAAGGCGCTCCTCACGGGCGAGATGGGCATCGCCAACACGACGGTCTCGGCGGCCCTGATCTCCGTCTTCACGGGGGTGGACCCCGCCGAGGTCACCGGCCGGGGCACGGGCATCAACGACGAGACGCACGCCCGGAAGGTCGACGTCGTACGCCGTGCCCTGGAGCTCCACCAGCCCGACCCGAACGACCCGATCGGCGTCCTGGCGGCCATCGGCGGCCTGGAGCACGCGGCGATCGTCGGCCTCCTCCTGGGCGGGGCCTCGCTGCGCACGCCGGTGATCCTGGACGGCGTGAGCGCGGGCGCGGCCGCCCTGGTGGCCCGCGCCATCGCCCCCGAGGCCCTGTCGGCCTGCATCGCGGGCCACCGCAGCGCGGAACCGGGCCACGTGGCCGCCCTCAACAAGCTCGGCCTGCGCCCCCTGGTCGACCTGGACCTCCGCCTCGGCGAAGGCACCGGCGCCCTCCTGGCCCTCCCGCTGGTCCAGAGCGCGGCCCGCGCGATGCACGAGGTGGCCACCTTCGACGCGGCGGGCGTGACGGAGAAGTAGGGGCGGCGGCAGACCCGCGCCACAGCCGAACCGGGGCCGGACACCAGGGGTGTTCGGCCCCGGGGTGTTGGCGGGGGTGTTGCGGGGACGGGTGGTGGCTTCGGGGGCGGGGGTTCGGCGGGGCGGTGTCAGGGCTGGTTTGGGGGTTTCCCGTCAGTCCCATCGTCCTTCCGGGGCGGGACGGTCCCTCAAGGGCGCTCCTTCGTCGCGTCGCTGCGCGATGGCCTTCGGCCACCCTTGACCGACCGTCCCGCCCCGGAAAGACAAGGACTGCCGAGAACCCCCCAAAGAAACGGGACGGTGCAGAGGGGAAGGGCTCCCGTATCAGCGATGAGGCGGGGTGGGCGGGCGTCGGTCCGCCGGGCATGCGGGCCCCTCAGAGACCCTCGGCGGTCCGCCCCCACGCGCCAGATCGCTACGTGCTCCTGTCGGCTTAGCGTCCGGCCCGCGTCCTGGGCTGATACCTGCACGCGATGTCGATCAGAGCCCCATCGGGGAGCGGTGGGCGCGTCAGATCGCTACGCGCTCCCGTCGGCTTGGCGTCTGGCGACCGTCGGGGGCTGATACCTGCACGAAATGACGATCAGGACCCCGTCCGGGACCGGTGGGCGCGTCAGATCGCTACGTGCTCCTCTTGGCGGGCGGCTGATGGCCGTCCGGAGGCGTAGCGCGGACTTCTCGTTCGTCCGGCGGAGCCTGGGGACGTCTTCTTCAACGGCAGACTCCGGCACGGACCCTTCAGGCCTCGCCCACGCATGTCAGATCCCAGCAAAAGGGACAATCGTCCTCGCTGGCGGCTCGCGATCGCCACAGACGGGCGGCAGACGCCCAGTCCGCAGGAGCGCGGGGCGATCTGACGCGTTCGTCGGTCCCGGACGGGGCTCTGATGGACATGAGGTGCGGGTACCAGCCCCGGACGGTCGTCGGACGCCTGGCCGACGGGACCGCGTAGCGATCTGACGCGCCGGGGGTGGGCCGTCGGGGTCTCTGGGCCCGGATGCCCGGCGGACCGGCGCGGGAGCGGCCGTCTCGTCTCTGAGGGAGCCGCACCCCTTCTCGTGCCCCGTGACCGTTTCCTCGGGGGGTTCCCGGCAGTCTTTCGGCTTTCCGGGGCGGGTCGGTCGGTCAAGGGTGGCCGAAGGCCATCGCGTAGCGACGCGACGAAGGAGCGCCCTTGAGGGACCGGCCCGACACGGAAGGACGATGGGACTGACGGGAGCCCCCCGCACCCTCCCGGCCCCGCTCCGCCGGACCCCGCCGCCCCGCCTCCGCGCCCGCCCCCGCACCCCGGCCGGAGGCCGCCGCCGACGCCCGCCCAACTTCGCCCCCGCAGGTACCACCAGCGCCGATGGGTCGTATCGTGGTCCCGGACGGGCGCCCCGCACCGCGTGCCCGTCCAGCCGCTCCAGCGCAGCAGCGGCCCCGCAGACCCACCCCGCCGCATCAGGAGCCGCAACCGCCATGGCAAACCCGGCACACCCCGCCTATCCCGTAGGACTCCGTCTGGCGGGGCGCCGCGTCGTCGTCATCGGCGGCGGGCAGGTCGCCCAGCGGCGGCTGCCCGCGCTGATCGCCGCCGGCGCCGACGTGCTGCTCGTGTCCCCCTCGGCGACGCCCTCCGTGGACGCGATGGCGGAGACCGGCGAGATCCGCTGGGAGCGCCGCCGCTACCAGGACGGCGACCTCGACGGGGCCTGGTACGCGCTCATCGCGACCCGGGACCGGGAGGCCAACGACGCGGCCTCCGCCGAGGCCGAGAGCCGCCGCGTCTGGTGCGTGCGCGCCGACGACGCCGATGCGGCCACCGCCTGGACCCCGGCCACCGGCCGCGTGGAGGGCGTCACCGTCGCCGTGCTGAGCGGCAACGACCCCCGCCGTTCCGCCGCCGTGCGCGACGCGGTCGTCGAGGGGCTGCGCGACGGCTCCCTCACCGCCGCCCGCCCCCGCGTCCCCGGTGTCGCCCTGGTCGGCGGCGGGCCCGGCGACCCGGACCTGATCACCGTGCGCGGCCGCCGCCTGCTCGCCGAGGCGGACGTGGTCATCGCCGACCGGCTGGGCCCCCGCGACCTGCTCGACGAGTTGCCCCCGCACGTCGAGGTCATCGACGCCGCGAAGATCCCGTACGGCCGTTTCATGGCCCAGGAGGCCATCAACAACGCCCTGATCGAGCACGCCAAGGCCGGCAAGGCCGTGGTCCGGCTCAAGGGCGGGGACCCGTACGTGTTCGGCCGCGGCATGGAGGAACTCCAGGCCCTCGCCGAGCACGGCATCCCCTGCACCGTCGTGCCGGGCATCTCCAGCTCCATCTCGGTCCCGAGCGCCGCCGGCATCCCCGTCACCCACCGCGGGGTGGCGCACGAGTTCACGGTGGTCAGCGGTCACGTCGGTCCCGACGACCCGCGTTCCCTCGTCGACTGGGCGGCCCTCGCCAAGCTCACCGGCACCATCGTCATCCTCATGGGCGTCGACAAGATCGGCCTCATCGCCGAGGCCCTGGTCCGCCACGGCCGTTCCGCCGACACCCCCGTCGCGGTCGTCCAGGAGGGCACCACCGCCACCCAGCGCCGGGTGGACGCCACCCTCGCCACGGTCGGCGAGACCGTCAAGGCGCAGGAGGTCCGCCCGCCCGCCGTCATCGTGATCGGTGACGTCGTCCGCGTCAACGCACCCCTCGCCGGCGCCTGACAGGCCGTTGGCACCGCACCCAGGACAAGGCAGTATCACCCTGTGGCTGATCTCATCACCATCGAAGACCCCGACGACCCGCGCCTGCGCGACTACACGGGCCTGACCGACGTCGAGCTGCGGCGCCGCCGCGAGCCCGCCGAGGGCCTGTTCATCGCCGAGGGCGAGAAGGTCATCCGGCGGGCCAAGGACGCCGGGTACGAGATGCGCTCGATGCTGCTGTCGGCCAAGTGGGTCGACGTCATGCGCGACGTCATCGACGAGCTGCCCGCCCCGGTCTACGCGGTCAGCCCGGACCTGGCCGAACGGGTCACCGGCTACCACGTGCACCGCGGGGCCCTGGCCTCGATGCAGCGCAAGCCGCTGCCCGCGGCGCGGGAACTGCTGGCCTCGGCCCGCCGGGTGGCCGTCATGGAGGCGGTCAACGACCACACCAACATCGGGGCCATCTTCCGCAGCGCCGCCGCCCTCGGCATGGACGCGGTGCTGCTGTCGCCCGACTGCGCGGACCCGCTGTACCGGCGCTCGGTGAAGGTGTCGATGGGCGCGGTGTTCTCCGTCCCGTACGCCCGCCTCGAGGCCTGGCCCAAGAGCCTGGACACGGTGCGGGAGGCGGGCTTCAAGCTGCTGGCCCTCACCCCGCACGAGAAGGCCTCGCCGATCGACGCGGCCGCCCCGCAGACCCTGGAGCGGGTCGCGCTGATGCTGGGGGCGGAGGGCGACGGGCTCTCCACGCAGGCGCTGGTCGCCGCCGACGAGTGGGTACGCATCCCCATGGCGCACGGCGTGGACTCGCTGAACGTGGGCGCGGCGGCGGCCGTCGCCTTCTACGCGGTCGCCGGCAGCGGCCGCGCGTAGCCCCAGGACCCGATCGAAGGGGTGTCCCGCCGACGAGGCGGGACACCCCTTCAGAGTTTCTGCGCGAGGGCGATGCCCAGCGCCACGATCAGGGTCACCACGACGAACACGATCAGCCGCTGCCGCAGCAGCTTCGGGTCGGGCCGCGACGGGCGGCGTCCCGTGCCGGTCGTACGCGGGCCCGTGCGGCCCCCCGTGCGCCCGGACGCGGGCCCGGGGTTGCGGGAGGACGACGGCCGTGACCGGGGCCCGCCCTGGGGCCGCTGGGGTCTGGCGACGGGGGTGGAGCCTCCCGTACGGCGTTCCGTGCTCCGGTCCGCCTGGCCCTGGCCGCGCTCGGCGGGCCGGGCCACGGGCCGCTCGACGCGGGCCCGCTGCGCCGGCGGGCGGCCGTCGCCCAGCCCCTGCGCCTCGCGGGCGGCGATCTCCTTCAGCCGCATCGACAGCTGGAGCGTGGTGGGCCGTTCCTCGGGGTCCTTGGCCAGGCAGGCCCGGACCAGCGGCGCGAGGGCGTCCGGGACCCCGACCAGATGCGGCTCCTCGTGCACCACGCGGTACAGCATGACCTCGGAACTGCCGTGCCCGAAGGGCGAGTCGGCGGTGGCCGCGTAGGCGAGCGTGGCACCGAGCGCGAACACGTCGGTGGCCGGGGTGACGGCGGCGCCGCGCACCTGCTCCGGCGCGAGGAAACCGGGCGAGCCGACGGCGGTGCCCACGTGGGTGAGGGTGCTCGCCCCCGTGGCCCAGGCGATGCCGAAGTCGATGATCCGGGGGCCCTTGGGGGAGAGCAGGATGTTCGACGGCTTCAGGTCCCGGTGGACCACTCCCGCCTCGTGCACGGCGACCAGGCCCTCGGAGAGCGCGGCGCCGATCGCGGCGATCTGCGCGGCCGTCAGGGGCCCCTCCTCGGCGACCTTGTCGTGCAGCGAGGGGCCGGGCACGTACTGGGTGGCGAACCAGGGGCGTTCGGCCTCCAGGTCGGCGGCCACCAGCCGCGCGGTGCAGCCGCCGCGGATGCGCCGGGCGGCGGACACCTCGCGCGCGAACCGGGAGCGGAACTCCTGGTCCTCGGCGAGGTCAGGCCGGATCACCTTGAGGGCCACGCGCTGGCCGCGCCGGTCCGAGCCCAGGTAGACCACGCCCATGCCGCCGGCACCGAGCCGCCGGTGCAGTCTGAACGAGCCGACGACACGCGGGTCCTCGCGCCGGAGCCGCATCATCGCCATGTCCACCCCGCTGACGGTCGTCCTGCTGATCTGGCACAGCTTACGGACCATCCGGCACGAGCGCTCAGAGGCCGCGCCCTCACCGGAGGATTCGATCCTCAGTGCGGGGCACGCCACTTGAGGGTGTGACAGCTCCCGCGTCCCCCTCCCGGCCGCCCCCGGCCCCCCGGCCCAAACCGCCGACGGGCCAAGGGGATTGACGACCGCGCCGCTCCCGCCAGGAGCTCTTCCGGCGGGTGGGCGGCCCGTTGCGGCGGGCCGGGCCGTCAACACCCCGTGCGAAGACACGCGTGTGCGGGGAGTGACGGAAGTGAGCGAAGTCACTACCCTCCGGTCATCCCCTCCGGGAAGACCCCCATCGCGGGGGAAGGATCTCCACCCAGGGGAGTAGGCGGGGGTCCGCCTCGTCATCCTCCTGGAGGCCAGGCAAGGGGTACGAGGGCATGAGGCCAGGAGCCTTGCTCCCGCCTAGTGTTGAAGACAAGCGGCGGGCGGCGCACTCGTCCCCCGAGGTCACGGGCCCGCCGCTGCAGACGACAGGGAGAGGACCATGGCGGACATCGCACGGCAAGGACGCAAGGCATTCGCGTTCAACGGCCATGAGTCCGGTACGCGCCACCCGCTGGTGGCCGCGGCCATGGTGCTCCCCCTGGCCGCCCTCCTGCTCTTCCTCTTCGGAGGATTCGATCAGGTGGCGGCGCAGGCGTCGTCCGTGGGCGTGATGCTGGGGCGCTGAGCGGCGCCCCGGGTCCGGAAGAGCGGTCCGGGCCGGGCATCGGCCCGTCGTACCCCGTGGGGACGGGGGCGCGACGGACGGCAGGTGAAGGGTGCTGCCCGTACGACTGGGGAGTCGGACGGGCAGCACCCTTTTTCGCATGCCCACGTGCCTCGCGTGCCCGCGCTGCCCGTGTCCCGGAGAACGCGGAAGCCCCGGCCGTCGTGACGGCCGGGGCTTCCGGTGCGGTGCGCGATACTGGGATTGAACCAGTGACCTCTTCCGTGTCAGGGAAGCGCTCTCCCGCTGAGCTAATCGCGCGGGCTGCGGTACGGAACCACAGGTGTAACCAGGTGTGCAGTCAGTCGAGTGCTCACGTTCTGCGTGCGCGATACTGGGATTGAACCAGTGACCTCTTCCGTGTCAGGGAAGCGCTCTCCCGCTGAGCTAATCGCGCGGGGATCCTCGCGGATCACGGCCCTCGCGGGCCAGTGGACGATACTGGGATTGAACCAGTGACCTCTTCCGTGTCAGGGAAGCGCTCTCCCGCTGAGCTAATCGTCCTTGGAGGTGGAGACGGGATTTGAACCCGTGTAGACGGCTTTGCAGGCCGTTGCCTCGCCTCTCGGCCACTCCACCTCGGAGTGTGCGGGGGTTCTCGGGAAGATCCCCCACTCAGAGCGGACGACGAGACTCGAACTCGCGACATCCACCTTGGCAAGGTGGTGCTCTACCAACTGAGCTACGTCCGCAGTGTCACCGTGTGCGCTCCGGGGTTCTTCCCCTTCGCTCCCTGGCGACGTGTTGAACTCTAGCGGATTCCGGGGCCAGCTCAAAAACGCGTTTCCGCAGCGTGCTGCCACCCGATCACCGGAGGTCACCCGTCAGTCACCTCACCGGCGCCATCGCGCCACCGGTCATAGACTCGCAGCCGTGCACGACCTGCCTCCCCTGGCCCGCTTCGGCGGCCTCCTCGCGACCGACCTCCGAGACGTCACCAGCGACCCCTCCGCCCTCGACTCCACCGGGTTCTGGGCGGTGACCGCGGACTTCGAAGGCCGGCTGGTCTGCGCGCGCTTCGGAGACGTGCGCCCCGACCCCGTACCGGCGCCCGTCCCCGGAGCCTGGCGCGGACCGGCCGCCGACCGGTGGTCCTCCTCCCTCGACCGCTCCGCGTACGTCGCGGGCGTCCGCCGGATCCGCGAGTACATCGCGGCGGGGGAGGTCTACCAGGCCAATCTCTGCCGGGTGATGTCCGCGCCGCTGCCGGACCCGGCCGCGGCCGATGTGGACGCCCTGACCGCCCTGCTCGCGCGCGGCAACCCCGCGCCCTACGCAGGAACGATTCGGCTGAGGGCCCACGGCATCGAGATCGCCACCGCCTCCCCCGAGCTCTTCCTGAGCCGCGCCGGCCGCCGCGTCGAGTCCGGACCCATCAAGGGAACCGGCCGCACCGCCGCCGACCTGCTCCCCAAGGACCACGCCGAGAACGTGATGATCGTGGACCTCGTACGCAACGACCTCGGCCGCGTCTGCTCCACCGGCTCCGTCACCGTCCCCGAGCTGTGCGTCCTGGAGGAGCACCCCGGCCTGGTCCACCTCGTCTCCACCGTCAGCGGCGAACTCGCCGAGGGCGCCGGCTGGCCGGAGCTGCTCTCGGCCACCTTCCCGCCCGGCTCCGTCACCGGCGCCCCCAAGTCCTCCGCCCTGCGGATCATCGAAGAGCTGGAGACCGCCCCCCGCGGCCCCTACTGTGGGGGCATCGGCTGGGTGGACGCGGACCGTGGCACCGCCGCGCTCGCCGTGGGCATCCGCACCTTCTGGATCGACCGCGAGGCGCCCGGCGGCCCCCGCCTGAGCTTCGGCACCGGCGCCGGGATCACCTGGGGCTCCGACCCCGAACGGGAGTGGGCCGAGACGGAGCTGAAGGCCGCCCGGCTGGTCGCACTGGCCTCCGGCGGGCCGATACCCGGCACGGAGCCGCCGGCCGCACACGAGACGCACGACCTGAGTGGAGGAACCGTACGGTGAGGATCTGGCTCGACGGCACGCTGCGCGACGCCGATGACGCGAGGGTTTCCGTACTGGACCACGGGCTGACCGTGGGCGACGGGGTCTTCGAAACGCTCAAGGCACAGCACGGGACCCTCTTCGCCCTCACCCGCCACCTCGAGCGGCTGACCCGCTCGGCGCGCGGTCTGGGTCTGCCGGACCCCGACCTCGACGAGGTGCGCCGCGCCTGCGCCGCCGTACTGGAGGCCAACCCCGTGCCGCTCGGGAGGCTGCGGATCACCTACACGGGCGGCCTCTCCCCGCTCGGGTCCGACCGCGGTGACACCGCGCCCACCCTCGTCGTCGCCGTCGGCGAGACCACCCGCCGCCCCGACACCACCGCGGTGATCACCGTCCCGTGGGTCCGCAACGAGCGCTCCCCGCTCACCGGGCTCAAGACCACCTCCTACGCGGAGAACGTGGTCGCGCTGGCGCGGGCGAACCGGGCGGGAGCCTCCGAGGCCCTCTTCGCGAACACCGTCGGACAGCTCTGCGAGGGCACCGGCTCCAACGTCTTCGTCGTCCTCGACGGGGAACTGCACACCCCGCCCGTGGCCTCGGGCTGCCTGGCCGGCATCACCCGCGCCCTGGCCGTCGAATGGACCGGCGCGAAGGAGACCGAGCTGCCCTTCGACGTCCTGGAACGCGCCGAGGAGGTCTTCCTGACCTCCACCCTGCGCGACGTACAGGCCGTGCACCGGGTCGACGGGCGCCTCCTGACCGCCGCGCCGGGACCCGTCACCGCCAAGGCCATGCGCGTCTTCGACGAGCGCGCCGCCTCCGACCTCGACCCGTAGGCCCCGGGAGCCACCGGGGCCCCTCCGGTGCGGGCCCCCTGGTCACGGCGGCGAGGGGCGGGTAGGAATCGACGATGACCACCACCCTGCGGCCGAGCGGGCCGCTTCAGCAGAGCGGCTCCGGCGCGCGCTCGCGCCCGTACGAGGTCCGCGTCAACAGCAGGCGCGTCGGGGCGCTGCTGATCGCCGCCGACACGCCCTTCGGGCCGACGGTGGGGGAGATCCGGGACCTGGCCATCGACGCGCCGGACCGCCGCCGCGGCCGCGCCACCGTCGCGGCGCTCGCCGCCGAGGAGGTGCTCCGTGGCTGGGGCTGCCGGCGGGTACGGGTCTCCGTCCCGGCGGGATCCCCGGGCGGGCTGCGGCTCGCCGCGGCCCTCGGCTACACCGAGCAGGGCCGGAACATGGCCAAGGAACTCCCCACCGAGCCGCCCGCCCTCCCCGAGGGGACCGCCGGCCGCCCGATGACCGGCGCCGAGTACGAGGCCTGGGACGCACGGGCCCGCGCCGACTACGCGGAGAGCTGGGCCGCCCGCGGGATGCCGTCGGAGGCCGCCCTGGCCAAGGCGCGGGCCGACCACGACGCGCGGCTCCCGCAGGGACCGGCCACGCCCGGGGTCTCCTTCTCCGTCCTGGAGGCGGCCGGCACCCCCGTCGGCCACGTCTGGGTGGCGCCGGCCGGGGAAGGCTCGTACGTCTTCGACGTCGCCGTCGCCGAGGAGCACCGCGGCCGCGGACACGGCCGGGCCCTGATGCTCCTCGCGGAGCGCACGGCGATCGCCGCCGGCCACCGGGTGCTCGCGCTGCACGTGTTCGCGGCCAACACTCCCGCCCTGCGCCTGTACGAGTCCCTCGGCTACCGGCCGACGGACCTCCACTACGCGAAGGAGCTGGTCTAGGCCGTCTCTTTCGGATCTTGCCGGTTGAGCCCGCGTCGTCCGGTGCCGTGCATCGCAAGGCGGAGAGGCTCCCGATTACCGGACGTCCTCGGGTGCCTCGACAACGCGGCGAGGTGCGGTGCCGGGCGACGCGGGTCAGGCAAGATCCGGAAGAGACGGTCTAGGCTGGCCCGATGGGGGCCAGGGAGCGTGAGCGCAAGGTGTACCGGCCGCTGCGGCGGGCCGGTCTCGAGGTGATCCCGGACGCGGTGCCGGACGGCGTCGTGCCGTACGTCATCGGATACCGTGCCGAGGACTTCGCCGGGGGCTTCTCCCACCCGTACCGCACCCCGCGGCTCGTCGAGCGGCTCAACGAGGACTGGTACGACCTCGCCGTCTCCTCGGGCCTCTTCGACCACCGGCGGGAGTTCCTCGTCCAGCTCCCCCAGGGCACCCGGACCCACCGCGCCGCCCTGCGGTACGCCCACGAGGCCTGCCGCTGGGCGCCCCCCTCGCTCTGGACCCGCGTCCGGCTCCTGGAACGGTGGGACATCATGGGCCGGGGCGCGGATTCGGCGTTCCTCGGCGTGTACGCGGGCCACCCGGGCTTCGCGATGATGGCGCTCGACGGCGGCGTGTACATCGGCTGCTCCACGGGCGAGGCCGGTGTCGACGTGGTCGCGGTGCCCCACCCGCACCGCTCGCAGAACGTCCTGCGGCACCTGGAGTGGACGGCCGGCTACGAGAGTTCCCTCAGCAACCCCGAGTACCGCCGGCGGATCGCCGCCTGGCTGGCGGACCGCGCGGCCGGCACCGTCGCGCCGGCCGTGGCCGGCCCTTAGGCGCTCCCGCCCGCGAGCAGCCGGTCCGCGATCTCCTGGATGCGGGCGCGCAGGCCCTCCTGGCTCTTGCCGCCGTCCAGGCGCTCGCCGCCGATCACGTACGTCGGGGTGCCGGTCACGCCGATGGCCTTGCCCTCGGCCTGGTCGGCGTCCACGATCAGGATGTGCCGGCCGTCGATCAGGGCGGTGTCGAACTCCTCGGCGTCCAGGCCCAGTTCACGCGCGACGTCCAGCAGTACGGCTTCGCCGCGCTCGCCCAGCTCGGCGGTGCGGGCCAGCACGGCCTCCGCGTACGGCCAGCCCTGCCCCTGCTCGGCGGCCTCCTCGGCGGCCTGCGCGGCGGCGAAGGCGTGCTTGTGCTTCTCCAGCGGGAAGTGCCGCAGCCGGACGTCCAGCCGGTCGCCGTAGCGGGCGCGCAGGGCCCGCACGTCGTCCAGCGCGCTGTGGCAGTCCGGGCACTGGAGTTCGCACCAGACTTCGAGGATCACGGAATCGGTCATGCGGACAGTCTCCCAGACCTCCTTCCGGACCCCTGAGGAGGAGAACCGACCCGGAGATGTCCCGGAGATCGGCGAGGCAGGGGCCGGGGGCGTGGCCGCGGCGGCGGGGGCCGGTGCAGGATGGAAGGGACAGACCGCCCACCGCAGACCGCCGGAGGACCGCATGCTGGCCGAGACCATATGTTCCGCGGTGTCCGCGGCGGGCCTGGGCATCGCCGCGCTGACCGCGTACCGCAGGCGGTTCCTCGCGGCCGCGCGGATCACGGCCAACGCGCTGGTGCCCGTGGGTCTGGTGCTGACCGGCGTCGTGGAGTGGGCCGCCGGGCTGGTTCTCAAGCCGGGCGTCTGGATCGGCTTCGCCCTGCTGGGCCTGGCCTGGGTGCTCCTCGTGACCACCCGGGCGGTGGAGCGCAGGAGCCTCGGCCGGGCCCCGAAGGCCGCCGAGGGCGCCGCGGGCGGGAAGGCCGTCGCCCCGGGTGCCTCGGCCCCATCCCTGGGCAGGGGAGCGCGCCAGGACGCCGCGTCGGCCCGGCCGGCGGCCCCCGCGGACGACTTCTCCGACATCGAGGCCATCCTCAAGAAGCACGGCATCTAGGCGGTCTGGCGGACGGAGGCGGTCTAGCGGACGCCCACGGTGAACGCGGCGCGGTAGCCGGTGCCGTCGGGGACGGGGGAGAGGGTCATCCTCCCGGCGGCGGCCCGGTAGCGGTCGTCGTGGGCGTTGGGGTCGCGAAGAACTGCGAGGTCGTCTCGGAGCGCCCGTCGGGGCGGACCTTGAAGTGGACGTGCGGCGCCAGCCCCGCGTACCAGCCCGGCACGATCGTCCGGAAGGTGCAGCGGCCGGCGGTGTCGGTGACCTGGACCCCGCGCAGATGGGTCTCCGCGCCCTCCGAGTACAGGCCGGCCGCGTCGGCCTGCCAGATGTCGACGGCGGCGCCCGCCAGCGGCCGGCAGCCGTCCTCGACGCCCACCACGGTCAGCTCCAGCCGCAGCGGCACGCCCTCACGGCCCTCGGTGACGTCCGAGCGCGTCCGGCCCCGGCCGGTGTAGTTCGGGCCCGCACCCGACGTCAGGGCCAGGACGCAGTCCGGAGCGGAGGCGCCCGTCGGCGCGGCCCTGCCGGGCGCGTCCGGGCGGGCGCAGGCCGCGGTCAGCGCGGCGATGCCGGCGGACCCGGCGGTCAGCAGGAGGGCCCGGCGGCTGGTCGGGATGGTGTCCTCGTCGGTCATGCAGGCCTCTCACGCGTACGCCCGGGGCCGTCGCGTGCGGGACGGCCGCCCCCCACGGCCACCGTGCCGCAGGCCGGCGGCCTGGCCCGCGACCGACACACGGCCGGCCGGGTCCTCGTAGCGGATGAGGGGCGGCGCGCGGGGGAGAAGCCGCGGGCAACCACCTGAACTGACGAGAGACGGTGAACCGCCGGGGTGATCGGGGCGGTGTCGCGGGCGCGGCCGGTGCGGGCTGCGCGATCATCGGCCCGACATGCCCGACACATCGCAGGGTGAGCCGCAGGCTCCCTCCTCCGAGGCCCCCATCGCCCGGGCCGCCGCCACTCTGGCATCCAAGGCCGCGCAGGCCACGGCCGTCGCCGAGGCCGGGACGGCCTCCAAGACCGCGACGGCCTCCACGCCCTCCACGGCCTCTGGCGCGGCGGAGGGGCGCGGGTGCCTCTTCGCGCTCTCCCAGCCGCCGCTGATGATCTTCCTAGCGGTGATCGGGACCCTGCTGCTGCTCGCCGCCCTGCACGACCTCTATCTGCTCTGAGACCTCCGGGTGGACGTCCGCCCCCTTCCGGCGGGCCCGGTACGCGGCCACGTGGAGCCGGTTCCCGCAGGTACGGCTGTCGCAGTAGCGGCGGGAACGGTTGCGGGAGAGGTCCACGAAGGCGCGCCGGCAGTCCGGGGCCTCGCAGCGGCGCAGCCGCTCCCGCTCGCCGGAGACCACGATGAAGGCCAGCGCCATGCCGCCGTCCGCGGCGAGGTGGTCGCCGACCGAGGCGCCGGGTGCGAAGTAGTGGACGTGCCAGTCGTAGCCGTCGTGGTCGGTCAGCCGCGGGGTGGTGCCCGCCGTGGCCACCAGCTCGTTGATCAGTGCGGCGGCCGCACGGGAGTTCGATGCCGCGAAGACCTGGGTGAACTTGCCCCGCACCGTCCGCACCCCGGCGAGGTCGCGCGCGCCCAGCTCGCCGACGTCGCTGATCGCGTACTCCTCGACGAACCCGCGCAGCGCCGCGACGTCGGACAGCCGGTCGGGCTGGTCCGGCTCGGCCGCGGTGTTCACCAGCGCGACGACGACGTCGAGCGCGCGACGGGTGTCGTGGGGGATCTGCACGGGATGCTCCCTGGGGCCGGGCCTTGCGGCGGCGGGCCGCTGCCGCCCGCTGGGGGCCGACAATAGCGCCTGCCGCCGGAAAGGTGCCCGAGCACACCGGCGCCGCCCCCGCGGATGGCTCCCGCGAGGACAGCGCCGGCACTGCCGTATGTGGTTGTCCGTCCCGCACCGTCGCCCCGAGTCGGACGGTGGGGGGCTGGGGGCCTGGCTCAGCTTTCGGCCAGGATGTGCGACAGCTCCTTGTCGAGGTCGAAGTGCCGGTGCTCGGTCCCGGGTGGGACCGCGGCGTCCGTCCGCTTGAGGAACGACTCGAGGGCTCGGGCGGGTGCCTCGAGCAGCGCTTCTCCCTCCGGTGAGCTCAGGGCGATGCAGACGACGCCCTGACCGTGGCTGCGGGACGGCCAGACGCGGACGTCGCCGGTACCGGTGGGCCGGTGGAGGCCCTCCGCGAGGAGGTCGCGGGCGAACACCCATTCGACCGTTTCCTCGGCGCCGGTGTGGAAGGTGGCGTGCACGGCGTAGGGATCGGCCGTGTCATACCGCAGGCCCGCGGGAACAGGCAGTGAGGACTCGCTCGACACAACGAGGCGCAGGTGCAGCTCGCAGCTGACCGTGGTGTTCATAAGCGCCAGGGCCTTTCGCTCAGTGTGCGCTCGGGGATTCGCACGTCGGCGAAATCGACATGCCACCTACGGTGCCGTTGTAAACCCCTCTGACCGTTTTGCGGACCTCTGGGTCCCTCGGACGGCGGATCCACACCGGTATGCGCGTGTGCTTCCCGCTCCGGTAGATTCGATGCCATGAATACGGGGAGTGACCGCGGAATCAACGAATCCGCCAGCAGCGAGCCGGCCGCCGAAGAGCCGCCGCACGAGTCGAAGGCGCCCGCCTTCATCAAGGCCAACCGCAGCCTGCACCTGAGCTGGCAGGTCGGCGTCTTCATCGTGGGCCTCGCCGTCATCGGCGCGGGCGTCGCCATGCTCGTCCTGCCCGGCCCCGGCTGGGTCGCGATCTTCGCCGGGCTCGCGATCTGGGCCACCGAGTTCGCCTGGGCCTCCCTCGTCCTGCGCTGGACCAAGCGCAAGGTCACCGAAGCCGCCCAGAAGGCCCTCGATCCGAAGGTCCGGCGCCGCAACCTCGTTCTCACCAGCGTCGGCCTCACCATCGCGGCCGCGCTGATCGGTTTCTACCTGTGGAAGTACGGCCTCACCCTGCCGTGGAACCTCGAGGACCAGTGAACGTCCGGCGTCGCCCCGGGGCGGTCACGGAGCACCGCTGACATGCGGTAATGTTTGCGGTGCGTCCGGGCGATTAGCTCAGTGGGAGAGCACTTCGTTCACACCGAAGGGGTCACTGGTTCGAACCCAGTATCGCCCACCCGGAGCAGGGGCCCGGAGACTCGGAAGAGTCTCCGGGCCCTTTGCCGTACCCGGCCGTGCGCGCCCTCAGCGCAGCCGCCCGAACGCCTCCCGCAGCCTGCGCGCGTCCCGCAGCCGCTTCTCGTACGTCGCCCCCGTCGCCAGCAGCAGCAGGCCCGCCAGCGCCGGCGGCAGCCAGCGCGGAAGTACGCCCGCCACCTGCACCACGTACGGCGCCAGCTCGTGCAGCGCCACCGCCGCCAGCGTCGCCCCGCCCAGCAGCAGCGGCGCCCGCAGCCGGCGGTGCGCACCCGTCAGGGTCACCGCCAGCGCCGCCGCGCCCAGCAGCAGCGGACGCTGCCAGTGCGCGTCCCCCCAGGCGGCCACCAGGCTCGGCAGCAGCGTCACGGCCAGCCCCGGGCCGTACGAGGACCAGGACGAGGCCTGCGGATCCCGTCGGCGGCGCAGCAGCCCCACCACCAGCGCGGGCACCGACACCGGCAGCGTGTACGCCTCCGGCACCGCCACCCCCGACGCCGCCAGCCGCACCCACGCGGCCGCCACGAACAGGGCCCCCGCCGCCCGGGCCGCCGCCCGCCGCTCCGGGCGCAGGGCCGCGCCCGCGCAGACCACCCCGGCCAGCGCCAGGACCAGCGCCAGCGCCGGCGCGTCCCCCGCCGCGAGCGCCACCGCCACCGCCAGCGCCCCGGCCGCCGCCGCCTCGGCCGGGACCCTCACCGGGCCCAGCCGGGGCCCCAGCGCCGCCACCAGCGCCGGGACCGCCACGGCCGCCACCGCCCGCCAGGGCCAGCCCAGACCCGTCACCGCGCCCACCGCCACCACCAGCGCCGCCGCGTACCCGACGGCGCCCACCGCGAAGCCGGCCCGTACGGGCAGCGCCGCGGCCCTGTGGGCCGCCCCCAGGGCGCAGCCGGCGCCCAGCAGCCCCCACACCGCCAGGGTGGCCGTACGGCCGTCCAGCGCGGCCAGGGACAGGTTCAGGGCCCCCAGGGCCGCGCACCCGGCCGCGGCCCATCCGGCGGCCCGCGCCCCCGGCCGCGCCGGAACCCGCGAAGCCGCCGCACCGGCCGCCGCCGTCACCCCGAGCTGCGCGGCGAACACCGCCCCGGCCGGCAGGCCCGCCGCCATCGGCGCCACGAACAGCCCCGCCCAGCCGCACACCACCGCCGCCGCTGCCGCCACCGGCCCCGGCAGCACCCCGCCCGGCAGCCCCAGCGCGCCCGCCGCGAGCAGCAGCGTCACCGCCAGTGCCACCCCGGGCGCCGCCGGGTGCGGGGTTGTCCCGGCCCACACCTCGCGCAGCACCCCGGCCCGGGCCGCCAGCACCACGGCCACCGCCGACAGTCCCGCCAGCGCCCCCGCGGCGGCCACCCCCGCGCCCGCCCGCAGCAGGCCCCGTCGCACCGGCTCCGGGACGGCTCCCGCCCGCACCGCCGCCGCAGACAGGGCGAGCGCCGCCGCCACCCGCGCCGCCACCGCCCACCACACGGTCCCCGCCCCGGCCGGCACCAGCGCCCCCGCCGCCGACACCGCCGCCAGACCCCCCACCAGAGCGGCCGCCGAAGCCCGCGGCTCGCGCCAGGCCACCGCCACGCCCAGCACACCCCCCGCGGCCAGCAGCAGCGCCGGACCGGCCGCCCCGGCCCGCGCCAGGGACAGCGCCAGCCCGAGCGCCAGCGCCGCCCCGGCCAGGACCCCCGAGCACACCCACGCGGGCATCCGTACCGCCCGGCGGGCCACCAGCACCGCCAGGGCCGCGTCCAGCGCCGCCGTCGCCAGCAGCGCCGCGCCGGCCCCCAGCGGGTCCGCCCCCGCCGCGGCCGCCGCCAGCGGCAACGGCAGCTGCGCGGCGGCCACCGCGGCGAGCGCCGGCATCCGCAGCCCCCTCAGGGCCGCCCCGTACCCGGCCCAGAGGCCCGCCAGCGCGGCCGACGCCCAGGCCGCGTACGCGACGCCGTCGGTGTCCGGCAGCCCGGCCGCGTGCACCGCGTACGCGTCCAGCACCGTCAGCAGCAGCCCCACCGCCGCGACCGCCTCGGCCGTCGACCGCAGCCCGCGCCGCAGCAGCGCGGCGGGCGCCGCGAGCGCCGCCGCCGTCACCGCCGCCAGCACCGCGGAGCGCCCGCCGATGCCCAGAGAACCCCAGCTGACGAGGGTGAACGCCAGCGCCGCGACGGCGAGCAGCACCGCGCCGAGCACCAGCAGCACGTTCTGGGCGCTCGGCTTCGGCCCCCCGGCCGGCGGCGCGGACGGCGGGAACGGCGGGAACTGCGGCTGCGGCACCGGCTGGGCTGGCACGCGCAGCAGCCAGTCCCGGCGGGCCAGCAAGTACAGGCGCCGGGTGTCCAGTTGGGCGAGCTCGCCGTCGATGAGCGCCAGCTCCTGGGCCGGCGGCAGGGGGGAGTCCATAGCCGGAGTGTGGCGCCCGTCACGCCATCAGGACATCGGTGTGCCTACTCAGATCGCCGCTGAGTACCTCCTGGGGAAACCGCCCCGCACCGGCGCCGGCCGGGCCACACTGGAGCCATGCACCGCTGGACGCACTACCGCTTCCGCAGCGTGTGGGACCTCGACGCCCCGCCCGCGCTCGTCCACTCCCTGCTGGCCGATCCCGCGCGCTACCCCGGCTGGTGGCCCCAGATCCGCCGGGTCGAACGGATCGACGCGCGCACCGCGAACGTCCTGATCCGCTCGGTCCTCCCGTACGGGATCCGCGTCACCCTCACCGAGCTCCTCCAGGACCCCGGGCGCGGGGTCCTCGAGGCGGCGCTGAGCGGGGACCTCGAGGGCTGGGCGCGGTGGACCGTACGCCCCCGGGGCGCGGCCGGAGCCGTCCGCGCGCGGGTGGTCTACGAGCAGGAGGCCGAGGTGCGGGCCGCCCCGCTGCGGCGGTTCGCGCTCGTCGGCCGGCCGCTGTTCCGGCTCAACCACGCGCTGCTGATGCGGGCCGGGCGGCGCGGCCTGCGGGCCCGGCTGGCCGCTCCGCCGGGAGCGGTTTGATCCGGCCCCGGGGCTCTTGTATTGTTCAGTGCGTTCCCGGGCGATTAGCTCAGCGGGAGAGCACTTCGTTCACACCGAAGGGGTCACTGGTTCGATCCCAGTATCGCCCACCGGGACAGGCCGGTCCGTCTGATGACGGACCGGCCTTCCGCATGTCCGGGGGCCGTTCGGGAATACGCGGATCCCGTCAGGCGGCCTGCGGCTCAGGCGGCCTGTGGCAGGTCCGGACGCAGCGGCCAGTGCGGATCCACCGCCTCCGGAGTGCCCTGCCGGGCGTACCACGCCTGGAGCCCCCGCGCCTGTGCCGCGTGCCACACCGCCTGGAGGGTGTGCAGCTCCGCCGGGCTCAGCCGCTCCAGCCGCGCCGCGAACCTGCGCCCGACCGCCCGTACGACCTCCAGCGCCGCCTGCGCGTCCACCGAGGCGTCGTGCGCCCCCTCCAGGTCTATCCCGTAGTGCGCGCACAGGTCCGTCAGCGTGCGGCGGCCCTTGCGGTAGCGGTCCAGGTGCTTGTCCAGGACCCGCGGATCCAGCACCGTCAGCGGCCTGTTGTCCAGGTACCGCGCCAGCGAGGACGCCCGGTGCCGGCGCAACTCCCGGTCCAGCAGCGTCAGATCGAACGGGGCGTTCATCACCACCACCGGCCGGCCCGCCGCCTGCTGCTCGCCCAGCGCCCGGGCTATCTCCTCCACCACCGGCGCGGGCCAGCGGCCGTTGCGCTGGAGGTGCTCGTCCGTCAGGCCGTGCACCTCCGTCGCTCCCGGCGGCACCGGAACGCCGGGATTGACCAGCCACCGGGTGGAGCGGACCCGGCCGCCCGCACACTCCTGCACGACGAGCGCGGCGGACACGATCCGGTCCTGCTCGACGTCCACCCCGGTGGTCTCCGTGTCGAAGGCGGCCAACGGCCCCTCGTACCAGCGTGTCATGACGAACTCCTCGTTCCCGGTGGGCAGGTGGGCCGCACCGGGCACCTCCGCCCACGGAGCGCGCCGACCCCCGCCGAATCCGTGATACCCGGGCTTTTCGCCCCGTACGCCGTTTGGCGGTACCCGGCTGCGGAGACAACTTCCGCAGGGGGCCGTACGCGTGACCACCCGTCACCCCCTCACCCGTTCACGGCAGAGCCCGGAAGGCATGGGGAGCCGGCCATGGCGCTCACGCAGCCCGAACCGGGCGGGGTACCGCACGGACAGGGCGATCCGCCGACCGGACCGCTGCGCGGCACACTCGCCACCACCGCCTGCATGGAGACCCTCCAGGTGGGCTACCTCCACGCCGTCGCCGCCGCGGCCGGCTGCTCGCTCTCCCAGCCCTTTCCGGACAACGGCATCGACTGGCACGTGAGCCACGGCGCGCCCGAGCACGTCGTCGACGACGAGGTGACCATCAAGGTGCAGCTGAAGGCGACCTACCAGGTAGCGCCCCGCCCCGCCGGGGCCAGCTTCGGCTTCACCCTCGACAACGAGCACCTGGTGAAGCTGGCGCGGACACCGGTCGCCGTCCACAAGATCCTCGTGGTGATGCTCGTACCGCGGGAACGCGAACTCTGGCTGAGCGCCGGGCACGACCGGCTCGACCTGCGGCACTGCTGCTACTGGACCAACCTGGCCGGGCACCCCGTCACCGGCAGGCGCCGCACCACCGTACGGATCCCGACCGGGCGGATCTTCGACGACCGGGCGCTGTGCGAGATCATGACCCGCGTCGGGTCGGGAGGGACACCCTGATGGACCGGTACCCGCCGCACCTCGAACCCCTGCCCCGTCCGCGGCCCGCCCCGGACACCCCCGATCCGGGGCAGGTCGACCCGCAGGTCCTCGGGGCGCTGCTGCACCGCCACGGCTGGCTGCGGCGCGGCGGAGCGGCGGGCCGCTACGGTCGCTGGACCCCGCCGGACCGGGCCGGGACCAGCCTGCTCGTCCCCGAGAACCGGACCTTCCCCGACTGCGCCGACCTCCTGGAGGAGGCCCTGACCGCGCTCTCCCGCAGCGCGGCCCCCTCCGCGCGGGAGGTGCTCTTCGGGCTGAGCGTGCCCAGCGACGAGGTCCGCTGGGAACGGGAGGTCCCGCCGGGACCGTACGGGCTCCAGGGCGAGGCCGCCTGGCCCGCGCAGGAGCGGCTGCGCTCGGCCGCCCGCCGGCTGCTGCTGGCCGGGGCCCTCGCCGACCGGGCCCGCGCCGGCTACTACGGCGCCCGCCACCGCGCGCAGGCCCAACGCTTCCTCGACGGGGTGCTGGTGGGGCCCGCCCCCGGCGGGCGCAGGCTCGCCGCGTACGTTCCGGTGGCCGGGGGGCGCGGGGCGGTGACGCGGCTGCACCACGCGCTGCACGCGGCGCGGGAGGCGGTGGACTACCGGAGGGCGACCGGCGGCATGGAGGCCTTCGACGCCGCGGTGGCGGCGGGCGTCAGCCGGGAGTTCGCCGAGGCGCTGGTCGCCCTCGTCCGGGGTTCGGAAGGGGCCCGGATCACCCTGGCCTGGGCGCCCGCGGCGGGGGTCCCGGCCGGATGCGCGGCGCGGCCCGAGCCGGTGGAGTTCTCGCCGGGCGACCTGCCGGTGCTGCGCGAGGCCGCCGCCCGCTACACCCGGGCCGAGCCGGCCGTCGCCGTCCGCATCGCGGGCGCCGTGGTGCGGATGCGGCGCTCGGCGTCGGGCGGCGGGGGGACCGTCCGGCTGCGGGTGCTGGCGGGCGCGGAGGTCCCGTACGTCCGGGCCGCCCTCGACGAGGAGGACTACCGCACCGCGGTCCACGCCCACCTGGCCGGGCTGCCGGTCCGGGTCAGCGGCCGGCTCTCCCGCCGGGGAGGCTTCCGCAGGCTGGCGGGGGCCTCGGACGTGACGCCGGTGCCGCTGGACGAGATGGAGCGGGACCGGCTGATGAAGTCCCTGGACGCGTCCCTCGACGCCGACGAGGTGCTGCCGTCGGACGGTGACTAGGGCGTTCCCCCTCGGATCGCCTCGCCGACCCGGTGAGGACGGCGGCGAGGCGGGGTCCGGTGAGGACCGCGGCGGTCCTGCCGTACCGGATGGCCGGACCGCGCCTGCGCCGTGACGGTCCGTGGGGACTACGTCCGAGGCCGGGCCCCGTCTGCGTCTTCGGCCCGATCCCCTCGCGCGGCGCGAGCCATAGCGTGCTCGCCGTACGGATCGTCCGCGCGAGGGGGAAGAGCATGAGCACCGCCGCACCGATATCGCTGGTCACGGGCGGCAACAGGGGCATCGGCCGCGAGACCGCGCGCCGGCTCGCCGGACTCGGTCACACCGTCCTGCTGTCCGCCCGCCGTCCGCAGGACGCCGCACGGGCCGTCGCCGGTCTGGCCCCGGGACTGCCCGGCAGGCTGCTGCCGTGCCGGCTGGACGTGACCGACGCCGACGAGGTCCGTGCCCTCGCCCGGCGCGTGGAGGAGGAGTTCGGGCGCCTCGACGTCCTCGTCAACAACGCGGCCATCAACTACGACACCTCCCGGCGAGCCGTGTCCGCCGACCTCGACGAGGTCCGCCACACCCTGGAGACCAACCTCTTCGGCGCCTGGCGGACCGTGCGGGCGTTCCTGCCGCTGCTGCGCCGTTCGCAGCGCGCCCGCGTGGTGAACGTCTCCAGCGAATCCGGCTCCCTGGAGCTCATGTCCGGCGGCACCCCCGCCTACGGGGTTTCGAAGGCCGCTCTGAACGCCCTGACCCGCAAGCTCGCCGACGAGCTGCGCGCCGAGGGGATCCTGGTCAACGCGGTCTGTCCGGGGTGGGTCGCCACCGGCATGGGCGGCCCGGGCGGCGGGCCCGTCGGCGAGGGCGCCGCCGGCATCATCCGGGCCGCCACCCTGCCCGACTCCGGACCCACCGGCGGCTTCTTCCGGAACGGCGAACCCCTGCCCTGGTAGAGGCATCCGGTGGCCCCGCCGTGGAGGCCGCGCGCCCCCGCCCCGGGGCGACGGACGCTACGGAGCGACCGGTGACGCCGTGTCCCCGGCCTTCCGGAGCTCGTCGCCCCCGAGGGGCGTGGCCGGGTCGCCCCTTTCCACCGTGACCGGGACTCCGCCGGTGATCTGCTCCAGGCGGGCCTTCAGGTCCTTCGAGGCGGCTCCCTCGGCGGTGCTCGTCGCCACCACCCCGGAGGCGTCGGCGGCGGGCGAGAAGCCGTAGAGGGGGAAGGCGGGCCGCCCCTGGTCGGCGGTGAGCCGCTCCACGGCGGTGACGAGCGCGCGGTGGGTGAAGCGGCTCAGGTAGAGGTCCGCGCGGCCGGGGTCGACGGAGGGGTCGGCCTTCCCGGCGGCCTCCAGCAGCCGCCGGCCCCGGGCGAGGTCGGTGACGCACACCGCGACGCGCCCGGCCGGGCGGTCGGTGACGTGGGTGCCGTAGACGTCGGCGAAGGCGCCGTACCCCTGCGCGCCGACGGCCTGAGACAGGCGTGCGGCCTCGGGGGTGTTCGCGGGCGTGCCGTCGACGGTGGTGGGCGGGGCGCCGGGCCCGGCCCGGTCGTGCCCGGGGCAGGCCGGAGCCCCCTCCGGGGACGGCGGCGCGGGCGGCTCGGCCGCCGGGCCGGAACCGCCGGCGGCCGAGCAGCCGCCGAGCAGCGCGGCGGCGAGACAGGCGAGCGTGACGGCGGTACGGCGCATGGTTCCTCGATCCGGCTCGGTGCCCGCTCCGGGCGCCCGTGTGACGTACCCGGCCGCCGGACGGTTCCCCCGCGCCCGGCCGCTACGCGGTGCCGCGCAGGGTGAAGGAAGCCATCCGCAGGCCGGGGACGGGGCTGAAGTCCGCGCCCCGGGTGAAGCCGAGGCGTTCGTAGAGGGCGACCGCAGGGGTGTTGTCCGCGCCGGTGGAGACCTCGACGGGCCGGCCCGGGAAGAGCTCCGCCACCGCGTGGCGCAGCAGCAGCGAGCCGATGCCCTGGCGGAACCGGGCCGGGTCCACGCACAGCCGGTCGACGGAGACGCCGTCGGGTGTGTCCTCCCAGGCCAGGAAGCCCGCGACCGCGCCGTCCCCGGTGACCGCGCCCAGCCAGCGCAGCGGCCGCGCCCGCATCGCCTCCAGGCCCTCGCCGAGCGCGGGGATGCCGTCGAAGCCGATCAGCTCCGCCTCCACCGCGTAGGCGGCCAGGCCGACCGCGTGCACGGCGGCCGCCGTCGCGTCGTCGGTGAGGTCCAGCGGGCGGAGCTGCGGCATACGGGTGTCCCTTCGGGGGCTCGGACGGGAACGGCCCACGCTACCCGCGCCGCCCGGGGGCGCGCCTTGGGGTTTCCGGGCCGGCCCGGACCCGCTCCGGGGCCCCCGGGTTAACCGTTTCGCGGCGCGGCCGTTCGGCTCGGTACGATTCAGGCGCGCGGCGTTCGCCCGCGTGCCCCCTGAGTCAGGAGAGACCGGTGTCAGACGTCCGTGTGATCATCCAACGCGATTCCGAGCGGGACGAGCGCGTGGTGGCCACGGGCACTACGGCGGCGGAGCTCTTCGCCGGCGAGCGCACCATCGTCGCCGCGCGCGTCGCGGGCGAGCTGAAGGACCTCTCGTACGAGGTGCGGGACGGCGAGACCGTCGAGCCGGTGGAGATCTCCTCCGAGGACGGCCTGAACATCCTGCGCCACTCGACCGCGCACGTCATGGCGCAGGCCGTGCAGGAGCTGTTCCCCGAGGCCAAGCTCGGCATCGGCCCGCCGGTCCGCGACGGCTTCTACTACGACTTCGACGTCGCCAGGCCCTTCACTCCCGAGGACCTGAAGACCATCGAGAAGAAGATGCAGGAGATCCAGAAGCGCGGCCAGCGGTTCGCCCGCCGCGTGGTCTCCGACGAGGCGGCCCGCGAGGAGCTCGCGGACGAGCCGTACAAGCTGGAACTCATCGGCATCAAGGGCTCCGCGTCGACCGACGACGGCGCGAACGTCGAGGTGGGCGGCGGCGAGCTGACCATCTACGACAACCTGGACGCCAAGACCGGCGAGCTGTGCTGGAAGGACCTCTGCCGCGGTCCGCACCTGCCCACCACCCGCAACATCCCGGCGTTCAAGCTGATGCGCAACGCGGCCGCCTACTGGCGCGGCAGCGAGAAGAACCCGATGCTCCAGCGCATCTACGGCACCGCCTGGCCCTCGAAGGAGGAGCTGAAGGCCCACCTCGACTTCCTCGCCGAGGCCGAGAAGCGCGACCACCGCAAGCTCGGCAACGAGCTCGACCTCTTCTCCATCCCGGACGAGATCGGCTCCGGTCTGGCCGTCTTCCACCCGCGCGGCGGCATCATCCGCCGGGTGATGGAGGACTACTCGCGCCGCCGGCACGAGGAGGAGGGCTACGAGTTCGTCTACTCCCCGCACGCCACCAAGGGCGCCCTCTTCGAGAAGAGCGGCCACCTGGACTGGTACGCGGAGGGCATGTACCCCCCCATGCAGCTCGACGGCGGTACCGACTACTACCTCAAGCCGATGAACTGCCCGATGCACAACCTGATCTTCGACGCGCGCGGGCGCTCCTACCGTGAGCTGCCGCTGCGCCTGTTCGAGTTCGGCACCGTGTACCGGTACGAGAAGTCGGGCGTGGTCCACGGCCTGACCCGCGCCCGGGGCTTCACCCAGGACGACGCGCACATCTACTGCACCCGCGAGCAGATGGCCGAGGAACTCGACCGCACGCTCACCTTCGTGCTGAACCTGCTGCGCGACTACGGTCTGACCGACTTCTACCTGGAGCTGTCGACCAAGGACCCGGAGAAGTTCGTCGGCTCGGACGAGGTTTGGGAAGAGGCCACCGCGGTCCTCCAGCAGGTCGCCGAGAAGCAGGGCCTCCCGCTGACCCCCGACCCGGGCGGCGCGGCCTTCTACGGCCCGAAGATCTCCGTGCAGGCGCGCGACGCCATCGGCCGCACCTGGCAGATGTCGACCGTCCAGCTGGACTTCAACCTGCCCGAGCGCTTCGACCTGGAGTACACCGGCCCGGACGGCTCGCGCCAGCGTCCGGTCATGATCCACCGCGCGCTGTTCGGCTCCATCGAGCGGTTCTTCGCGGTGCTGCTGGAGCACTACGCGGGCGCCATGCCGCCGTGGCTGGCCCCCGTCCAGGCGGTCGGCATCCCGATCGGCGACGGGCACGTGGAGTACCTGCAGGAGTTCGCCGCGGCGGCGAAGAAGCAGGGCCTGCGGGTCGAGGTGGACGCCTCCTCCGACCGCATGCAGAAGAAGATCCGCAACCACCAGAAGCTCAAGGTCCCGTTCATGATCATCGTCGGTGACGAGGACATGGCCGCGGGCACCGTCTCCTTCCGCTACCGCGACGGCTCGCAGGAGAACGGCATCCCGAAGGACGAGGCGCTGGCCAAGCTGGCCAAGGTCGTCGCCGACCGCGTCCAGGTCTGACCCGGACCGACGCGGGAGCGGGGCCCCCGGAAAGGGATCACTTTCCGGGGGCCCCGCTCGTCCGTCCGGACGAGGTCATATGCTGCGCCTATGACGATTGAGCCGGAGCAGCAGATCGGTGTGGGCACGCAGGACGCGTTCCAGCGTCTGTGGACGCCCCACCGGATGGCCTACATCCAGGGCGAGAACAAGCCGACCGGCCCGGAAGCCGGGGACGGCTGTCCCTTCTGCGGGATTCCGGAGATGTCCGACACGGAGGGCCTGGTCGTGGCGCGGGGCAAGCACGTCTACGCCGTGCTGAACCTCTACCCGTACAACGGCGGCCACCTGATGGTCGTCCCGTACCGCCACGTCGCCGACTACACGGAGCTCGACGCGCCGGAGACGGCGGAGCTGGCGGACCTGACGAAGCGGGCCATGGTCGCGCTGCGCAAGGCCTCCGGCGCACACGGCTTCAACATCGGCATGAACCAGGGCAGTGCCGCCGGCGCCGGCATCGCCGCCCACCTGCACCAGCACATCGTGCCCCGCTGGGGCGGGGACACGAACTTCATGCCGGTCGTCGGGCACACCAAGGTGCTGCCGCAACTCCTCGCGGACACCCGCCAGATGCTCGCCGACGCCTGGCCGAACGACTAGGCCGAACCTCGTACGGCCGGACCGCCGCTCCGTCGGGGGCGGCGGCCGCGGCTCCTCCCGCGTGCCTACGCGTCGTAGACGTCGGCCTTGCGGGGCGCGGGTTCCTGGACGAGGCCGTTCATGATCGAGGAGCGGTTGGTGAAGGCCGCGGTGTCCACGCCGTTCTCCTCCAGCACCCTGAAGGTCGCGCGGTGCACCGACCGCAGGACCGGGGCCACGGTGCGCAGCGCGTCGTCCGCCATGAACCGGTGGCGCCACATGGAGCTCGCCCACACGTGCCGCAGGCCGAAGGGCTCGGGCAGGACCAGCTTGCCGCCGAAGTACTCCAGCAGCGGCGGGTACCAGGTCAGGGGGGCGCGCACGGCCAGGCGTACGACTTCCATGGTGTCCACCAGCGGCAGCGGGCGCTCCACGGTCTCCCAGAAGCGGATCGACTTGGGGACCTCGACCACCGGGGCCTTGGACTTGGTGGTGAACAGGCCGTGGACCGGGCCGAGGGCGTGCGCGGTGACGTCCACGCGCAGGGTCTTGTAGAGGACGGTGACCGTGACCAGCATCGTGATGACGAGCTGGCCGTCCCAGAGCGGGTACTGGATGCCGAGGTAGTGCCGGTTGCCGGCGCTGAACTGCTGCTCGTTGCAGATCCGGGTGATCTCGTGCGGCTTGACCAGGAAGCTGTCGACGTCCTCGCCGCTCGGCCGGGCCACTTCGGCGGCGCCCTCGCCGACGGGGGTGACGATCCAGTGCTGGATCGAGGCGGGCGGGAAGCCGCCGGTGTGCAGGGGGCCGCGCTCCAGCTTGCGCAGCTCGGTGTCGATCGCGCGTATGACGTCCCAGCTGCGGAAGGGGTGGATGTCGCGCCCGTCCACCTTCGGGGTCAGCTCCTCGGCCATCTGCCAGCTGCCCCAGCGGGTGCCCATGCCGAGGATGCCCTTGGGGCCGGCGTAGAAGACGGAGTTGCTGCGGTCCTCCGCGGTCAGCTTCGCCAGCTGGCGGCGCAGGTCCTCGCGGGCCTTCTCGTCGGGGTTGCCCGGGACCGCCTCCGGGATCTTGGCGGCGACGGGTGCGCCGCCGCCGAGCAGGCCGTCCCAGCGGGAGCGCAGGTCGGCGGCGGTGGACTCGCAGATCCGGCGGGCCAGGTACCAGCCGAGGACCGGGGCGACGAGCGCGCCGAGCAGGTACAGCTCCAGCAGGCCGCTGCCGGGCTGGCGGTACACCACCCGGTACAGCAGCACCGCGCCGAAGAGGACCACGCCGACCAGCAGGGCGGTGCCGATCCAGCCGCTCTTCTTGCCCTCGCCGCCGGACAGGGTCTTGCGGAGCTGGAAGAGGCCGAGCCACAGCAGCAGTCCGGGCAGGAACACCACTCCGCTGACCAGCGTGATCATGCGGAGCTTGCGGTCGCGTTCCTTGCGGATCCGGGAGGCGGCCAGGCAGTGCTCGACCACGGTCTGCGGGTCGGCGCCGAAGGACTGGATGAGCGGCTTGCGGCCGGCTCCGAGGGTGCGGGCCTCGACGGCGCGGCAGAAGGCCTCGCCGAGGTTGGGCTCGAAGAGGGAGATCTTGGGCGGCTTGACCGAGGCCGGGTGGTTCTCGCTGTTCGCCGTGAGGATGGAGGACAGGGCGGTGTCCTTGCCGCCGTCGCGGTACGCGGCGGAGGCGAGCGCGTTGGTCGCCGCGGTCTGGCCGCCGCCCCCCTGCAGAGGAATCTGTGCTCCGGGCCTGAAGTCGAAACCGTCGTCCGCCACCGCTGCCCCCATCACCGTGCCACTGTGCTCTTTGCCCGTGGTGCCGTCGTGCCAGTCGTTCTCGTGCTGCCGTACTGCTGTGGTGCCCTGCTGCCGTCCGCTTTCGCGGCGTGTCGCGCTCCGTCGCGGTCCGTTGTGCTCTCCGTCGCGGCGAAGAGCCTATCGGCGTACCGGTCCCCATGGTCATGGGACAGGGAAATACCGCCCACCGCAAGCGTGTTGGGTGGGCGGCGTCCGATGTTATGTCAACTAACTTCCCTTCTCGGCCTGTTCGCGCACCTTGTCCGCGAGGTGGGCCGGCATCGGCTCGTGCCGGGCGTACGCGCGGCTGAAGCGGCCCGTGCCGTGGGACACGGAGCGCAGGTCCACGGCGTAGCGGCCGATCTCGATCTCGGGGATCTCGGCCCGCACCCGGGACCGGCCGGGGCCGGCCTGTTCGGTGCCGACGACGCGGCCGCGGCGGCCGGCGAGGTCGCTCATGACCGGGCCGACGTACTCGTCGGGCACCTCGACGTCGAGTTCCGCGACGGGCTCCAGCAGGTGGATCGGGACGTCGGCGGCCGCTTCGCGCAGGGCGAGGGCGCCCGCCGTCTGGAAGGCGGCGTCGGAGGAGTCCACCGAGTGCGCCTTGCCGTCGCGCAGGATGACGCGTACGTCGACCAGCGGATAGCCGGCCGCGATGCCGCGGGCGGCCTGGGCGCGTACGCCCTTCTCCACGGACGGGATGAACTGGCGGGGCACCGCGCCGCCGACGACCTTGTCGACGAACTCGATGCCGCTGCCGGGCGGGAGCGGCTCGACCTCGATCTCGCAGATGGCGTACTGGCCGTGGCCGCCGGACTGCTTGACGTGCCGGCCGCGCCCGGCGGCCTTGGCGCCGAAGGTCTCGCGCAGGCTGACCTTGTGGGGGACGGGGTCGACCTGGACCCCGTAGCGGGTCTTCAGCCGCTCCAGTACGAGGTCCTGGTGCGCCTCGCCCAGGCACCACAGGACGAGCTGGTGGGTGTGCGGGTTCTGCTCCAGCCGCAGCGTGGGGTCCTCGGCGATCAGGCGGGCCAGGCCCTGCGAGAGCTTGTCCTCGTCGGCCTTGCTGTGGGCCTCGACGGCGAGGGGGAGCAGCGGTTCGGGCATCGGCCAGGGCTCCATCAGGAGCGGGACGTCCTTGGCGGAGAGGGTGTCGCCGGTCTCGGCGCGGGTGAGTTTGGCCACGCAGGCGAGGTCGCCCGCGACGCAGGCGCCGAGGGTGCGCTGCTGTTTGCCGAAGGGGGAGGTGAGGGCGCCGATCCGCTCGTCCGCTTCGTGGAGGGCGCGGCTCTCGCCGCCCCGGTCCTCCGCACCGTGGCCGCAGACGTGGACGGTCTCCTCGGGGCGCAGGGTGCCGGAGAAGACGCGGACCAGGGAGACGCGGCCGACGTAGGGGTCGGAGGAGGTCTTGACGACCTCGGCGAGGAGCGGCCCGGCCGGGTCGCAGGTCACGTCGGGGCGGGGGGAGCCGTCGGGGCCGGTGACACGGACGGGGGCGCGTTCCGCGGGGGTGGGGAAGCCGCCCGTGATCAGTTCGAGGAGTTCCACGGTGCCCAGGCCCTGGCGGGCGCCGTCGGCGGCCGGGGCGGCCATCAGGACGGGGTGGAAGGTGCCCCGGGCGACGGCCCGCTCCAGATCGTCGATCAGGGTCTTGACGTCGATGTCCTCACCGCCGAGGTAGCGGTCCATGAGGGTCTCGTCCTCGCTCTCGGCGATGATCCCCTCGATGAGGCGGGAGCGGGCGTCGTCGATGAGGGCGCGTTCGGCGGGGTCCGGGTCGCGCTCGGCGCGCTCGCCGGAGGTGTAGTCGTACACGCGCCGGGAGAGCAGGCCCAGGAGCCCGGTGACGGGGGCGTGGCCGTCGGGTCCGGCCGGTCCGTGCAGCGGGAGGTAGAGCGGGATGACGGCGTCCGGGTCGTCGGCGCCGAAGATCTCTCCGCAGACGGCGGTCATCTGGGAGTAATCGGCGCGGGCTGCCTCCAGATGGGTGACGACGATGGCCCGCGGCATGCCGACGGCCTCGCATTCGTCCCAGACCATCCGGGTGGCCCCGTCGATCCCGTCGGAGGCGGAGACGACGAAGAGGGCCGCGTCCGCGGCGCGCAGACCGGCCCTGAGTTCCCCGACGAAGTCGGCGTATCCGGGGGTGTCCAGGATGTTGATCTTGATTCCGGCCCATTCGACGGGGACCAGGGACAGCTGGACGGAGCGCTGGCGGCGGTGCTCGATCTCGTCGTGGTCCGAGACCGTGGTGCCGTCCTCGACCCGTCCTGCCCGGTTCACGGCCCCCGCCGTGAGGGCCAGGGCCTCGACCAGGGTCGTCTTCCCCGCGCCGCTGTGGCCGACCAGCACGACGTTCCGTACGGAATCGGGGCGGTCGGCCGTCAGTGCCCTGCCGGCGGCTCCGGCTTGGTGTGATGTGGCTCCCATGGTGCTCGTGCCTCCTGGTGTCGCGGTGAGGAGGGTGATCGGGGTCCTTCGAGCTTTGCACCGCCGTCACACTGCGTCCATACGTGGTACCGGCCACGGCCGCCCGCGCGGCGGGAGGGTGACGCGGGCCCGCCGCGGGCGGCGGGCGGGAGCCGACCGGTGGGTGCGCGGCGCCGGGGACGCGGGGCGCTGGCTACGATGGGCCAGCCGGTGGCCGTGGTGGCCGCTCGGCCCACCGACCCTCTGGGAAGGCCATGCTGAACAAGTACGCGCGTGCGTTCTTCACGCGTGTTCTCACGCCGTTCGCCGCGTTTCTCCTGCGCCGGGGGGTGAGCCCGGACGCCGTCACCCTCATCGGTACGGCCGGAGTGGTGGCCGGGGCGCTGGTCTTCTTCCCCAGAGGCGAGTTCTTCTGGGGCACCATCACCATCACCCTCTTCGTCTTCTCCGACCTGGTGGACGGGAACATGGCCCGCCAGGCGGGCCTCTCCAGCCGCTGGGGCGCGTTCCTCGACTCCACGCTCGACCGGGTGGCCGACGCCGCGATCTTCGGCGGCCTCGCGCTCTGGTACGCCGGCCGGGGTGACGACAACGCCCTGTGCGCGGTGGCGATCTTCTGCCTGGCCAGCGGGCAGGTGGTCTCGTACACGAAGGCCCGCGGCGAGGCGATCGGGCTGCCGGTCGCCGTCAACGGGCTCGTCGAGCGGGCCGAGCGCCTGGTGATCTCCCTGGTCGCGGCCGGCCTGTCCGGACTGCAGACCTTCGGCGTCCCCTCGTGGATCGGGGTGCTGCTGCCGGTCGCGCTGTGGATCGTGGCGGCGGGCTCGCTCGTCACGCTGGTGCAGCGCGTGGTCACCGTACGCCGCGAGGCGGCCGAGGCCGACGCGGCGGCCACCGGCGCCGAGGGCGGGGCGGTCTGATGGGCGGGGCGCGGGACAAGCTGGTCGACGGGCTGTACGGGCTCGGCTGGGCGGGCGTGAGGAAGCTGCCCGAGCCGGCGGCGGTGGCCCTCGGCCGCGGGATCGCCGACGTGGCGTGGAAACGCCGCGGGAAGAGCGTGCTGCGGCTGGAGTCCAACCTGGCCCGGGTGGTGCCCGACGCGACCCCCGAGCGGCTGCGGGAGCTGTCGCGCGCGGGCATGCGCTCGTACATGCGCTACTGGATGGAGTCCTTCCGGCTGCCGGCCATGGACGCGAAACGGTTCGGCGAGGACGTCCGGCTGGAGGACGACCACGTCCTGCGCGAGGCGATCGCCTCCGGGCGCGGGGTCGTCGCCGCACTGCCGCACCTGGCCAACTGGGACCTCGCCGGCGCGTGGGTCACCGGCCACCTGGGCGTTCCCTTCACCACCGTCGCCGAGCGGCTCAAGCCCGAGTCCCTCTTCGACCGCTTCGTCGCCTACCGGGAGAGCCTCGGCATGGAGGTCCTCCCGCACACCGGGGGCGCCTCCTTCGGCACCCTGGCGCGCCGGCTGCGCGCCGGCGGGCTGGTCTGCCTGGTCGCCGACCGGGACCTGTCGGCCTCCGGGGTCGAGGTGGACTTCTTCGGCTCCCGGGCGCGGATGCCCGCCGGGCCGGCGCTGCTGGCGCAGCAGACCGGGGCGGTACTGCTGCCGGTCACGCTCTACTACGGCGACAGCCCGAAGATGTACGGCCGGTTCCACCCCGAGGTGGAAGTGCCGAGCGAGGGCACGCGGAGCGAGAAGACCGCCGCCATGACCCAGGCGGTCGCGGACGCGTTCGCGTCCGGGATCGCCGAGCACCCGGAGGACTGGCACATGCTCCAGCGCTTGTGGCTCGACGACCTGGAGGAGCGCCCGTAGTGAAGATCGGCATCGTGTGCCCGTACTCGTGGGACGTCCCGGGCGGCGTCCAGTTCCACATCCGCGACCTGGCCGAGCACCTGATCCGCCGGGGTCACGAGGTGTCGGTGCTGGCCCCGGCGGACGACGAGACCCCGCTGCCCCCCTACGTGGTCTCGGCGGGACGGGCGGTGCCGGTGCCCTACAACGGGTCGGTCGCCCGGCTGAACTTCGGCTTCCTCTCCGCCGCCCGCGTACGCCGCTGGCTGCACGAGGGCGTCTTCGACGTGATCCACATCCACGAGCCGGCCTCGCCCTCCCTGGGCCTGCTGTCGTGCTGGGCGGCCCAGGGCCCGATCGTGGCGACGTTCCACACCTCCAACCCCCGCTCGCGCGCGATGACCGCCGCGTACCCCATCCTCCAGCCGGCGCTGGAGAAGATCAGCGCCCGGATCGCGGTGAGCGAGTACGCCCGGCGCACGCTGGTGGAACACCTCGGCGGGGACGCCGTGGTCATCCCCAATGGGGTCGACGTCGACTTCTTCGCCCGGGCCGAGCCCAAGGCCGAGTGGAGCGGGCGGACCCTCGGCTTCATCGGCCGCATCGACGAACCCCGCAAGGGCCTCCCGGTGCTCATGGCCGCCTTCCCGGCCATCGCCCGGGCCTGCCCGGACGTACGCCTGCTCGTGGCGGGCCGGGGCGACGAGGAGGAGGCCGTGGCCTCCCTGCCGGCGGAACTCCGCTCCCGGGTCGAGTTCCTCGGCATGGTCTCCGACGAGGACAAGGCCCGCCTGCTGCGCAGCGTGGACGTCTACGTCGCCCCCAACACCGGCGGCGAGAGCTTCGGGATCATCCTGGTCGAGGCCCTCTCGGCGGGCGCCGCCGTCCTGGCCTCGGACCTCGACGCCTTCGCCCAGGTCCTGGACCAGGGGGCGGCGGGAGAACTGTTCGCCAACGAGGACGCCGCCTCCCTGGCCGCGGCGGCGACCGCCCTCCTGCGCGACCCGGCCCGGCGCGCGGAACTGAGCGCCCGCGGCTCGGCGCACGTGCGCCGCTTCGACTGGTCGACGGTGGGCGCGGACATCCTCGCCGTGTACGAGACCGTCACCGCCGGCGCGGCCGCCGTCGCCGCCGACGAACGGATCTCCCTGCGCAGCCGCCTCGGCTTCTCGCGGGACACGTAGGCGCCCGCACCGGGTAGTGTCGCCGCCCGTGATCGAAAACCTTGTCTGGATCGCGGTGGCGCTCGCCGTCGTCGGGGTCTACCTCAGCTGGACCGCCGGGCGGCTGGACCGGCTGCACACGCGGATGGACGCCGCCCGGGCCGCCCTCGACGCGCAGCTCGTGCGGCGGGCCTCCGTGGTGCTGGAGGTGGCCACCTCCGGGGCGCTCGACCCGGCCTCCTCGCTGGTGCTGTACGAGGCCGCGCACGCCGCGCGGCAGGCGGAGGAGGAACACCGGGAGGTCGCCGAGAGCGAGCTCAGCCAGGCGCTGCGGGCGGTGTTCGCCGACGCCGACCAGGTGGAGGTGCTGAAGGCGGCCCCGGGCGGCGAGGAGGCCGCCGAGGAGCTGGCCGCGGCGGTCCGCCGGGTGCCGATGGCGCGCAGGTTCCTCAACGACTCCGTACGGGCCGCCCGCGCGCTGCGCCGCCACCGCAAGGTCCGGTGGTTCAGACTGGCGGGACACGCGCCGTTCCCGCTGGCCTTCGAAATGGACGATGAGCCTCCGGTGGACCTCGCGGACCGCCCCGCCTGACCTTCATAGGGCCGCGGGGGACAAGTGAAAGAGCCACCGGCTCCACATTGGCCCTTGTAGTGGACTGGTCGGTGGGGTTTCCTCAGCGAGTACCGCCCGTCTTCCCTTTCGAGTTCGTTTCGAGTGAGGTCAACCCGTGAGCACGCTTCCCACCTCTTCCCAGTCCGCTGAGTCGGCCATCGGCACCTCCCGCGTCAAGCGCGGCATGGCCGAGCAGCTCAAGGGCGGCGTGATCATGGACGTGGTCAACGCCGAGCAGGCGAAGATCGCCGAGGACGCCGGCGCCGTGGCCGTCATGGCCCTCGAGCGGGTCCCCGCCGACATCCGCAAGGACGGCGGCGTGGCCCGCATGTCCGACCCCAACATGATCGAAGAGATCATCGAGGCCGTCTCCATCCCGGTCATGGCCAAGTCCCGCATCGGCCACTTCGTCGAGGCCCAGGTCCTCCAGTCCCTCGGCGTCGACTACATCGACGAGTCCGAGGTCCTGACCCCGGCCGACGAGGTCAACCACTCCGACAAGTGGGCCTTCACCACCCCCTTCGTCTGTGGCGCCACCAACCTGGGCGAGGCCCTGCGCCGCATCGCCGAGGGCGCGGCCATGATCCGCTCGAAGGGCGAGGCCGGCACCGGCAACGTCGTCGAGGCCGTCCGCCACCTGCGCCAGATCAAGAACGAGATCGCCAAGCTGCGCGGCTTCGACAACAACGAGCTGTACGCCGCCGCCAAGGAGCTGCGCGCCCCGTACGAGCTCGTCAAGGAGGTCGCCGAGCTCGGCAAGCTCCCCGTCGTGCTGTTCTCCGCCGGCGGTGTCGCCACCCCGGCCGACGCCGCCCTGATGCGCCAGCTCGGCGCCGAGGGCGTCTTCGTCGGCTCCGGCATCTTCAAGTCCGGTGACCCGGCCAAGCGTGCCGCCGCCATCGTGAAGGCCACCACCTTCTTCGACGACCCGAAGGTCATCGCGGACGCGTCCCGCAACCTGGGCGAGGCCATGGTCGGCATCAACTGCGACACCCTGCCCGAGGCCGAGCGCTACGCCAACCGCGGCTGGTAACCGGTCATGACCCCCACCCCCGTGATCGGTGTCCTGGCGCTCCAGGGCGACGTACGGGAGCACCTGATCGCCCTGGCCGCGGCGGACGCCGTGGCCAGGCCGGTCCGGCGGCCCGAGGAGCTCTCCGAGGTCGACGCCCTGGTGATCCCCGGCGGCGAGTCCACCACCATGTCCAAGCTCGCCGTGCTGTTCGGCATGCTGGAGCCGCTGCGCGAGCGCGTGCGCGCCGGCATGCCCGTGTACGGCACCTGCGCCGGCATGATCATGCTCGCCGACAAGCTGCTGGACGGCCGTGACGACCAGGAGACGCTCGGCGGCATCGACATGATCGTGCGCCGCAACGCCTTCGGACGCCAGAACGAGTCCTTCGAGGCCCGGATCGACTTCGCGGGCGTGGAGGGCGGCCCCGTCGAGGGCGTCTTCATCCGCGCGCCGTGGGTCGAGTCGGTCGGCGCCGCCGCCGAGGTGCTCGCCACGTACGACGGCCACACCGTCGCCGTGCGCCAGGGCAACGTCCTCGCCACCTCGTTCCACCCCGAACTGACCGGCGACGACCGCGTCCACGCGTACTTCGTCGACATGGTGCGCGCGGGGCTGTGACGAGGTCCCGGTAGGATCGTCGGTGAACACTGTTGGTTACGCGAAGGAGACAGGCGGATGTCCGGCCACTCTAAATGGGCTACGACGAAGCACAAGAAGGCCGTGATCGATGCCAAGCGCGGCAAGCTCTTCGCGAAGCTGATCAAGAACATCGAGGTCGCGGCCCGTATGGGCGGCGCGGACATCGACGGCAACCCGACGCTCTTCGACGCCGTTCAGAAGGCCAAGAAGCAGTCGGTCCCGAACAAGAACATCGACTCCGCGGTCAAGCGCGGCGGCGGCCTCGAGGCCGGCGGCGCCGACTACGAGACGATCATGTACGAGGGCTACGGCCCCAACGGTGTCGCGGTGCTCATCGAGTGCCTCACCGACAACCGCAACCGTGCCGCCTCCGACGTCCGCGTCGCCATGACCCGCAACGGCGGCTCCATGGCCGACCCGGGCTCGGTCTCGTACCTGTTCAACCGCAAGGGCGTCATCCTCCTGCCCAAGGCCGACCTCTCCGAGGACGACGTCCTGGGCGCGGTCCTGGACGCCGGTGCCGAAGAGGTCAACGACAACGGCGACACCTGGGAGATCATCAGCGAGGCCACCGACCTGGTCGCGGTCCGCACCGCGCTCCAGGAAGCCGGCATCGACTACGACTCGGCCGACTCCAGCTTCGTCCCGACCATGCAGGTCGAGCTCGACGAGGAGGGCGCGCGCAAGATCTTCAAGCTGATCGACGCCCTGGAGGACAGCGACGACGTGCAGAACGTCTTCGCCAACTTCGACGTCTCGGACGAGGTCATGGAGAAGGTCGACGCCTGACCGGCGCCGCACCTTCCCGCTCTGCCTCCGGCGGGCCGACAGGACACACCCTGTCGGCCCGCCGCTTTGTCAGTGGCGGCGGATAGCCTGCACCGACAGGTGAACGGTGGTCGGAGGAGGGGGCGCGCGTGCGCGTACTGGGCGTGGACCCGGGGCTGACGCGGTGCGGCGTCGGCGTGGTCGAGGGGGTCGCCGGACGGCCCCTGACCATGATCGGCGTCGGGGTCGTACGGACGCCCGCCGACGCGGAGCTGGGGGACCGGCTCGTCGCGATCGAGGCCGGCATCGAGGAGTGGCTCGATGCCCACCGGCCCGAATGCGTCGCCGTGGAGCGGGTCTTCAGCCAGCACAACGTCCGCACCGTCATGGGCACCGCCCAGGCCAGCGCCGTCGCCATGCTGTGCGCCGCGCGCCGCGGGATACCGGTCGCGCTGCACACCCCGAGCGAGGTCAAGGCCGCCGTCACCGGCAGCGGTCGCGCCGACAAGGCGCAGGTCGGGGCGATGGTGACCCGGCTGCTGCGGCTCGCCGAACCGCCCAGGCCGGCCGATGCCGCCGACGCGCTGGCCCTCGCCATCTGCCACATCTGGCGCGCCCCCGCCCAGAACCGCCTCCAGCAGGCGGTGGCCCGGCACGCCACCGGTGCCCGCGCCGCGCACCCCCTGTACGCCGTCCACGCGCCGAGCGCCACGAACGCCGGCACGAGCCCGAACGCCCCGAAAGGCCGTACCCGATGATCGCCTTCGTCAGCGGCCAGGTCGCCGCGCTCACCCCCGCCCTCGCCGTGATCGAGGTCGGGGGAGTGGGGATGGCCGTGCAGTGCACGCCGAACACCATCGCCGGACTGCGGGTGGGCGAGCAGGCGCGGCTGGCCACCTCGCTGGTCGTACGGGAGGACTCGCTGACCCTGTACGGCTTCGCCGACGACGACGAACGCCAGGTCTTCGAGCTGCTCCAGACCGCGAGCGGCGTCGGCCCGCGGGTGGCCCAGGCGATGCTCGGCGTGCACAGCCCGGACGCGCTGCGGGCGGCCTTCGCCTCGGGGGACGCCAAGGCGCTGACGGCGGTGCCGGGGATCGGGCCCAAGGGCGCGCAGAAGCTGCTGCTGGAGCTCAAGGACAAGCTGGGCGCCCCCGGCCCGGTGGTCGGTGCCCAGCGCGCGCCCGCGTCGGGGCCCGCCCCCTGGACCGAGCAGCTGACCGCCGCGCTGATCGGCCTCGGCTACGCCGCCCGGGAGGCCGACGAGGCCGTGTCCGCGGTGACGCCGCAGGCCGAGGCCGCCATCGCCGCCGGCGGCTCGGCCCCCGTTCCGCAGCTCCTGCGGGCGGCGCTGCAGTCCCTCAGCCGGGCCCGCTGAGCCGGCGGGCGCCCCCGCGCCCGTCGCCCGCCGGTCCGGCCCTGACCGGGGCCGGGCCGGCGCGGGGGCGGCGGCGGGGCCCGGATCGACCACCGCAACGACGTAGAAGGCAGACTGACCACCGTGAACTGGGACGACGACGACACCGGCACCTCCGAGCCCGACAGGCTGGTCACCGCCGCGGCCGACGGGGAGGACACCGCCGTCGAGGCCGCGCTGCGCCCCAAGGACCTCGGCGAGTTCGTCGGCCAGGAGAAGGTCCGCCAGCAGCTGGACCTCGTGCTCAAGGCCGCCCGCCAGCGCGGCGCCACCGCCGACCACGTCCTGCTGTCCGGAGCGCCCGGCCTCGGCAAGACCACCCTCTCCATGATCATCGCCGCCGAGATGGGGGCGCCCATCCGGATCACCTCCGGCCCCGCCATCCAGCACGCCGGAGACCTCGCCGCGATCCTGTCCTCCCTCCAGGAGGGGGAAGTCCTCTTCCTCGACGAGATCCACCGCATGTCCCGGCCCGCCGAGGAGATGCTCTACATGGCCATGGAGGACTTCCGCGTCGACGTGATCGTCGGCAAGGGCCCCGGAGCCACCGCCATCCCGCTGGAGCTGCCGCCCTTCACCCTCGTCGGGGCCACCACCCGCGCCGGCCTGCTCCCGCCGCCGCTGCGGGACCGCTTCGGCTTCACCGGCCACATGGAGTTCTACGCCCCCGCGGAGCTCGAACGCGTCATCCGGCGCTCCGCCGGCCTCCTCGACGTCGAGATCGACACCGCCGGGGCCGCCGAGATCGCCGGCCGCTCCCGCGGCACCCCCCGCATCGCCAACCGGCTGCTGCGCCGCGTCCGCGACTACGCGCAGGTCAGGGCGGACGGCGTGATCACCCGTGAGGTGGCCGCCACCGCCCTCCAGGTGTACGAGGTGGACGCGCGCGGACTGGACCGGCTGGACCGGGCCGTGCTCGAGGCCCTGCTCAAGCTGTTCGGCGGCGGGCCCGTCGGGCTGTCCACCCTGGCCGTCGCCGTGGGGGAGGAGCGCGAGACGGTCGAGGAGGTCGCCGAGCCCTTCCTCGTCCGGGAGGGGCTCCTCGCCCGCACCCCGCGCGGCCGGGTCGCGACCCCCGCCGCCTGGGCCCACCTGGGGCTCGTCCCGCCGCAGCCGGGCGGCCGCGGAACAAGCGGACAACAGGGCCTGTTCGGGGCCTGACGGCGCGGAGGTTCGACCGGTCAGGAACCGCGGTGCCATGCTGGGCGTTGTTCCATCGGTGCGGACTCGCCTAGACTCCGCCGATGCCGACCCTTCGGGTCGGCGTGCCCACCCCCGTAGAAATGGCCGCTCCCCGGCGCGGCCGTGCGAAGGATCCTCGTCCCGTGAACAACATCAGCTTCTTGCTCCCGTTCATCGTGCTCATCGGGGCGATGTTCCTGATGACCCGGTCCGCAAAGAAGAAGCAGGCCCAGGCCGCTCAGATGCGTGACCAGATGACGACCGGCACCGGCGTGCGCACCATCGGCGGCATGTACGCCACCGTCAAGGAGATCGGCGAGGACACCGTCACCCTCGAGGTGGCCCCCGGTGTCCACGCGGTCTACGCGAAGAACGCCATCGGCGCCGTGCTGGAGGACGCCGAGTACAACCGGATCGTCCACGGCTTCTCCGAGACTCCGGAGGAGGACGCGCCGGTCGTCCCCGACGACGCCTCCTCGCTGACCGAGGGCGACGCCCCCAAGCTCGACCTGGGCAAGAAGGACGAGCCCAAGGGCGACGACGAGCCGAAGGACGGCAAGACCGACGGCGAGCCCGGCGCCAAGTAGCGTCCGGCAGGGGCCGCGGCGGTGTCCGACCGGCATCCGCCGCGGTTCCCGCAGTGAACTTCTGCGGGGGGCAGGGGTCCCCACCACACATTTCGTGGCCGTCCGCGCGCTGACCCGGCGCGGGACGGTTGGACAGGGAGATACGACAAGGTGGCAGCACCGAAGAAGGGCCGGCGGCCCACGGGGGCTCAGGGGAGGCCGGGGCGCGCCCTGGCCTTCATCCTGATCGCGATGGTGGCGCTCACCGCGGGGATGTTCCTCACGAAGCAGACGACGCCCCGTCTGGGCATCGACCTCGCCGGTGGTACGAGCATCACGCTCAAGGCCAAGAGCGAGCCCGGCAAGCCGGACGCCGTCAACGAGACCAACATGAACACGGCGGTCGGCATCATCGAGCGCCGCGTCAACGGTCTCGGCGTCTCGGAGTCGGAGGTCCAGACCCAGGGCCGCGACCACATCATCGTGAACATCCCCAAGGGGACGAACGAACAGCAGGCCCGCGAGCAGGTCGGTACCACCGCCCAGCTGTACTTCCGCCCCGTGCTGGCCTTCGCCGACGGCGCTCCCGTCGCTCCCGAGCCGAAGCCGAGCACGCCCGCGAACCCCTCCGCGAGCCCCTCCGCGAGCGGTTCCGGCGCCCCGAAGGCCGAGGGCTCCAAGCCCTCCGCGCCGGCCACCCCGTCGTCCAGCGCCACTTCCCAGGGCCGTGTGCTCAGCGAGGCCCTCAAGGCCCCGGGCACCCCCACTCCCTCGCCGTCGGTGAGCGAGTCGAAGAAGGCAGACGACAACAAGGCCACGCCCTCGGCCCCGGCTCCCGTTCCGACCCCGCCGGCCGACCCGGCCGCCGCGGACCTGCAGGCGAAGTTCGCCGCGCTGGACTGCACCAAGGAGGACCAGCGCGCCGCCGCCGGCAAGGGCGTCAAGCCCGAGGAGCCGATGATCGCCTGCGGTCAGCGCGGCACCGCCTGGGGCAAGTGGCTCCTGGGCCCGGCCCAGGTCAACGGCCAGGACGTGAAGGACGCCCAGGGCGTCATCGACCAGCAGCGCGGTCAGTGGATCGTCACCATGCAGTTCACCGACAAGGGCGCCGACAAGTTCGCCAAGATCACCGGTGAGCTGGCCACCAAGCAGTCCCCGCAGAACCAGTTCGCGATCGTGCTCGACGGCGAGGTCATCTCCGACCCGTCCGTCAGCCAGGCGCTGACCGGCGGCAACGCCGAGATCTCCGGCGGCTTCACCCAGCAGTCCGCTCAGGACCTGGGCAACATGCTCTCGTACGGCGCCCTGCCGCTGTCCTTCCAGGAGGACAGCGTCACCACCGTCACCGCCGCGCTCGGCGGCGAGCAGCTGAAGGCCGGCCTCATCGCCGGCGCCATCGGCCTCGCGCTCGTGGTGATCTACCTGCTCGTGTACTACCGCGGTCTGGCCTTCATCGCCATCGTCAGCCTCATGGTGTCCGCGGTCCTCACCTACACGATCATGGCGCTGCTGGGCAAGGGCATCGGCTTCGCCCTGAACCTGCCCGCCGTCTGCGGCGCGATCGTCGCGATCGGCATCACCGCCGACTCGTTCATCGTGTACTTCGAGCGCATCCGCGACGAGATCCGCGAGGGCCGCACCCTGCGCCCGGCCGTCGAGCGCGCCTGGCCGCGTGCCCGCCGCACGATCCTGGTCTCCGACTTCGTGTCGTTCCTCGCCGCCGCGGTGCTCTTCATCGTCACGGTCGGCAAGGTCCAGGGCTTCGCCTTCACCCTGGGTCTGACCACCCTCCTCGACGTGGTCGTGGTGTTCCTGTTCACCAAGCCGATCATGACCCTGCTCGCGCGCACGAAGTTCTTCTCCAGCGGGCACCCGTGGTCCGGGCTCGACCCGCAGCGGCTCGGCGCCAAGCCGCCGCTGCGCAGGTCCCGCCGAGGCGCGCCCGTTCCCGCCCCCGTCGACGCAAAGGAGGCGTGAGAGATGTCGAAGCTGGGAGATCTCGGCGCCAAGCTGTACCGCGGTGATGTCGGCTACGACTTCGTCGGCAAGCGCTTCGTCTGGTACGGCGTTTCCATCCTGATCACCATCACGGCGATCGTCGCCCTGGCCGTCCAGGGCCTCAACATGGGCATCGAGTTCAAGGGCGGCGCCGTCTTCACCACCCCGAAGACCAGCGTCTCCGTCGCCCACGCCACGGAGAGCGCGGAGAAGGCCTCGGGGCACGACGCGATCGTCCAGGAGCTCGGCACCGGCGGCATGCGCATCCAGATCTCCGGTCTGGACACCGACTCCGCCGCGTCCGTGAAGAAGCAGCTCGGCACCGAGCTCAAGGTCGACGCGGCCCAGATCAACGCCGACCTCGTCGGCCCGAGCTGGGGCGAGCAGATCGCGAACAAGGCCTGGACCGGCCTCGGCGTCTTCATGGTCCTCGTGGTGATCTACCTGGCGATCGCCTTCGAATGGCGGATGGCCGTGGCCGCCCTCATCGCGCTGATCCACGACCTCACCATCACCGTCGGCGTGTACGCGCTGGTCGGCTTCGAGGTCACCCCGGGCACCGTGATCGGTCTGCTCACCATCCTCGGCTACTCCCTCTACGACACCGTCGTCGTCTTCGACGGTCTGAAGGAGGGCTCGAAGGACATCACCAAGCAGACCCGCTACACCTTCAGCGAGATCGCCAACCGGAGCATCAACGGCACGCTGGTCCGCTCGATCAACACGACCGTCGTCGCGCTGCTCCCGGTCGCCGGCCTGCTCTTCATCGGCGGCGGCTTCCTGGGCGCGGGCATGCTCAACGACATCTCGCTGTCGCTGTTCGTGGGCCTCGCGGCCGGCGCGTACTCCTCCATCTTCATCGCGACCCCGCTGGTCGTGGACCTGAAGGAGCGCGAGCCGGCGATGAAGGCGCTGACCAAGCGGGTGCTCGCGAAGCGCGCCGCCGGCGCCGCCAAGGGCGAGGACGCCGACGCGGACGCCGAGCCGGAGGGCTCCGCGCAGGTCGTGGCCCAGGGCGGCCAGGGGAGGCGGCGCCGGTGACCGCGTCCTCCACTCCCGAACTGCGCGAGCTGCTGCTCGGCCGGATCAAGGACGTCCCGGACTACCCGAAGCCCGGCGTGGTGTTCAAGGACATCACCCCGCTGCTCGCCGACCCGAAGGCCTTCACGGCGCTGACCGAGGCGCTGGTGGAGCTGGCGGTCCGGTACGGGGCGACGAAGATCGTCGGTCTGGAGGCGCGCGGGTTCATCCTCGCGGCCCCGGTCGCCGTACAGGCGGGCATCGGCTTCGTGCCCGTGCGCAAGGCCGGCAAGCTGCCGGGCGCCACCCTCGCGCAGTCGTACGAGCTGGAGTACGGCACCGCCGAGATCGAGGTCCACGCGGAGGACCTGTCGGCCGGTGACCGGGTCATGGTCATCGACGACGTCCTCGCCACCGGCGGCACCGCCGAGGCCTCGCTGGAGCTGATCCGGCGGGCCGGAGCCGAGGTCGCCGGGGTGGCCGTGCTGATGGAGCTGTCGTTCCTCCCGGGCCGGGCCAAGCTGGCCCCCGCCCTGGCGGGCGCCCCGCTGGACGCCCTGATCGTGGTCTGACCCACTCCGTACGCGAGCGGCGGGCACCCGGGACATCCCGGGTGCCCGCCCCTCGCACGTAACGGCCCGGAGGGCAGTGTCCCAGGGGGCGGAACGCCGAGAACGGGACGGCGGAAAATTGGAAG
>NZ_JBVISM010000006.1:0-173848 GCF_055575515.1 Streptomyces sp. NPDC034086 | reverse complement strand
GTTTTTTTTCCTCCCGGCCAGGCCCACCCTCCCCCCCTCCCCGGGGTCCCCCCTTCTAGCCCCCCGGGCCGGGTCCTCCCCCCCCTCGCACACGATCGCCCCCCCCCCGCCACCCCCCGGCTCCCCGCCGCTCGCGCGTACCGGCCCGGGGGGCGGTGTCCCGGGGGGCGGACCGCGGAGAACGGGGCGGCGGAACCCTCGCTACCATGGTTTATCCGGACCTGCCCGGGCCCCCGGATCCTCCCCCGGACGCCGTCCGGGGGGACCCCCAGAGGAGCGCTCTTGCCAGACGAGGTCCAGCCACTCCCCGCCGCACAGCCCGACCCGCAGGCCGAGCGGGCCGCGGCGGCCGCGGCCACGCCCCCGCCCGCCCCGCCGGTCAAGCCCGTGCCGGCCAGGCCGGCCGGGTCCTCCAACCGCGTGCGCGCCAGGCTGGCGCGCCTCGGCGTGCAGCGTTCCAACCCGTACAACCCGGTACTGGAGCCCCTGCTCCGCATAGTCCGCAGCAACGACCCCAAGATCGAGACGGCGACGCTGCGCCAGATCGAGCAGGCCTACCAAGTCGCCGAACGCTGGCACCGCGGCCAGAAGCGCAAGAGCGGCGACCCGTACATCACCCACCCGCTCGCGGTGACCACCATCCTCGCCGAGCTGGGCATGGACCCCGCCACCCTGATGGCGGGCCTGCTGCACGACACCGTCGAGGACACCGAGTACGGCCTGGAGCAGCTGCGGCGCGACTTCGGCGACGCCGTCGCCCTCCTCGTCGACGGCGTCACCAAGCTGGACCGGGTCAAGTTCGGGGAGGCCGCGCAGGCCGAGACCGTGCGCAAGATGGTCGTCGCCATGGCCAAGGACCCGCGCGTCCTGGTCATCAAGCTCGCCGACCGCCTGCACAACATGCGCACCATGCGCTACCTCAAGCGGGAGAAGCAGGAGAAGAAGGCCCGCGAGACCCTCGAGATCTACGCGCCGCTGGCCCACCGCCTCGGCATGAACACGATCAAGTGGGAGCTCGAGGACCTCGCCTTCGCGATCCTCTACCCCAAGATGTACGACGAGATCGTGCGGCTCGTCGCCGAGCGGGCGCCCAAGCGCGACGAGTACCTGGCCGTCGTCACCGACGAGGTGCAGGCCGACCTGCGCGCGGCCCGGATCAAGGCCACCGTCACCGGCAGGCCCAAGCACTACTACAGCGTCTACCAGAAGATGATCGTCCGCGGCCGTGACTTCGCGGAGATCTACGACCTGGTGGGCATCCGCGTCCTCGTGGACACCGTCCGGGACTGCTACGCCGCCCTCGGCACGGTGCACGCGCGCTGGAACCCGGTCCCCGGCCGGTTCAAGGACTACATCGCGATGCCCAAGTTCAACATGTACCAGTCGCTCCACACGACGGTCATCGGACCCAGCGGCAAGCCGGTCGAGCTCCAGATCCGCACCTTCGACATGCACCGCCGCGCCGAGTACGGCATCGCCGCGCACTGGAAGTACAAGCAGCAGACCGTCGCCGGGGCGTCCAAGGTCCGCACCGACGTCCCGCAGGCCGCCAAGGGCAGCGCCGGCCACGACACGGTCAACGACATGGCCTGGCTGCGCCAGCTGCTCGACTGGCAGAAGGAGACCGAGGACCCGGGCGAGTTCCTGGACTCGCTGCGCTTCGACCTCTCCCGCAACGAGGTCTTCGTCTTCACCCCCAAGGGCGACGTCATCGCGCTGCCCGCCGGCGCGACCTCCGTCGACTTCGCGTACGCGGTCCACACCGAGGTCGGCCACCGCACCATCGGCGCACGGGTCAACGGGCGGCTCGTACCGCTCGAATCGACCCTGGACAACGGCGACCTGGTCGAGGTGTTCACCTCCAAGGCCGAGGGCGCGGGCCCCTCCCGGGACTGGCTGGGCTTCGTGAAGTCCCCCCGGGCGCGCAACAAGATCCGGGCCTGGTTCTCCAAGGAGCGCCGCGACGAGGCCATCGAGCACGGCAAGGACGCCATCGCGCGGGCCATGCGCAAGCAGAACCTGCCGATCCAGCGGATCCTGACGGGCGACTCCCTGGTCACGCTCGCGCACGAGATGCGCTACCCGGACATCTCCTCCCTGTACGCGGCGATCGGCGAGGGCCACGTGGCCGCGCAGGGCGTCGTGCAGAAGCTGGTGCAGGCCCTCGGCGGCGAGGAGGCCGCCAACGAGGACATCGAGGAGAGCGTCCCGCCGTCGCGCGCCCGCGGCAAGCGGCGCGGCAACGCCGACCCCGGCGTGGTCGTCAAGGGCGTCGACGACGTGTGGGTGAAGCTCGCCCGCTGCTGCACCCCGGTGCCGGGTGACCCGATCATCGGCTTCGTCACGCGGGGCAGTGGCGTATCGGTTCACCGCGCCGACTGCGTCAACGTCGACTCCCTCTCCCAGCAGCCCGAGCGGATGCTGGAGGTGGAGTGGGCGCCGACCCAGTCCTCCGTCTTCCTGGTCGCCATCCAGGTCGAGGCGCTCGACCGGTCCCGTCTGCTGTCGGACGTCACCCGGGTCCTGTCGGACCAGCACGTGAACATCCTCTCCGCGGCCGTGCAGACCTCCCGCGACCGGGTCGCCACCTCCCGGTTCACCTTCGAGATGGGCGACCCGAAACACCTGGGCCACGTCCTCAAGGCCGTACGGGGCGTCGAGGGCGTCTACGACGTCTACCGCGTCACCTCGGCCCGCCGGCCGTAGGCCACGACCCCGGACACGACCGTGGGCGCCGCCCCCGAGAGGACGGCGCCCACCGTCGTACCGTGCGGCAGCCGGATCAGGGGCAGCCCCACCAGACGAAGTTGAGATGGGCGCCGAAGAGGGCGGAGACGGCGGTCGCCGAACCGACGATCCACACCACGGTGCTCCTGCGGGCCCGGGCGAGGGCCAGCGCGAAGGGGAACAGCAGCGGGAAGGCCGGCATGACGAAGCGCATCTTCGAGGAGTAGAAGCCCGCGCCGCCCAGCGCCATCAGCATGATCATGGCCGCGAAGACCCACAGGACCACCGGGGGACGGCGCCTGCGCGTCATGAGGACGAACAGCACCACGGCCGTGACCACCGTCAGCGAGACCACCACGTGGGTGAGGGTGATCTGCCTGTCGGTGAAGGTCCTCTCCAGCTCGCCGAGGGTGTAGAGACCGCCGTCGTAGACGGAACCCCACCGGCGCTGGAGCTCGAAGTAGCCGTCCCAGCGGCCGAAGTGCAGGCCCACGTAGCCCACGTACCCGAACCAGCCCAGCGGGGCGATCAGCGAGGCCACCGCGATCCGGCCCACGGCCGGACGCTGCGCACGCCGCCCGCGGCGCCACTGCGCGTACTCCCAGACGCCCGCCAGCACCACGGCCGCGACGATCGCCGACCCCGAGGGCCGGGTCGCCCCGGCGAAGAAGGCCAGCACACCGGCCGTCACCCACGACTTCGCCAGCACCGCGTACATCGCCCACACCGACAGGGCGATGAACACCGGCTCGGTGTACGCCATCGACTGGACCAGCGCCGCCGGCACGATCGCGAACAGGGCACAGGTGAAGAGCGCGACCCGGCGCCCGTAGACCTTGTCCGTGACGGCGAAGATCCCCCACGCGGCGACCACCGACGCGAACAGCGCCACCCCGATCGCCGCCCACATCACGGGCAGCTGCGTGAGGTTCGCGGTCCACCGCACCAGCACCGGGTAGACGGGGAAGAACGCCATGTGGCAGCCCGGCCCCACCGGGGCGCAGGACGCGGGCATCTCGGTCGTCAGACCGTGCTCCGCGATGTGCAGGTAGAAGTCGGAGTCCCAGCGCCCGCCGAGGACCTCCAGCGGCCCCACGCCCTCGCGGCGCGCCCAGACCGCCATCACGGCGAGCCCGGTGGCGCGCAGCGCGATGTGGATCAGCAGCGCCTTCCGGGCGCGCTCCAGACTGGCGAGTACGCGCCGTCCGGCCCCCCGGGGCCCCGTTCCCCCCGCGTCGGCGACCGGCCGGGCGACGAGAAGGGGTTCTGGGACATCAGCGCGTATATGGGTGTGCGTCACATTCGATCCTGGTCGCCCGGCGGAGAGCCGCCGAGGCGGCACCGTCCAACGGTACACATGCGTCGGGTGTGACCGGCGCGCAGCCCGCGCCGGTACCGCACCGCCGACGGGGCGCGCGCACGGGACCCGCGGACGGCACGCGCGAGCCGGCGGGTGAAGGGCCCGGGAAGCCCCCGGCCGCCGCTCGCCCCGGAACGCCGGACGGGCACCACCGGACCGAACCGGTGGTGCCCGTCCCGACGGCCGGCCGTCAGCCGCCGAACTCCTCCAGGCCCTTCAGCGCCTGGTCCAGCAGGGCCTGGCGGCCCTCCAGCTCGCGCGACAGCTTGTCCGCCTTCGCGTTGTTGCCGGCCGCGCGCGCCGCGTCGATCTGCTCGCGCAGCTTGTCGACGGCCGCCTGGAGCTGCCCCGTCAGCCCGGCGGCGCGAGCCCGCGCCTCCGGGTTCGTACGGCGCCACTCGCCCTCCTCGGCCTCCTGGATGGCCCGCTCCACGGCGTGCATCCGGCCCTCGACCTTGGGACGGGCGTCGCGCGGCACGTGGCCGATGGCCTCCCAGCGCTCGTTGAGGGAACGGAACGCGGCCCGGGCCGCCTTCAGGTCCGTCACCGGCAGGAGCTTCTCCGCCTCGACGGCCAGCTCCTCCTTCAGCTTCAGGTTCTCGACCTGCTCGGCGTCGCGCTCCGCGAAGACCTCGCTGCGCGCCGCGAAGAACACGTCCTGCGCACCGCGGAAACGGTTCCACAGGTCGTCCTCGGCCTCGCGCTGCGCCCGGCCCGCCGCCTTCCAGCTGTCCATCAGCTCGCGGTAGCGGGCGGCCGTCGGGCCCCAGTCCGTCGACTTCGACAGCGCCTCGGCCTCCGCGACCAGCTTCTCCTTGGCCTTGCGGGCGTCCTCGCGCTGGGCGTCGAGCGCGGCGAAGTGCGCCTTGCGGCGCTTGGAGAAGGCGGAGCGGGCGTGCGAGAAGCGGTGCCACAGCTCGTCGTCCGACTTGCGGTCGAGCCGGGGCAGGCCCTTCCAGATGTCCACGAGCGCGCGCAGCCGCTCACCGGCACTGCGCCACTGGTCGCTCTGCGCCAGCTGCTCGGCCTCGGTGACCAGGGCCTCCTTGGCGGAACGGGCCTCGTCCGCCTGCTTGGCCTTCTGGACCTTGCGCTCCTCGCGCCGCGAGTCCACCGTCGCCACCAGCTTGTCGAGCCGGACGCGCAGCGCGTCGAGGTCACCGACGGCGTGGTGCTCGTCCACCTGCGTCCGCAGGTGCTCGATGGCCGTCTGGGCGTCCTTGGCGGACAGATCGGTGGTCCGCACCCGCCGTTCGAGGAGGCCGATCTCGACCACCAGGCCCTCGTACTTGCGCTCGAAGTAGGCCAGGGCCTCCTCGGGGGTGCCCGCCTGCCACGAGCCGACGACCTGCTCGCCCTCGGAAGTACGCACGTACACGGTGCCGGTCTCGTCGACTCGGCCCCACGGGTCGCTGCTCACAGCGCCTCCTCCACCTGATGCCCGCCAGGGGGTACGCCCCCGGGCATCGTCCACAGTTTCCTGGGGCGGGCAGCGCCCGCCCTGCACAACGCCAACATAGGCGACCGCCGGGCCGGCTGTCCGCATCCCGCACGACGGAATATCGACGTACGGGCGGCGGGCCGCCGCCCCGGGGCCGCGCCGCCCGTCAGTTCTTGGTGACGGTGCCCTTCTCGATGGTCACCGGCGTCTTGGGGGCCCCGTCCTGGGCGCCGTCGGCGGTCCCGGCCTTGGCGACCTCCTCCAGCACCTTCAGCCCGGCCGCGTCGATCTTGCCGAAGGGGGTGTAGGACGGGGCGAGCGGGCTGTCCTTGTAGACCAGGAAGAACTGGCTGCCGCCGGTGCCGGGGCGGCCGGTGTTGGCCATCGCCACCGTGCCGGCCGGGTAGATCACCTGGCCCTGCTCGTTCGGCTTGCCCAGGGCGTCCAGGTTCTCGTCCGGGATGGTGTAGCCGGGGCCGCCCATGCCGGTGCCCTCCGGGTCGCCGCACTGGAGGACGAAGATCCCGCCGGTCACCAGGCGGTGGCACTTGGTCTTGTCGAAGAAGCCCTTGTCGGCGAGCGACTTGAACGAGTTGACCGTCTGGGGGGTCTTCGCCGCGTCCATCTCGAACGTGACGTCGCCCGCGCTGGTCTTCAGGCCGAAGGTGTACTTCGCCTTGTCGTCGATGGCCATCGCGGGGGAGGGCGACTTCTTCGGCGTGGGCGCCGACGGGGACGACGAGGGGTCGGCCGCCGCGTCCTTCGTGTCCTCGCCGTCGAAGACACCGCTCACGACGAGGCCGACCAGCGTGGCGATCACCACGGCCGCGGCCGCGCCGATCACCGCCAGGCGCTGCCGCGACTTGCGGCGGGCCTCCGCGCGGCGCTTCTGCTGGCGCTCGTACTTCTCCCTGGCGAGCTGTCGCCGACGCTGATCGCTCGTGACCACCGGGTCGTCTCCTTGTGCGTCTCTGGTACCGCTGTCCGGGCTCGGTTAGGCCGTACCGTATATGGGTTCGCTGTGTGATGAGGGCCGCCGGTAGGCTCTGAGCAGCAGATTCCGATCCGCTGCCTCCCGCCGGACGACGATTGAGGACGAACGTGCTGATTGCCGGATTCCCCGCCGGGGCCTGGGGCACCAACTGCTACCTGGTCGCCCCCGCCGCCGGTGAGGAGTGCGTCATCATCGACCCGGGCCACCAGGCCGCCCAAGGAGTCGAGGAGACGCTGAGGAAGCACCGTCTCAAGCCCGTCGCGGTCGTCCTCACCCATGGCCACATCGATCACGTGGCCTCGGTGGTCCCGGTCTGCGGAGCACACGACGTGCCCGCCTGGATCCACCCCGAGGACCGCTACATGATGAGCGACCCGGAGAAGGCCCTCGGCCGCTCCATCGGCATGCCGCTCATGGGGGAGCTGACCGTGGGAGAGCCGGACGACGTCCGCGAGCTCGCCGACGGCAGCCGGCTCAAGCTGGCCGGGATGGAGTTCTCGGTGGCGCACGCGCCCGGGCATACCAAGGGGTCGGTGACCTTCAGGATGCCCGAGCAGGCCGACGTCCCGCCGGTCTTCTTCTCGGGCGACCTGCTCTTCGCCGGCTCCATCGGACGCACCGACCTGCCCGGCGGCTCCCACGCCGAGATGCTCCGGTCGCTGGCCCGCGTGTGCCTGCCGCTGGACGACTCGACGGTGGTGCTGTCCGGCCACGGTCCCCAGACCACCATCGGCCGCGAGCGCGCGACCAACCCGTACCTGCGGGAGGTCGCCGCCGGCCCGGGGGGCGACACCGCCGCCCCACGACGAGGAATGTGACGAGAGTTCCGTGAGCACCTTCAAGGCCCCCAAGGGCACGTACGACCTGCTGCCGCCCCGGTCCGCCACCTTCCTGGCGGTCCGCGAGGCGATCGCCGCCCCCCTGAAGAACTCGGGCTACGGCTACGTCGAGACCCCCGGGTTCGAGGACGTCAAGCTGTTCTCCCGCGGTGTCGGCGAGTCCACCGACATCGTCAGCAAGGAGATGTACACCCTCACGACCAAGGGCGGCGACGAGCTCGCCCTGCGCCCGGAGGGCACCGCCTCGGTGCTGCGGGCGGCCCTCCAGGGCAACCTCCACAAGCTCGGCGGCCTGCCCGTCAAGCTCTGGTACTCCGGTTCGTACTACCGCTACGAGCGCGCCCAGGCGGGCCGCTACCGCCACTTCTCGCAGGTCGGGGCCGAGGCCATCGGAGCCGAGGACCCGGCGCTGGACGCCGAGCTGATCATTCTCGCCGACCAGGCGTACCGCTCGCTGGGCCTGCGTGACTTCCGGATCCTGCTGAACTCGCTCGGCGACAAGGAGTGCCGCCCGGTGTACCGGGAGGCACTGCAGACCTTCCTGCGCGGCCTCGACCTCGACGAGGAGACCGTCCGCCGGGCCGAGATCAACCCGCTGCGCGTCCTCGACGACAAGCGGCCCGAGGTGCGGAAGCAGCTGGTGGGCGCGCCCGTGCTGCGCGACTACCTGTGCGACGCGTGCAAGGCGTACCACGAGGAGGTCCGCGGCCTCGTCTCGGCCGCCGGTGTCGCCTTCGAGGACGACGAGAAGCTCGTGCGCGGCCTCGACTACTACACCCGCACCACCTTCGAGTTCGTCCACGACGGTCTGGGCTCGCAGTCCGCGGTGGGCGGCGGCGGCCGTTACGACGGCCTGTCCGAGATGATCGGCGGACCGGCGCTGCCGTCGGTCGGCTGGGCGCTCGGCGTGGACCGGACCGTGCTGGCGCTCGAGGCCGAGGGCGTGGAGCTGGACATCCCGGCCGCCACCGCCGTGTTCGCGGTGGCGCTGGGCGAGGCCAAGCCGGCCGTGTTCGCCCTGGTGACCGAGTTGCGCAGGGCCGGCGTCGCGGCCGACATGTCGTACGGGGGCAAGGGCCTCAAGGGCGCCATGAAGGACGCGAACCGCAGCGGCGCGCGCTTCGCGATCGTCGCGGGCGACCGCGACCTCGCCGACGGCGTGGTCCAGCTCAAGGACCTGGAGTCCGGGGAGCAGACCGCCGTGGCGGTCGCCGACGTGGTCGCCGAGGTACGGGCCCGGCTGGCCTGACACCGGCGTCCCGCGGGGGCGGGGCGGGGAGGGATCCCCGCCCCGCCCCCGTGTTTTTGCGGGCCGTCCTTATCTCCGCCGAACGGATGGCGGACGCCCCCGTACGGCACAATGGCCCCTGCTTGATGACCTTGCGGACGCGGAGCGGGCGGGATCGGGATGACGACAACAGGCGCGGGCGCGGACACCGCTCCGCGGACCTTCGGCGCGAGCCGGGCACTGGCCTGGCTGCTGGTGATCACCGGAGCGGCGGGCCTGCTGGCCGCCTGGGTGATCACCATCGACAAGTTCAAGCTGCTGGAGGACCCGAACTTCACCCCCGGCTGCTCCCTGAACCCGATCGTCTCCTGCGGCAACATCATGAAGAGCGAGCAGGCGGCCGTCTTCGGCTTCCCCAACCCGATGCTGGGCCTGGTCGCCTACGGGATCGTGATCTGCGTCGGCATGAGCCTGCTGGCCGGGGCCCGGTTCGGCCGCTGGTACTGGCTGGCCCTGAACGCCGGCACCCTCTTCGGCGTCGGGTTCTGCACCTGGCTGACGTACCAGTCTCTGTACAACATCAACTCGCTCTGCCTGTGGTGCTGCCTGGCCTGGGTCGCCACCATCCTGATGTTCTGGTACGTCACCTCCCACACCGTGCGCCAGGGCCTGCTCCCCGCCCCCGGCCCGCTGCGCGGCTTCCTCGACGAGTTCACCTGGGTGCTGCCCGTACTGCACGTCGGGATCATCGGCATGCTGGTCCTGACCCGCTGGTGGGACTTCTGGACCTCCTGAACGCGGCCGCCCTGTCGGTGGGCTCGCTTAGGCTTCCGGTGTGGAACCAGATCTCTTCACCGCCGCCGCCGAGGACCGCCAGGAGAAGGACCCCGCGAGCTCTCCGCTCGCCGTCCGCATGCGCCCGCGCAACCTGGACGAGGTCGTCGGCCAGCAGCACCTGCTGAAGCCGGGCTCGCCGCTGCGCCGCCTGGTGGGGGAGGGCGCCGGGGGGCCGGCCGGAGCCTCGTCGGTGATCCTCTGGGGACCGCCCGGCATCGGCAAGACCACCCTCGCGTACGTGGTCAGCCAGGCCACGAAGAAGCGGTTCGTCGAGCTGTCGGCGATCACGGCGGGGGTCAAGGAGGTCCGGGCCGTCATCGAGGGCGCCAAGCGCGCCGCCGGCGGCTACGGCAAGGAGACCGTCCTCTTCCTCGACGAGATCCACCGGTTCAGCAAGGCGCAGCAGGACTCGCTGCTGCCCGCCGTGGAGAACCGCTGGGTCACCCTGATCGCGGCGACCACGGAGAACCCGTACTTCTCGATCATCTCCCCGCTGCTGTCGCGTTCGCTGCTCCTCACGCTGGAACCGCTGACCGACGAGGACCTGAGCGCGCTGCTGCGGCGCGCGCTGACGGAGGAGCGGGGGCTGGGCGGGGCGGTGTCCCTGCCGGCCGAGGCGGAGGCGCACCTGCTGCGCATCGCCGGCGGCGACGCCCGCCGGGCGCTGACCGCGCTGGAGGCCGGAGCCGGCTCGGCCATCGCCAAGGGCGAGGAGGAGATCACCCTCCAGACCCTGGAGGAGGCCGTCGACCGGGCGGCCGTCCGCTACGACCGGGACGGCGACCAGCACTACGACGTGGCGAGCGCCCTGATCAAGTCGATCCGGGGCTCCGACGTGGACGCGGCGCTGCACTACCTGGCCCGGATGATCGAGGCGGGGGAGGACCCCCGGTTCATCGCCCGGCGCCTGATGATCTCCGCGAGCGAGGACATCGGCCTCGCGGACCCGACGGCCCTGCCGCTGGCGGTGGCGGCGGCCCAGGCGGTGGCGATGATCGGCTTCCCGGAGGCCGCGCTGACCCTGTCGCACGCCACCATCGCGCTGGCCCTCGCGCCGAAGTCGAACACCGCCACGACCGCGATCGGCGCCGCGCTGGCCGACGTACGGGCCGGGCTGACCGGGGCCGTTCCCGCGCACCTGCGGGACGGGCACTACAAGGGCGCGGCGAAACTGGGGCACGCCGTGGGCTACGTCTACCCGCACGACGTGCCCGGCGCCATCGCCGCGCAGCAGTACGCCCCGGACGAGATCCACGGCAAGCGCTACTACGAGCCGACGCGGTACGGCGCCGAGGCGCGCTACGCCGACGTGGTGGACAAGGTCCGCGAACGGCTGCGGGGCGGCGGATCCTCCGCCTGACCTCAGCGCGCGGCGGCGGCGAACAGGGCGCGCATCGCCCGGCGCAGCCCGCAGACGTCGGCCACCGGCTCGGGGAAGTCGAAGCGGGCGTCGAAGGAGGCCCGGCCGGGTCCCCGGGTGAAGCGCACGCGCAGCCCGAGCCGGTCCAGGGCCAGCGGGACGGCCGTCGTCGCGGCCCCAGCGCGCGGGCCCAGCAGCGCGCACAGGTCGGCGACGCGGTCGGCGTGGGCGGCGGCGAGGTGCTGGAGCAGTTCGGTCTCGTGGGCGGCCAGCGGGTCGGGTTCGGCCGCCGCCAGCTCGTCCGGGTCCACCGGACCGGCGCCCCACAGGTCGTCCAGCGAGATCTCGCCGACCTCCAGGCGCAGCATCGTCCAGGCGGGACGGCCGGTGTACGGGGGGTCCTGCGACTCGCCCAGGCCCAGCAGCTCGCCCACCGGGTGCCGTTCCACGAGCAGCGCCGCGCAGTCCGCGCGGGCCTCCCCGCGCACCGGGGTCAGCCACCCGGTGAGCCGGGCGCGGCCTCGGATACGATGGGGCACGGACACCGGCGCCACATCCGTGATCTCGATCACGGCGGTGAGGTCGTCGTCCTGGGCGTGAGCGGCGGCCCTGGCAGCCGCGGATTCCCCTGATACCAGGAGGATCACGTCCCCGTCCGGGGTGACGGTCCGCGCGGCCGGCACCCCTGTCCACCACTCGGCCTGGTCAGAAGCACCCGGCAGGGTGAGGGATACTGAGGCGTTGGACTCTACGAGGGTTCGTACGCGTTCGGCTCCGGTGAGCTGCCGAACGCCTTCCCTGGGACGCGGCTGACCTTGCTTATCGTCGTCGAAAGCGGATTCCGTTTCGTTGGAACCCGAACTGCGGCGCGCACTGGGCAGGGGGATCCCATGTGGTCGAGACATTACGTCCTCCTCGCTAAGGTAAGCCTCACCTAACTTACATGGAGGTAGGTTCCACGTGAACCAGAAGCGACCCAAGGTCAAGAAGTCCCGTGCCCTCGGCATCGCCCTGACGCCGAAGGCCGTCAAGTACTTCGAGGCCCGCCCCTACCCGCCGGGCGAGCACGGCCGTGGCCGCAAGCAGAACTCGGACTACAAGGTCCGTCTGCTCGAGAAGCAGCGTCTGCGCGCCCAGTACGACATCTCCGAGCGCCAGATGGCCCGCGCGTACGACCGCGCGAAGAAGGCCGAGGGCAAGACGGGCGAGGCGCTGGTCGTCGAGCTCGAGCGTCGTCTGGACGCCCTGGTCCTGCGTGCCGGCATCGCCCGCACCATCTACCAGGCCCGCCAGATGGTCGTCCACGGCCACATCGAGGTCAACGGTGGCAAGGTCGACAAGCCGTCGTTCCGTGTCCGTCCGGACGACGTCATCACCGTGCGCGAGCGCAGCCGCGAGAAGCACCCCTTCCAGGTCGCCCGCGAGGGTGGCTACGCCGGTGAGGGCGAGACCCCGCGCTACCTGCAGGTCAACCTGAAGGCCCTGGCCTTCCGCCTCGACCGCGACCCGAACCGCAAGGAAATCCCGGTCATCTGCGACGAGCAGCTCGTCGTCGAGTACTACGCCCGCTGATCCGGCGGCCGTAGCCCTCACAGGCTGGTATCGGCCCGCCGTCCCCTCCGGGGGGCGGCGGGCCTTTCCGTTCCCTGGCGCGGCCCCGGCACCCACTGCGCCCGCAGCACCAGCGCGTCCAGCGTCAGCTGCCGCCCCTCCTCCGCGTACGCCGCGTACCGCTCCGGGCCCAGCACCTCCCCGGCCCGCTCCTGGCACAGCAGCCGGGGCGCGTTGAAGTACCCCGATCCGAACAGCCGCAGGCCGACCCCGTCCCACATGGGCTCCGCCGCCCCCTGGAGCACCGCCGCCTCGGCCGCCGCGCCCTCGGTGACCGTGACCAGCGCCAGCAGCTCCACCGCCAGCACCAGCCCGACCAGGTCGCGGAACGTGTGGTTCACCACCACGCACTCGGTCAGCAGCCGCCGGGCCCGCGCCGGGTCCCCCTCGTCCAGGGCCGCGTACGCCAGCACGTACAGGGCGTACGCCTTCGTCCAGCGCTCACCGCGCTCCAGGCAGATGTCCCGGACCTCCTCGCACAGCGCGACCGCGCCCGCAAGATCACCCTGGAAGGCCCGCGCCATCGCCAGCTCCACCTGGCACATCAGTACGTTGCTGTTCAGCTCCCCGGCCTCCCGGTAGCGCTCCAGCGCCTCGCCCAGCAGCTCCCCGGCCCGCGCCATCTCGTCCGAGACCAGCGCCAGGCACCCCAGCCGGTGCACCGCGTACGCGGCCGCCACCCGGTTCCCCGTGAGCTCCGCGCGGTCCCGGCACTCGTGCAGCGCGCCCATCGAGGCCACCGCGTCACCCTGGAGCGCCGCCACGTACCCCAGCACCCACAGGGCCTTCAGCCGCGAGCCCTCGTACTCCTCGTCCTCCCCGGCCCGCCCCGGGCCGGACTCCAGGCTGCGCGCCAGCCAGTGCCGGCCCTCGGTGAGCCGGCCGCAGCCCGCCCAGTAGAACCACAGGGTCCCCGCCAGGTACTGCCCCAGGTGCTGTTCCCCGGGCTCCTCCAGACAGCACTCCAGGGCCAGCCGCAGATTCGGCAGCTCCGCCTCCACCAGGGCGGCCACCTCCTGCTGGCGCGGGCCGAACCAGTCCAGCTCGCACCACGTGGCCAGCCCCACGTACCAGTCCCGGTGGCGCCGCCGCAGCCGCCCCGCGTCACCGAGCTCCTCCAGCCACCCCGCCCCGTACAGCCGTACGGTCTCCAGCATCCGGTAGCGCACCCCGGCCGGCGTCTCCTCCCGCGCCAGCACCGACTGCGCGAGCAGCTCCCCGACCAGGTCGAGCACGCCGTCCGCCGGCAGGTCCGGCCCCGCGCACACGTACTCGGCGGCGTCCAGGTCGAACCGCCCGGCGAACACCGACAGCCGGGCCCACAGCAGCCGCTCCGCCGGGGTGCACAGCTCGTGGCTCCACCCGATCGCCGTCCGCAGCGTCCGGTGCCGCGGCAGCGCCCCGCGCGCCCCGCCGGTCAGCAGCGCGAACCGGTCCTCCAGGCGGGCCAGCACCTGCTCCGGGGAGAGCACCCGCAGCCGGGCCGCCGCCAGCTCCAGGGCCAGCGGGATCCCGTCGAGCCGGGCGCACAGCTCGGTCAGGGCCGGCCGGACGTCCGGCGCCGGCACGAAGCCGGGGTCGGCGGCCGCGGCCCGTTCGGCCAGCAGGGCCAGGGCCTCTGCGGGAGCGGGCGGGGCCAGCGGGAAGAGCGCCTCCCCGTCCAGGCCCAGCGGGCGCCGGCCGGCCGCGAGCACCCGCAGGCCGGGGGAGCGGCGCAGCAGCCCGCCCAGCAGGGCGGCCGCCTCGTCGACCAGCTGCTCGTACCCGTCGAGGACCAGCAGGAGACGGCGTCCGGCCAGGTGTTCGGCCAGGACCGTGCGGGGCGGGCGGACGGTGTGGTCGGTGAGGTCGAGGGCCTCGGCCAGCGTGAACTCCAGCAGCGCCGGATCGCGCAGGGAGGACAGCTCGGCCAGCCAGACGCCGTCGCAGTAGCGTTCCTGCTGCTCCCCGGCGGCCGCCCGGGCCGCCGCCAGCGCCAGCCGGGACTTGCCCACGCCGCCCATCCCCGTCACCGTGACCAGCCGGGACGACGCGAGGAGCCGCGCGACCGCGGCCAGTTCGGCACCCCGCCCGACGAAGGAACTCAGCTCCGAGGGAAGATTGCCCGGCGTCACTCGTCGGGTGGGTCGCTGTCGCATGGGACACGGAGAGTACTGTTCCGGACGCGCCGCGTACAAGGCGGGTCCGCGCGGGCGTGCGCCGGACCCGGAATTCCGGTACTGCGGCGGATCTCCGGCGCGATAGGGTCGGAGGAAGACTTTTCTCCGTAGTCAATCCGTAGGCGAGCAGATCAGGGAGCGGTGCAACGTGTCCGGTGGAGAGGTGGCCGGCATCCTCGTGGCCGTCTTCTGGGCCATCCTGGTGTCCTTCCTGGCGGTGGTCCTGGTACGGCTCGCGCAGGTGCTCCGCGCGGCCACCCAACTCGTGGCCGACGTCACCGAGCAGGCCGTCCCGCTGCTGGCCGACGCCTCGACCACCGTCCGCTCCGCGCGCACCCAGCTCGACCGGGTCGACGCCATCGCGAGCGACGTCCAGGAGGTCACCTCCAACGCCTCCGCGCTGTCCTCCACCGTCGCCACCACCTTCGGCGGCCCCCTGGTCAAGGTCGCGGCCTTCGGCTACGGCGTGCGCAAGGCACTGGGCCGCACGGAGGACGCACCGCAGAAGACCACCCGGCGAACCGTGATCGTCGGCCGTACGGTGCCGTCGGCCCGGCGCCGGAAGCAGAAGGGCTGAGACCGCCGATGTTCCGCCGAGCCTTCTGGTTCACCGCAGGCGCCGCCGCCGGCGTGTGGGCCACCACCAAGGTCAACCGGCAGCTGAAGAAGCTGACCCCGGAGAGCCTCGCCGCCCAGGCCGCGGACAAGGCCGTCGAGGCCGGGCACCGCCTCAAGGAATTCGCCCTCGACGTCCGGGCGGGAATGACCCAGCGCGAGGACGAGCTGAACGACGCACTGGGGCTGCACCAGGACCCCGGGACGCCCGACAACGTCACCGCCCTCCCCGGGCCGCGGCGGCTGCGGGCCATCGAGCACCACCAGAACGACCAGAACACCCGCCGTTCGAGCAAATCGACGGTCACGCCCAACCGGAATGAGGACCACTGATGGAGTCGGCTGAAATCCGCCGCCGCTGGCTGAGCTTCTTCGAGGAGCGCGGTCACACCGTTGTCCCTTCGGCGTCGCTCATCGCGGACGACCCGACTCTGCTGCTGGTCAACGCGGGCATGGTCCCCTTCAAGCCGTACTTCCTCGGTGAGACCAAGCCCCCCGCCCCCCGGGCCACCAGCGTGCAGAAGTGCGTCCGTACGCCGGACATCGAAGAGGTCGGCAAGACCACCCGCCACGGCACGTTCTTCCAGATGTGCGGCAACTTCTCCTTCGGGGACTACTTCAAGGAAGGCGCCATCAAGTACGCCTGGGAGCTGCTGACCAGCTCCGTGGCGGACGGCGGCTACGGCCTGGAGCCCGAGAAGCTCTGGATCACGGTCTACCTCGACGACGACGAGGCCGAGACGATCTGGCGCGACGTCATCGGCGTCCCCGCCGAGCGCATCCAGCGCCTGGGCAAGAAGGACAACTTCTGGTCCATGGGCGTCCCCGGCCCCTGCGGCCCCTGCTCCGAGATCAACTACGACCGCGGCCCCGAGTTCGGCGTCGAGGGCGGCCCGGCCGTCAACGACGAGCGCTACGTGGAGATCTGGAACCTGGTCTTCATGCAGTACGAGCGCGGCGCCGGCGACGGGAAGGAGGACTTCCCGATCCTCGGCGACCTCCCGTCGAAGAACATCGACACCGGCCTCGGCCTCGAACGCCTCGCGATGATCCTGCAGGGCGTGCGGAACATGTACGAGACCGACACCCTGCGCGTGGTCATGGACAAGGCCACCGAGCTCACCGGCGTGCAGTACGGCGCCGCGCAGCACACCGACGTCTCGATGCGCGTGGTCGCCGACCACATGCGCACCTCCGTCATGCTCATCGGCGACGGCGTCACCCCCGGCAACGAGGGCCGCGGCTACGTGCTGCGCCGCATCATGCGCCGCGCCATCCGCAACATGCGCCTCATGGGCGCCACGGGCCCGGTCGTCCAGGACCTGATCGACGTCGTGATCGGCACGATGGGGCAGCAGTACCCCGAGCTCATCACCGACCGCAAGCGCATCGAGACCGTCGCCCTCGCCGAAGAGGCCGCCTTCCTGAAGGCCCTCAAGGGCGGCACCAACATCCTCGACACCGCCGTGACCGAGACCAAGGCCGCCGGCGGCACGGTCCTCTCCGGCGACAAGGCGTTCCTGCTCCACGACACCTGGGGCTTCCCGATCGACCTCACCCTGGAGATGGCCGCCGAGCAGGGCCTCTCCGTGGACGAGCCGGGCTTCCGCCGCCTGATGCAGGAGCAGCGCGACCGCGCCAAGGCCGACGCCAAGGCCAAGAAGACCGGCCACGCCGACATGTCGGCCTACCGGGAGATCGCCGACGGCTCCGGCGCCACCGAGTTCACCGGCTACGCCACCCACCAGGGCGAGGCCACCATCGTCGGCCTCCTGGTCAACGGCGTCTCCGCGCCCGCCGCCTCCGAGGGCGACGAGGTCGAGGTCGTCCTCGACCGCACCCCCTTCTACGCCGAGGGCGGCGGCCAGCTCGCCGACCAGGGCCGCATCAAGCTCGACACCGGCGCCGTCATCCAGGTGCGCGACGTCCAGCAGCCGGTCCCCGGCGTCTCCGTGCACAAGGGCTCCGTCCAGGTCGGCGAGGTGACGGTGGGCGCCCCCGCGTACGCCGCCATCGACGTCAAGCGCCGCCGGGCCATCGCCCGCGCCCACTCGGCCACCCACCTGACCCACCAGGCGCTGCGCGACGCCCTCGGCCCGACGGCCGCCCAGGCCGGCTCCGAGAACAGCCCCGGCCGCTTCCGCTTCGACTTCGGCTCCCCGAACGCCGTCCCCGGCACGGTCCTCACCGACGTCGAGCAGAAGATCAACGACGTGCTCTCCCGCGAGCTCGACGTCACCGCCGAGATCATGAGCATCGACGAGGCCAAGAAGCAGGGCGCCATCGCCGAGTTCGGCGAGAAGTACGGCGAGCGGGTCCGCGTCGTCACCATCGGCGACTTCTCCAAGGAGCTGTGCGGCGGCACGCACGTCGGCAACACCTCCCAGCTGGGTCTGGTCAAGCTGCTCGGCGAGTCCTCCATCGGCTCCGGCGTGCGCCGCGTCGAGGCCCTGGTCGGCGTCGACGCGTACAACTTCCTCGCCAAGGAGCACACGGTCGTCGCCCAGCTCCAGGAGCTGGTCAAGGGCCGTCCGGAGGAGCTGCCGGAGAAGATCGCCTCCATGCTCGGCAAGCTGAAGGACGCCGAGAAGGAGATCGAGAAGTTCCGCGCGGAGAAGGTCCTCCAGGCCGCCGCCGGTCTCGCCTCCAACGCCCAGGACATCCGCGGTGTCGCCCTCGTCGTCGGCCAGGTGCCGGACGGCACGGGCGCCGACGACCTGCGCAAGCTGGTCCTCGACGTCCGCGGCCGCATCCAGGGCGACCGTCCGGCCGTCGTCGCGCTGTTCACCGTGGCGAACGACCGCCCGCTGACCGTCATCGCCACCAACGAGGCGGCCCGCGAACGCGGCCTCAAGGCCGGTGACCTGGTCCGCGCCGCCGCCAAGACCCTCGGCGGCGGCGGTGGCGGCAAGCCCGACGTGGCCCAGGGCGGCGGCCAGAACCCGGGCGCCGTGCCCGAGGCCATCGCGGCCGTCGAGCGCCTCGTGGCAGAGACGGCCTGACGATGAGCCTGCGCCGCGGCCGCCGACTGGCCATCGATGTCGGGGACGCCCGGATCGGGGTCGCCTCCTGCGACCCCGACGGGGTGCTCGCCACGCCGGTGGAGACCGTCCCGGGCCGGGACGTCCCCTTCGCCCACCGGCGGCTGCGGCAGCTCGTCGAGGAGTACGAGCCCCTCGAAGTCGTGGTCGGCCTCCCCCGCTCGCTCAGCGGGCGGGAGGGGCCGGCCGCGGCCAAGGTGCGCGCATTCGCGAACGAACTGGCCAAGGGCATCAAGCCGGTGACCGTCCGTCTGGTGGACGAGCGGATGACGACGGTCACCGCCGCCCAGGGCCTGCGGGCCTCCGGGCGCAACGCGAAGAAGGGCCGGTCGGTCATCGACCAGGCCGCCGCTGTGGTCATCCTCCAGAACGCTCTTGAGACCGAACGGGTATCAGGTAATCCGCCCGGTGAGTGCGTCGAAGTGGTTGTCTGATCGCGATACGGTAACGTTCCGCGCGATGAGACGGCATTCGAACAGCCGTCGCTCACCACCAAAGAGGCGGAACCGGGTGTCGCGGCCGACGTAAGCCGCGGCCTTCGTCTCGCGGCTCTAGGGGACCGATGACTGAGTATGGCCGGGGCGGTGGCTCCGAACCGTGGCACCCCGGGGACCCGTTGTACGGGGACCAGGGGTGGACCGCGCACCAGACGCAGCAGGCGCAGGTGCCCTACGCCGGCGACCCGCAGCAGCAGTACGCGCAGCCGCAGGAGCCGCACTACCAGCACCAGCACACGGGGCAGTACCCGCAGCAGTACGACGAACAGGGCTACCCCCAGCAGGTCCAGTACCAGCAGATGGCCCCTCAGCAGGCGGCCCCGTCCATGGCGCCCCAGCCGATGGCCCCTCAGCCGGCGTACGACGGCGGGGGCGGCGGCCAGGGCTGGGACACCGGCCAGGGCCAGTACGCGGCGGCCGCCGTACAGGTCGACCCGTACGCCGGCGCGGACCCGTACGCCCAGCAGGCCGTCGGGACCTACCCCGGTGAGGCCCCCGACCTGTACACCACCCCGGAGGCCTACCCGCCTCCGCGGCCGCCCGGCCTGCGCCACCTGGAACCGGATCCCGTCGAGGAGCCGCTCGCCGAGGAGCCCGAGGAGGAACTCCTCCCCGCGGCCGACGGCGACGAGCCGCCCTCGCGCGGGCGCCGCGCCGGCGGCCGGGCCAAGGGCGGCAAGGGCGGCAAACAGAAGAAGCGCAGCGGCACCGCCTGCCTGCTCGCTGCCGTGGTGATCATCGGCGTCGTCGGCGGCGGTGGCTACTACGGCTACACGTACCTGAAGGACCGCTTCGGCGCGGCCGAGGACTACGCGGGCGAGGGCAGCGGCGAGACGGTCGACGTCGAGATCCCCAAGAGCGCGGGCCTGGGCCAGATGGGCCGGATCCTGAAGCAGGCCGGCGTGGTCGCCAGCGCCCAGGCCTTCGTCGACGCCGCCACCGCCAACCCCAGGGGCAAGTCGATCCAGCCCGGCGTCTACCCGCTGAAGAAGCGCATGTCGGCGGCGGCCGCCGTCGCCGTGATGATCGACCCCAGCAAGCTGAGCGTCCTCACCGTCACCGAGGGCATGCGCAACTCCAAGGTGTACGAGGCGATCGACAAGAAGCTCGGCAAGCCTGACGGCACCACGAAGGACGTCGCCCTGCGGGAGGCCAAGAACCTCGGCCTGCCGGCCTGGGCGGCCAACAACCCGAAGGCCATCGACCCGCTCGAGGGCTTCCTGTTCCCCATGCGCTACGACCTCAGCAAGGACAGCACCCCCGAGTCGCTGCTCCGGCAGATGGTCAAGCACTCCGCCGACAAGTACCTGGAGATGGGGATCGAGGGCAAGGCCAGGGAGCTGGGCCTGGACAGCCCGCTCCAGGTGGTCACCGTCGCCAGCCTCGTCAACGCCGAGGGCAAGAACCACGACGACTTCCGCAAGATGGCGGAGGTGGTCTACAACCGCCTCAAGAAGACCAACGACGTCACGAACCAGAAGCTCCAGTTCGACTCGACGTACAACTACGTCAAGAACCAGAGCGAGATCAACTTCAACCTGAGGGAAGCCCAGGCCTTCGACCACCCGTACAACACCCACTTCGTCAGGGGACTGCCGCCCGGCCCGATCGGGAACCCCGGCGCGGAGGCGGTGAGCGCTACCCTCAACCCGGACCACGGCGGATGGATGTTCTTCGTGTCGGTCGACGGCGACAAGACGACCTTCACCAAGACCTACGACGAGCACCTGAAGCTCGTCGCGGAGTTCCAGGAGCGCCAGGCGCAGAAGAAGAACGGCGGGTAGGCAGGACATGTCACGGATACGGGCCGCGGTGCTGGGTTCGCCCATCGAGCACTCCCTCTCACCGGTGCTGCACCGCGCCGCGTACCGGGAGCTCGGCCTCGACGACTGGACCTACGACCGGTTCGAGATCGACGAGGCCGCGCTGCCCGCCTTCGTGGCCGGCCTCGGCCCGGAGTGGGCCGGGCTGTCGCTGACCATGCCGCTCAAGCGGGCCGTCATCCCGCTGCTCGACGGGATCAGTGACACGGCCGCCTCGGTGGAGGCCGTCAACACGGTCGTCCTCACCGAGGACGGCCGCCGCCTCGGCGACAACACCGACATCCCCGGGATCGTCGCCGCGCTGCACGAGCGGGGCGTCGACGAGGTGCCCGCCGCCGCCGTCCTCGGGGCCGGCGCCACCGCCTCCTCGGCGCTCGCCGCCCTCGCCCGGATCTGCACCGGCGAGGTCACCGCGTACGTCCGCTCGCGCGCCCGCGCCGACGAGATGCTCCGGTGGGGCGAGCGGCTCGGCGTCGACGTGCGCACCGCCGACTGGTCGGACGCGGCGCAGGCCCTCGGAGCCCCGCTGGTCATCGCCACCACCCCGGCCGGCGCCACGGACGAGCTGGCCCCCGCCGTCCCCGAGGCGCCCGGCACCCTCTTCGACGTCCTCTACGACCCCTGGCCCACCGCCCTGGCCGCCGCGTGGTCCGGGCGCGGCGGCACCCTCCTCGGCGGCCTCGACCTGCTCGTCCACCAGGCCGTGCTCCAGGTCGAGCGGATGACCGGCCGCACCCCCGGGCCGCTGGCGGCCATGCGGACCGCCGGGGAGGCGGCCCTGCGCGCCCGTCCCTGACGCCCCCCGCGCCCGCGCGCGTAGGAAGCGGATAGCCGTACCCGCCACCCTCACCGCGTACCCTCGCCGGCCACCGCCGGGGAACCCCCCGTCCGTCAGCTGGACCGAGATCGGCTCGACGGCCCGGACGTGGGAGGATTCGGGTATGGCGGTCCCGTCCGCGCTCCCCCCGGCCACCGCCGGGAGGGCCCCGGGTACGCGCCGCCGCTGTACCAGGCGCGAGCATGAGGAGCATCGTTGAGCAGGTTGCGTTGGCTGACCGCGGGAGAGTCGCACGGACCGGCCCTGGTCGCGACGCTGGAGGGCCTTCCCGCCGGCGTCCCGGTCACCACCGAGCTGGTGGCCGACCACCTGGCGAGGCGCCGGCTCGGCTATGGCCGCGGTGCCCGGATGAAGTTCGAGCAGGACGAGATCACCTTCCTCGGCGGCGTCCGCCACGGGCTGTCCCTGGGCTCCCCGGTCGCGGTCATGGTCGGGAACACCGAGTGGCCCAAGTGGGAGACGGTGATGTCGGCCGACCCGGTCGACCCCTCGCTGCTCAAGGACACCGGCCGCAACGCGCCGCTGACCCGCCCCCGCCCCGGCCACGCCGACCTCGCGGGCATGCAGAAGTACGGCTTCGACGAGGCCCGCCCGATCCTGGAGCGCGCCAGCGCCCGCGAGACGGCCGCCCGGGTCGCCCTCGGCGCCATCGCCCGGTCCTTCATCAAGGAGGCCGCCGGCATCGAGATCGTCTCCCACGTGGTGGAGCTGGCCTCGGCCAAGGCGCCCTACGGCGTCTACCCGACCCCCGCCGACGTCGAGAAGCTCGACGCCGACCCGGTGCGCTGCCTCGACGCCGACGCGTCGAAGGCGATGGTCGCCGAGATCGACCAGGCCCACAAGGACGGCGACACCCTCGGCGGCGTCGTCGAGGTGCTCGCGTACGGCGTGCCCGTCGGCCTCGGCTCCCACGTCCACTGGGACCGCCGCCTCGACGCCCGCCTCGCCGCCGCGCTCATGGGCATCCAGGCCATCAAGGGCGTCGAGGTCGGCGACGGCTTCGAGCTGGCCCGCGTGCCCGGCTCCAAGGCGCACGACGAGATCGTCTCCACCCCCGAGGGCCTCAAGCGCACCTCCGGCCGCTCCGGCGGCACCGAGGGCGGCCTGACCACCGGCGAGCTGCTGCGCGTCCGCGCCGCGATGAAGCCCATCGCGACCGTGCCGCGCGCCCTGGCCACCGTCGACGTCGCCACCGGCGAGGCCACCGTGGCCCACCACCAGCGTTCCGACGTCTGTGCCGTGCCCGCCGCGGGCATCGTCGCCGAGGCCATGGTCGCGCTGGTGCTGGCCGACGCGGTGGTCGAGAAGTTCGGCGGGGACTCGGTCCCCGAGACCCGCCGCAACGTCCGGTCGTACCTCGACCACCTGCAGATCCGGTGACCGCCGGCCCCCTGGTCGTACTCGTCGGCCCCATGGGCTCCGGCAAGTCCACGGTGGGCGGCCTGCTCGCCCGCCGGCTCGGCGTCCCCTACCGGGACACCGACGCGGACATCGTCGCGGCCCAGGGCCGGGAGATCTCCGACATCTTCGTCGACGAGGGCGAGCCGTACTTCCGTGAGCTGGAACGCGAGGCCGTGGCCGCCGCCGTCGCCGAGCACACGGGAGTCCTCGCCCTCGGCGGCGGCGCCGTCCTCGACGAGGGCACCCGCGCCCTGCTGAGCGGGCTGCCCGTCGCCTACCTGTCGATGGACGTCGAGGAGGCCGTGCGCCGCGTCGGGCTCGGCGCCGCCCGCCCGCTGCTCGCCGTCAACCCGCGCCGCCAGTGGCGCGAGCTGATGGAGGCCAGGCGCCACCTGTACACCGAAGTCGCGCGCGTCGTGGTGGCCACCGACGACCGCACCCCCGAAGAGGTCGCCCAGGCGGTCCTCGACGCTCTGGAGTTGAAGGACGTATGACAGACCAGGTGACGCGTATCCACGTCGGCGCCAGTGCCGGACACGACGCGTACGACGTGCTGGTCGGCCGGCAGCTGCTCGGCGAGCTGGGCGGCCTGATCGGCCCGAAGGCCCGGCGGGTCGCCGTGATCCACCCCGAGGCGCTGGCCGAGACCGGCGAGGCGCTGCGCGCGGACCTGGCGGAGCAGGGCTACGAGGCGGTCGCCATCCAGGTGCCGAACGCCGAGGAGGCCAAGACCGTCGAGGTGGCCGCGTACTGCTGGAAGGCGCTCGGCCAGTCCAACTTCACCCGTACCGACGTCATCGTGGGCGTCGGCGGCGGCGCCACCACCGACCTGGCGGGCTTCGTCGCGGCCAGCTGGCTGCGCGGGGTGCGCTGGATCGCCGTGCCGACCACCGTCCTCGCGATGGTGGACGCGGCCGTCGGCGGCAAGACCGGCATCAACACCGCCGAGGGCAAGAACCTCGTCGGGGCGTTCCACCCGCCGGCCGGGGTGCTCTGCGACCTCGCCGCGCTGGAGTCGCTGCCGGTCAACGACTACGTCAGCGGCCTCGCCGAGATCATCAAGGCCGGGTTCATCGCCGACCCGGTGATCCTCGACCTGATCGAGGAGGACCCGGCGGCGGCCCGTACGCCCGCCGGCCCGCACACGGCCGAGCTGATCCGCCGCTCCATCCAGGTCAAGGCCGACGTGGTCTCCAGCGACCTCAAGGAGTCGGGGCTGCGGGAGATCCTCAACTACGGCCACACCCTCGCGCACGCCATCGAGAAGAACGAGCGCTACAAGTGGCGGCACGGTGCGGCGGTCTCCGTCGGCATGGTCTTCGCCGCCGAGCTCGGCCGGCTGGCCGGGCGGCTCGACGACGCCACGGCCGACCGCCACAAGGCGGTGCTCGCCTCCGTGGGCCTGCCGCTGACGTACCGCGGCGACCAGTGGAGCAAGCTGCTCCAGACCATGCAGGTCGACAAGAAGTCCCGCGGCAACCTGCTGCGCTTCATCGTCCTGGACGGCCTGGCCAAGCCCACCGTCCTGGAGGGCCCCGACCCGGCCCACCTCGTCGCCGCCTACGGCGAGGTCTCCGCGTGAGCCGCCGGGTGCTGGTCCTGAACGGCCCGAACCTGGGCCGGCTCGGGTCCCGCGAGCCCGACGTGTACGGGGCCACCTCGTACGCCGGCCTCGTGGAGAGCTGCCGCACCCTGGGCGCGGAGCTCGGCTTCGACGTGGAGGTCCGCGAGACCAACGACGAGGGCGAGCTGGTGCGCTGGCTGCACGAGGCGGCCGACGGCGGGATCCCGGTCGTCATCAACCCCGGGGCCTTCACGCACTACTCGTACGCCATGCGGGACGCGGCCGCCCAGCGGACCGCACCGCTGATCGAGGTGCACATCTCCAACCCGTACGCCCGGGAGGAGTTCCGGCACACCTCGGTCATCGCGGCCGTGGCGACCGGCACCGTCGCGGGCTTCGGGCTGGGCTCCTACCGGCTGGCGCTGCGTGCGCTGGCGGAGGAAGTCACGGCCTGAGATAACGTTCTCGCATCAGTCGCCTGAACGAGACGGAGTGGCGCGGATGCAGCACGGAGTGGGGGGCTGGGGTCCGACGGGACAGCACCCGGCGGTTCCCCCGCAGCCGCCGATACCCCCTGCCCAGGGCTGGCCGGTGGCGCCGGTTCCCGAAGCGACGGGGCACATTCCGCTGCCTCCCGCCGCGGCCCCCGGGCCGGGCGCGCCCCCGCCCGGTACCGGTGGGGCCGTGCCCGGTACCGGTGGGGCCGTGCCCGGTACCGGTGGGGCCGTGCTCGCCGTCCTGCTGATAGGACCGGCCGGCGCGGGCAAGACGACCGTGGCCCGGCACTGGGCGGCCACCCGCCCGGTACCGACCGCGCACATCAGCCTGGACGACGTCCGCGAATGGGTCTGCTCCGGCTTCGCCGACCCGCAGGCCGGCTGGAACGAGCACTCCGAGGCCCAGTACCGCCTCGCCCGCCGCACCTGCGGCTTCGCCGCCCGCAACTTCCTGGCCAACGGCATCTCCTGCATCCTCGACGACGCGGTCTTCCCCGACCGGCCCGTGGTCGGCCTGGGCGGCTGGAAGCGGCACGTGGGGCCGGCGCTGCTGCCGGTCGTCCTGCTGCCCGGGCTGGACGTCGTCCTCGACCGCAACGCGGCCCGCTCCGGCAACCGCCGGCTCTCCGACGAGGAGGTCGCCCGCATCCACGGCCGGATGGCCGGCTGGTACGGCTCCGGGCTGCCGATCATCGACAACTCCCAGCTCGACGTCGAGGGCACCGCGCGGGCCCTGGACGAGGCCCTCGCCCGGGCACTGACGAGCCCGCCCCGCTGGTAGGGCCGCCGCGGCGGTGGGCCGCGGGCGTCGGCGCGGCCCCGTCCGGCCGCGCTCGCCGGGCCGGATGCGCCCGGCGCTCGTAGGCTCGAAGACATGTCAGACGTGTACGCGGCCCGCAGGGGCCTGCTCCGCGAGCGCTGCGCCGCCGCGGGCAATGCCGCCGCACTGGTCACGCGTCCAGCGAACGTCCGCTACCTCGCCGGGGCGTCCCCGCTGGGCGCCGTCATGCTGGTCGGGCCCGTCGAGGACGTGCTGTTCTGCCCCGCGGCGCCCACCGGGGAGGTGGACGAGGGGCGGCTCGACGAGGGCCTGCGGGTGTCCGTACTGCCCGCCCCCGGAGCCGATCCGGCCGTGGCCGCCGCCGATCTGGCCGCCTCCGTCCGGGCCGACTCCCTCGCCGTCGAGGAGCACCACCTCACCGTCGCCCGGCACCGGGCCCTGCGCTCGGTCGCGCCCCGGCTGCGGCTGTCCGACCTCGGCACGGCCGTGGAGCAGCAGCGGCTGGTCAAGGACGAGGAGGAGATCGCCTGTCTGCGGATCGCCGCCGAGATCGCCGACCAGGCCCTCGGCGAGCTGCTGGAGTCGATCCTCGTGGGCCGGACCGAACGCCACCTGGCCCTGGAGCTGGAGCGCCGTCTCGTCGACCACGGCGCGGACGGCCCGGCGTTCCCCACGTCCGTCGGCACCGGCCCGCACTCGGGCCGCTCCCGGCACCGGCCCTCGGACCGGCGGGTGGAGGAGGGCGACTTCCTCTCCGTCTGCCTCGGCGCCGGATACCGCGGTTACCGCTGCGAGATCGGCCGCACCTTCGTGATCGGCACCACTCCCGCGGACTGGCAGATCGAGCTGTACGACCTGGTCTTCGCCGCCCAGCGGGCGGGCCGGCAGGCCCTGGTGCCGGGGGCCGCGTACCGCGACGTGGACCACGCGGCACGGTCCGTACTGGACTCGGCGGGGTACGGTGAGGCCCTCGCGGGGTGGATGGGGCACGGGGTCGGTCTCGAAATCGACGAGGACCCGCAGCTTGCACCTACGGCAATGGGTAAACTGGACGCTTGCGTGCCGGTCACCGTCGAACCGGGGGTTCACCTCCCCGGCCGGGGAGGTGTCCGGATCGATGACACGCTCGTCGTACGCCCCGAGGCGGACGGCGGTCCCGAGCTACTCACCATTACGACCAAGGAGCTGCTCGCGCTCTAGTCCGCGACGCGGACCGTGCGCGCATCCGTGGTCTTCCAGTGCAGGAGATTCCGCAACCGTGGCTTCCACGAACGACCTCAAGAACGGCATGGTGCTCAAGCTCGACGGTGACCAGCTCTGGTCCGTCGTCGAGTTCCAGCACGTCAAGCCCGGCAAGGGCCCGGCCTTCGTGCGCACCAAGCTCAAGCACGTGCTCTCCGGCAAGGTCGTCGACAAGACCTTCAACGCCGGCACGAAGGTCGAGACCGCCACGATCGACCGGCGTGACATGCAGTTCTCGTACATGGACGGCGAGTACTTCGTCTTCATGGACATGCAGACCTACGACCAGCTGATGGTCGACAAGAAGGCCGTCGGCGACGCCGCCAACTTCCTGATCGAGGGCTTCACCGCCTCCGTCGCGCAGCACGAGGGCTCGGTCCTCTACGTCGAGCTCCCGGCCGCCGTCGAGCTGGTCATCGAGCACACCGACCCGGGCGTCCAGGGCGACCGCTCCACCGGCGGCACCAAGCCGGCGCGCCTGGAGACCGGCCACGAGATCCAGGTCCCGCTCTTCGTCAACACCGGCGAGAAGGTCAAGGTCGACACCCGCACCTCCGACTACCTCGGCCGGGTGAACAGCTAACCGTGGCTGCCCGGAGCAACGCGCGCAAGCGCGCCTTCCAGATCCTCTTCGAGGCCGACCAGCGCGGCGTGCCCGTGCGCGAGGTCCTCGCGGACTGGATCCGCCACGCGCGGTCCGACGACCGGCAGCCGCCGGTCAACGCCTTCACGATGGACCTCGTCGAGGGGTACGCCGACAAGGTGAACCGCATCGACGACCTGATCGTCACCTACGCCGTGGACTGGGAGCTCGACCGCATGCCGGTCGTGGACCGGAACATCCTCCGGCTGGGTGCCTTCGAGCTGATCTGGGTCGACGAGACCCCGGACGCCGTGGCGATCGACGAGGCCGTGCAGCTGGCCAAGGAGTTCTCCACGGACGACTCGCCCGCGTTCGTGAACGGCCTCCTGGCCCGCTTCAAGGACCTGAAGCCGAGCCTGCGCCGGGGCGAGTGACCCCCGGGGCGGACGGCTGAGCGGAGGGCCCGCGGCGCGAAGAGCGCCCCGGGCCCTCCGCCGTTTCCGCGGCCGGCCGCGTCCGGCACCGCCCGGCACCGCCCGCCGCCGCCCGGCCACGAGCCGCCCGGCCACGAAAAAGCCCGGCCACGAAAAAGCCGGCGGGTGCCGGCGCCCTGGGGCGCCGGCACCCGCCGGTAACGTTTCTGCTGGGCCGGTACGAACCCCCTGGGGACTAGATGTCCTCGTGGGCCACGGCGCGACGCGCGTCGGCGTCGAGCACGCCCCAGCTGATGAGCTGCTCGGTCAGGACCGAGGGGGACTGGTCGTAGATGACGGCCAGGGTGCGCAGGTCGTCCTGGCGGATCGACAGCACCTTGCCGTTGTAGTCGCCGCGCTGGCTCTGGATGGTCGCGGCGTAGCGCTGGAGCGGGCCGGCCTTCTCGGCGGGGACGCCCGCCAGGCGCTCCAGGTCGAGGCGCAGCTTCGGCGGCGGCTCGGCCGCACCGCCGGGGGTCGTGCCCGGCAGCAGTTCCTGGACCGGAACCCCGTAGAAGTCCGCCAGCTCGGCGAGGCGCTGGACGGTCACGGCGCGGTCCCCGCGCTCGTAGGAACCGACCACCACGGCCTTCCAACGGCCCTGCGACTTCTCCTCGACACCATGGAGGGAGAGGCCCTGCTGGGTGCGGATGGCGCGGAGCTTGGCCCCGAGCTGTTTGGCGTATTCGCTGGACATAACGCTCCCGGACGCTGTGACGCTGTGACTACATGGAGACCATGCGGCTCCGCCGCGCGGCTGGTAACTCACTGTGAGGTTACGCAGCGTTACGTGGATGCGTCAAGCCGAATGCTCTTCCCCGCCCACTTACGAGCGGGATCACCGGGGTCCGGTGCGGACCGGGGCGTCCACCCCTGGTACCGTGGTCGGCGTACATCAGACGTCCTTTAAGGTCCGTCCCGTGAGGCGGAGAAGGAGGTCCTTTTCATGGACAGCACGACTTCCCGGGTCTCGGCCGATGAGGAGATGCGCCCCGTTCTGGAGGCGCAGGACATCGCCCGGGTCCTGACGCGCATCGCCCACGAGATCGTCGAACGCGCCAAGGGCGCCGACGACGTGGTGCTCCTCGGCATTCCCACCCGCGGTGTGTACCTGGCCGGCCGGCTGGCCGCCAAGCTCGAGGAGATCACCGGGGCGAAGGTCCCGGTCGGCTCCCTCGACATCACCATGTACCGCGACGACCTGCGCCTGAAGCCCGCCCGGACGATCGGCCGCACCGAGATCCCCGGCGACGGCATCGACGGCCGCCTGGTGGTCCTCGTCGACGACGTCCTCTTCTCCGGCCGCACCATCCGGGCCGCCCTCGACGCGCTCGGCGACATCGGCCGCCCCCGCGCCGTCCAGCTCGCGGTCCTCGTCGACCGCGGCCACCGCGAACTCCCCATCCGCGCCGACTACGTGGGCAAGAACCTGCCCACCTCGCTGCGCGAGACCGTCAGGGTCCAGCTCCAGGAGGAGGACGGCCGCGACGCCGTGCTGCTCGGCCAGCGGACCTCCCGGGCAGCAGGGCAGTAACCCCCGCGCGTACGGGACCCCCGCGGGGCCCGTGCCGAGCCCTGCCCTGCCCTGCCGCACCACCGTCAGCCCCGCCTGCCTGCCCTCCAGACTTACGGAGCACCCAGATGAAGCGCCACCTCATCTCGGCCGCCGACCTCACGCGCGACGACGCCGTCCTGATCCTCGACACCGCCGAGGAGATGGCCCGCGTCGCCGACCGGCCGATCAAGAAGCTGCCCACCCTGCGCGGCCTCACCATCTGCAACCTGTTCTTCGAGGACTCGACCCGCACCCGGATCTCCTTCGAAGCGGCCGAGAAGCGCCTCTCCGCCGACGTCATCAACTTCGCCGCGAAGGGCTCCAGCGTCTCCAAGGGCGAGTCCCTCAAGGACACGGCCCAGACCCTGGCCGCCATGGGCGTGGACGCCGTGGTCATCCGCCACCACGCCTCCGGCGCCCCCTACCGGCTCGCCAACTCCGGCTGGATCGACGCCCCGGTGATCAACGCCGGCGACGGCACCCACCAGCACCCCACCCAGGCGCTGCTCGACGCGTTCACCATGCGCCGCCGTCTGGTCGGCCGGGACGCCGGGCTCGGCAAGGGCCTGGACGGCCGCCGGATCACCCTCGTGGGCGACGTCCTGCACAGCCGCGTGGCCCGCTCCAACGTCGACCTGCTGCACACCCTCGGCGCCGAGGTCACCCTGGTGGCCCCGCCGACCCTGGTGCCGGTCGGCGTCGAGAACTGGCCCTGCGAGATCTCGTACAGCCTCGACGAGGTGCTGCCGAAGTCGGACGCGGTCATGATGCTGCGTGTGCAGCGCGAGCGGATGAACGCCGCCTTCTTCCCGACCGAGCGCGAGTACTCGCGCCGCTACGGGCTGGACGCCGCCCGGATGGCGCGGATGCCCGAGCACGCCATCGTGATGCACCCCGGCCCCATGGTCCGCGGCATGGAGATCACCGCCGAGGTCGCCGACTCCGACCGCTGCACGGTCGTCGAGCAGGTCGCCAACGGCGTCTCGATCCGCATGGCCGTCCTGTACCTGCTGCTCGGAGGCTCCGAGCCCGCCGTCACCGCCCCCGCCGCCGCCCGTACCGAGGAGACCAAGTAACCATGAGCAAGATCCTTATCCGCGGTGCCAAGGTCCTCGGCGGCGAGGCGCAGGACGTCCTGATCGACGGCGAGACCATCGCCGAGGTCGGCACCGGGCTGTCCGCCGAGGGCGCCCACGTCATCGAGGCCGGGGGACAGGTCCTCCTCCCGGGCCTCGTCGACCTCCACACCCACCTGCGCGAGCCCGGCCGCGAGGACTCCGAGACCGTCCTCACCGGCACCCGCGCGGCCGCCTCCGGCGGCTACACGGCCGTCTTCGCCATGGCCAACACCTTCCCGGTCGCCGACACCGCCGGCGTCGTCGAGCAGGTGTGGCGCCTGGGCAAGGAGTCCGGCTACTGCGACGTACAGCCCATCGGCGCCGTCACCGTCGGCCTGGAGGGCAAGAAGCTCTCCGAGCTGGGCGCCATGCACGAGTCCGCCGCCCGCGTCACCGTCTTCTCCGACGACGGCAAGTGCGTGGACGACGCCGTGATCATGCGCCGCGCCCTGGAGTACGTGAAGGCCTTCGGCGGCGTCGTCGCCCAGCACGCCCAGGAGCCCCGCCTCACCGAGGGCGCCCAGATGAACGAGGGCATCGTCTCGGCCGAGCTGGGACTCGGCGGCTGGCCGGCCGTCGCCGAGGAGTCGATCATCGCCCGCGACGTCCTGCTCGCCGAGCACGTCGGCTCCCGCGTGCACATCTGCCACCTCTCCACCGCCGGCTCCGTCGAGATCGTCCGCTGGGCCAAGTCCCGCGGCATCGACGTCACCGCCGAGGTCACCCCCCACCACCTGCTCCTCACCGACGAACTCGTGCGCTCGTACGACCCGGTCTACAAGGTCAACCCGCCGCTGCGTACCGAGCGCGACGTGATGGCCCTGCGCGAGGCGCTCGCCGACGGCACGATCGACATCGTCGCCACGGACCACGCCCCGCACCCCCACGAGGACAAGGACTGCGAGTGGGCCGCCGCCGCCATGGGCATGGTCGGCCTGGAGACCGCGCTCTCCGTCGTCCAGCAGACGATGGTGGAGACCGGCCTGCTCGACTGGACGGGCGTCGCGGAGCGGATGTCGCACGCTCCGGCGCGCATCGGAGGCCTCGCGGGGCACGGCCGGCCCGTCTCGGCAGGTGAACCCGCGAACCTGACCTTGGTCGATACCTCGTACCGTGGTGTCGTGGACCCCGCACTCTTCGCCTCCCGCAGCCGCAACACGCCTTACGAGGGCCGTGAGCTGCCGGGGCGCGTCACTCACACCTTCCTGCGGGGCCGGGCAACGGTCGTGGACGGGAAACTGGCGTGACACCTGCAGTGATCCAACTGGCCGCCGAGGCCGCCGAACGACAGTCGGCGGAGGTGACGGACTGGGGCCCCCGCATGGCGTGGGTGCTCGGCCTGCTCGTCTTCATCGCGTTCGTGTACTGGCTGATGCGGCAGGGCTGGAAATGGCGCGGGGCCCTGCAGAGCGATCTGCCGGAGCTGCCCGCCGCCCCCGGCGGTCTTCCCGAGCACCGGCTGGCCCTGACCGGCCGGTACCACGGGTCCACCACCGCCGGGCAGTGGCTCGACCGGATCGTCGCCCACGGGCTCGGAGTCCGCAGCCGGGTCGAGCTCACCCTCACCGACGCGGGCCTCGACGTGGTCCGTCCGGGGGCGACCGACTTCTTCGTACCGGCCGCTCAGCTGCGCGGCGCCCGCCTCGACAAGGGGATCGCGGGCAAGGTACTCACCGAGGGCGGCCTGCTCGTCGTCACCTGGGCGCACGGCGACACGCTGATCGACTCCGGATTCCGCTCCGACCGGGCCGCCGAGCACGCCGCCTGGGTCGAAGCGATCAACCTCATGAACTCAACCACCACGACGGAAGGCGCCGAACGATGACGACCTCCACCAGGGGAGCAGCCAAAGCTCCCGCCGTACTCGTCCTGGAGGACGGTCGGATCTTCCGCGGCCGTGCCTACGGCGCCGTGGGGGAGACCTTCGGCGAGGCCGTGTTCTCCACCGGCATGACCGGCTACCAGGAGACCCTGACCGACCCGTCGTACCACCGGCAGGTCGTCGTGATGACCGCCCCGCACGTGGGCAACACCGGTGTCAACGACGAGGACCCCGAGTCCTCCCGGATCTGGGTGTCCGGCTACGTCGTGCGCGACCCCGCCCGCGTCCCCTCCAACTGGCGCTCCCGGCGTTCGCTGGACGAGGAGCTGGCCGCGCAGGGCGTCGTCGGGATCTCCGGCATCGACACCCGCGCCCTGACCCGCCACCTGCGCGAGCGCGGCGCCATGCGCGTCGGCATCTTCTCGGGCGAGGCCGTCGCCGACGACGCGGCCCTGCTGGCCCGCGTCCTGGAGGCCCCGCAGATGAAGGGCGCCGACCTCTCCGCCGAGGTCGCCACCAAGGAGACGTACGTCGTCCCCGCGATCGGCGAGAAGAAGTTCACCGTCGCCGCCGTGGACCTCGGCATCAAGGGCATGACCCCGCACCGGATGGCCGAGCGCGGCATCGAGGTGCACGTGCTGCCCGCCACCGCCACCGTCGAGGACGTCTACGCCGTCTCCCCGGACGGGGTGTTCTTCTCCAACGGCCCCGGCGACCCGGCCACCGCCGACCACGCGGTCTCCGTCATGCAGGGCGTCCTCGCCCGCAGGACCCCGCTGTTCGGCATCTGCTTCGGCAACCAGATCCTCGGCCGCGCGCTCGGCTTCGGCACCTACAAGCTGAAGTACGGCCACCGCGGGATCAACCAGCCGGTGCAGGACCGCACCACCGGCAAGGTCGAGATCACCGCGCACAACCACGGCTTCGCCGTCGACGCGCCGCTCGACCAGGTGTCCGAAACCCCCTACGGCCGCGCCGAGGTCTCCCACGTCTGCCTGAACGACAACGTCGTGGAAGGCCTCCAGCTGCTCGACCAGCCGGCCTTCTCCGTCCAGTACCACCCCGAGGCGGCCGCCGGCCCGCACGACGCCGCGTACCTCTTCGACCGCTTCACGTCTTTGATGAGCACCGCCCAGATGGAGGCCGAGCGTGCCTAAGCGCACCGATATCCAGTCCGTCCTGGTCATCGGCTCCGGCCCGATCGTCATCGGCCAGGCCGCCGAATTCGACTACTCCGGCACCCAGGCCTGCCGCATCCTCAAGGCCGAGGGCCTGCGGGTCATCCTGGTCAACTCCAACCCCGCGACGATCATGACCGACCCGGAGATCGCCGACGCCACGTACGTCGAGCCGATCACCCCCGAGTTCGTCGAGAAGATCATCGCGAAGGAGCGCCCCGACGCGCTGCTGCCGACCCTCGGTGGCCAGACCGCGCTCAACACGGCCATCTCCATGCACGAGCAGGGCGTGCTCGAGAAGTACGGCGTCGAGCTGATCGGCGCCAACGTCGAGGCCATCAACAAGGGCGAGGACCGCGACCTCTTCAAGGGCGTCGTCGAGGCCGTCAAGGGCAAGATCGGCTACGGCGAGTCCGCCCGTTCGGTGATCTGCCACTCGATGGACGACGTCCTCAAGGGCGTCGACACCCTCGGCGGCTACCCCGTCGTCGTGCGCCCCTCCTTCACCATGGGCGGCGCCGGCTCCGGCTTCGCCCACGACGAGGAGGAGCTGCGCCGCATCGCCGGCCAGGGCCTCACGCTCTCCCCGACCACCGAGGTGCTCCTGGAGGAGTCCATCCTCGGCTGGAAGGAGTACGAGCTGGAGCTGATGCGCGACACCAAGGACAACGTGGTCGTCGTCTGCTCCATCGAGAACTTCGACCCGATGGGCGTGCACACCGGTGACTCGATCACCGTCGCCCCGGCGATGACGCTCACCGACCGCGAGTACCAGCGGCTGCGCGACATCGGCATCGCGATCATCCGCGAGGTCGGCGTCGACACCGGCGGCTGCAACATCCAGTTCGCGATCAACCCGGACGACGGCCGCGTCATCGTCATCGAGATGAACCCGCGCGTCTCCCGTTCCTCCGCGCTCGCCTCGAAGGCCACCGGCTTCCCGATCGCCAAGATCGCCGCCAAGCTGGCCATCGGCTACACGCTGGACGAGGTCCCGAACGACATCACGGAGAAGACCCCGGCCTCCTTCGAGCCGACCCTCGACTACGTCGTCGTCAAGGCCCCGCGCTTCGCCTTCGAGAAGTTCCCGGCCGCCGACGCCACCCTCACCACCACCATGAAGTCGGTGGGCGAGGCCATGGCCATCGGCCGCAACTTCACCGAGGCCCTCCAGAAGGCCCTGCGCTCGCTGGAGAAGAAGGGCTCCCAGTTCACCTTCGTCGGCGAGCCCGGCGACAAGGAAGAGCTGCTGGCCACCGCGGTCCGTCCGACCGACGGCCGCATCAACACCGTCATGCAGGCCATCCGCGCCGGCGCCACCCAGGAAGAGGTCTTCGAGTCCACGAAGATCGACCCCTGGTTCGTCGACCAGCTCTTCCTGATCAAGGAGATCGCGGACGACCTCGCCGCCGCCGAGAAGCTCGACCCCGAGCTGCTCGCCGAGGCCAAGCGCCACGGCTTCTCCGACGCCCAGATCGCGGAGATCCGCGGTCTGCGCGAGGACGTCGTCCGCGAGGTCCGCCACGCGCTGGGCGTCCGCCCGGTGTACAAGACGGTCGACACCTGCGCCGCCGAGTTCGCCGCGAAGACCCCGTACTTCTACTCGTCCTACGACGAGGAGTCCGAGGTCGCCCCGCGCGAGAAGCCCGCGGTGATCATCCTGGGCTCCGGCCCGAACCGCATCGGCCAGGGCATCGAGTTCGACTACTCCTGCGTCCACGCCTCCTTCGCCCTGAGCGACGCCGGCTACGAGACCGTGATGGTCAACTGCAACCCCGAGACCGTCTCGACGGACTACGACACCTCCGACCGCCTGTACTTCGAGCCGCTGACGCTCGAGGACGTGCTGGAGATCGTCCACGCCGAGTCGCTGGCCGGCCCCATCGCCGGTGTCGTCGTCCAGCTCGGCGGCCAGACCCCGCTGGGCCTCGCCCAGGCGCTCAAGGACAACGGCGTCCCGGTCGTCGGCACCTCCCCGGAGGCCATCCACGCCGCCGAGGACCGCGGCGCCTTCGGCCAGGTCCTGGCCGACGCGGGCCTGCCCGCGCCCAAGCACGGCACCGCCACCACCTTCGCGGGGGCCAAGGCGATCGCCGACGAGATCGGCTACCCGGTCCTGGTCCGCCCGTCCTACGTGCTCGGCGGCCGAGGCATGGAGATCGTCTACGACGAGACCCGCCTGGAGTCGTACATCGCGGAGTCCACCGAGATCTCCCCCACCCGCCCCGTGCTGGTCGACCGCTTCCTCGACGACGCGATCGAGATCGACGTCGACGCCCTCTACGACGGCACCGAGCTCTACCTCGGCGGCGTCATGGAGCACATCGAGGAGGCCGGCATCCACTCCGGCGACTCGGCCTGCGCCCTGCCCCCGATCACCCTCGGCGGCTTCGACATCAAGCGCCTGCGCGCCTCCACCGAGGCCATCGCCAAGGGCGTCGGCGTCCGCGGCCTGATCAACATCCAGTTCGCGATGGCGGGCGACATCCTCTACGTCCTGGAGGCCAACCCCCGCGCCTCCCGGACCGTCCCCTTCACCTCGAAGGCGACCGCCGTCCCGCTCGCCAAGGCCGCCGCCCGCATCTCGCTCGGCGCCACCATCGCCGAGCTGCGCGCCGAGGGCATGCTGCCCAGGACCGGCGACGGCGGCACCCTGCCGCTGGACGCGCCGATCTCCGTCAAGGAGGCCGTCATGCCGTGGTCGCGCTTCCGCGACATCCACGGCCGCGGCGTGGACACCGTCCTCGGCCCGGAGATGCGCTCCACCGGCGAGGTCATGGGCATCGACACGGTCTTCGGCACGGCGTACGCGAAGTCGCAGGCCGGCGCGTACGGCCCGCTGCCGACCAAGGGCCGCGCGTTCATCTCCGTCGCGAACCGCGACAAGCGCTCGATGATCTTCCCGGCCCGCGAGCTCGTCGCCCACGGCTTCGAGCTGCTCGCCACCTCCGGCACCGCCGAGGTGCTGCGCCGCAACGGCATCAACGCCACCGTGGTGCGCAAGCTCAGCGAGGGCGAGGGCCCGGACGGCGAGAAGACCGTCGTCCAGCTGATCCACGACGGCCAGGTCGACCTGATCGTCAACACCCCCTACGGCACCGGCGGCCGCCTCGACGGATACGAGATCCGTACGGCCGCCGTGGCGCGCAGCGTCCCGTGCCTGACCACGGTCCAGGCGCTCGCCGCCGCCGTGCAGGGCATCGACGCGCTCAGCCGCGGTGACGTCGGCGTGCGCTCCCTCCAGGAGCACGCGGAGCACCTGAACGCCGCCCGCGACTAGCAGCCCGTAGCGGAGAGGGGGACACCGGACGCGCGAACCGCGCCGGGTGTCCCCCTCTTCTTGAGCGCAGAAGGGACTTTTCGGACGATGTACAAACTGTTCTTCAACCTGGTCTTCAAGCGGATGGACCCCGAGCGGGCCCACTACGCGGCCTTCCGGTGGATCCGCCTCGCCGCCCGCGTCCCAGTGCTGCGCACCTTCGTCGCGGCCGTCCTGGCACCGCGTCACGCGTCCCTGCGCACGGAGGCGCTCGGTCTGCGGATGCACGGCCCCTTCGGGCTGGCGGCCGGCTTCGACAAGAACGCCGTCGCCATCGACGGCATGGCGATGCTCGGCTTCGACCACATCGAGATCGGCACCGTCACCGGCCAGGCGCAGCCCGGCAACCCCAAGAAGCGCCTCTTCCGCCTGGTCCCGGACCGGGCGCTGATCAACCGGATGGGCTTCAACAACGAGGGCTCGGCCGCCGTCGCCGCCCGCCTGGGCGCCCGCAACCCCGTCTTCCGGACGGTGGTGGGCGTCAACATCGGCAAGACCAAGGTGGTTCCGGAGGCCGAGGCGGCCGCCGACTACGTGGTCTCCACCGAGCGCCTGGCCCGCCACGCCGACTACCTGGTCGTCAACGTCTCCTCGCCGAACACCCCGGGCCTGCGCAACCTCCAGGCCACGGAGTCCCTGCGGCCGCTGCTGACCGCGGTGCGCGAGGCCGCCGACCGCGCGGTCACCGACCGCCGGGTGCCGCTGCTGGTCAAGATCGCCCCCGACCTCGCGGACGAGGACGTCGACGCGGTCGCCGACCTCGCCCTGGAGCTGGGCCTGGACGGCATCATCGCCACCAACACCACCATCGCCCGCGAGGGCCTCGGCCTGAAGTCCGACCCCGCCCTGGTCAAGGAGACCGGCGGGCTGTCCGGCGCCCCGGTCAAGGAGCGCTCCCTGGAGGTCCTGCGCCGCCTCTACGCGCGCGTCGGCGACCGCCTGGTCCTGGTGGGCGTCGGGGGCATCGAGAACGCCGAGGACGCCTGGCAGCGGATCCTGGCGGGAGCCACCCTGATCCAGGGCTACAGCGCCTTCGTCTACGAGGGCCCGTTCTACGCCCGCGCCATCCACAAGGGCCTGGCCGCGCGCCTGGCCGCCAGCCCGTACGCGACCCTGGCCGAAGCCGTGGGCGCGGAGACCCGAAAGGCCGCGCTGTGAGCCCTGTGACCCCCTTCGGAACCCGGCTGCGCGCCGCCATGGACTCCCGGGGCCCCCTGTGCGTGGGGATCGACCCGCACGCCGCCCTGCTGGCCTCCTGGGGCCTGGGGGACGACATCGCCGGTCTGGAGCGGTTCTCCCGCACGGTCGTCGAGGCCCTGGCCGAGTCGGTCGCCGTCTTCAAGCCGCAGGCCGCCTTCTTCGAGCGCTTCGGCTCGAAGGGCGTCGCGGTGCTGGAGCGGACCGTCGCGGACGCCCGTGCCGCCGGGACCCTGGTGGTCATGGACGCCAAGCGCGGCGACATCGGCTCCACGATGGCCGCGTACGCCGCCGCCTTCCTGGACCCCGCCTCCCCGCTGTTCTCGGACGCCCTGACGGTCTCCCCGTACCTCGGCTACGGCTCGCTGGCCCCGGCCGTGGAGCTGGCCCGCCGCTCGGGCGCCGGTCTCTTCGTCCTGGCCCTCACCTCCAACCCGGAGGGAGCGGAGGTCCAGCGTGCGGTCCGCGAGGACGGCCGTTCGATCGGCGCGACCATGCTGGCGCACCTGGCGGCGGAGAACGCGGGCGCCGAGCCCATGGGCTCCTTCGGCGCGGTGGTCGGTGCCACGCTGGGCGACCTGTCCTCCTTCGACCTGGACATCAACGGCCCGCTGCTGGCCCCGGGCATCGGTGCCCAGGGCGCGACCGCGGCGGACCTCCCGGCGGTCTTCGGCGCCGCCGTCGCCAACGTGGTCCCGAACGTCTCCCGCGGGGTCCTGAAGCACGGTCCGGACGCCGCCGCCCTGCGCGCCTCGGCGAAGCGCTTCGCCGAGGAGGTGCGGGAGGCCGTCGCGGGCTGATCGCCGGGGTGCGGGACGGGCCCCGTGACACGGGATCTCGAAAATCGAACGTCTTTCCCCGGACAAAACCAGGGTGGTATGTCCGTGATGTACGGTTCAGTGGAGGCTGACCAGGACTTTTCGTCCGTTCTCGCTGACTGGAGCGGCCTTGGCCGCTAGTCTCCGACCAGGGTGAACGAGCAGCGAGCGAATTACATCGCTGTTCGGGACCTCACCCGGCGTGGTGCCCACGGGCCCCCGCCGTCCGTATCCGACAGTTCGACATCCGAGGTGACGTAGGCGTGGCTCTTCCGCCCCTTACCCCTGAACAGCGCGCAGCAGCGCTCGAAAAGGCCGCCGCGGCTCGCCGGGAGCGGGCCGAGGTGAAGAATCGACTCAAGCACTCCGGCGCCTCCCTCCACGACGTCATCAAGACGGGTCAGGAGAACGACGTCATCGGAAAGATGAAGGTCTCCGCCCTTCTCGAGTCGCTGCCCGGCGTCGGCAAGGTCCGCGCCAAGCAGATCATGGAGCGCCTCGGCATCTCCGAGTCCCGGCGTGTCCGAGGTCTCGGCTCCAACCAGATCGCCTCTCTGGAGCGCGAGTTCGGCGGTAGCAGCGCCTGAGGCGCCGCCCGAAGTGCTCCCGGCGTTCTCAGGCAGTCCCGAGAACCTGGATAATCGCTCTATGGCAGCAGAGGTTCGTCCGCGGCTGACCGTGCTCTCCGGCCCCTCGGGGGTCGGCAAGAGCACGGTCGTCGCGCATATGCGCAAGGTCCACCCCGAGGTATGGCTCTCGGTGTCGGCCACCACCCGCAAGCCGCGGCCCGGTGAGCGACACGGAGTCCACTACTTCTTCGTCAACGACGACGAGTTCGACAAGCTGATCGCCAACGGCGAGCTGCTGGAGTGGGCCGAGTTCGCGGGCAACCGCTACGGCACACCGCGCGGCGCGGTACTGGAACGCCTGGACAACGGCGAACCGGTGCTGCTGGAGATCGACCTGCAGGGCGCCCGGCTCGTCCGCGAGTCCAAGCCCGACGCGCAGCTGGTCTTCCTGGCCCCGCCGAGCTGGGACGAACTGGTCCGCCGCCTCACCGGCCGCGGCACCGAGTCGCCCGAGGTCATCGAGCGCCGGCTGGAGAGCGCCAAGATCGAACTCGCTGCCGAGTCCGAGTTCGACACCACCCTGGTGAACACCTCCGTCGAGGACGTGGCGCGTGAGCTGCTAGCCTTGATGAAAGTTGTTTGATCGAATTTGTTTCGATCTTCACCCATCTTCGGAAGGTAGAGCGTGTCCTCTTCCATCACCGCGCCCGAGGGCATCATCAACCCGCCGATCGACGAGCTGCTCGAGGCCACGGACTCGAAGTACAGCCTCGTGATCTACGCGGCCAAGCGTGCGCGTCAGATCAACGCGTACTACTCGCAGCTCGGTGAGGGCCTGCTCGAGTACGTCGGCCCCCTGGTGGACACCCACGTCCACGAGAAGCCGCTTTCGATCGCGCTGCGCGAGATCAACGCGGGTCTGCTGACCTCCGAGGCCATCGAGGCCCCGGCCCAGTAGGGCAGCGGGAAATCCTTCACCACAGGCCCGGCAGAACATCTGCCGGGCCTGTGGTGTGTCATAGGTGTCGTAGGCGAATCGTCAAGGGGAGTGCGTGGTGGACAAGCCGAAGGTCGTGCTGGGCGTCAGCGGCGGGATCGCCGCCTACAAGGCGTGCGAACTGCTCCGCCGGCTGACCGAGTCCGGGCACGACGTACGGGTGGTGCCCACCGCGGCGTCCCTGAACTTCGTCGGCGAGGCCACCTGGGCCGCGCTCTCCGGGAACCCGGCCTCCACCCAGGTCTGGGAGAGCGTCCACGAGGTGCCCCACGTGCGCATCGGCCAGGAGGCCGACCTCGTCGTCGTCGCCCCGGCCACCGCCGACATGCTGGCCAAGGCCGCCCACGGGCTGGCCGACGACCTCCTCACGAACACCCTGCTCACCGCCCGCTGTCCGGTGGTCTTCGCCCCCGCGATGCACACCGAGATGTGGGAGCACCCCGCCACCCAGGAGAACGTCGCCACGCTGCGCCGCCGCGGCGCCGTCGTCATCGAGCCCGCCGTCGGCCGGCTGACCGGCAAGGACACCGGCAAGGGCCGGCTGCCCGACCCGGACGAAATCTTCGAGGTCTGCCGCCACGTCCTGCGCGGGCACCGCACCCGCGGCGCGGCCGGGCCCGACCTCGCCGGGCGGCACGTGGTCGTCAGCGCCGGCGGCACCCGCGAGCCCCTGGACCCGGTGCGCTTCCTCGGCAACCGCTCCTCCGGCAAGCAGGGCTACGCCCTCGCCCGCACCGCCGCCGCACGCGGCGCCCGGGTCACCCTGGTGGCCGCCAACACCGCGCTGCCCGACCCCGCCGGGGTGGACGTCGTACGGGTGGGCACGGCCCTCCAGCTGCGCGAGGCGGTGCTGAAGGCCGCCGCGGACGCCGACGCCGTGGTGATGGCCGCGGCCGTGGCCGACTTCCGGCCCGCCCGGTACGCCGACGGCAAGATCAAGAAGCGGGACGGGCAGGACCCCGAGCCCGTGGCCCTCGTACGGAACCCCGACGTCCTCGCGGAGATCTCCGCCGGGCGGGCCCGGGAGGGCCAGATCGTCGTGGGCTTCGCCGCCGAGACGGACGACGTGCTCGAGAACGGCCGGAGCAAGCTCCGGCGCAAGAAGTGCGACCTGCTCGTCGTCAACGAGGTGGGCGAGAGCAAGACCTTCGGTTCCGAGGAGAACGAGGCCGTCATCCTGGCTTCGGACGGGGCGGAGATCCCTGTGGCCCATGGTCCGAAGGAAGTGCTGGCGGACGCGATCTGGGACCAGGTCGCCCCGCGGCTCGCGCCCCCGGCGTGACCTCCACCGCGCCCGGGCGTTTCCCTTCTCGCGGGTAGATCCGTACGTCAGAATGGAGTGCCGCAGGTCACACGGCTCCCACAGGGCGAGACGGGTGGTCCGGCGAACGGTGGCGACCGATAAACTGCACACTTGGAACGTGATCGGGCGCAGCCCCCGGTGTGGTTCCGCCAAATGATCAGCCAGCAGCCGCTGCAACCCCAGGGAGCGTTGTGTCCCGTCGCCTGTTCACCTCCGAGTCCGTGACCGAGGGTCACCCCGACAAGATCGCTGACCAGATCAGCGACACGATCCTCGACGCGCTCCTCACCGAGGACCCGACCTCGCGTGTGGCCGTGGAGACGCTCATCACCACCGGCCTCGTGCACATCGCGGGCGAGGTGACGACCAAGGCCTACGCGCCGATCGCCCAGCTCGTCCGCGACAAGATCCTCGAGATCGGCTACGACTCGTCCAAGAAGGGCTTCGACGGCGCCTCCTGCGGCGTCTCGGTGTCCATCGGCGCCCAGTCCCCGGACATCGCGCAGGGTGTGGACACGGCCTACGAGCAGCGCGTCGAGGGCGACGAGGACGAGCTCGACAAGCAGGGCGCCGGCGACCAGGGCCTGATGTTCGGCTACGCCACGGACGAGACGCCCGAGCTGATGCCGCTGCCGATCCACATCGCGCACCGCCTCTCGCGCCGCCTGTCCGAGGTCCGCAAGAACGGGACCATCCCCTACCTGCGTCCCGACGGCAAGACCCAGGTCACCATCGAGTACGACGGCGACAAGCCGGTCCGCCTGGACACGGTCGTCGTGTCCTCGCAGCACGCCGCCGACATCGACCTGGACTCGCTGCTCGCTCCCGACATCCGCGAGTTCGTCGTCGAGCACGTGCTGGCGCAGCTCGTCGAGGACGGCATCAAGCTGGACACCGAGGGCTACCGCCTCCTGGTGAACCCGACGGGCCGTTTCGAGATCGGCGGTCCGATGGGTGACGCCGGCCTGACCGGCCGCAAGATCATCATCGACACGTACGGCGGCATGGCCCGCCACGGCGGCGGCGCGTTCTCCGGCAAGGACCCGTCGAAGGTCGACCGTTCCGCCGCGTACGCGATGCGCTGGGTGGCGAAGAACGTGGTCGCCGCCGGTCTGGCCGCGCGCTGCGAGGTCCAGGTCGCGTACGCCATCGGCAAGGCCGAGCCCGTCGGCCTCTTCGTCGAGACCTTCGGCACCGCCAAGGTCGACGTCCAGAAGATCGAGGACGCCATCGCCGAGGTCTTCGACCTCCGCCCGGCCGCGATCATCCGCGACCTCGACCTGCTGCGGCCGATCTACGCCCAGACGGCCGCCTACGGCCACTTCGGCCGCGAGCTCCCCGACTTCACCTGGGAGCGCACCGACCGCGTCGACGCCCTGCGCGCCGCCGCCGGCCTGTAGACGGCGCAGCCGCCCCGCGAACGGCCCCGGACCCTCGTGGTCCGGGGCCGTTCGATGTCAGCGGGGTTTGCTAGAAATGCCTGTGTGAGCAGCGCGAACGAGTCCCAGCCGGAACAGCTCGCCCTGATCCGGGAAATGGTCGCCGAGGCGAAGGCCAAAGCGCCCAAGGCCAAGCCGCGCACCTGGCGCGGGGCCGCCGTGGCCGAGGAGCTGCCCGTCGCCCGGGTCCTCGTGAACAAGGGCGTCCTCCACCTCGACCGGCTCTTCGACTACGCCGTGCCCGCCGAGCTGTCCGAGGCCGCCCAGCCCGGCGTGCGCGTCCGGGTCCGCTTCGGCGCGGGCGGACACCGCGTGCACGGCGGCCGCCGCGAGGGCGGCGGGCTCATCGACGGCTTCATCGTGGAACGGCGTGCCGAGTCCGACTACGAAGGGGCCCTGGCCGCCCTCGCCCAGGTGGTCTCGCCCGAGGTGGTCCTCGGCCCGGGCATGCTGGCCCTCGCCCGGGCCGTCGCCGACCGGTACGCCGGAAGCCTGGCCGACGTGCTCCAGCTGGCGCTGCCCCCGCGCAGCGCCCGGGCCGAGGCCAGGCCCTCGCCCGCACCGCTGCCCCCGCCCGCCGCTCCCGAGCCCGGCGGCTGGACCCGCTACGGCGCCGGGCCCGCCTTCCTGCGGGCCCTGGCCACCGGAGGCACCCCCCGCGCGGTGTGGACGGCGCTGCCCGGTCCCGGCTGGGCCGACGAGCTCGCCCGGGCCATGGCGGCCACCCTCGCCTCCGGGCGCGGTGCCCTCGCGGTGGTCCCCGACGGGCGGACCGCCGCCCGGGTCGACACCGCCCTCACCGCCCTGCTGGGCGAGGGGAGGCACGCGCTGCTGACCGCCGAGTCGGGCCCCGAGAAGCGCTACGGGCAGTGGCTCGCGGTGAGCCGGGGTTCCGTCCGCGCCGTCGTGGGCACCCGGGCGGCGATGTTCGCGCCCGTACGGGACCTCGGGCTGGTCGCCGTCTGGGACGACGGCGACTCCAGCCACAGCGACGACCACGCCCCCTTCCCGCACGTGCGGGAGGTGCTGGAGCTGCGCGCGGTCAGTGACGGCTGCGGTTTTCTGGCCGGGAGCACCAGCTGCACCGTCGAGGCCGCCCAGCTGGTGGAGTCCGGCTGGGCCCGCCCGCTCGTCGCGGACCGCGAGACCGTACGGGCCGTCGCGCCCCGCATCCGGACCGTCGGCGACGAACTGCTGGCCCGGGACGGGGCGGCCCGCGCCGCCCGGCTGCCCAGCCTGGCCTGGGAGACCGTACGGGAGGGCCTGAAGAGCGGACCCGTACTGGTCCAGGTGCCGCGGCGCGGGTACGTGCCGCGGCTGGCCTGCGAGCGCTGCCGGACGCCCGCCCGCTGCACGGTGTGCGCCGGGCCGCTGGAGGCCCCCGACGAGCGGGAGCTGCACTGCGGCTGGTGCGGGCGGGCCGAGAGCGCCTGGCACTGCGAGGAGTGCGGCTCCTTCCGGCTGCGGGCCCAGGTGGTGGGTGCGCGGCGTACCGCCGAGGAGCTGGGCCGTGCCTTCCCCGCCGTTCCCGTACGGACCTCCGGGCGCGACCACGTGCTGGACGAGGTGCCCGACCGCCCCGCGCTGGTGGTGTGCACCCCCGGCGCCGAGCCGGTCGCCGCCGGCGCCGGGTACGCGGCCGCGCTGCTGCTGGACGGCTGGGCGATGCTCGGGAGGCCCGACCTGCGGGCCGGGGAGGACGCCCTGCGCCGCTGGATCGCCGCCGCCTCGCTGGTCCGGGGGGACGGGCAGGTGGTGGTGGTCGCCGAGCCGACGCTGCGGCCCGTGCAGGCGCTGGTGCGCTGGGACCCGGTCGGGCACGCCGTGCGGGAACTGGCCGAGCGGGCCCAGCTGGGCTTCCCGCCGGTGTCCCGGATGGCCGCGGTGGCCGGCCGGTCCGACGCGCTGGAGGCCTTCCTCGAAGCCGCCGACCTGCCGGCGGACGCGGAGGTCCTGGGGCCCGTACCGCTGCCCGGGCGGCGCGGGGAGCCCTCTCCGGGGGAACGGGCCCTGGTGCGGGTCCCGCCGGGGAGCGGGGCCGCGCTGGCCCGGGCGCTGAAGGAGGCGCAGGCCGCCCGGCTGGCGCGGGGGGTGCCGGCGGGGGAGGCGGTCCGGGTCCGGATCGACCCCCCGGACATCGGCTGACCCGGCGCGGGCACCGGGTCCGGTGGCCGGGAGCGGGAGGACACGGGCACCGGCCGGACCCGGGCGTGCGAAACCCCCGGCGGGGCGGCCGCGGGGGCCGCCCCGCCGGGGGTGGGTACCGCCGCCGCGCCCGGCCGTCGGGGGTCGGCGTCCCGGCGGAGGCGGGCGGCGGTCAGCCGTTGCGGGGGCCGGGGAAGGCCGAGGTGCGGCCCGCCGGTACGGCCGTGGCGCCGGCCTGCGCCTCCTCGCGCACGGGCTGCGGGGGCACCGAGCGCGCCGCGGGGATCGTGGGGACCGGTCCCAGGGTGCGGGTCGTGGTGCCCTCGGCCAGCGGCTCCGCGGCCTCGGCGGCCTGCGCGCGGCGTGCGCCGTAGCGGCGGTGCACGGCCTGCTTGGTGACGCCGAGCGCCGAGCCGACGGCGTCCCAGGAGAAGCCGAGGGAGCGGTCGAAGTCCACCGCCGCGGTGACCAGCGTCTCGACGCTGTCCCTCAGCTCCTGCGCGAGCCGGACGGTGGGGGCGGGGGCCCTGCCGTAGACGACGAAGCCCGTGGAGGGCCCGGAGCGGCGCGGACGGTACACGTTCCCGAGCTGGGCCGTGAGCGTCCGCAGTGCGTCCACCTGCCGGCGAACCCGCTCGATGTCCCGCACCAGGAGGTGCAGGCTGGCCCGTGCTTGGGCGTCATGGGTGGCGTGGTCGGCCATGGAGAAGCCTCTCGAACCGGTGCTGGAGAGCGGATCGGGCCGCAGACACCGTTCTTGATCGCGGCCCGTTTCGGTCAATCTCTCTTGACCAACGCGTCAGCGGGCGCCCAGGTCACGCACTGGGGGCGTGTCGGCATATGCGAGAGGCGCGTGTGTGTGCGTACGCCCCCCGATACCGCAGGTGGGCCCGGGTGGACGTCCCATAGACTGGTGTGCTGCTGACAGCCGAGATAGCGAGGTAGGACCCAGTGAAGCTGGTCTTCGCAGGCACCCCCGAGGTCGCCGTACCCGCCCTGGACGCCCTGATCGCCTCCGGGCGCCACGAGGTCGCTGCCGTCGTCACCCGGCCCGACGCCCCGGCCGGGCGCGGGCGGCGCCTGGTCGCCAGCCCCGTCGCCGAGCGCGCCGAGGAGGCCGGCATCGAGGTCCTCAAGCCGGTCCGGCCGCGTGACGAGGAGTTCCAGGCGCGGCTGCGGGAGATCGCCCCGGACTGCTGCCCGGTCGTCGCGTACGGGGCGCTGATCCCGAGGAGCGCGCTCGACATCCCCCGCCACGGCTGGGTCAACCTGCACTTCTCGCTGCTGCCGAGCTGGCGGGGCGCCGCCCCCGTCCAGCACTCGATCATGGCGGGGGACCAGGTCACCGGAGCCTCCACCTTCCGGATCGAGGAGGGCCTCGACACGGGTCCGGTCTTCGGGGTCCTCACCGAGGAGATCCGCCCGACCGACACCAGCGGCGACCTGCTGACCCGCCTCGCCTTCGCCGGGTCCGGACTGCTGTCCGCGACCATGGACGGCATCGAGGACGGCAGCCTGCGCGCCATGGAGCAGCCCGCGGAGGGCGTCTCCCTCGCGCCGAAGATCACCGTCGAGGACGCCCGGGTCGACTGGAACGCGCCCGCGCTGCGCGCCGACCGCGTGGTGCGCGGCTGCACCCCCGCCCCGGGGGCCTGGAGCGTCTTCCGCGGCGAGCGCCTCAAGCTGATCTCCGTCGGGCTCGTCCCCGAACGCACCGACCTCGCCCCGGGCGAGCTGGCCCCGGCCAAGAACAACGTCCACGTGGGCACCGGCTCGCACGCCGTCGAACTGCTCTGGGTGCAGCCGCAGGGCAAGAAGCCGATGAAGGGCGCCGACTGGGCCCGCGGGGTGCGCATCGCTCCCGGCGAGCGCCTGGGCGCGCCCGTCGTAGGCTGAACCCGAGCCTCCCCTCCCCTCCGCAACCGCACCTCGTAACCCCGGAGCACCTTTCACGTGAGCGAACAGCCCCGTCGTCGTCCCGCCCCCAAGACGGGCGCCGGCAAGCAGGCCAAGCCCTACCGCCGGCCGCAGAAGGACCCCGTCCGGCTGCTCGCCTTCGAGGCGCTGCGGGCGGTGGACGAGCGCGACGCGTACGCGAACCTGGTCCTGCCCCCGCTGCTGAAGAAGGCCCGGCAGGACGAGCGGTTCCAGGCGCGTGACGCGGCCCTGGCGACCGAGCTGGTCTACGGGACGCTGCGCCGGCAGGGCACGTACGACGCGGTCATCGCCGCCTGTGTGGACCGGCCGCTGCGCGAGGTGGACCCGCCGGTCCTGGACGTGCTCTCGCTGGGCGCGCACCAGCTGCTGGGGACCCGCATCCCCACCCACGCGGCGGTCTCCGCCAGCGTGGAGCTGGCCCGCGTGGTGCTCGGCGACGGGCGGGCGAAGTTCGTCAACGCCGTGCTGCGCAAGATCGCCGCCCATGACCTGGAGGGCTGGCTGGAGCGGGTCGCGCCGCCGTACGAGGAGGACGCCGAGGAGCACCTGGCGGTCTACCACTCCCACCCGCGCTGGGTCGTCAGCGCCCTGTGGGACGCGCTGGGCGGCGGCCGCGCCGGCATCGAGGACCTGCTGGAGGCCGACAACGAGCGGCCCGAGGTGACGCTGGTGGCCCGCCCCGGCCGGTCCACGCCGCAGGAGCTGCTGGAGGCGGTCGGCGAGGACTCGGCGCTGCCGGGGCGCTGGTCCCCGTACGCCGTCCGGATGGCCGAGGGCGGCGAGCCCGGCGCCCTGGAGGCGGTGCGCGAGGGGCGCGCCGGTGTGCAGGACGAGGGCAGCCAGCTGGTGGCCATGGCGCTGGCGGCGGCTCCGGTCGAGGGCCGTGACGAGCGGTGGCTGGACGGCTGCGCGGGTCCGGGCGGCAAGGCGGCGCTGCTGGGCGCGCTGGCGGCGCGGCGCGGGGCGTTCCTGCTGGCCTCCGAGAAGCAGCCGCACCGGGCGCGCCTGGTCGAGCGGGCCCTGTCCGGCAACCCCGGCCCGTACCAGGTCATCGCCGCTGACGGTACGCGGCCGCCGTGGCTGCCCGGCTCCTTCGACCGGGTCCTGATGGACGTCCCCTGTTCGGGCCTGGGGGCGCTGCGGCGCCGTCCGGAGGCCCGCTGGCGGCGTCGCCCGGAGGACCTGGAGGGCTTCGCGCCGCTCCAGCGGGCCCTGTTGCGCGAGGCCCTGTCCGCCGTGCGCGTGGGCGGTGTCGTGGGCTACGCGACCTGCTCCCCGCACCTGGCGGAGACGCGGGTGGTCGTGGACGACGTCCTCAAGGGGCGGGGGGCCGGGGCGCAGCCGGTGGCCGCCGAACTGATCGACGCCCGCCCGTACATGGAGGGCGTGCCGGCGCTGGGCGACGGCCCGGACGTCCAGCTGTGGCCGCACCTGCACGGTACGGACGCCATGTACCTCGCCCTGCTGCGCCGGACGGCCTGAGGCCCGGGCGGCGGCGCTCACCCTTCCACGGTGCGCCGGCCGCGGACCGGCGACAGCAGGGACGGTACGAAGGACAGCGCCAGGACGGCCGCACCGGCCCAGAGGGTGGTGCGCAGGCCGGCGAACTCCGCGAGGAGGCCGGAGAGGGCCGAGCCGAGGGCGATGGCGCCGGTCAGCATGAACCGGAAGGTGGCGTTCATGCGGCCGAGGAGCGGGTCCGGGGTCAGGTGCTGGCGCAGGCTGACGCCGAGGACGTTGCCGCTGCCGATCGTCACGGTGGCCACGAGCCAGCCCGCCCCGGCCACCCACAGCCACGGTCCGCGGTCCGCCATCGGCACCAGCAGGGCCGCCGGTGTCAGGCTGAGGGTCAGGGCGGGTCCGTAGCCCGCGCGGGCCGCGAAGGGCCGGGCCAGCCGGGCGCCGCACAGCAGGCCCGCCCCGCCCGCCGCCCAGAACAGGCCGAGCGCCCCGGCGGACAGGCCGAGTTCGGCCACGAAGAGCACCGGCAGCATGGCGTTGATCATCGAGCCGCCCAGGTTGTTCAGGCTCGCCGTCAGGGCCAGGGCGCGCAGCTCCGCATGACCCAGTACGTGCCTCAGTCCTTCGGAGATCTGGGCGCGCAGCGGGATCCGCGCGGTGGCGGGCGGCCCGGGGACCGGACGGACGCCCAGCATCCGCAGGGCGGAGCCGAGGTGCCCGAGGGCCGCGCAGGCCAGGGCGACGGGTGCGGTCAGGAAGGCGATCAGGGCGCCGCCCGCGCCCCGGCCGGCGATGTTCGCGACGGCCATCAGGGTCGCCATGGCGGCGTTCGCGCGGACCAGGCCGCCCCGGCCGACCAGCCGGGGCAGGGCGCTCTGGGAGCCGACCTCGCCGAACACGGTGGCGCAGCCGGTGAGGAGCACGACGGCGTACAGCTGGGGCAGGGTCAGCACGTCCAGCCACCAGGCGAGCGGGAGGGAGGCGAGGAGCCCCGCCCGGGAGAGGTCGGCGGTGATCAGGACCCGGCGCGTGCGCAGGCGGTCCACCCAGGCGCCGGCCGGGAGGCCGATGAGCAGGAAGGCGGCGGTGGACAGGGCCGCGAGGGCGCCGACCTGGGCGGGGCCGGCGTCGAGGGCGGTCAGGGCGAGCAGGGGGACGGCGATGTAGCCGGTGTTGGCGGCGAACTGGCCCAGGGTGGCGGCGCCGAACAGGGCGCGGAAATCGGGATTGCGCCAGGGGCTGTCCTGGGCGGGCGGCGCGAGGGGGGAGCCGGTGGCGGAACCGGTGGCGGGGGCGGTTGTCATGTACGTAACGGTGGCGGTGACCCACCGCGAAGGACAAGCGAGTATCGCTGCCTTGATCAATTAAGCTGTGCTACGACAACGGCGAGTTCCGGGGCCGTGGCCGGAAGTGCCCGGGAGCATGGCAGGCTTGGGGCATGGCCGTTCAGATCAATCCCAGCATCCTGTCCGCCGACTTCGCCCGTCTCGCCGAGGAGGCCAGGGCCGTCGAGGGGGCCGACTGGCTGCACGTCGACGTCATGGACAACCATTTCGTCCCGAACCTGACCCTCGGCGTGCCGATCGTGGAATCCCTGAGCCGGGCCACGGACATCCCGCTGGACCTGCACCTGATGATCGAGGACCCGGACCGCTGGGCGCCGCAGTACGTGGAGGCCGGGGCCGGCTCGGTCACCTTCCACGCCGAGGCCGCCGCGGCCCCCGTGCGCCTCGCGCGGGAGATCCGGGCCAAGGGGGCACGGGCGGCCATGGCGCTCAAGCCCGGCACCCCGATCGAGCAGTACGAGGACATCCTCCCCGAGCTCGACATGGTGCTGATCATGACGGTGGAGCCCGGTTTCGGCGGGCAGTCCTTCCTCGACATCATGCTCCCCAAGGTCCGCCGGACCCGGGAGCTGATCGCCAAGCACGGCCTCGACCTCTGGCTCCAGGTCGACGGCGGGATCTCGGCCACGACGATCGAGCGGGTCGCCGAGGCCGGCGCGGACGTGTTCGTGGCGGGCAGCGCGGTCTACGGGGCGGTCGATCCCGCCGCCGCCGTCCGCACCCTGCGCGAGCAGGCGGGGGCGGCCATCGCCGCCGCTCCCTGGGCCTGCGGCCACTGAGGCGGGCGCCAGGGGACGGCTCGGTGAACGGAAGCCGTCCAGGCTGATCAATGGCCGTTGGATCTGACAGGATGAACGGCGAGTCGAGAGTGTGAACACGACAGTGTGAACAGCAGTGAGGAGAGCGCGGTGTCTGCAATGTCGGCGGGACGGTCAGCCCTGCGGATGGGACCCGCGGAGCTGGTGCAGGCGGCGGCCATGGCGCGCCGCTTCTACCTGGAGGGCAAGTCCAAGATCCAGATCGCCGAGGAGTTCGGCGTGAGCCGCTTCAAGGTGGCCCGGGTCCTGGAGACCGCCCTCGAACGCGATCTCGTACGCATCGAGATCCGCGTACCGGCGGAACTGGACGCGGAGCGCTCCGACGCGCTCCGCGCCCGCTACGGGCTGCGGCACGCCGTCGTGGTGGAATCGCCCGCCGACGCGAGCGAGGACGCCCCGGACCCCGAGAACCTCGGCGCCGTGGCGGCCGACCTGCTCGGCGAGCTCGTCAACGAGGGCGACGTGCTCGGGCTGGCGTGGGGGCGGTCGACCATCCACATGGCCGCCTCCCTGCACCGGCTGCCCCCCTGCACCGTCGTCCAGCTGACCGGCGTGTACGACGCCGGGACCGCCGAGCGCGGCTCGGTGGAGGCCGTACGCAGGGCCGCGCAGGTCTCCGGCGGGGACGCGCACCCGATCTACGCCCCGATGCTGCTCCCCGACCCGGCGACCGCGGCCGCGCTGCGCAGCCAGACCGGCATCGCGCGCGCCTTCGAGTACTTCGACAAGGTCACCGTCGCGGCCGTGTCCATCGGTTCCTGGGAGCCGGGGATCTCGACCGTCCACGACATGCTGACCGACGAGGAGCGGGCCCACTACGCCTCGCTCGGCGTCGCCGCCGAGATGTCCGCCCACCTCTTCGACAAGGAGGGCCGCCGGGTCGGGCGGGACCTGGGCGAGCGCTGCATCACCGTCGAGGCGGACCGGCTGCGCCGGATCCCCGAGGTCGTCGCCATCGCGGGCGGGCTGCGCAAGGCCGCCGCCATCGGCGCGGTGCTCCGTTCCGGGCTGGTGACCAGCCTCGTCACGGACACGGCGGTCGCCGACTACCTGCTCACCGAGTCCGAGCCCGGACTGCGGCCGGCCCTGGACCGGGCCGACCCCGACGACTGACGCGGACGCCCGGAGCGGGCCGGTCCCGACCGCTGACGGTCACGTTCCGGCCGGGGCCGCGGGGGGCTCCCGGGGCGAAGGGTGCGCAATCGATATCTGCGCATGGGGCCGCGGGGCGCTCCGGGGGCGCATACTGATTCTGATGACCAAGTCAGCAGTACCTCGCCGTCATTTGCCGTCAAGCCCGTTCAAAGCCCCCGCTGAGCCGCCCCTGAGGCGGTTCGACGTCGGCGACCGGGTCAGTCACGACGAGCACGGCCTCGGCCGTGTCGTCGGTGTGGAGGAGGGGGTCGCCGTCCTCGTCGACTTCGGATCGGTCCAGAAGCGCATCCTGAGTCCTTACTTCAAGATGTCCGCACTCTGACACCGCCTGGCTGTTCGCCACCGGATCGGATATTTGGCACGATCGGGGCATGATCCTCAGGAGCGTGCCCCGATCCTTGACGCGTGCGCTCGGGGTCCTGTTCCTCTGCGCCGCGCTGACCGCTGCCCTGGCGGGCTGCGGAGCCAGGGACGCCCCGGCGCGGCTCCCGTCCGCCGCGAGCAGCGCCGCCGCTCCCGCGTGGGCCGAGGGCATGCCGGCCGTGCGGGCCGACGCGCTGCCGCCGCAGGCCCGCGAGGTGCTCGCGCTCATCGACAAGGGCGGCCCGTACGCCCACCGGCAGGACGGGACCGTCTTCGGCAACTTCGAGAAGGCCCTGCCGAAGCGGGAGCGCGGCTACTACCACGAGTTCACGGTGCGCACCCCGGGCGAGCGCGGCCGAGGGGCGCGGCGGATCGTGACGGGCCGGGGCGGGGAGTTCTACTACACGGACGACCACTACGAGACCTTCAAGGCGGTTCTGCGATGAGCCTCGACCCGCGGCCGCTCGCGCCCGCCCTGGCCGCCGCGCGGGAGGCCGGCTGGAGCGTCGTACGGCTGGACCTGGACGGCGTGCGGAGCAAGGCGGCGCTGATGCGGCGCTGCGCGCGGGCCCTGCGGGCGCCGGAGTGGTTCGGCGGGAACTGGGACGCGCTGGCCGACGTCCTGGCCGACCTGTCCTGGCTGCCCGAGGCGCCCGGGCGGCTGCTGGCGGTGACCTCGTGGCGCGGTTACGCCGCCGACCGGCCGGACGACTGGGACACCCTGACGGAGGTCCTCGAGGGCGCGGCGGACTTCTGGCGGGAGCAGGACGGCGCTCCCGCGCTGACGGTGCTGCTGGCCGGGCCCGAGCCGCACTGAGGCGCCGGCCCGAGCCCCACCGAGGCCGGCCGGGGCGACGGCGCGCCGGCCGTGGTGCGTCCGGCCGGGGCCGGCCCGGGCGCCGGCCCCGGCCCCGGCCGGACGTCACTCCGCCTTCGCGGCCTCCGGCTGCCAGGGCGGGGTCTGGCCCCAGGACCAGACGGGAACCTTCGCCCCGTCCACCGGCGGCGGGTTCGGGCCCGAGTAGATCAGGGCCATCCGCGTACCCCACTCGATGTAGTAGACGAACACCGCCCGGAACTCCGGGTCCGCCGGCAGGCCGACCTCGTCGGCCGTGTCCAGCAGCAGGTCCACCCAGCGGCGGCGCTGCCGCTCGGTGATGCCGCGCCCCAGGTGCTTGGTGGCCATGTGCGGGTGGCCGCCGTGGTGCGCCGAGTACGCGGCCGGACCGCCGAAGACCTCCCCCAGCCAGGCCGCGACGTGCTGGGGGTGCTCCGCGTCCATGCCCGCGAAGACCGGGGCGAGGACCTCGTCGCGCAGCGCATGGGCGTAGAAGACGTCGGTGAGCCTGCGCAGGGCCTGTGCCCCGCCCATCCACTCGTAGATCGTGGGAGTCGTGCTCATGACTGTCCGGCGCCCTTTCCCGGACCTGCCACGCCGGTCACGAGGTAGTGCTGCATCTCCTCGATGGTCGTCACGTACGGGCGGATCGCGCTGAAGAACGCCGGGAAGTGCTCACCCTTGCGGAAGCCGTTCAGGTGGGCCTCGATCGAGGTCCAGCGGATGCGGAGGACGTAGCGGTCCTTCTCCTCCTCGCAGTGGGCCAGCTCGTAGTCGATGCACTCGGGGGACGCGGCCAGGGCCTCGGAGGCCCGGGCGTACGCGTCCTCGAACGCCCGCTGGTCCTGCGGGGCGATCCGGTAGCGGATGTACTCGACGGTGGTGGTCATGGATTGCGTGCCTCTCCCTGGGATCAGGTCGTCCCGGCTACCTTTCCGCGATCATGCGTACCCGGACAGGTTTTCCGTCACTCGGACCGCGACTTCTGGAGGTCCGGGCCCTGGGCGCGGACCTGCCGCACCCTGTCGAGGGACTCCCGCAGCTCGCCGAGCCACGCGTCGGCGTTCTCCCCGACGAGGCGCACGCACCACGCCAGGGCGTCGGCCCGGCTGCGCGCCACGCCGCCGGCGACCAGCGTGTCCAGCACCTGGCGCTCGGACTGGCGCAGCCGCGTCATGACGGGGACGGCGAGGTGGGTGAACAGGACCGTCTCCCCGCCCGACTCCACGCCCCAGGCGACCTTGCGGCGGTAGAGCTCCTCCGCCTCGCGGGCCACCTCCATCCGCTGCTCGCGGGTGCGCTCGCGGAACTCCCTGACCGACTCGGACGCCGGGACGCTGCCGACGACCGTGATCTCCTCCCGGTCGACCGTGACCGAGAGGAGGGACGCGTAGACGTCCACCGGCAGGCGCTCGGCGAACCACGCGCGGAGCTGCTCGCTCTGTTCGGCTGTAATCATGTAATCAACGTTGCATCCGTTCTCGCCGTGATCGCAAGGCTCCGGCCGTTCGCCCTCGGCGTGGAAGCGGCCGCCGCGGCCCGCTCAGCCCATCGAGCGGTAGCGGTGGATCAGCGAGACCGCCATCGCGCCCTCCCCGACGCCCGAGGCGACCCGCTTGACCGAGTGGGCGCGCGCGTCCCCCGCCGCGAAGACCCCCGGGACGCTGGTCTCCAGCGGGTACGGGGCGCGCTCCAGGCTCCACTCCGCCGGGAGTTCGCCGCCGTTGGCGATCAGGTCGGAACCCGTGAGGACGAAGCCGTACTCGTCCCGCTCCACGACCCCCGCCAGCCAGTCCGTGTGCGGACGGGCGCCGATGAAGGTGAACATGAACCGCGCCGGCACCTCCCGGTCCTCACCCGTGCCGGCGTCGTGCAGGGTGATCCGCTCCAGGTGCTCCCCGCCGTGGAGGGCGGTGACCGTGGTGCGGACCCTCACCTCGATGTTGGGGGTGCGGCCGATCTCGTCGATCAGGTAGCGCGACATGCTCGCCTCCAGGGAGGCCGCGCGCACCAGGACCGTGACCCGGGCGGCGTACTTGGCGAAGTGGACCGCCGCCTGGCCGGCCGAGTTGGCGCCGCCCACGATGAACACGTGCTGCGAGATGCAGGCCGAACTCTCCGTGGTCGCCGCGCCGTAGTAGAGCCCGGCCCCCTCGAAGCGGTCCGCGCCGGGCGCGCCGAGCCGGTTGTACGAGACGCCGGTCGCCAGCAGCACCGTCTCCGCGCTGATCTCCGTGCCGTCCGCCAGGGTCAGGACCTTCGCCGGGTCGGCCCGGGTCAGGGAGACCACCTCCACCGGGTGCAGGATCTCGGCGCCGAACCGGGACGCCTGGATGGTGGCCCGGCGGGTCAGGTCCCCGCCGGAGAGCCCCGAGGGGAAGCCCAGGTAGTTCTCGATCAGGCTGGAGGTGCCGGCCTGGCCGCCCGGGGCGCGGGAGTCCAGCATCAGCGTGGACAGGCCCTCGGAGGCCGCGTACACCCCGGCGGCGAGCCCCGCCGGGCCGGCGCCGACGATGACGCACTCGTAGTGCGGGCGGGAGGCGGTGGTGGCCAGGCCCAGGCGCCGGGCGAGTTCGGTGTCGGACGGGGCCGGCAGGACCGATCCGTCCGGGAAGCGCACCAGCGGGAGCGCCGCGTCCGCCGGCGCGGCGGCGATCACCGTCAGCGCCTCGGGGTCCCGTTCGACGTTGAGGAAGCGGAACGGCTGCCCGTTGCGGGTGAAGAAGTCCCGGACGGCATGGGTGCCGGGGGAGACCAGGTGGCCCGCGACGATGATCCCGTCGTACGCCGGCCGGTAGGCGGCCAGCCAGTCGGAGAGCAGGTCGTCCAGCACCGGGAAGAGCCGCTCGTGCGGCGGGTCCCAGGGCTTGAGCAGGTAGTAGTCCAGCCGGACCCGGTTGATGGCGGTGATGGCCGCGTCCGTCTCCGCGTACGCGGTCAGCAGGACCCGGCGGGCGTCCGGGAAGCGGCTGACCGCCTCCAGCAGGAACTCCACCCCGGTGACGTCCGGCATCCGCTGGTCGACGAGGAACAGCGCGGGGTCGTGGCCGCGCTCGTCCAGGGAGTCCAGGATCTTCAGGGCGTCGGCGGCCGAGGAGGCGCCGAGCACCCGGTAGCGGTCGCCGTAGGCGCTGCGCAGGTCGCGGCGGACGGCACGCAGCACCTGCGGGTCGTCGTCCACGGCGAGGATGACGGGCTTGCGGCTCTCCGCGCGTGCGGCGCCGCCCGTGACGCCCGGGACCGTGACGCCCGGGGCGGCCGTCGTGGCCGGGGCGGCGCCCTCCGGTGCCGCGCTCACGCCCGGTCCAGCATCAGCTGGTCGGCGTAGCACCACGCCCACTCCTCGCCGGGCTCGTGCGAGGCCGCGACCGGGTGCGCGGTCGTCCGGTAGTGCCGGGTGGCGTGGCGGTTCTTCGACGAGTCGCAGCATCCGACGTGCCCGCAGCTCAGGCACATCCGCAGGTGCACCCACCCGTCACCCAGCCGCAGGCACTCCTCGCAGCCCTCGGCGGAGGGCTCCACCGGACGTATCCGGTCGATGTGCGTGCACCACAACTCCATCGTCATCGTCCCCGTCCCTCTCCTCGGCACTTCCACACCCCGTCGCGCCCGTCCACCACGGCGCGTCCAGACCATAGAGCCGGAATCCCGGGAACGGTTCACCGATCCGGCCGAAGTCAGGAAGTCCGGCGGGTACTTCCTGACCTCGGCGGCCGACTAGGTGAGGTGGTGCCGTCACCTTGCCCGCTACCTCACGAAGTCACCTTCGCGCGCTTTGACGAGGGCACCCGGTGCACGCAGTGTGGGGAACGCAAACGACAACAGGCGGCGCCTGGAGGAATCTGTGAGCAGAAAGATTCTGGTCATTGTCTCCGAACACGGCTACTGGTCCGAGGAATTGATCGGACCCGTTTCCACGTTCGACGAGCGGGGCTACGAGACCGTATTCGCCACGCCGACCGGAAAGCGCGCCCACGCACTTCCGCCGAGCCTCGACGCGAACTACGTCGACCCTCCGCTGGGCCGCTCGGTCACCACCGAGGAGAACGCCCGGCTCGGCCGCGAGTTCGAGCGGTCGAGCCGGCTCGACTCGCCCCTCGACATCGAGGCGTGGGTGCCCGAGCGCCCGTACACCAGCGACGAGGGATACCTGCGCAAGCTGGAGCAGTACCACCGGGACCTGGACAAGCTCGACGCCGACGTGGCGGAGTACGACGCGGTCCTCATCGTCGGCGGCAGCGGTCCGATCGCCGACCTCGCCAACAACGAGCGGGTGCACGCCCTGATCCTGGCCTTCGAGAAGGCCGGCAAGGTCGTGGCCGCCGAGTGCTACGGCGTGGCCTGCCTCGCGTTCGCCCGGGACTGGGACGACCGCAGGAGCATCATCTGGGGCAAGCACGTCACCGGCCACTGCAAGGAGTACGACTACAAGGACGGCACCGGATTCCTCGGCACCGATTTCAACATGGGGCCGCCCCCGTATCCGCTGGAGTACATCCTGCGCGATGCGACCGGACCGCGCGGCGCCTATCACGGGAATTTCGGAAAGCCGCTCTCGGTGGTCGTCGACTACCCCTTCGTCACCGGCCGCTCGACCCCCGACTCGTACCTCACGGGGCAGAAGATCGTGGAAGTCCTGGAGGACGGTCTCACCCGCTACGGGTGGTAGGGGAAAAAAGGGGGAGTCCGATGGACACCGAAGCCACTCCCGGACGGGAAAGGCTGATCGAACAGTTCAGGGCCGACGGGCTGAACGTCATGTTCGGAAATCCGGGAACGGTGGAACAGGGATTCCTCGACGCGGTGGACGCGGCGGCGGACTTCCAGTACGTCCTCGCCCTCCAGGAAACCGTGGCCGCGGGCATCGCCGACGGCTATGCCCGGGCCACCGGCGGTGCGGCCCTGCTCCAGCTGCACTCCGGCGTGGGACTGGGCAACGGCATCGGCATGCTCTACCAGTCGCTGCGCGGCCACACCCCGCTCGTGGTCGTCGCCGGCGACGCCGGGGTCCGCTACGACGCCATGGACGCGCAGATGGCCTGTGACCTGGTGGCCATGGCCAGGCCCGTCACCAAGTACGCGACCCGGGTCACCGACCCGCGGTCCGTGCTCCGCACCGTCCGGCGGGCCGTCAAGATCGCCCTGACCCCGCCGCGCGGTCCCGTGTTCGTGGCCCTGCCCATGGACGTGCTCGACGAACCCAACTCCGAGCCGGTGCTGCCCGCCACGGTGCCCCTCACCGACGTGGCGCCCTCGCCGGCCTCGGTCGGCCGGGCGGCCGAGCTGCTGGCCGGGACCGAGCGCCCGGTGGTCCTCGTCGGGGACGGGGTCGCGCTCTCCGGAGCACAGGCCGAACTCGCCGCCGTCGCCGAGTTGCTGGGCGCCGACGTGTACGAGGTCGACTCCTCCGAGGTGAACATCGCCGCCTCGCACCCGCTGCGCCGGGGCCAGAGCGGCCACATGTTCGGCCCGCACAGCAGGGAACTGGTCGCGGAGGCGGACGGGGTGCTGATCGTGGGCACCTACGTCTTCCCGGAGGTCTTCCCCGAGCTGGAGAACCCCTTCCGGCCCGGCGCCAAGGTCGTCCACATCGACCTCAACGCCTACGAGATCGCCAAGAACCACCCCGTCGACCTCGGACTGGCCGCCGACCCGCGGCACGCGCTGCGCGCGCTGGCCGGCGTACTGGAACAGCGGCTGACCCCCGTCCGGCGGGCGGCCGCGGCCGCGCGGCTGGACGTACGGGTCCGCGAGCGGGCCCGGGCGGCGGCGCGGCGGCCGGACGACGACACGCCGATGGCCGTCTTCCTGCGCACGCTCGCCGAACGCACCGGCGGGGACCTGATCGTCTTCGACGAGGCGCTCACCACCTCCCCGCTGGTCACCCGCCACCTGCCGCCCGAACGGCCCGGCGACTACCACCTCACCCGGGGCGGCTCGCTGGGCGTCGGCTTCCCGGGGGCGGTCGGCGCCAAGCTCGCCCGCCCGGACCGGCTCGTCGTCGGCTTCGCGGGCGACGGCGGGGCCATGTACACCTACCAGGCACTGTGGACGGCGGTCCGGCACGGCATCGCCGCCAAGTTCGTGGTCTGCAACAACCGCAAGTACCGGCTGCTCGACGACAACATCGCCCAGTACTGGCGGGAACGGGACATCGCCGAGCACCCCTTCCCGGGCTCCTTCGACCTCTCCCGTCCCGAGATCGACTTCGCCGGGCTGGCCCGGGCGCTGGGCGCCGACGGCACGCGGGTGGAGAAGCCCGACGAGGCCGCGGCCGCCGTCGACCGGATGCTGGCCCACCCCGGGCCCTACCTGGTCGACGTCCAGGTCTGAGCAGCGCCCGCACCCCCGCACCGCCGGGGAACACCACGCGACACACCCACGGACAGGAGGAGACCGCATGCCCGCCGAGCGGCTGACCGAGGACGCGATCCGCGCCTTCGCCGAGAACTGGTACGTGGCCCTGGACCGGCACCTCCCGCTGGAGCGGGTCCTCGCGCTCATCACCGAGGACCTGGAGTTCAAGGTCCCCGAGGACACCTTCCTCGGGCACGAGGGCTTCGGCCGCTGGTACGACGCCGTCACCCACCGGTTCTTCGACGAGGTGCACACGGTGACCAAGGTGGAGCCGGTCATCGAGGGCGGCCGGGCCGTCGTCCGGGTCCTCGTCAACTGGCAGGCCAAGGTCTGGGACCCGCCGGCCGCCCGCAGCCGGTGGCTGGGCTTCGACGCCGACCAGACCTGGACGCTCGTCGCGGGCGGCGACGGACCGCTGATCAAGCAGTACACCGTCAACGAGCTCGCGCCGATGCCCGGTTCGGGCTCGCTCTGAGGAGGCGGCGGCGATGACCCACGTGACACGCGAACGCGTCGAGGCCGCCTACCGGGCCCTGGGCTCCGGCGACCGCGCGCGGATCCTCGAGTACTACGCGGAGGACCTGCGCTGGCTCGTGCCGGGCAACCACCCGCTCGCCGGCCGGTACGAGGGCCTCGACGCCTTCCTGGAGCTGATGGGCCGGACCCACAAGCTCACCGGAGGCACCTTCCGGATGGACCTGGAGGCGGTCCTCGTCGGGGAGGACTGCAGCGCCGACGTGTGCCGCAACTCCGCGCTCCGCGACGGCGCCGACCCGGCGAGCACCTCCCCGTACGAGCGGATGGACTACGAGGTCTTCCACTTCATGCGGTGGCACGACGGCCGGATCACCGAGGGCCGCGACGGCCTCTTCGGGGACGCGGCGGCCGCCTTCAGCCAGTTCTGGGCACCGTTCGCGCCGGACGGGACCCGCAGGGACCGATAGGGGGATGAGAGACGCGATGGACGCCCGAGAGATCCTGACCAAGTACTACCAGTACGCCAACGCCGGGGACTGGGACCGCTGGTGCGACCTGTTCGCCGACGACCAGGTCATGGACGAACAGCTCGCCGGACACATCGAGGGCCTGGAGACCCTGCGCTCGATGATGAAGGGCATGGGGACCCTGTACCGGGTCTTCCGCAACGAGCCCGTGCACTTCCTGGTCGACGGGACCAAGGCCGCGGCCGTCTCCCGGCTCAGCGCCGTCAGCGCGTCCGGCGAGGCCATCGAGGCCGACGTGATGAACTTCTTCGAGATCGTGGACGGACGGATCGCCTACATGGCGAACTACCACGACACCGTCCCCTTCCAGGTCCTGGACCAGGGCTGAGGGGACCGGACCCGTGGCCACAGAGCAGTACGACTACGTGATCGTCGGCTCCGGCACCGCCGGGAGCGTCCTCGCCCGCCGCCTCTCCGAGGACCCGGACGTCTCCGTCCTCGTCCTGGAGGCCGGCGGCCCCCGCGTCCCGCCCGAGGTGGACGACCCGTCCTCCTGGTACAAGCTGCTCGGCGGACCCGTCGACTGGGGCTACACCAGCGTGCCGCAGCCGGGCCTCGGCGGGCGCCGCACCTACGAACCGCGCGGCAAGGCCCCCGGCGGCAGCAGCAACCTCTACATCATGATGCACGTCCGCGGCCACGCCTCCGACTTCGACAACTGGGCCTACCAGGGCGCGGCCGGCTGGGCGTACGAGGACGTCCTGCCGTACTTCGCCCTGCTGGAGGACCAGGAGGACGTCACCGCCGCCACCACCGGCACGGCCGGACCGCAGCGGATCACCAACGCGGGCCTGCACGGCCCCAGCCCGGTCTCCCGCGCCTTCATCGACGCCGCCGTCGAGCTGGGCCACCAGGAGATCGCCGACTTCAACACCGACGGCCCCCGGCGCGGGCTCTTCGGCACCGGCTGGCACCACATCGACGTCGCCGACGGCCGCCGCCAGGGCGCGCTGGCGGCCTACCTGGAACCGGCCCTCGTCCGCCCCAACCTGACGCTGCGCACCAGCGCCCCGTCCACCCGGCTGCTCTTCGAAGGGGACACCTGCACGGGCGTCGAGTACGTCCAGCTCCGGCCCCCCGCCACGGCTCCGGGCGGGGACGCCCCCGGCCGCACCGTCCGGGACCGCCACAGCACCGCGGCGGCCCCCGGCACGCACACCGTACGGGCCCGGCGCGAGGTGATCGTGGCGGCCGGGGCCATCGAGTCCCCGAAGCTGCTGCTGCTCTCCGGCATCGGACACCCCGCACGGCTGCGCGAGCACGGCATCGAGGTCACCGCCGCCCTGCCCGGGGTCGGCGAGAACTTCCACAACCACGTGCTGACCGGGCTGATGGCCGAGGTCACCCAGGAACTCCCGCCGCCCGCGCAGAACCTGTCGGAGAGCGCCCTGTTCCTGTCCTCCCGGCCCGGACTGCCCGCCCCGGACCTCCAGATCGCCTTCGTCCACGTCCCGTTCGACGTGATCGTCGGCAAGGACCACCCGAACACCGTCTCCATCCTGCCCGGCGTCGTGCGCCCGGTCTCGCGCGGCTGGATCAGGCTCGCGAGCGCCGACCCGCTGGCCCACCCGCTGATCCACCCGAACTACCTGGGCGACCGCTGGGACCTGGAGCGGATGGTGCAGGGCGTCAGGCTCGCCCGGGAGCTCTTCGCGACCTCCGCCTTCTCGCCCTGGTACAAGCAGGAGCTCCAGCCCGGCCCGGGCACCGCCTCGGACGAGGAGCTGCGGACCTTCGTACGGCGGAAGTCGGAGAGCTACCACCACCAGGCCGGCTCCTGCCGCATGGGCATCGACGACCTCGCGGTCGTCGACCCCGAGCTGCGGGTCCACGGCGTACGGAACCTGCGCGTCGTCGACGCCAGCGTGATGCCCGCCGTCCCGTCGGGCAACTGCCACACCGCCGTCGCGATGATCGCCGAGCGCGCGGCGGACTTCCTGAGGGGGATCTCCCGTGCCTGACGTGGTCCTGCGCGAGGGGGCGCTGACCGGGACCAGGATCGCCGTCCTGGTCGAGAGCGACTTCTACGAACCCGAGATCTTCTACTACCAGCGGCGCTTCGCCGAGGAGGGCGCCGAGGTCGACTTCCTGACCCGGCTGTGGGGCAACGACTCCCTCACCTTCACCGGACACGAGTACCGGGCCCCCTTCACCGCCGCGAAGTCCGTGGAGGGCCTGGACGACGAGGAGCTGCGCCGCTACGCCGCCCTCGTCGTGCCCTCGGGCATGGTCGCCGACCGGCTGCGCTACACCGACGACGTGGACGTCCTCGCGCCGGCGACGGACCTGCTGCGGCGGGCCTTCGAGGAGCCGGCCGTGCTCAAGGGGATCATCTGCCACGGCATGTGGCTGGCCTCCTCGATCCCGGACAAGGTCCGCGGCCGCAAGGTGGTCTGCCACAACAACCTCGTCGGGGACGTCCGCAACATGGGCGCCCAGTACGTGGACGAGGACGTGGTGGTCGACGGGGACCTGGTCACCGGCCGCACCGGCGCCCACCACCACCTCTTCGCCCGGCGGATCATCGAACTGGTCGCGGCCGGGCGGGGCCGGGGGGCCGGCTGATGCCCGGCGGCGGGGACCGTCCCCTGGTCTGGTCGCACGTGGGCCTCAACTGCGCCGACCAGAAGAGCACCGAGGAGTTCTACACCCGGTACTTCGGCTTCACCCGGGCCCGGGTCGTCGACCTCGGGGAGTCGCGGATCGTGTTCCTGCGCAAGGGGGACGCGTACCTGGAGCTCTTCGCGGCCACGGCCGGCCCGGCCCGGCCCGCGCACGAGGACGGTCCGCCGGCCCCGGGCCGCGTACGGCACCTGGCCTTCCGGACCGACAGCGTCGACGCGTTCCTCGCGGACCTCGGCGACGCGGCCGACGTGACCCTGGGGCCGCTGGACTTCGACGACTTCATCTGCGGCTGGCGGACCGTCTGGCTGCGCGACCCCGACGGCGTGATCGTCGAGGTCAGCCAGGGATACGAGGACGACCGCTCATACGACAAGGACGGTGCATGACATGGCGGGCTCGCTGGGCTTCTCCTTCTCCGACACGATCGCGGGCCACGTCGTCCGCTTCGACTCCTCGTCCCGGCTGCTGCGGCTGAAGACCGTCGACGAACGCGAGTTCGAGCTGTCGCTCGCCTCCGGCCCCAGCGCCGAGCTGGTGCGCAACCTGGACGAGCCGTACGTCGACGCCTCCGGCCACATCGACGAGATGCTCTCCCCGGGCCGGTTCCTCTTCGCCTACGGGGTCCACTACCCCGAGGGGGGCGTGCGCTTCGACGCCAAGCGGCTGGTGTTCCTGGGCCGCGGCGCCGACGACTTCCGCTTCGAGGAGGCCGGCTGGTGGATCCGGCAGATCGAGTCGCTGGCCGACTTCTACAAGCGGGCCCAGTTCGGCGACGGGCCGGTGGACTTCACCGAGTACCGCACCGAGATCCGCCTCGGCGGCGACAAGACCGCCAGCCACGTCCAGGAGACCGACACCATCTCCCGGCTGGTCTACGGCATGGCCTCGGCCTACCTGCTCACCGGCAAGGACGAGTACCTGGAGATCGCCGAACGCGGCACCGAGTACCTGCGCAAGCACATGCGGGTCGTGGACGGCGAGGAGGACGTGGTCTTCTGGTACCACGGCATCAGCGTCGACGGCGACAGCGAGCGCAAGCTCTTCACCTCGGAGTTCTCCGACGACTACGACGCGATCCCGATGTACGAGCAGATCTACGCCCTGGCCGGCCCCGTCCAGACCTACCGCGTCACCGGCGACTCGCGGATCCGCGACGACGCCGACGCCACCATCCGCCTGTTCGACAAGTTCTTCAAGGATCCGGAGCAGGGCGGCTACTTCTCGCACATCGACCCGATCCTGTTCAGCGCCGACCACGAGTCGCTGGGCGAGAACGCCGAGCGCAAGAACTGGAACTCGGTCGGCGACCACGCGCCCGCCTACCTCATCAACCTGTACCTGGCGACCGGCGAGCAGAAGTACGCCGATTTCCTCGAGTACACCTTCGACACCATCGCGGAGCGGTTCCCCGACTACGAGAACAGCCCGTTCGTCCAGGAACGTTTCTTCCGGGACTGGTCGCACGACACCGCGCACAGCTGGCAGCAGAACCGCGCGGTCGTCGGCCACAACCTGAAGATCGCCTGGAACCTGATGCGGATGAACTCGCTCAAGCCCAAGCCCGCCTACCAGGAGCTGGCCCGGAAGATCGGCGAGATCATGCCGGCCGTCGGCAGCGACCGGCAGCGCGGCGGCTGGTACGACGTCGTGGAGCGGGTGAGGGAGGGGGACCAGGAGGCCTACCGGTTCGCCTGGCACGACCGCAAGGCCTGGTGGCAGCAGGAACAGGCGATCCTCGCCTACCTGATCCTGAACGGCACGGTCGGCGGGGAGGCGAACCGGCGCGAGGCCCGGTGGGCCCAGGCCTTCTACAACACCTTCTTCCTCGACCACGACGAGGGAGCGGTCTACTTCAACGTGCTCGCCAGCGGTACGCCGTACCTGCTCGGCACGGAGCGGCTCAAGGGCAGCCACTCGATGTCCATGTACCACTCGGCGGAGCTCTGCTACCTGGCCGCCGTCTACAACAACCTCCTCGTCAACGGGCGGGAGATGGACTTCCACTTCCAGCCCGACCCGGCCGACCTGCCCGGCCGGATCCTGCGCGTCTCGCCCGACCTGCTGCCCGCGGGATCCGTGCGGATCGCGTCCGTGGAGATCGACGAGAAGCCGTACGGGGAGTTCGACGCGGACGGGCTGACCGTCCGCCTCCCCGACGTCCAGGGGCGGGTGAAGGTCAAGGTCCGGCTCCGGCCGGTGAACGAGCAGTAGTGCCCAACGGGGGGCGCCCCAACAAGAGGGGAAAGCAGTCCATGAGTCTGACCGTGAAGGAACGCCGGAACAAGACGGCCACCGTGCTCGTCGCCACCGGCGAGATCAACAGCGAGACCTCCGGCACCCTGCTGGAGTCCCTGCTGCCGCTGGTCCGCGAGGGCCGGCCGCTGCGCATCGACCTGACCGCCGTCACCTACGTCTCCAGCGCCGGGCTGCGCACGCTGCTCGTCGTCTACCGCGAGGCGCAGCACGCCGGGGTGGCCGTCACCCTGTACGGGGTCAGCGAGGAAGTCCGGTTCGTCATGTCGGCCACCGGATTCCTCGACTTCTTCGAGACCGGCGAGGCCGCCGCCACCCGGGCCAGGGCCGCGCGATGAGCGACTCCCGCTCCGAGCAGGTGCTGCGCGTGGACGCCTATCCGACCCACGAGGTGGGCGGGTACCGCGTCCGCGCGGGCAAGCCGTTCCCCTTCGGGGCCAACGTGGTCCCCGGCGGGGTCAGCTTCTCCGTCTTCTCCGACCGGGCGACCTCCATGTCGCTGGTCATCTACAAGCGCGGAGAGCCCGAGCCGATGGCCGAGCTGCGGTTCCCCGAGGAGTTCCGCACCGGCAGCGTCTTCGCCATGACGGTCTTCGGCCTCGACCACGAGAACATCGAGTACGGCTACCGGGCGGACGGCCCCTACGATCCGGCCGTCGGCCACCGCTTCGACGCCCGCCAGGTCCTCTCCGACCCCTATGCCCGGCTGATCGCCGGCCGCGACGTGTGGGGCGTGGAGCCGGACCGCAGCCGCGGTTACCAGTACCGCTCACGGGTCTGTCTCCAGGACTTCGACTGGGGGGACGACAGCCCGCTGCGGATCCCCGCCGAGGACCTCGTCGTGTACGAGGCCCACGTGCGCGGCTTCACCCGGCACCCCTCCTCGCAGGTCACCGCCCCCGGCACCTTCGCGGGCCTGCGGGAGAAGATCCCGTACCTGAAGGAACTCGGGATCAACTGCGTCGAGCTGCTGCCCGTCTTCGAGTTCGACGAGAGCGACAACCCGCGCAGCAACCCCGAGACCGGCGAGAAGCTCTACGACTACTGGGGCTACAACACCGTCTCCTTCTTCGCCCCGAAGGCCGGCTACGCGGCCACCGGCCGCTACGGGATGCAGGGCGACGAGTTCCGCACCCTGATCAAGGACCTGCACGCCGCCGGCATCGAGGTCATCCTCGACGTCGTCTTCAACCACACCGCCGAGGGCAACGAGCAGGGCCCGACCATCTCCTTCAAGGGCCTCGACAACGCCACGTACTACATGCTCACGCCCGAGGGGTACTACTTCAACTTCAGCGGCACCGGCAACACGGTCAACTGCAACCACCCCGTGGTCCGCAACTACGTCCTGGACTGCCTGCGCCACTGGGTCGCCGACTACCACATCGACGGCTTCCGCTTCGACCTCGCGGCCATCCTCGGCCGGGACCTGGACGGCACCCCGCTGCCCAACCCGCCGCTGCTGGAGATGCTCGCCTTCGACCCGGTCCTGCGGCACACCAAGCTCATCGCCGAGGCCTGGGACGCGGGCGGCCTCTACGAGGTCGGCAACTTCCCGGCCTACGGGCGCTGGGCCGAGTGGAACGGGAAGTACCGCGACACCGTCCGCCGCTTCCTCAAGGGCGACCCCGGGGTCACGGGGGAACTGGCGACCCGGGTCGCCGGCTCGCCCGACCTCTACTCCGGCCGGGGGACCTCGGCCTCCGTCAACTTCCTGACGGCGCACGACGGTTTCACCCTCGCCGACCTCGTCTCGTACAACGACAAGCACAACGAGGCCAACGGCGAGGGCAACAACGACGGCGCCAACGACAACAACAGCTGGAACTGCGGGGCCGAGGGACCCACCGACGACCCCGGGGTCAACGCGCTGCGGCTGCGCCAGATGAAGAACGCCCTGGCGATCCTCCTCACCAGCCAGGGCATCCCGATGCTGCTGTCCGGGGACGAGGTCGCACGGACCCAGCAGGGCAACAACAACACGTACTGCCAGGACAACGAGCTGTCCTGGTTCGACTGGGACCAGGTCGACGAGAACGCCGAACTGCTGCGGTTCACCCGCCAGATGATCGCCTTCCGGGGACACCACCGCGAACTGCGGTCCACCGCCCACCCCACCGGACGGCTCCGGGAGGGCCTCGGCCTGCCCGACATCAGCTGGCACGGGGAGCGGGCCTGGCAGCCCGACTGGTCGGCGGAGAGCCGGCTGCTGGCGGTGGCCCGCTGCGGCGCCGGCGACCAGGACGTGGTGTACGTGGCCATGAACTCCCACTGGGAGGCGCACGACCTGGAACTGCCCGCCCTGCCCGGCGGCCGCAGCTGGCACCTGTTCGCCGACACCGGCGCCGAGGCACCGTACGACATCCGCACCCCGGGGGCGGAGCAGGCGCTCGACCACGCCGGCACGTACCTGATCGGCCCGCGCTCGGTCGTGATCCTGGTCGGCCGCGCCGACGCACCCGGCCCCGAGACGACCGACACGCCCTGACCGAAGGAGACCTGACATGCCGCTTTCCGTGTCCCTGAGCATCGAGGGCGACACCACCGTGATCGAACTGACGGGCGAGCTGGACGCGAAGACCGCGCCCGAGTTCCACCAGACGATCGAGAAGGCCGCCGGGCACGGCACCGGCACCGTCGAGATCCGGATGGCCGGAGTCGGCTACATGGCCAGCGCCGGCCTGCGCTCCCTGGTCTTCGCCCAGCAGAAGGTCGGGGGCGCGGTCACCATCAAGGTGACCGGCGCCATCGAGCCGGTCGCCCGGACCATCCGCACGGCCGGCCTCGACCGCAGCATCGTCCTCTCCGATGACTGAGCACGACGCCCGGAGCGGTGACTGAGATGGTGGAACTGGCGAGGAAGCCCGCCGTACTGGAGGTGCCCGCGACGGTGGGGGCACTGGGCGAGATCGCCGCCTTCGTCCTGCGGCTGGCCGGCCGGGCGGGCCTCGGCGCGGGGGCCGCGTACCGGATCCGGCTCGCCGTGGACGAGCTGGCCACCAACATCGTGATGCACGGGTACCGGGGCGGCGACGGACGGATCACCGTCCGCGGCCGCTCCGGTCCCGACGGGGTGCGGATCGTCATCGAGGACACCGCCCCCGCGTTCGACCCCGTCGCGGGCCGCCTGCCCCCCGCCCCCGGGGTCCCCCCGGAACGGCGCCGGGTCGGCGGCCTCGGCATCCACCTGGCCCTGACCAGCGTGGACTCGTACGCCTACGCCCGCAGGGACGGCCGGAACATCAGCACGCTGACCGTGAAGGCCGACGAGGGGACGGACGCATGCCCTCCACGACCGTGATCATCCTGGACGTGTACCCGCCGCCGCCCGCCGAACTGCTGGACGCGCTGCGGCGGATGGACGCCGAACTCGTCACCCGTACCCCGGGCGACCTGCTGCGCGGCCGTCTCGAGCTGCTGCCCGTCGCGGACGTGCTGCTCGCCCCCGTCGAAGCCGACGGGGAGACCGTACGCAGCGCCGTGCGCCGGCTGCGGCGCCGGGCCGGCGCACCCACCGTGGTCGTCTGGACGGCCCGGGAGTTCGCCGCCCTGGAAGGGCACGTCCGCCTCGGCCACGACTACCTCGTCCCGCCCTTCCTGCCGGCCCTGGTCGGGGCCCGGCTGCTCAGGTGCGCCGAACGCGCGGGCCTCGGCCGCACCCTGCGCGAGGCCGACGCCCGCGCCGAACTCATGGGCTACGAGAAGGAGCTGGAGATCGGCCGCGAGATCCAGGCCGGCTTCCTGCCCGAAGCGCTGCCCGTCCCCGAGGGCTGGGAGATCGACGTGCGCTTCCGGCCCGCCCGGCAGGTCGCGGGGGACTTCTACGACGTCTTCGAGATCTCCCGGGGCCGGCGCCTCGCGGTGGTCGTCGCCGACGTCTGCGACAAGGGGGTCGGCGCGGCCCTGTTCATGGCCCTCATCCGCTCCCTGCTGCGCCACACCGCCGAGAACAGCGGCCTCCAGCACCTGATGGCCGCCGGCCGCACCGGAGGCAGCCGGCGCACCCCGGTCGTCGGCGCCACCCCGCTGCTCAACGCGGTCACCGCCACCAACGGCTACCTCACCCGCAACCACCTGCGGCAGGGCTACTTCGCCACCCTGTTCTTCGGCGTCCTGGACCCCCTGACCGGCAGCCTCGTCTACATCAACGGCGGCCACAACCCGCCCCTGCTGCTCCCCGCCGACGGCTCCGCGCCCCGGGCCCTGGAGGTGACGGGACCGGCCGTCGGGGTACTGCCCGACTGCGTCTACACCCTCGGCTACGCCCAGCTGAACCCGGGCGACACCCTCTTCGTGTTCACCGACGGGGTGCCCGAGGCCCGCTGCCCCGACGGCAGCTTCCTCGGGGACGACAGGATGCTGGAGCTGCTCGCCGGCCCCCCGGCGAGCGGCCGGGACGCGGTCGACCTGATGGACCGGGCGGTGCGCGAGCACACCGGCACCGCCGAACAGCACGACGACGTCACCATGCTGGCCGTCCACCGTCCGCGTGCGGCGCGGGGGCCGCACGCGGACGGTCCCGGCTACCGGGAGGTGGCGTGATGACCCGGACCATCGTGGTGCACTCGCACCGCGGCGGCACCGGGAAGACCTCGGTGCTGGCGAACCTCGCGCTGCTGCTGGCGGCCGGGGGACGCCGGGTCGGGGTGGTCGACACCGACCTGCAGTCGCCCGCCCTGGACCTGCTCTTCCGTCTCGGGCCGGGTACCGGCTCGCTGGCCGACTACCTGCTCGGCCGCTGCGAGATCGAGGCCGCGGCCCGCGGCACCGCCGTGCCCGGGCTGTACGTCGTACCCGCCCGGACCGGCACGGCGGCCCTGCGGGAGCTGATGACCACCGGGTACGACGTGGGACTGCTCCCGGAGGGCTTCGACCGGCTGGCCCGCAGCCACGCGCTCGACGTCCTGCTGCTGGACACGCACGCCGGGCTCAACAACGAGTCCGTCACCGCCATGGGCAGTGCCGACGCCGTACTGATCATGGCGCGGGCCGACCGCGTCGACCTGTCCGGAGCGGAGGAGACCATCGCCCTGGCCGGGCGGCTGGCCTGCCGGCGGGCCCTGGTGCTGAGCATGGCACCCGAGGGCGTGGACCGGGAGGCGGTGGCCCGCAGGGCCGAGGAAGTCTACGGCGCACCCCTGGCCGGAATCCTCCCGTACGTTCCGGAAATGGCGGCCCTCTACGGAGAACGCATATTCGCGGAAGCCCTTCCCGGCCACCCCCTGGTCGGTGAATTCCGCGCGATCCTCACGGCGCTGGGCGCACGTGACGAAGTATCACGCGCCTGACGCCGCCCCCTTACGCCCCTCGCGAGCGGCCGTGTTGAATCGGCAGCGATCCAGACCAAGGAGAGAATCATGAGGATTCTCGTCGTCTTGACGGCGAAGGCCACCCTCCATCTGCTGGACGGGGAACAGCACCCTTCGGGATTCTGGGCCGAGGAATTCGTCGTTCCCTTCACCCTCTTCAAGGCGGCGGGCCACACCGTCGACGTGGCGACGATCGGGGGCCGCGCCCCCACGGTCGACCGGACCAGCGTCGACCCCGGTTTCCTGCGGTGGGTGCGTCCCGAGGGCTCCCCGGACGAGGACGCGGCCAACGCCGCCGAGTACGTCCGCGTGATCGAGGGGACCCCCCAGCTCAAGCAGCCCCTCGCCGTGGAATCCCTCGACGAGAAGGACGTCGCCGGGTACGACGGCATTTACATCAGCGGCGGCCACGGCGCCATCGGCGACCTGCCCAAGTCCGACGAGCTGGCGCAGGTGCTGCGCTGGGCCATCGCCCGGGACAAGCCGATCGCCACCGTCTGCCACGGCCACACCGCACTCCTGGCCCTGCGGGACGGCGAGGGCCGCTGGCCCTTCGAGGGCTACCGGATGACCGCGTTCTCGCACAGCGAGGAACTCGTCACCAACATGGCCGGCCGGCTCCCGCTGATCCTGGAGGCCGAGCTGACCCGGCTCGGCGCCCGCTACGAGAAGGCCGACGCGATCTGGGACTCGCACGTCGTCGTGGACCGCGGGCTCACCACGGGCCAGAACCCGTACTCCTCCAAGGCCCTCGCCGAGACCTTCCTGCGGCAGCTCGGCGACGGCTAGCCCCGAGACACCGGAAGGTGCATGCAGCCATGACCAAGCGCGTGCTCAGCGACCACCCCCTGGCCAACCCCGGGAAACTCTTCATCGGCGGCCAGTGGGTCCCCGCCCGGGACGGCCGTACCGAACCGGACATCAGCCCGATCGACGGCCAGGAGATCGTGCCGGTGGCCCAGGCCGCCGCGACCGACGCGGACGCCGCCGTGGCGGCCGCCCGCGCGGCGTACGAGGAAGGGCCGTGGAGCCGGCTGTCCGCCCAGGAACGGGCGCTGCGGCTGAACCGCGTCGGCGAACTGATCGAACGGGACCTGGAGGAGATCGCCCTGCTGGAAACGGTGGACATGGGCAAGCCGTTCGCCTTCTCGAGCACCGTCGACGCCCCCATGGCCGCCCAGCTGATGCACTACTACGCGGGCGCGGTCACCCGGGTCGACGGTTCCTCCCGGGCCCCGGCCGGCGGACAGCTCGCCTACACCCTGCGCGAGCCCCTGGGCGTCGTCTGCGCCATCACGCCCTTCAACTTCCCGCTCCTGCTCTCCATGACCAAGATCGCCCCGGCCCTCGCGGCCGGGAACACGGTCGTCCACAAACCCTCCCCGGCCACCCCGCTCACCGCCCTCAAGATCGCCGAGCTCTTCCAGGAGGCGGAGATCCCCGACGGGGTGCTCAACGTGGTCACCGGCCCCGGCGTGGAACTGGGGGAGACCCTCACCGGGCACCCCGACATCGACAAGATCGCCTTCACCGGCTCCACCGCCGTCGGCCAGTCGATCATCCGCAAGTCCGCCGGCACCCTGAAGAAGGTGACGATGGAACTCGGCGGGAAGTCCGCCAACATCGTCTTCGCCGACGCCGACCTCGACGCCGCCGAGGAACTCGCCTTCTTCGGCATCTACTACAACAAGGGCGAGATCTGCACCGCGGGCTCCCGGCTGCTGCTGCACCGCCCCGTCCACGACGAGATGGTCGAACGCCTCGTCCGCCGGGCCGCCGCCCTCAAGCCCGGAGACCCCCGCGACCCCGCCACCCTCTTCGGCCCGCTCGCCCACCGCGCCCAGTTCGACAAGGTCAGCTCCTACATCGAGGTCGGCGAGAAGGAAGGCGCCCTGCTGCGCACCGGAGGCACCGGCTGGACCCCCGAAGGAGCCTCCAGCCAGGGCCTGTACTTCCTGCCCACCGTCTTCACCGGCGTCGACAACGGCATGCGCATCGCCCAGGAGGAGATCTTCGGCCCCGTCCTGTCGGTCATTCCCTTCGACACGGAGGAGGAGGCCGTACGCATCGCGAACGACAGCGCGTACGGCCTCGCCGCCGGCGTCCACACCAAGGACCTGCGGCGGGCCCACCGGGTCGCCTCCCAGATCAAGGCCGGGACGGTCTGGGTCAACTGCTACAACCAGTACGACCCCTCCGTGCCCTACGGCGGCTACAAGGCCTCCGGCTACGGCCGCGAGTGCGGACCGGAATCCCTCGAGAGCTACACCCAGACCAAGTCGGTCTGGATCGGCATGGACTGACCCCACCACCATCGAGGAGCCCTTCATGCGGACAGGCGTCATCGGCACCGGGCGGATCGGCTCGGCCCTCGCGAGGATCCTGGTGGCGGCAGGCCATCCGGTCGTCCTCGCCAACGCCAGCGGACCCCGCTCGCTCGCCCCGCTCCTGGCCGAACTCGGACCCGACGCGCAGGCGGCGCGCCCCGTCGAGGCGGCGGCCGCGGCCGACCTGCTGGTGCTGATGGTGCCCTTCGCCGGCGTGCGGGGGCTGCTGCCCCCGCACGTGGTGCAGGACAAGGTGCTGGTGGACGCCACCAACGCGTTCGACGCGCCCGGCAGCCCCGCCGCACCGGGCGGGCGCGGCTCCAGCGAACTCGTCGCCGAGTGGTATCCCGGCGCCCGGATCGTGAAGTCCCTCAACACCATGCACTTCGAGACCCTCGCCGTCGCCGGTACCGCCTCCGGCCGGACGGCGTCCGAGCGTCTCGCCCATTACACGGCGGGCGACGACCCGAAAGCGAAGGAGATCGTCGCCGGGATCATCACCGACCTCGGATTCGCCGCCGTCGACACCGGCCCGCTGCACTCCGGAGGAATGCTCCAGCAGCCCGGGGGTCCCCTCTTCAACCGGCCGCTCACGGAAGCGCAGGCGCTCGCATGGACCTGACCCGCATCGAACTGACCCTGCACGTGAACGGAAGACCCGAGCGGTTCTCGGCACCGCCCGCCGAACTCCTCGTGGAACGGCTCCGCGACGGACTCGGGCTCACCGGCACCAAGGTGGGCTGCGACACCGGCCAGTGCGGGACCTGCGTGGTCCGCCTGGACGGCAGGTCCGTCAAGAGCTGCCTGGTCCTCACCGCCTCCGCCGCCGGCTCCGAGGTCACCACCATCGAGGGCGTCACCGCCCCCGGCGGGGAACTGACCCCGCTCCAGGAGGCGCTGCGCCAGGAACACGGCACCCAGTGCGGCTTCTGCACGCCCGGCATGGTGATGGCCCTCGGCGAGCTCGTCGAGACGGCCGCCGACCGGGACACCGGGGCCCCCACCGAAGCCGAGATCCGGGAATGGCTCACCGGCAACCTGTGCCGCTGCACCGGTTACCACAGCGTCGTCCGGGGCGTCCAGCGCGCCTGCGCGCCCGCCGAACCCGAGGGGCGGTGACCGGGATGACCACCGCACCGCGGGAGCCGGGCACCGCCGGCGGGGGCGGCGTCCTCGGCCGGCCGCTGGACAGCCGCGAGGACCCGGCGCTGCTGCGCGGCGAGGCCGTCTACGTCGCGGACATCGACCTGCCGGGCACCGCCCACATGGCCATCCTGGGCAGCCCGGTGGCCCACGCCAGGATCCTGTCCATCACGACCAAGGCCGCCGAGCAGCTGCCCGGCGTACTGAAGGTGGCCACGGCCGCCGACTTCCCCGACGTGATGCCGCTGCCCTGCGTCTGGATACCCGGCGGGGTCGAGAGCCACTTCCCGCCCCACCCCTACGGACTCCCCGGCGCCCGCCCGGTGCTCACCGGCGACACCGTCCGTCACGTCGGCGACCCGATCGCCGTCGTCGTCGCCGAGACCCCGCGCCAGGCCGCCGCCGCGCTCGCCGCGATCTCCGTCGCGTACGAGCCGCTGCCCGTGGTCACCCGCGCCGACCGGGCCCTCGCCGAGGGCGCGCCCCAGCTGCACGACGCCGTCCCCGGCAACCTGAACGCGTACTGGACCTGCGGGGACGAGGAGCGCACCGACGCGGCCATCGCCGCGGCGGAGGTCACCGTCGAACTGGACCTGGTGAACCAGCGCACCGTCAACAGCCCCATCGAACCGCGCGGGGCCGTCGGCGTGTACGACCCGGCGACCGGCGACTACACCCTCCACGCCTCCACCCAGGGCCCGCACAACCACCGCTTCCTGCTCTCCGCGCTGGTCCTCGGCATCCCCTTCAACAAGCTCCGGGTGATCGCCCCGACCGTCGGCGGCAGCTTCGGCACCAAGGGGTACCTGTACCCCGACATGGCGCTGGTCCTGCTGCTCGCCAAGGAACTCGGCCGCCCCGTGAAGTGGGTCGACACCCGGACCGGCCTGATGAACTCCACCGTCCAGGGCCGCGACCACCGCCAGCACGTCACCCTCGCCGGCACCCGCGACGGCCGCATCACCGCCGTGCGCTGCACCAGCTACGCCAACCTCGGCGCCTACCCCTCCACCATCGGCCCCGGAGTCGCCACGGCCCTGATGGGACGCTCCATCACCGGCATGTACGAGATCCCCGCCGCGTTCTGCGAGGTGTACGCCGCCTTCACCAACACCGTCCCGCTCGGCGCCCAGCGCGGCAGCGGCCGCGCCGAGGCCGCCTTCCTGATGGAACGGCTCGTCGACCGCTACGCCGCGGAGATCGGCATGGACCCGGCGGAGGTCCGGCGCCGCAACCTGGTGCCCAAGGAGAAGTTCCCGTACGACAACGGCCTCGGCTGGACCTACGACTCCGGCGACTACCGGACGAACTTCGACCGGGCGGTCGAACTGTCCGGGTACGCCGACGTGCCCGCCCGCAAGGCGGCGGCCCGCGCCCGCGGCAAGCGCCTCGGCGTCGGCATCGCCGCCTACGTGGCCGTCTGCGGCGTGGGGCCCTCCACGCGGATGTCCCAGGAGGGCATGCTCGGCGGCACCTGGGAGAGCGCCAACATCCGCGTCCACCCCACCGGCGAGGTCACCGTCACCGTCGGGTCCGCCTCCACCGGCCAGAGCCACGGCACCGTCTTCGCGCAGGTCGCCGCCGCCGAGCTGGGCATCGACCCCGGCCAGGTCCAGGTGTACGAGGGCGACACCCTCAAAGCGCCCTACGGGCAGGGCACCTACGGTTCCCGCTCGTACAGCATGGCCGCCCCCGCCATCGCGCTGACCGCCCGCAAGATCAAGGCCAAACTGGTCCGGGCCGGCGCCGTCTTCCTCGGCGTCCCCGAGGACCGGGTCGTCTACGAGAACGGCGGGGTGCACGAGGAGGGCAACCCGCGCAACGCCAAGACCTTCGCCGAGCTGGCCATGGCCATGTGGTACGGCTGGGGCCTGCCCCCGGAGATCGAACCGGGCCTGGACGAGACCACCCACTTCGACCCGCCCGACTTCAACTACCCCTTCGGTACGCACATCGCCGTCGTCGAGGTCGACGAACTCACCGGCGAGACCGAGGTCGTGGACTACACCGCGGTCGACGACGCGGGCCACATCGGCAACCCGAAGGTGGTCCTCGGCCAGATCGAGGGCAGCATCGTGCACGGCCTCGGCCAGGCCCTGATGGAGGCCGCCGAGTACGACGAGGACGGCATCCTCCTCAGCTCCGACCTGGAGCACTACGCCCTGCCCCGCGCCTCCGACGCGCCCTTCTTCACCCTCGGCAGCACCGTCACGCCCTCCCCGCACAACCCGCTCGGCGCCAAGGGCGCCGGGGAGATCGCCACCGTGCCGCCCGCCGCCGCCGTCGTCAACGCCGTCGTGGACGCCCTGTCCGACCTGGGCGTACGGCACATCGACATGCCGCTCACCCCCGAGAAGGTCTGGCGCCGCCTGAGAGGGGAAGCCCCGTGATCCTCACCGACTTCGACTACGCCCGCCCCGCCACCCTGGACGAGGCCCTCGCCCTGCTCGCCGCCCCCGGCGCCCGGGTGCTCGCGGGCGGGCAGAGCCTGCTGCCCGGCCTGCGCACCGGCGCGGAACGGGCCCGCCTGCTGGTCGACGTACGGCACCTGGAGGAGCTGCGGGGTGTCGGCCTCGACGGCGGCGCCCTGCGCGTGGGGGCCCTGACCACCCTCGCCGGACTCGCCGCGCACCCCCTCGTGCTCGCCGAGGCCCCGGAGCTGGCCGCCGCGGCCCGCGCCAACGGCGACCCCCAGGTCCGCAACCTCGGCACGGCCGCCGGGAACCTGGCCGCCGCCGGGCGGCCCACCGACCTGCCCGTGGCGGCGCTGGCCGCCGACGCCGTCGTGGAGCTCGCCGGACCCGGCGGGCGCTCCACGGTGAGCGCGGAACGCTTCACCGCCACGGGGGTGCCCGCCGGATCGGTGGTCACCGCCCTGCTCGTGCCCGCGGCCGGCCCGGCCGCCGCCTTCGAGAAGGCCGCCGACCGGGCCACCCGCTACCCGTTGTGCGCCGCCGCCGTACGCGTCACCCCCGACGGGCCGCGCATCGCGGTCACCGGAGCCACCCCCCGCCCCCTGCGCCTGCGCGGGGTCGAGGACCGGTTGCGCGGGGGCCCGTACACGACGGAGGCGGTGCTCGCGGCCTTCCGAGCCGAGCCCCGGGAACGGTTCGTCCCCGGGCGCGGCACCTCGGCCGAATACCTGGGCCACCTCGCGGGCGTGCTCACCGCCCGTGCGCTGGCCCGGGCGGCCCTGATCACCGCCTGACCGCCCGCAGGGGACGCCAGGGGGAGGGGAGTTGACCAGAGTGCCGGAACCGACCGAGACGAGGACCACCGGAGGGACCGGGCGGCGGGGTACCGCCCGCGCCGCGAGAGCGTCCGGCTTCCGGGTGGTGGGCGCGGTCCTCGTCCTGCTGATGCTGTCCTCCTCCGTGCCCTCCGCCCTGTACGTGCTCTACCAGCAGGAATGGGGGCTGTCCTCCGGCGTCGTCACGGTGGTCTTCGCCGTGTACGCCGTCACCGTGCTCGCCGGCCTGCTGCTGTTCGGGTCCCTGTCGGACACCGTGGGCCGCCGGCCCGTACTGGCCGCCGCCCTGGTCCTGGCGATCGTCTCCATGGGCCTGTTCGCCGGGGCCCGGGGGCTCGCCCTGCTGCTTGCGGCCCGCGCCGTGCAGGGGCTGGCGGTGGGTCTGGCCACCGGGGCGATGGGCGCCGCCCTGCTGGAACTGAGCCCGCGCTCGCGGCCCGCGCTGGGCGCCCAGGTCAACAGTGCCGGGCCGACCGTGGGCATCGGCCTGGGCGGGCTCGGCGCGGGACTGCTCGTCCAGTACGCGCCCGCGCCCACCGCGCTCAGCTACCTGCTGCTGGCCGGGGCCTTCGCCCTTGCGCTGGCCGGCGTGGCCCGGATGCCCGAGAGCGCCCCCGCGGCGGGCGGGCGGCTCAGGGTGGTGCCCCACCGGATCCGGGTGCCGGCCGCCGAGCGGCGCCGGTTCGCCGTGCTCGTACTGACCGTGGTCGCCGTCTGGACCGTCGGCGGCTTCTACCTCTCGCTCGGCCCGCACCTGGCCCTCGCCCTGTTCCACAGCACCAACTACCTGCTCGGCGGGGCCACGGTGGCCCTGCTCGCGGGCGCCGCCACCGCGGCACAGCTGCTGCTCGGCCGCGCCGAGGCCCTGCGCACCGCCCTCCTCGGCCTGTACGGGCTGCTCGCCGGGCTGGCGCTGGTGCTGCTCTCCCTGGGCACCGGCTCGGCGGGCGTGTTCCTCGCCGCCACCACCGTCCTCGGCGGCGGCTGGGGGGCCGCCTTCCTCGGCTCCTTCCGCGCCCTCAGCTCGCTCGCCGAGCCGGCGCACCGCGGTGAACTCACCGCCGCCGTCTACGTCTTCGCGTACCTCGCCATGAGCGTCCCGGCGGTCCTCGCCGGGATCCTGACCAACATCCACGGGCTCCAGCGCACCTCGGTCGGCTTCATGGCCGCCGTCGCCGGGCTGTGCGTACTGGCCCTGCTGACGACCCTGCGGCTGGCCGCGCGCACCAGGGCCGGGGGGAGCGACGGATGAACACCGCCGGACTGCGCGAGGGCCTGCGCGAGCTGGAGATCTTCGCGCGGATCACCGAGGACCAGCTGGACTGGCTGGTCTCGGTCTCCGATCCGCGCGTACTCGCCGACGGGGAGGTCCTCTTCCGGGACGGGGAGGAGGCCACCCGTTTCCACGTCCTGCTCTCCGGGGGACTGGTCGTCACCAAGGTCGTCGACGGCCGCGAGGAGGTCCTCACCCGGCACTCCACCGAGGACGGGAGCGCGGCCGCCGAGGAGCACGACGGAAAGCCCTCCGCGGCACACCGCTTCACCGGGGAGCTGCCCCTGCTGACGGACGGCTCCTACGTGGCCACCGCGGCCGCGAGCGGTCCCGCGACCACCGTCGTCGGCTATCCGAAGGCGGTGTTCTTCGACATGCTGACCCGCTGCGACGGCGTGGCGGCGGTCCTGATCCCGGTACTGGCCTGGCGGATCAAGTCCTCCGAGGTCCAGGCCCGCAAGCGGGCCACCGTCGAGGCCCTCGGCACCCTGGCCGCGGGCCTCGCCCACGAGCTGAACAACCCGGCCGCGGCCGTCGCCCGCGCCGCCCGGGAACTGGCGCCCGCCCTGGACCGTCTCGCCGCCACCGCCCGCGCCTGGGGCGCGGCCGCCACGGGCGCGGAGCGCCCCGTACTGGACCGTCTCGCCGGGGAACTGGACGCGCTCCCGCCGCCGGACACCACCGACCCGCTCGCCCAGGCGGACGCCGAGGAGGAGATCGCCGACTGGGCCGAGGAGGCGGGGGCCGCGCTCTCCGGCCTGCTCGGCTCCGGAGCGGCCGACCTGGGACTGGGGGCGGGCCGGCTGCGGCAGCGGCTGGAGGGGGTCGGCGCGGCCGCCCTGCCCGCCGCCCTCGACCACCTGGCCGCACTGCTGGAGGCCCGCTCGCTGGCCGCCGAGCTGCGCGCCGCCGGGCCCAGGATCTCCCAGCTGGTCTCGGCCACCCGGGACTACGCCAACCTCGACCGGGCCCCCGAGCAGCGGTTCTCCGTGCCGGACGGGCTGGAGAACACCCTCGTCGTCCTGCGCTCCAAGCTCCCGGGCATCACCGTCGTGCGGGAGTACCAGCCCGGGCTGCCCGAGCTGGACGGCTACCCGAGCGAGCTCAACCAGGTGTGGACCAACCTGGTCGACAACGCCGTCGAGGCCATGGAGGGCGCCGGCACCCTGACCCTGCGGGTGCGCGCCGAGGGCGCCTGCCTGGTCGTGGAGATCGCCGACACCGGGCGCGGGATCCCCGCGGAGTCCCTGCCGCGGATCTTCGAGCCCTTCTACACCACCAAGGACGTCGGCAAGGGGACGGGCCTGGGCCTGCACCTGAGCTACCGCATCGTGACCCAGCGTCACCGGGGGTCGATCACGGCCCGTTCCCGTCCGGGGGAGACCCGGATGACCGTCCGCCTGCCGCTCACCGGGGCGGCCGCCTGTGCCGAACCGCGGGCCGAAGCCGCGACCGCCGCGGAAACCGCCCGCCGGGACCACCTCCACACCCCCTGAAAGGGAGTCGAACATGGCCAAGTACGACATCGCCAAGCTGCACCCGGTCTTCGTCCGCCAGATGGAGGCGCTGGCCGCCCTGGACATCGAGGCGGTGATGAAGAACTACACCGACGACGCCGTACTGCTGCGCTTCGAGGGGGCGTCGGTGGGCATCGAGGCCGTTCGGGAGACGTTCACCGGCTATCTCACCGTGAAGCCGACCCTGGTCGAACTCCAGGAGTACATCGAGACCGAGGACACCATCTTCTACCGGGCGATCATGAACCTGAACGGCGAGCCGGAGCACGCGTTCGGGACGCTCGTCGTCCGCGATGGCCGGATCTGGCGCCAGACGGCCGGCTTCGGCGGCTGACCGTCCTTTCCTGGGTAGCGTCAGCGGGGAGGGCGGGGCACGCCCTCCCCGCTGACGTGAATGATTTTCACGAAGGGGAGGCCATGGAGCAGGAAACCAACCGGGTGGAGGCGTTCAGCGACGGCGTATTCGCCATCGTGATCACCATTCTGGTGCTGGAGTTAAAGGTTCCGGAAGAACGGGGGTCGGCGCTGTGGCACGGCCTCTGGGAGCAGTGGCCGCACTACGCCGCCTATCTGGTGAGTTTCCTCATCATCGGTGTCATGTGGGTGAACCACCACACGATCTTCAGTCACCTCAAGCGGGTCGACCGCCCGCTGTTGTTCCTGAATCTCCTGGTGCTGATGGTGGTGTCGGTCATTCCGTATACGACCAACGTGCTCGCGGAACACCTCACGGACGGGGAATCGGCCAACGTGGCCGCAATCCTCTACAGCTCGTGGACGGTCGTGTACGCCCTCGCGTTCCTGGCCTTCTGGTGGTACGTCACCCGGGTCGGGCACCTCTTCCACGAGGCGGTGGACAAGGAGGGCGCGCGGGCCACCCGCCTGCGGTTCGGGCTCGGCGCCGTCGCCTACCCCCTGACCGTCGTCCTGTCCTTCTTCTCGGCACCGCTCACTCTCGTCGCACACTTCCTGATCGCGCTCTACTACGCGGCGAACCAAATCCCGATCCCGCTCGTGGTAGAAGAAGAGCGGCTCGAGTCCGCCGGCGACCTCAGGAAGTAGCCGCCCGGGCCTACGGCCGTTCTTCACGGTCCAGTAGGGTCAAGGATCTAGTCTGGTCGCGGGGGAGGCCAAGATGGTTCGTGCAGTGCTGCCGGAGGATTCCGCCAGGGAAACCTCCGAATTGATCGACGTATTGATCTCGCTTTTCTTCGAGTCCTTACCCAGGCGGGACCAGCGAAACTGGGCCCGCGTTTATCTGAACGGGCTCGTCCGGACCACGGGAAAGAAAACGATCCGAAACATCGCCGGAACAGGGGCCAGTTCCGTCGAGCAGAGCCTCCAGCAGTTCATCAGCAAATCTCCCTGGGACTGGACCCCCGTACGCCGGTCCCTCGCCCAGCACCTCGAACGCACCGCGCAGCGCCCGCTGGCCTGGGTGGTGCAGCCCATGGTCATCGAGAAGGCCGGCGACCGCTCCGTGGGCGTCGGCAGGCAGTTCGTACCCCAGCTCGGCCGCACCGCCAACTGCCAGCAGGCGTCCGGGATCTGGCTCGCCTCCAGCGAGGCCAGCTTCCCCGTCGAATGGACCCTCACCCTCCCCGCCCCCTGGACCGGCGAACTCCCGCGCCGCCGGAGGGCCGGGATCCCCGACACCGCGCGGTCCCTCACCCCCGCGCAGGACGCCGTGCACGCCGTACAGCGCATGGCCGCGACCTGGCAGCTCCAGCGCCGCCCGGTCGTGATGGAGGTCTCCAACACCGACCTCCCGCAGACCATCGAGGCCTTCGCCCTCCAGGACGTCCCCTTCGTCCTCAAGGTCGACGGCTCCCTGCCCGTCTCCTTCGGCGGCACCGGCCGCCACAAACCGGGTCCGTGCACCGCACCCGCCCGGGAACTGATCGACTCCCTGCGCTCCCAGCGGCGGGCCGTCGAATGGACCCGCCACGGCCGCACCGAGGGAGCGGTGACCCTGCTCACCGCGGCCGCCATCCTCGCCACCCCCGGCGACGAACGCCCCGCGCCCGCCCCGGCCGCCCCGCTGCTCCTGATGGGCGCCTGGACCGAGACCTCCCTGATGCCGTCCGAGTTCTGGATCACCAACATCGGCGACCGGCCGCTCGCCCAGCTCTTCCTGCTGGCCAAACTCACCGACCGGGTCGCGCTGGACTTCACCGGGACCTGCGAACCGGTCGGCATCCGGGACTTCGAGGGCCGTTCCTTCCGCGGCTGGCACCACCACGCCACCCTCGCCAGCGTGGCCCACGCCGCCACACTCCTCGGCACCGGAGGGCGGACCCCCGACCCGGCGCCCTACGCCCTCCCGGCCCGCTACCAGGGCCCGGGCACCGCCCGCCCGCCGGCCGTGCTGCCGCCCCGGCCGCTGATCCCCGGGCAGTCGGCGCGCCGCGCCTCCCTGCGCTGAGGCCCGCCCGCGTCCCCTGACGCCCGCCGGCACCACCGGGGCGGGCCCGGCCCCGAGCGGCCCGGGCCCGCCCCGCCGGTTCCGCCGCTACCCCGCCCCGCCCTTCACGTGGTCGATGACCTCGCGGAACTCCGCCGTCGGGGAGAACTCCACGAACTCGGTGTCCTCCAGCGCCACCGGCACGTGCCCGGGCCCCCAGTAGTAGGCGTCCCCCGCCGCGTACTCCTCGTCCCCCCGCGGGGTGCGCATCCTCAGGCGGCCCTTGAGGACGTACCCCCAGTGCGGGCACTGGCACATGTCCTCGGGCATCCCCTTGAGGGGCTCGCTCATGTCCGTGCCCTCCGGAAGGCGGAAGAACCCCACGCTGAGGTCCCCGCCGATCTCCTTCAGCCGTACCTCCAGGCCGCCCCCCTCCAGCTCGAGGGGCGCGTCTTCCCGCGTCGTCTTCGCCATGGTTCCTCCCGCCAGACCGGTGGAATCGTCCTCCTCCCACTCTCCGCCCGGCGCTCCGCGCCCGCCCGGCGGGACGGAGGTCCCGTAGGAAACGACCAGGCGGCCCGGAATGTCCTGGACGATCGGCCCGGGCGGCATGAACGCCAGGTCGTGGGAGAATGAAGTACGTGCGTTTCCTCGGCTGGCTGCCCCGTCGAGGCCGTAGAAAGATCCTTCGATCGACTGGGATGTTCAGCACGTGCGTTTCCTCAATGACCTGAAGCCGCCGTACGACCTGACGTACGACGATGTGTTCATGGTGCCGAGCCGCTCCGCGGTCGGCTCCCGCCAGGGCGTGGACCTCTCTTCGCCCGACGGCACCGGCACCACCATTCCCCTCGTGGTGGCGAACATGACCGCCATCGCGGGCCGCCGGATGGCCGAGACCGTCGCCCGCCGGGGTGGAATCGTCGTCATCCCCCAGGACATCCCGATCGAGGTCGTCACCGACGTCATCTCCTGGGTCAAGACCCGCCACCTCGTGCTCGACACCCCGATCACGCTGGCGCCCACCCAGACCGTGGCCGACGCGCTGTCGCTGCTGCCCAAGCGCGCCCACGGCGCCGGCGTGGTCGTCGACGCCGACAACCGCCCGGTCGGCGTGGTCACCGACCACGACCTCACCGGCGTGGACCGCTTCACCCAGCTCTCCGAGGTCATGTCGAAGGAGCTGCTGCTCATCGACGCCGACATCGACCCCCGCGACGCCTTCAACCAGCTCGACGCGGGCCACCGCAAGCTGGCCCCGGCCGTCGACGGCGACGGCCGGCTGGTCGGCATCCTGACCCGCAAGGGTGCCCTGCGCGCGACCCTGTACACCCCGGCCACCGACGCGAACGGCAAGCTGCGCGTCGCGGCCGCCGTCGGCATCAACGGCGACTTCGTGGGCAAGGCCAAGCAGCTGCTCGACGCCGGCGTGGACACCCTGGTCATCGACACGGCCCACGGCCACCAGGAGTCGATGATCAACGCGATCAAGGCCGTCCGCGCCCTGGACCCGAAGGTCCCGATCGTGGCCGGCAACATCGTCGCCGCCGCCGGCGTCAAGGACCTCATCGAGGCCGGAGCCGACATCATCAAGGTCGGTGTGGGCCCCGGCGCCATGTGCACCACCCGCATGATGACCGGTGTGGGCCGCCCGCAGTTCTCCGCGGTGCTGGAGTGCGCGGCCGAGGCGAAGAAGTACGGCAAGCACGTCTGGGCCGACGGCGGCGTCCGCCACCCGCGCGACGTGGCGATGGCGCTGGCCGCCGGCGCCTCCAACGTCATGATCGGCTCCTGGTTCGCCGGTACGTACGAGTCCCCGGGCGACCTCCAGCAGTCCGCCGAGGGCCGCCTGTACAAGGAGTCCTTCGGTATGGCCTCGGCGCGCGCCGTGCGCAACCGCACCTCGGAGGAGTCGGCCTACGACCGCGCCCGCAAGGCGCTGTTCGAGGAGGGCATCTCCACCTCGCGGATGTTCCTCGACCCGGCCCGCCCGGGCGTCGAGGACCTGATCGACTCGATCATCGCGGGCGTCCGCTCCTCCTGCACCTACGCCGGTGCCGGCTCGCTGGCCGAGTTCGAGGAGAAGGCCGTCGTCGGCATCCAGTCCGCGGCCGGCTACGCCGAGGGCAAGCCGCTGCACGCCAGCTGGAGCTAGCGGAGCCGTCCCGTGGCCCCCTTCCCCGCCGTGCCGGCGGGGAAGGGGGCCACGGGCGTTCCCGGGGGAAGGAAGGACCCGTCAGTCCTGCCGGGGGCCCGGACGCCCGGGGGCCGGCGCCGAGCTGTGGACCCCCGCCCGGTACTTGGGGATCCGGACGGTGACCTTCATCCCTGCCCCGACAGCCGTCTCGACGACGAGCCCGTACGCGTCCCCGTACACCTGCCGCATCCGCTCGTCGACGTTCGGCAGCCCGATCCCCGACGCGGACCCCGCCCGGTCCCCGGCCAGGATCCGCCGCAGCCGCGCCGGATCCATCCCCACGCCGTTGTCCTCGATGGTCAGCACCGCCTCCGAGCCCGCGTCCCGCGCCGCGATGGTGATCCGGCACTCCTCCGTGGAGTCCTCCACCCCGTGCTTCACGGCGTTCTCCACCAGCGGCTGCAGGCACAGGAACGGCAGCGCCACCGGCAGTACTTCGGGCGCCACCTGCAAGGTCACCTTCAGCCGGTCCCCGAACCGGGCCCCGGCCAGCGAGAGGTACCGCTCGATCGACCGCAGCTCCTCGGCCAGCGTGGTGAACTCCCCGTGCCGGCGGAAGGAGTAGCGCGTGAAATCGGCGAACTCCAGCAGCAGCTCCCGCGCCCGCTCCGGATCCGTCCGCACGAACGAGGCGATCGCCGCCAGGGAGTTGAAGATGAAGTGCGGGGAGATCTGTGCCCGCAGCGCCTTGATCTCCGCCTCCATCAGCCGCGTCCGCGCCCGGTCCAGCTCCGACAGCTCCAGCTGTACGGACACCCAACGGGCCACCTCCGTCGCGGCCCGCACCAGCACCGCCGACTCCCGCGACCCGTACGCGACCAGCGCCCCCAGCACCCCGTCCTCACCGGTCAGCGGCGCGAACACCGCCCACTTCAGCGGGCAGCCCGGCCGGGCGCACTCCGTACGCAGGCTCTGGCTGCGCCCCGACTCCAGCATCACCGCCACCCGGGCCATCGCCCGCCGCTCGTGGTGGTCGGCACCCGGCCCGTCCCACGCCAGCACCGCCTCGCGGTCCGTCAGGCACAGCGCCTCCGTCCCGAGCAGCGACCGCAGCCGCCGCGCCGCCTTGCGCGCGGCGTCCTCCGTGAGGCCCGCCCGCAGCGGGGGAGCGGCCAGCGAAGCGGTGTGCAGCGTGTGGAAGGTGGCCCGCTCGACCGGCGTGCCCAGGTCCAGCCCCGCCGCCCGCTCCCCGCGCCGCGCCTGCCACCGGCCCCCGGCCCAGCCCGCCCCCAGCCCCAGCAGCAGCGCCGCCCCCGCCACCGCCGGCACCAGCTCCGCCGCCCCCGCGGCCGTCACCGGACACCCCCCGCCGCCCGCTCCCCGGCCACGCCCTCGGGCAGGTGCAGCCGCGCCAGCGCGGCCGCCGTCCCCGCCGGGACCCGGGACCGGGTCGCCAGCGACACCAGCACCATCGTCAGGAACCCCAGCGGCACCGACCACACCGCCGGCCAGGCCAGCAGCGCGTGCGCCCACCCCCTCGGCGCGGCCCCGCCCCGCGTCACCAGTACCGCGCCCAGCGCGGCCCCGCCGCCCGTGAGCAGCCCGGCGACCGCCCCCGCCGAGGTCAGACCTCGCCACCAGATCCCGAGCACCAGCAGCGGGCAGAACGAGGACGCCGACACCGCGAAGGCCAGCCCGACCGCGTCCGCCACCGGCACCCGGGTGCTCACCGCCGCGCCGGCCAGCGGCACCGCCATCGCCACCACCACCGCCAGGCGGAAACTCCCCACCCCGCGCCGGGGCAGCACGTCCTGGTGCAGCACCCCCGCCACCGCCATCGTCAGCCCCGAGGCCGTCGACAGGAACGCCGCGAAAGCACCGCCGGCCAGCAGCGCCCCCAGCAGCTCCCCGAGCAGCCCGCCCAGCACCCGCTGGGGCAGCACCAGCACCGCCGCGTCCGCGTCCCCGGTCAGCGCGAGCTCGGGCGCGTAGATCCGGCCCAGCGCCCCGTACACCTGGGGCAGCAGGTAGAAGACGCCCAGCAGCCCCAGCACCACCAGGGTGGTGCGCCGGGCGGCCCGCCCGTCCGGGCTCGTGTAGAAGCGCACCGCGACGTGCGGCAGGCCCATCGTGCCGAGGAAGGTCGCCAGGATCAGCCCGTACGTGGCGTACAGCCGGTGCTCGTCGCCGCCCCCCGACAGCGGCTGTGGCCGGCCCGGCCCGTCCGGTGCCGCGCCCGGCCGCGAGGCGGTGTCCGGAACCGCCGTCCCGGGCCGGAACTCCAGCCGCGTGCCCGCCTCCACCGCGTGGCGGCCGGGCGTCAGGGTCAGCGGGGCGCCCGCGTGGTCGCGCCCGTCCACCCGGCCCGTCACCGTCAGGGCGAGCGGCGCGTCCACCGACAGCCGGACGTCGTGCCCGAGGGTGACGGCGGTGTGCTCCCGGAAGACCGCCGGGGCGTCGAAGGAGGCGCGCGGCGCCCCGTCCCCGGCCCAGGCCGCCAGCAGGAAGAAGGCGGGCACCAGCAGGGCGCACAGCTTGAGCCAGTACTGGAAGGCCTGGACGAAGGTGATGCTGCGCATCCCGCCCGCCGCGACGGCCGCCGTGACCACGGACGCCACGACCACCCCGCCGGCCCAGTGCGGGGCCCCGGTCAGCACGGTGAGGGTCAGCCCCGCCCCCTGGAGCTGCGGCACCAGGTACAGCCAGCCCACCCCGAGCACGAACAGCACGGCGATCCGCCGCACGGCCCGCGACTGGAGCCGGTCCTCCGCGAAGTCCGGCAGCGTGTACGCGCCCGAGCGCCGCAGCGGAGCGGCAACCAGCACCAGCAGGACCAGGTACCCGGCCGTGTAGCCGACGGGGTACCAGAGCATCTGCGGCCCCTGGAGCAGTACCAGTCCGGCGACGCCGAGGAAGGAGGCGGCGGAGAGGTACTCCCCGCTGATGGCCGCCGCGTTCAGCCGGGGGCCGACGGTGCGCGAGGCCACGTAGAAGTCCGAGGTGGTCCGGGATATCCGCAGCCCCAGCGCGCCGACCAGCACCGTCACCACGACGACGGCGGTGACCGCGGTCAGCGCGTACGTCTGGTTCACCGGGCGGTCCTTCGACGGGGGAGGGGATCCCGGGGAGTCTACGCAGCGCCTCCGCGCGGCAACAGGCCCGTTCCGGCCCGCGCCCCTCGCCGTACGGCAGGGCGCGCGGGTGCGCCGTCACACGGCCGGATCCCGGTGCTCCGCACAGTCGCGCAGGGCGATCTCGAGCTCCACGTACGACTCCTCCGCGCGCCGGAACGCCAGGATCAGGGCCGCCTCCGCACGCGGCGGCAGCCGGTGACGGGTCCCCTCGTGGGCCTCGTACAGCACATCGGCCCAGCGGGCGGCCGCGCTGCGCAGCCCGGCGAGCAGCTCCTCGGCCTCGGCGGGCCCCGAGGGCGGGGTGCCGGGCAGTCCGCGCAGCGCGTCCAGCAGCGCCTCGATCTCGGACATATCGCTCCTCCCGGGCCGGATGGTCCACGATAGGCCCGCCCGGCTCCCGGGGTGGGCCACTCAGGGAACCCCTGCGGCCGACGGGCCCGGCGGATCGCCGTACGCCCCTCCCGGTGCGACGAACGGCGCGCCGGCACGCCGGGCGGTCACGGGGCGGGTCCGGGCCGGTCCGGGCGGTCACGGGGCCGGCGGCGGCCCGGCTAGCCGGTCGCCTGGCGCATCAGCAGGTCCCGGAGCTCGCGGGCGTGGCGGCGGCTGACCTGGAGTTCGGCCGGGCCCACGCGGACGCTGGTGGTGCCCGCGTCCAGCCGCAGCTCGTCGATCCGGCCCAGCGCCACCAGATGCCGGCGGTGGATCCGTACGAAGCCGTGGGACGCCCAGCGTTCCTCCAGGGTGGACAACGGGATCCGCACGAGGTGGCTGCCCGCGTCCGTATGCAGCCGGGCGTAGTCCCCCTGGGCCTCCACGTACGCGATGTCCGCGATGGCCACGAACCGGGTGACCCCGCCGAGTTCGACGGCGATCTGCTCCGTGGTCCGGTCCGGGACGGGCACCCCGGGAGCCGGCCGGCGCGGCTCCGGCACGGCCGCCCGGTCCGGCGCCTCCTCCCGGGCGGGGCCGGCGAGCAGCTCGCGGGCCCGCCGGACGGCCTCGGCCAGCCGCTCCGGCCGCACCGGCTTGAGCACGTAGTCCACGGCCTTGAGGTCGAAGGCCTGTACGGCGAAGCCCTCGTGCGCGGTGACGAACACGATCAGCGGCGGCCGGGCGAACCCGGCCAGCAGCCGGGCGATGTCCAGTCCGGTCAGCCCGGCCATCTGGATGTCCAGGAAGACCACGTCGATGGCGTCGGGCCCGTCCGGCCCGCTCTCCACCGCCCGGGTGATCCGGCGCAGTGCCCCGGTGGCGTCCGAGGCGCCTTCGGCGCTGCGCACCCGGGGGTCGGAGCGCAGCAGGTAGAGGAGTTCCTCCAGGAGCGGCTTCTCGTCGTCGACGGCCAGTACGCGCAGCATGGCCCGAGTCTAGGCACGGGCGGCGTGCGGGCGAACGGGTGCGCGGCCCCCGCCCGGGGGGAGGGAGGCGGGGACCGCGCGGTTCGGGGTGGGGGCGGGGGCTACGGGGCGGTGATGAGCCCCCCGTCGGGGGCGACGGCGTACCAGGTGCCGCCGACGCCCTGCCCGTTGGTGTCGCCGGGCTTCTTGTCGCCGGCGAAGGTGTAGAGCGGCCAGCAGTTGACCGTCTGCTGCTTCGTGCCGTCCGGGCGGTCCAGGACCAGGTAGTTCTTCTCGGTGATCCCCTTGGCGTCGGCCCGGTCCACCGGCGGTACCACCGGCCACTTGGCCAGGCAGTCCCCGGTGCACTTGGAGACCATGGGCCAGGCGGTGTCCGGCTTGAAGCGGTAGACGGTCATGCCGTCGCCGTCGACGACGTGGTCGCCCAGCACGGGGTCCTCGGCCACGGTCAGGGCGGCCGCGGCCCGCCCGGCCGCGGGGGGAGCGGCGGCCGCGGCCTTCGCGGCCTTCTTCCCGTCGGGGGCGAAGGCGAACCAGGTGCCGCCGACGCCCTGTCCGTTCAGGTCTCCGGCCTTGGTGTCCTTGGCGAAGCGGTACACGGGCCAGCCGGCCACCGTCAGCTGCTTGCCGCCGTCCTTGCGGACCACCTCGCCCAGCAGGGCCGGGTCCATGCCGGAGGCGGCGGTGACGTCGCCCGCCGCCACCACCGGCCAGGCCTTCGCGCAGTCCCCCTCGCAGGTGGAGGCGGGCGGCTGGGCGGTGTCCTTGTCGAAGCGGTACAGGGTGAGGCCGGCGCCGTCGGTGAGCACCGGCCCCAGCCGGTCCGTGGCGGTGACCGCCAGCCGGCCGGCCGGCTTGGCGTCGCCGGCCCCCTGGGCGGCCTCCTGCCCCCCGGAGTAGGGGTCGGCGGCGGGAGCCTGGACGGACGCGGCCCCGGCCGGCCCCGTCGCGCCGTCCTTCGCGTTCGCGCCGCAGGCGGTCGCCGCCAGGGTGACGACGACCGCGACGGCGGCCAGGGACGTTCCGCGCTTGATGCCCATGGTGTTCTCTCCCACATGTGTGTCCGCCGGGTCCGCGACCTGTCCGGTGGTCCGCGTCGTCGCGTCCTCGGACCGCGGCTGCTTGTGGGGGACACGGCGCCGCCGGGGCTCCCTGTTCGGCGGGAGCGCTATGGCGTGACTCACTCACCCGGCGTCGAACCCGGCCCGCCGCAGGGCCGTGACCACAGCGAGGCCGAGCACCTGGTGTCCGGCGTCGTTGGGGTGCAGTCCGTCCGCGAGGTGCTCGGGTCCGAGCACGTCCCGTCCCGGCAGCAGCGCCAGCCGGCCGTCCCCGGCGGCGATCCGGTCCCGGACGGCCCGTTCCATGGCGTCCCGGAGCACGCCCAGGGTGGCGCCGAGGCGGTTGGGGGCGCGCTCGGCGTCGGGACGCAGCACGGGGGACAGGAGCAGCAGCGGCGTGCGCGGGTGGCCCTGGCGGACCAGGTCGAGGAACACGCGCGTGGTCTCGTACAGCAGGGGGGCCGTGAAGGGCACCCGGGACCAGCAGTTGGTGCCGAAGGCGAGGGTGAGGACGTCGGCCGGGAGCGCGGCGAGCTGCTCGGCCGTGGCGAGCTCCCCGCGCGCGGCGCCCGCGTAGCCGAGGTTGACGGTGTCGAAGCCCAGTTCCCGGCCCGCGACGGCGGGCCAGCCGTGGGCGGGACGGGTGGACCACCAGCCCTCGGTGATGGAGTCCCCGTGCACCACCCAGCGCGGGGCCGCGGGGGCCGGGACGAGTGCGCCGCCGATCCCGCGCAGCCCGAGGACCAGCGGGGACTGCCCCTCGGGCGGGTACAGGGTGAAGGGGCCGCGCCGGTGGGGCAGCTCGAGGCGCACCACCGATTCCGCGGCGGGCTCGGTGAAGACCTCGGTGAGGAGCCCGTGCCGGTTCCACAGGGCGAAGCAGTGCGCGAGGTCGCGCAGCGCGTCGGTGGGCCCGGGCACGGCGGCCCGGTAGCGGACCTCCACCGCGTGCGCCGTCCGCGTCGTGAACTCCAGCCGCACCCCGATCGGGAGGGTGGCCCGCTCGCCGGTGTCCCAGGGCAGCCGCATGGTGTCGGCCGGGTCGGCGCGCACCGGGCGCCCCCCGTCGAGCCAGGCGACCCCGCGCAGGAAGGGTCCGGGGTCCTGCCACGGCCCGTCGGGGCCCAGTGGTGCTCTCACTCCGCGTCTCCGATCGTCGGTACGGGGCCGTCGCGCCGGCCCGCCGTCCATGACCGGCGTCTGCCCCGTCACGCCGGGGACAGCGGCGCGGCGGGGAGGCCCGGGTCCCGGGCCCGGGTCCCACGGGGGCACGCTGCGACAGATCTGACGAGGTGTCAACGTGGACCTCCCGAGGGGGCCCGTGCAGCGATCGATCATCCATGCGCAACAAAGGTCCATGCCGGACGGATCCGCGCAACGATCGTCCGCCAATGTGCAAGGATGGTGCATTACGGGCGGTATCACTCAGCTCGTAGGCTCACCCCCTGTACGTGGAGTGGCGCAGACCGCCTGCTCGGCGGTCCCCCCATGCCCAGACGGGCCCTGCCCGTCTGTCAACTGCTCCGGACCGCTGCGGTCGACGCCCGACCCGTCCCCATCCGCAGTGTCAAAGGAGTCCCCCGTGCTCGACCAGGGCCAGGCACCCCCGCTCTCCCCGGAGACGCGCAAGCCCGTGAACCCGCTGCTGCGCCGCAAGCCCGTCGAGCGACTCGTCGCCGAGGGCGGTCAGGGCGAGGGCGGCACGCTGCGCCGCTCGCTCACCATGTGGCAGCTCACGATGATCAGCATCGGCGCCACCCTGGGCACCGGCATCTTCGTCGTCCTCGGCACCGCCGCCCCCAAGGCCGGACCCGCCGTGACGATCTCCTTCGTGATCGCGGGCCTGACCGCCCTGTTCTCGGCCCTGTCCTACGCGGAGCTGGCCGGCTCCGTCCCGGTCTCCGGCTCCTCGTACTCCTACTCGTACGCCACCATGGGCGAGCTCGTCGCCTGGATCTGCGGCTGGTGCCTGGTCCTCGAGTACGCCGTCTCCGTCGCGGCCGTCGCCGTCGGCTGGGGCCAGTACCTCAACGAGTTCCTCGACGGCACCATAGGCGTCACCATCCCCGAATCGGTCTCGGCCCCGCTGGGCGAGGGCGGCCTCATCAACCTGCCGGCGCTGGTCGTCGTCCTGCTCTCCATGGTCTTCCTGATGCGCGGCGCCAAGGAGAGCGCCACCGTCAACTCGATCATGGTCGGGGTGAAGATCGTCACCCTGCTGCTCTTCATCGGCATCGGCGTCATGGGCATCAAGGCCGGCAACTACACCCCGCTCGCCCCGCTGGGCATGACCGGCATCGCCGCCGGCGCCTCCACCCTCTTCTTCTCCTACATCGGCTTCGACGCCGCCTCCACCGCCGGTGAGGAGGCCAAGGACCCGAAGAAGGACCTGCCGCGCGCGATCATGCTCTCGCTGGCCATCGTCACCGTCCTCTACGTCCTCGTCGCCTTCGTCGCCGTCGGCGCCATGCCCTGGCAGGACTTCGAAGGCACCGAGGCCGCGCTCGCGCAGATCATGACCGACGTCACCGGCACCAGCGTCTGGGGCGTCGTCCTCGCCGCCGGCGCCGTCGTCGCGATCTTCTCCGTCGTCTTCGCCGTGCTCTACGGCCAGACCCGCATCCTCTTCGCGATGTCCCGCGACGGCCTCGTCCCCAAGGTCTTCGCCAAGGTCGACGAGAAGACCGGCGCCCCCCGCGCCAACGTGGTGATCGTCTCCCTGTTCTGCGGCGTCCTCGCGGCCTTCATCCCGCTGGGCAAGCTCGCCGACGCCACCAGCATCGGCACCCTCTTCGCCTTCGGCCTCGTCAACGTGGCCGTCATCATCCTGCGCGTCAAGCGCCCGGACATGCCGCGCTCCTTCAAGGTGGCGCTCTTCCCCGTCACCCCCGTCCTGGGCTTCCTCGCCTGCGGCTTCATGATGTTCAGCCTCGATATGGCCACGTGGATGGTCTTCGGTGGCTGGATGGTCGCGGGCCTCGTGTTCTACTTCCTGTACGGCATCCGCCGCTCCCGACTGGCCATCGAAGAAGTGGCCACAGCAGAGAAGTGATCCGCCCGCAGTGCGACTGAACGATCTCGACGAACGCATCGTGCACGCCCTTGCCGAGGACGCCCGCCGCTCGTACGCGGACATCGGTTCCGAGGTCGGGCTCTCGGCCCCGGCCGTGAAACGGCGCGTGGACCGGCTGCGGGCCGAAGGCGCCATCACCGGCTTCACCGTCCGCGTGGACCCCGCCGCGATGGGCTGGGAGACCGAGGGCTTCATCGAGATCTACTGCCGCCACAACACCTCGCCGGACGACATCCGGCGAGGGCTGGAGCGGTACCCCGAGGTGGTGTCCGCGTCGACCGTCACCGGCGACGCGGACGCCCTCGTCCAGGTCTTCGCCTCCGACATGAGGCATTTCGAGCGCGTCCTGGAGCGCATCGCGGGCGAGCCCTTCGTGGAGCGCACGAAGTCCGTACTCGTCCTCTCCCCCCTGCTGCGCCGCTTCACCTCGGGCGCACCCGCCTGACCGGGCCGTCGGCGGGACCGTCACGGGCCCGTGCCAGGATCCGGCACATGAAGATCCAGATCCCGGCGCCGGCCGACCCGCGCACCTCGACCGTCTACGCCGACTGGGCCATGGCCCACGACCCGGGCGCCGGCCCGGCGGCCGCCGCGCTGCTCGACGAGGTCGGGCGGACGATCCACCGCGCCCACGAGAAGCCCGGACGGTTCGTCGACGGCCTCGAACGGCGGGTACGGGACCTGGAGCCGGCCCACCTCCCCTGGTTCTGGCGGACACCGTCGGGCACCGGCTGACCGTCTGGCACCCGCGCTCCGCCGCCCGCGCCTACGCCCTGGCCCGCACGGCCGAGGACACCCACCGCCTCCCCGTCGACCCCGACTGGCACCGCGCCAACGTGCTGCTGTTCGCCCGCGCCGGATCCCTGCCCGCCGCCGCGCTCGGCGCCCACCAGGCCTGGCTGGCCGGAGCCCTGGAACCGGGCCCCGCGCACGAGGAGTACGTACGGGTCCTGCGCGCCTGGGCCGCCTCGCCCGGGCAGCCCCCCGCCGACCTGGCCCGCCGCGTCCGGCTCTCGGCCCGCGCCGCCGGCCTGGACACCGCCGAGGCGGCCCGCGTCCTGGGCCTCGTGCTCGCCGCCGCCCGGGGCAAGGAGATCCCCGACCGGCTGCTGGACGCCGCCACGCCCCTGCTGACCGCCCACCCCCCGGCGCCGGACGCCGCCGCCCTGCTCCTCGACCTGTTCCCCGAGAGCCGCGGCGACGCCTCCTCCTGGCTGCGCCTGCTCCTCGGCTGCGGCGCCGCCGAGGCCGCCGCCGCCGGGCGGATCGTCCCCGAGGACGGCCTCACCGGCTGGTTCTCCCGGTACGCGGGCCGCTACGCCCACGGCCGCAGCGGCAGCGGGGTCATGCGCCAGCCCATGCCCGCCGAGCTGTTCGACCTGCTCGCCCTCTTCGCCCCCAGGCTGCGCGCCTCCGGGGTTCCGCTGCGGCTGCACGAGGACCGCTACCGCTACCGGGGGCTGGACGCCGACCTCCTCGACGCCTGCCTCGCCGAGGGCATCGCCGTCGAGGACCCCGGCGTCGCCGTCGAGCTGGTGTTCTGGGGCGGCCGTTCCCGGCGCGACCTCAAGACCCTCGCGGCCCACCCGGTCTTCGGGCCGCGCCTCGAGGGCACCGTCCACGCCGGGCTGCGCGGCTCCGGCACCGCCATCAGCCGCCTCCCGCACAACGCGGGCATCGCCGCCGAGGTGCACGGCCGGGTCGAGAACCTCCTCGGCGCCCTGCGCGGCGGCGGCCTCGCGGCCGCCGACGAAGCCGTCGACGAGCTGCGCACCCTCCTCGACCGGCCCACCGCCCGCGCCCTGGACGGCATCGACGAGGCCCTCGCCGCACTCGACCTGACCGGCCCGCTCGGCCGCGCCCTGCGCGCCGGACTCCCCGAGGAATACGGCTGGCCCGCCCTCGAGGAGGCCGTCGCCGGCCTCGGCGGCCCCGCCGCCGTCACCGGAGTGACCTGCACCTGGCCCCTCCTGACCGTCTACGGCCCCGACCGGGCCGTCACCGTCGACCACGCGGGACCGCGCGCCTCCTGCTCGTTCCGGACGCCCGGGGACGCGAGCGCGCTCACCGTGCACTACGTCGGCGGACGGTACCTCGTCGCCTGGACCGGCAAGCCCAAGGGCACCTTCGGCGAACTCGCCTTCTGGACCGACCGCCCCGACGACGTCTTCGAACCCGGGCAGAAGCTCGGCCTGCGCCGCTACGGCGGCATGATCCAGGGCGGCCTCGGCTACCACTTCGCGACCCCGGACGGCGGCGGACGCCACGAGGGCGGCACCGTCCTGCGCCCCGGCGGCCGGGAGGGCATCGGCTCCTACGACTTCCAGATGACCGACGGCCGCCACCACTGGAGCACCGGCGGCCTCGGCGGCCGCCGGGAGGCCTTCACCCGCGTCGACCCGCACACGGGCGAACCCGGACCGGACGCCGCGCTCCCGGACTTCCACGCCCGGGACGGGCTCCCGCCCGGCACGGAACGCTTCGAGCCCTCCTGCCAGACCCTCGCCGCCCTGCCCGCCGGCGCCCCCGCGTCCCCGCTCGGCCAGGACGGCCGCCTCACCGGCTTCCGGGTCCTCAACCGCACCCCCTACCCGGGTCCCTCGCCCACCGAGTTCCTGCTGGAGGGCGTCGACGGCCGCCGCGCCTCCTACCGCAGCCGGCGCCCGGGCCGCAAACCCTGGGCCGTCCTGCGCATGCCGCAGGGTGGCGAGGACGCCGTGCTCGTCGGCCAGGAGTCCATCCGCTGCCACGCCGCCGGGGACAACTCCCTGCTGTGGCAGGTGCACGGCTTCCCCGGCTCGGGCCGGCGCCGCACCCCCGGCTTCGGCGAAGCCGCCGGCCCCGTCCCGCCGCCCGCCTTCTGGCACTTCCTCACCCCGCGCTGCGAGGCCTCCTCCGCCGCCCTGCGCGCCCTGGACGACACCGCCGTACGGGCCCTGCTCGACGCCGCCGTCGCCGGGGACCCGGCCCCCGCCCTGCCCGGCGGGCTCGAACCGCGCGTCGCCGCCGGTGCGGGGCGGGCCGCCCTGCTCGCCGCCGACGTCCTGCGGCGCCTGCGCGAGCTGGCCCGGCGGGTCGCCGTGATGCGGGCCGATCCGGTCGTCTCCCCGTGTGCCGACGTGCCCGACTCCGTACTTGTCCCCGCCCTCCACCTCCTCGTCCCGCACCGCCCCCGCCGCTACGACGAACCCGGGCCCGCCCCCCGGCCCGCGCTGCTCACCGCCGTCGCCGCCGACGGGCGCCACCTGCGCGGTGAGATCGGCGACGAGGCCCGCGTCCTGGCCCGGCCCGCCGCCCCCGGGGTCTGGGAGCCGCTCGTCGGCGGGATCGGCGCCGTCGCCTGGCGGGCCGCCGTCGCGACCACCCCCGACGAGGAGCGGACGGCACTGGCCGCGCTGCTGGAGACCTGGAGCGGGCAGCCCTTCGCCGAGGCGGGCGGCACCTGGCGTACCGGCCGGGCCGGGGAGCCGGCGCTGGCGGCCCTCCGGGCCGCCGGGTACACCGTGGCCTCCGGAGCCGCACGCGACGGCCTGGCCCCGTTCCTCCAGCGGGCCGCGGACCCCGCCCCCGAGGACGCCCGGGACCCCGTGACCGCCACCGTCGGGCACGACGACTCCGTACGCCTGCCCCGCCTGCTGGACCTGCTCGCCGGGCGCGGCCCGCTGGCGGTGACGCCCGCCGCCCGGGAGGCCTTCGCGCGGCTGACCGGCGTCCGGGTCCCGGTGGCGGGCCTGGTCCTCGCCGGGTTCCCGGGCCGGGAGGACCACCGCGCGCACCTCGCGCTGCTGGCCTCCGCCCCGTTCAAGGCCGGCCGGACCCTCGCCGAGGAGTACGACGCCCTCTGCCGCCGCCTCGGCGACGCGGGCCGGCGCGCGGTCCTCGCCGCCGGCGTCCCCGCGGACCCGGCCGAGCTGTGGGAGCCGGACGGGACGCTCCGGGCCGCCCAGCGGATGGCCGGCGTCTGGACCGGGCTCCTGGGCGCCGAGGAGTACGTGGACGAGGAACTCGCCGCCTCCCTGGAGGCCGAGCTTGGCCTGCCCCCGGCCTGGGCCCGCGCCCTGCCCGCCGGACGGGCCCCCGCCGGGGCCTCCTTCGGCGAGGACGGCCTGGTGCTCGCCGGCACCCGGACCGGCGGGGTCCACCTGCACCACGCCGGGCCGGACGGTACCGCCGGGGAGTGGATCGACGCCGGGCGCCCCGCGCACCAGGAGGCCGCGTCCGTGATCGCCTGGGCCCTGACCGAGCGGCCCGTCGGGGACCCGGCCGCCCGGGGCGCCCTGGCCCTGTACGGGCGGCTGCGGGCCCAGCTTGAGCACCCCGGCGCCCTCGTCCCCCTCGGGGGCTTCTTCGGCGAGCTGGCCGGCATCGCCCTGACCGACCCGGAGTTCACCCCGTACGCGGGAACCGTGCTGCCCTGCCCGAGGCCGCCGGCGGAGGGGGCGGCCGGGCCCCGCGCCCTCCTGGACGACGGGGTGTTCGTGGTGGCCGTGCCCGGCGGCGACAGCTTCCTGCGGCCGGCCGCCCTCGCCGACCCGCGGCGGGCGGCCCGGGCCGAGCGGCTGGCCGCCACCGTGCGGGAGGGGCACCTGTTGACCGTCCTGCGACGGCACCGGGACCTCTTCGACGGCCTCGCCCGGCTGGCGGCCCGCGCCGCGGACACACCGGTCCCCGAGGGCCGCTACGAGGCCGATCCGGCCCTCAGCGCGCCCGAACTCGTCGCGGAGGCGGCCGGATCCCTCGGGGTCGGGCCCGACGCCGCCGCCCTCTGCCTCCAGCTGCTGGCGCTGGCCCGCCCCACGGACCGCGCCGTCCGCCGCTGGAACGGCTGGACGGCGGCACGGCACAAGGCCGCCCAGGCGGAGCTGGCGGCGTGCGGCGCCGTGGAGAGCGGGAAACGGCCCCGCGCGGGGCGCACCCTGTTCGTCCCGGACCGGTGGACGGAGCTCAAGGCCCCGCACCTCCCGGTGGAGCACACCAAGCTGGCCGCGCACCTGGCGTCGGCCTCGGGTACGACGCTCCACGCCCCGCTGCTGCGCCTGCTCGCGCCGCTGCCCCCGCACGAGCTGTTCGCACGGGCCTGGGCGGCGGCCGCCGGAGGGCGGCTCACACGGTGACGGGGCGCTGCGCGGCGGGGCCGGTCAGCGCGCGGCGCTCCTCCTCGGTCAGCCCGCCCCAGACGCCGAAGGGCTCGCGGGTGCGCAGCGCGTGCTCCAGGCAGGCGGCGCGGACCGGGCAGCGGGCGCAGACCTCCTTCGCCGCGCGGTCGCGGTCCTCGCGTTCCTCGCCGCGCTCACCGGCGGGGTGGTAGAACCGGCTGGGCCCCAGCGCCCGGCAGGCGGCCCGGGACTGCCACTGCCAGTGGTGGAGGGCGGCGCCGGGCAGACGTGAGAGGTCGGTCATGGTGGCTCCTTCCAATGGCCTCGCCCCGCGTCTGACCGCTCGGAGCCCACTGAAACCCGCGACCGCCGCACCGGCGGGAAGCGGGAGCGCGGCGGCGGTCCGGACGACCGCTGATCTGCTGCGTGTTCATCGCCACGGCCGTCCTCGCGCCGTCCGCGCTCCCGTCCCGCCGACGCTACGGGCACCTCGGGCGGGACTCAATGAACCCCGTGTTAAAGCGTGTTACGGATGATCGTCTCCTGCCCGGGGAGCCCGCGGCCGGCGAGGACGGGCCCGCCCGGGCCGGGGCGGGGCCCGCCGACGTCGGCCCGGCGGGGCCGGGCACCGCCTCCGCCCCGGGCCGCCTCCGCCCCGGGCCGCCTCCGCCCCGGGCCGCCTCCGCCCCGGCCACCCCCGCCCCGGGCCGCCTCCGCCCCGGGCCACCCGGCCGCCGGAGCCGCGCCCCACCCCCGGCCGCCGGCCGCTGCCACGGAGCGCCCGTCGCGGTCGCGCCCCGGGGCCCGTCCGCCCTCCCGCTCTCCCGGTGATCATGAGCTCCGCACCGCCCCGACCGGGCCTCCGGGCCCCCTCCCGCGCGCCCGCGCAACGAATCTCCGTACATCGGGCCGAAAGCGCAACGAATCGATGCGCCCAGCGCAACGCTCACGGCTTGTCCGGATCGAACGTGCGAACGTACCGTTTTACGACCCCCACCCCACCTGTCACAGAGGTACGCCCATGCCCCCGCTGCGCACCGCACTCCTCCAGAGCTCCGGACGGCTCGGCGACACCGCCGAGAACCTGAAGCGGCTCGACGAGGCCGCGGCGCGCGCCGCACAGGGCGGGGCCGGGCTCCTCGTGACCTCGGAGATGTTCCTGACCGGCTACGCGCTGGACGTCCAGGAGGTGCCGGGGTACGCCGAACCGGCCGACGGCGAGTCCGCCCACGCCATCGCGGGCATCGCCCGCCGCCACGGGATCGCCGTCCTGTACGGCTACCCGGAGCGGGACGGCGACGCCGTCTACAACTCGGCGCAGCTGATCGGCCCCGACGGCGTCCGGCTGGCGAACTACCGCAAGACCCACCTGTTCGGCTGCTTCGAGCAGGAGGCCTTCACCCCCGGCGACACCCCCGTCGTGCAGGCGGACCTGAACGGCCTCCGCGTCGGCGTCATGATCTGCTACGACGTGGAGTTCCCCGAGAACGTACGGGCGCACGCGCTCGCCGGGACCGACCTCCTCCTGGTCCCGACCGCGCAGATGCACCCCTTCCAGTTCGTCGCCGAGCAGCTGGTCCCCGTACGGGCCTTCGAGAACCAGATGTACATCGCGTACGTCAACCGGACCGGCCCCGAGGGCGAGTTCGAGTTCGTCGGCCTCAGCTGCCTGGCCGGCCCCGACGGGGTCACCCGCACCCGGGCGGGCCGCGGCGAGGAAACGGTGTTTGGGGAGGTCGACCCCGAGTTCCTGAAGGCCTCGCGCGAGACCAACCCGTACCTGCGCGACCGCCGCCCCGGGCTCTACGCCTCCCTCGCCTAGGCCCTCCCGCTCCCCCCGCCCTCCCGCCCCGCCCGCCCTGCCGCAAGGAGACGTGCCCCCATGACGTCCACGGTGCCCACCACCGCCGTTCCGCACAGCGACGGCCAGCCGCCGATCACCATGTTCGGGCCGGACTTCCCGTACGCCTACGACGACTTCCTCGCCCACCCGGCGGGCCTGGGCCAGGTACCGGCGACCGAGCACGGCACCGAGGTCGCCGTCATCGGCGGCGGTCTGTCCGGCATCATCTCCGCCTACGAGCTGATGAAGATGGGCCTCAAGCCCGTCGTGTACGAGGCCGACCAGATCGGCGGCCGCCTGCGGACCGTCGGCTTCGAGGGCGCCGGCACCGAGGGCCTGACCGCGGAGATGGGCGCCATGCGCTTCCCGCCGTCCTCCACCGCGCTCCAGCACTACATCGACCTCGTGGGCCTGCACACCCAGCCCTTCCCGAACCCGCTGGCCGAGGCCACCCCCTCCACGGTCGTGGACCTCAAGGGCGAGACCCACTACGCCGAGACCATCGCCGACCTCCCGCAGGTCTACCGCGACGTCGCCGCCGCGTGGAACGCCTGCCTCGACGAGGGCGCCGACTTCTCCGACATGAACACCGCGATGCGCGAGCGGGACGTCCCGCGCATCCGCGAGATCTGGGCGAAGCTGGTCGAGAAGCTCGACGACGAGACCTTCTACGGCTTCCTCTGCAAGTCCGAGGCCTTCCAGTCCTTCCGCAAGCGCGAGATCTTCGGCCAGGTCGGCTTCGGCACCGGCGGCTGGGACACCGACTTCCCGAACTCCATCCTCGAGATCCTGCGCGTCGTCTACACCGAGGCCGACGACCACCACCGCGGCATCGTCGGCGGCTCGCAGCAGCTGCCGCTGCGCCTGTGGGAGCGCGAGCCCGAGAAGATCCTGCACTGGGCCCAGGGCACCTCCCTGTCCTCCCTGCACGACGGCACCCCGCGCCCGGCGGTGACCCGCCTGCACCGCACGGCCGGCAACCGCATCACCGTCACCGACGCCTCCGGCGACATACGCACCTACCGCGCCGCGATCTTCACGGCCCAGTCGTGGATGCTGCTCTCGAAGATCGAGTGCGACGACACGCTCTTCCCGATCGACCACTGGACGGCGATCGAGCGCACCCACTACATGGAGAGCTCGAAGCTGTTCATCCCCGTCGACCGGCCGTTCTGGCTGGACAAGGACGAGGAGACCGGCCGCGACGTCATGTCGATGACGCTCACGGACCGCATGACCCGCGGCACCTACCTGCTGGACAACGGCCCGGACCAGCCGGCCGTGATCTGCCTGTCCTACACCTGGTGCGACGACAGCCTGAAGTGGCTGCCGCTGTCCGCGAACGAGCGGATGGAGGTCATGCTGAAGTCCCTCGGCGAGATCTACCCCAAGGTCGACATCCGCCGCCACATCATCGGCAACCCGGTGACCGTGTCCTGGGAGAACGAGCCCTACTTCATGGGCGCGTTCAAGGCGAACCTGCCCGGCCACTACCGCTACCAGCGGCGCCTGTTCACCCACTTCATGCAGGACCGCCTCCCCGAGGACAAGCGCGGCATCTTCCTCGCGGGCGACGACATCTCCTGGACGGCCGGCTGGGCCGAGGGCGCCGTCCAGACCGCCCTGAACGCGGTCTGGGGCGTCATGCACCACCTCGGCGGCTCCACGGACGCCGCCAACCCGGGCCCGGGCGACGTCTACGACGAGATCGCCCCGGTCGAGCTCCCCGAGGACTGACCGCCCCGGGACCCAAGGCCACGGGCCGCCCCCGCGTACACGGCACGCGGCGGCGGCCCGTCCTCATGCCCCGGCGCGCCGTACGGGTGCGGGACGCGCCGGGGCCCGGGCCGGCCCGGGGCCGGGCATCCCGTCGGGGTCAGCAGACAGCGGCCCACCAGCCCCACACCGGCGTCGAGGGACTCCTCGAACTCCTCCGCCAGATCGGGGGAGCGCCGCAGGGTCCACAGCAGACGGGCCGAGGCCCAGGCGCCCGCGCGGGCCCGCTCCAGGCTCCAGGAGCCCAGCAGGTGGGTGAGCGGGTCGGCGACCTCCAGCAGGTCCGGGCCGGGCATCAGGTCCTCCCGGATGCGTTCCTCCAGGGCGACCAGGGTGTCCCCGACCTGGTGGAAGTCGGCCTCGAGGGCCGAGGGCGGGCAGTCCAGCGCGCGGCACGTGGACACCACCGCCAGCGCCAGGTCGTGCCCGATGTGGGCGTTGATCCCGGCCAGCGCGTGCTGGAGGGGGCGCACCCCCGGGTGGCGGCGGTACTGGAGCAGCGGGCGCCAGCAGGCCGGGGCCCGGTCCGACTCCACCGCCGCCAGGTACCGCTCCGCGAACCGGACGGCCAGCGTCTCGGCCCGGCGGGGCGCCGGGAACTCCCCCTGCCCGATCCGCCGGTACAGGGTGTCCGTCACGGTCAGGTAGACGCGGTTGAAGACGGCCACACCGTCCTGCGCGGGGAGCCGCTCGTCCAGGGCGCGCATCCGCGCGAGTACCGCTTCCATGTCAGGCAGCGTCCCAGCCGGAACGGCCCGCGCGGGGAACTTGGCCGTGCGCTTCGCCGGTTCGGGCGAAGACCCGTCAACCCCGCTTGTCCGACCGGGCGTCGTAGTCGGAGGTCCCGGAGTCGAGCAGGGGCTCCTGCTCCTTGAGGTGCGCGGGGGCGAAGCAGCGCAGCGCGTGGTAGCCGGTGATGACCACGAGGGTGCCGAGCGCGATGCCGCCCAGTTCGAAGCTGTCGGTGAAGTGCAGCTCGACCCCGCCGACGCCGATGATGATGCCGGCCGCGGCCGGGACCAGGTTCAGCGGATTGCGCAGGTCCACCCGGCCGCTGTGCCAGATCTGCGCGCCGAGCAGGCCGATCATGCCGTACAGGATCACGGTGATGCCGCCCAGCACCCCGCCGGGGATCGCGGCCACCACGGCCCCGAACTTCGGGCACAGGCCGAAGAGCAGGGCGAAGCCGGCCGCCGCCCAGTAGGCCGCCGTGGAGTAGACGCGGGTGGCCGCCATGACCCCGATGTTCTCGGAGTACGTGGTGTTCGGCGGGCCGCCCACCGCCGTGGACAGCATGGACGCCGCGCCGTCGGCGGCGATGGCGGTGCCGAGCTTGTCGTCGAGCGGGTCGCCGGTCATCTCGCCGACGGCCTTGATGTGGCCGGCGTTCTCGGCGATCAGCGCGATCACCACGGGCAGTGCGATCAGGACGGCCGACCAGTCGAAGGCCGGGGCGTGGAAGGACGGCAGCCCGATCCAGTCGGCCCTGGCCACGCCGGAGAGGTCGAGCCGCCAGTGGTCCACGGCCTCGGGTCCGCCCACCGTGGAGTGGATCTTCCCGAAGGCGAGGTCGAAGAGCCAGGAGACGGCGTACCCGAAGACCAGGCCGAGGAAGATCGCGACCCGCGACCAGAACCCGCGCAGGCACACCACCGCGAGCCCGGTGAACAGCATGGTCAGCAGGGCCGTCCACTGGTCCTGGGGCCAGTACGTCGCAGCCGTGACCGGCGCCAGGTTGAAGCCGATGAGCATCACGACCGCGCCCGTCACCACCGGCGGCATCGCCGCGTGGATGACCCCGGCCCCGAACCGCTGGACGGCCAGACCCGCGAGGAACAGTGCCGCGCCGACGACGAAGACCGCGCCGGTGACCACGGCGCTGTCGCCGCCGCCCGCCCGGATCGCGGCGGCCACGCCCACGAAGGAGAGCGAGCAGCCCAGGTAGGAGGGGACCCGGCCGCGGGTCGCGAGCAGGAAGACCACCGTCGCGACGCCCGACATCATGATCGCCAGGTTCGGGTCCAGGCCCATGAGGACCGGAGCGACGAAGCTCGCGCCGAACATCGCGACGACGTGCTGGGCGCCGAGCCCGGCGGTGCGCGGCCACGACAGCCGCTCCTCCGGCCGCACCACCGCGCCGGGAGCGGGCGTCCGCCCGTCTCCGTGCAGGGTCCAGCCCACGCCGAAGCCCATGTCCCACCACTTCCGTTCCGTCGGCCGATCAAGGATCCTGGCCGCCTGCCGTACGGTCACCGCAGCGGGCCAGCGCATATATTACGGCCGGATAGGGGCTGGTTCGTCCCGATTGGCGGACCCGGCCGCTCCCGCCGCCCGCCGGCCGTCCAGGGCGCCCGCCCCCGCGGTCAGCGCGCACGCCAGCAGGGTCACCAGCCCGAACGAGACCACCAGCGAGCTCGCGTCCGCCACGGCGCCGATCGCCGACGGCGCGATCAGCCCCGAGGTGTAGGTGATCGTCGCCACCCCGGCGATGGCCTGCGCCGGGGCCGGGCCGCTGCGCGCCGCCGCGGCGAAGGCCAGCGGCACCACCACCGCGATGCCGAGCCCGATCAGCGCGAAGCCCGCCATCGCCGCCGCCGGATGCCGGACGCCGACCACGAGCAGCCCGCCCGCGACCGCCAGCGCCCCGCCCGCCCGCACCGTGCGCACCGCCCCGAAGCGGTCGACCACCCGGTCCCCGGCCAGCCGGGCCAGCGCCATGGTCAGCGCGAAGGCGGTGGTGGAGGCGGCGGCCGGACCCGCCGCCGCGCCCAGCACGTCCCGCAGGTACACGGCCGACCAGTCCAGGCTCGCGCCCTCGGCGAAGACCGCGCAGAAGCCCACCCCGCCGATCAGCAGGGCGGCCCTCGGCGGCAGGGCGAAGCGCGGCGGGGCCTCCTCCTCGTGCCCGGCGCGCAGGTCGAGCACGCCCCGTACGGCGAGCAGCCCGGTGGCGGTCAGGGCCAGCGCCGCCACCAGGTGGTGGGCCCGGGCGCCGGCCCCCGCGTGGGCGGCGGCCGTACCGGCGGCCGAACCCAGCAGCGCCCCCACGCTCCACATGCCGTGCAGCGAGGACATGACCGAGCGGCCGAGCCGGTTCTCCGTCTCCACGCCGAGGGCGTTCATCGCCACGTCCGACATGCCGGAGGCGGCCCCGTACACGAAGAGAGCGCCGCCCAGGGTCCACAGGTCCGGCGCCAGGGCCGGCAGGACCAGCGACAGGGTCCACAGGGCCAGCAGGACGCGCAGGGCGGGGCGGGCACCGAAGCGGTGGCTGATCCGCCCGGCCAGCGGCATCGCGAGCGCCGCGCCCAGGGCGGGGAAGGCGAGCGCCAGGCCCAGCGTTCCCGCGCTCAGCCCGGCGTGCTCCTGGATCCAGGGGACGCGGGTGGCGAAGGAGCCGGTCACGGCGCCGTGCACGCAGAAGACGGCGGCGATGGCGTGGCGGGCGCGGCGCAGCCGCGCGGGGCTGAGGTCGGGTTCCCCGGTCATGCCGCATAAACTATCAGGGAGCCTGCCTGATAGTGAGTGGGCCCGCATCCCTAGGATGGGCGCCGTGACCCCTGCCAAGGTGCTGACCCCCGACGCGACGGCCGTGCCGTCCCCCGCCTCCCCGCGCACGGCCCGGGCCATCAACGACCGCCTCGCCCTGGAGCTCCTCCAGGAGCGGGGTCCCCTGACGGCGGCCCAGCTCAAGCGGCTGACCGGCCTGTCCCGGCCCTCCGTCGCCGACCTGGTCGAACGGCTCGGCGCGGCCGGGCTGATCGAGGTCGTGGGGGAATCCGGCGCGCAGCGGCGCGGTCCCAACGCCCGCCTGTACGGGATCGTCGCGGGCCGGGCCCACCTGGCCGCCCTGGACGTACGGACCGACAGCGCGACCGCCGTGGTCACCGATCTCCTCGGGCACCCGCTGGCGCGGGCGGCGCTGCCGGTCGACGCGGTCGGCGAGGCCGTGGCCCGCCTGGAGGAGCTGGCCCGGGAGGCCGGGGCACGGCAGCTGCACACCGTGGTCGTCGGCGCCCCCGGACTGGTCGCCCCGGCGAGCGGCGTCCTGCGCGACACCGGGGGGCTGCCCGCCTGGCACCGGGACCTCGTCGCAGCCCTCCAGCGGAGCCTGCCGGCCCGGGTGGTGGTGGAGAACGAGACCAATCTGGCGGCCCTCGCCGAACAGCGCGTCGGCGCGGCCACCGGCCTGGACTCCTTCGTCCTGCTGTGGCTCGGCGCGGGCGTCGGCGCCGCCGTCGTCCTGGACGGGCGGCTGCGCCGGGGCGCCTCCGGCGGGGCCGGGGAGATCGGCTTCCTCCCGGTGCCCGGTACCGCCGGGCTGCCCTCCGCCACCGACTGCGGCGGCGGCTTCCACTCGCTGGCCGGAAGCGCGGCGGTGGCCGCCCTGGCGGCGGAGCACGGTTTCCCGGGGCCCGTGGAGGAGGCCGTCGCCGGCGCGGCCGGGGAGGCCTTCCTGGACGCCCTCGCCGAGCGGCTCTCCCTGGGGGCGGCGGCCGTCGCCGCGGTCCTGGACCCCGGCTGCGTGGTCCTCGGCGGGGAGCTCGGCCGGGCGGGCGGCCCCGGTCTCGCCGCCCGCGTCGAGCACCGCCTGGCCGCCCTGACCCCCGTCCCGACGGCGGTCCGCGCCACCGCCCTCGGCGGCCCGGCCGTCCTGGAGGGCGCCCGCCTCGCCGCGCGGGAGGCCGCGCAGGACGACCTGTTCGGAGGCTGAGCGACGCGCGGCCCGCGCCCGGCGAACGGCCCGCCGGAACGTGACGGGCCGCGCGGGAGCCGCCGTACGCGGGAGGACCCGGTGGCCGCCGGGCCACCGGGTCCTCGTGTTCACCGTGCCGGAAGGGTCAGCAGGCGCCCTGGTCCTTCCAGACGCCCCACTGGCCGGTGGTGCCGGGCTCCTCGTTCTGCGTCCACCACTGGGCCTTCCAGGTGTGGCCCTTGTGCGAGACCACGCTGCCGGAGTTGTAGACCGTGCCCGCGACGTACGCCGGGCTGGTGCAGGTCCCCGGGGTGGTCGGCGGGGTGGTGGGGGGAGTGGTGGGCGGGGTGGTCGGGGGAGTGGTCGGCGGCTGGGTGCCGCCGGGCTCCGCCGTCGTGGTGCCGCGCGCCAGGTCACCGGCGAGGGCGTAGGTGGTGCCGGAGATGTTCACCGTCCAGTTGGAGGGCGTGGACACCGGCAGGTAGTAGTTGAACGCGAGGTCGACCGAGGCGCCCGGGGCCAGCGTCTGCCAGGCCGGGAGCTTCAGGGAGACCCGCTGGAAGTCGCCCTTGAGGCCGCCGACGTTGTTGCCGCTGTGGCCGGTGGCGATCACCTTGGTGCCGAAGCCGGACTGGTCCGAGGCGTTGGCCGGGGCCGAGGTGCCGTAGTCGAACTGGAACTCGGTGCCGCCGGGCAGCGTCGTCCTCGTGTTGTTGGTGATCTTGAGCTTGGGGGTGATCGGGTAGTTGGAGTCGCCCAGCTTGAACTCGGTGAACTCCGCCTTGATGTCCACGGCCTGCGCGGGCAGCGCCGCGCCCGCCTTCCTCGCGCCGTACGGGGTGGCCGTGCGGAACTTGTCGTACATCAGGGAGGTGAGCGTGTCGCCCATCTCGTACTGGCCCTTGGCCGCGTTGTAGGCGTAGTCGCCGGCCAGCTCCCAGACCATCGTGCCGCCGATGCCCTTGTCGATCACGTAGTCGGCCTTGGCCGCCACCGACTGCTCGTCCTCCGTCGACAGGAAGACCTTCTTCTGGGCGTTCCACAGCCACGGCGCCACCAGGGTGGAGTCGTACTTGCGGACGTAGCTGCCGGTCAGGGTGGTGTTGGCGGGGAAGCCGTACGTGGTGACGTAGTCGCCGACGACGCCCTTCTCCAGGTTCTTGGCGTGCCACATCGGGTTGGAGCCCGCCGGGGACTCGGCCCCGTTGGTGTCCTTGTCGTGCCACAGGTTGTCGATGCCGACCGCGCCGTCACCGCACTTGGTCAGGCCGGCGCCCGCCGGGCAGCTGGTGGCCGGGGCCTTGCCCCACAGGCCGTCCGTGCCGCCCTGCACGTTCTTGAAGCCGCGCGTGTAGTACGGCAGGCCGATGTTGATCCGGCCCGACGGCATCGAACCGCGGAAGTAGTGGTAGGCCCAGTCGGTGTTGAGGTAGCCGACGCCGCCGTACTGGGAGGTGGAGTAGACGCCCGCGGCGGCCAGTTCGGCGTCCTTGCCGTCGTCGAAGAGGGAGGCGTTGGGGCCGACGTACTCGTTCCACGCGCCGTGCAGGTCGTAGGACATGATGTTGACGTAGTCCAGGTACTTCTGCATCTGGAACGTCTCCATGCCCCGCAGCAGGTAGCCGGAGGAGGGGGCGGCGACGGACAGCAGGTAGTGCTTGCCGTCGGCGGCGCCCGCGCGGTCGAGCTTCTCGCGCAGGGTCCTCATGAGGACGTCGTAGCCCTTGACCAGGCCGGCGCGGCGGGCGTTGGACAGCTGCCAGTCCAGCGGGTTGCCCGCGTCCTTCATCGTGGTCGGGTACTCGTAGTCGATGTCGACGCCGTTGAACCCGTACTTCCGGATGAACTCGACGGAGGAGTCGGCGAAGGTCTCGATGCCGGCCGTGTTGACGGAGCCGTCGGCGTGGGTGGCCATCGAGTAGAACCCGCCGGAGGCGACCCGGTTCCCGTCGTCGCCGAAGTAGCCGCCGGTCTCGGCCCAGCCGCCGACCGAGACGAGGGTCTTGACGTTCGGGTACTGCTTCTTGAACTTGTTCAGCAGGTTGAAGTGGCCCTTGTAGGGGAGGGCCGGGTCCATCTCGGCGCCCGCGACGCCCGGCCAGGTCATCCCGGTGGCGGCGTTGTTCGCGTTGTCGGCGCCGACCGAGAGCCTGTTGTCGGCGCCCACGTGGGCGAAGGCGTAGTTCAGGTGGGTGACCTTGGACCACGGGACGTTGTTGACGAGGTAGGCGGGGCTGCCGTCCTTGCCGGTGCGCCAGCCGGTGAAGTAACCGATGACGCGGCGCTGGTGGTCGGCGCCCATCTTCTCGCGGCCTTCGGAGTCGTAGACCGAGCAGTACGGAACGTCGACGCCGGTGGTCTTGTACAGCCCGTCCGGGCGGCAGCTCTCGTTGTCGGCGGCGTGGGAGACGCCGGCCGAGAGCCCGCCGGCCAGCAGACCGGCGATCACCGCGCCGGATGCCAGCAGCATCGCTCTCGTACGTGTGGGGGACAGCATGGTGCCTCCTGGGGAGGGGAGGGTGGCGGGGCCAACGTGCGGCAACAGGCAGGAAGGTGGCGCTGGTTGGCCCGTGACGTGCGCACGTCGACAGGCCGGCTCCCGGGGAAGATGAAGGGAACGTTAAGAGGACTAGACCAACCCGTCAATAGGTCTGGACCAAAGCGCCGAGGGGCGGGATCCGGACACCGCCGGTACCGGAACGCCGCGCTCGAGGACGGCTCGCTTGTGAGTCAGGCCACAGCGCCTCGCCCGCATGGCCGCCGAGCGCCCGTGGCACACTGGCCCTAGTACCAGTAGCAGCGCACTCCGGGGTCGGTGTAATTCCGAACCGGCGGTATAGTCCGCGACCCGTCCGCATCCAGCGGCCGGTTGACCAGGTGAAATTCCTGGACCGACGGTTAAAGTCCGGATGGGAGGCAGTGCGCGGCGGGCCAGTCACCGGTACGCCGCCGTCGGCGGTCCATCGGCGTATCCCCAGCGGATACCTGCCGGACGGACCGATTCCCCGGCCCCGGCGTCCCCGCGTGCCACCCGCTTCATCTGTCGTATCCCGACAGGCCCCGGAGTCCGTGCCCGATGAGGCAGGAGGACCCCGGTGGCGACACACGCCGCGCAGGCAGCACCCGACCCGAGCGTCACCGCGATGCGCCGGGCCATCGAGCTGGCCTCCCGCGGACTCGGTTCCACCAGCCCGAACCCCGTCGTCGGCTGCGTCATCACCGACCCCGCCGGCTCCGTGGTCGGCGAAGGCTGGCACGAGCGGGCCGGCGGCCCCCACGCCGAGGTCCACGCCCTGCGCGCGGCGGGACCGGCCGCCCGCGGCGGCACCGCCTACGTCACCCTCGAGCCCTGCAACCACACCGGCCGGACCGGCCCCTGCGCCCAGGCCCTCATCGAGGCCGGCGTCGCCCGCGTGGTCTACGCCGTCCCCGACCCGAACCCGCAGGCCAGCGGGGGCGGAGCCGCCCTGCGCGCCGCCGGGATCACCACCGAGGCCGGGTTCCTCGCCGACGAGGCCGAGCGGGGCAACGCCGCCTGGCTCACCGCCGTACGGCTGGGCCGCCCGCACGTCACCTGGAAATACGCCGCCACCCTCGACGGCCGCAGCGCCGCCGAGGACGGCAGCAGCCGCTGGATCACCTCCCCCGAGTCCCGCGCCGACGTCCACCGGCTGCGCGCCGAGGCCGACGCCGTCCTCGTCGGCGGCGGCACCCTGCGCGCCGACGACCCGCACCTGGCCGTACGCGGCATCGAGGGGGCCGTCCAGCCGCTGCGCGTCGCCGTGGACACCCGCGCCGGCCTCCCGCCGACCGCCCGCGTCCTCGACGACGCCGGCCCCACCCTGATCGTCACCGGCGAGGACGCCGACACCTCGCACCTGCCCGGCGCCGACGTGCTCCGGCTGCCCCTGCACGACGGCCGCGTCGCCGTCCCCGAACTCCTGGAGCGGCTGTACGGGCGCGGAGTGCGCTCCGTCCTCCTCGAAGGCGGCCCCGCCCTCGCCGGAGCCTTCCTCGAGGCCGGGGCCGTGGACCGCGTCGTCGGCTACATCGCCCCCGCCCTCCTCGGCGCCGGCCCCGCCGCCCTCGCCGGCACCGGCATCACGAACATCGCCCACGCGGTCCGCCTCGAGATCACCGAGGCCGTCCGCACCGGCACCGATCTGCGCATCACCGCCGTTCCCGCCAACGCCCCCAAGGAGCACTGAGTGTTCACCGGAATCGTCGAAGAACTGGGCGAGGTCACCGCCGTCGAGCAGCTCGCCGAGGCCTCCCGCTTCCGCCTGCGCGGCCCCGTCGTGACCGAAGGCGCCAAGCACGGCGACTCGATCGCCGTCAACGGCGTCTGCCTGACCGTGGTGGACACCGCGGACGGGGAGTTCACCGCCGACGTCATGCAGGAGACCCTCAACCGGTCCAGCCTCGGTGCCCTGACCGCCGGCTCCCGGGTCAACCTGGAGCGCCCCATGGCCCTCGGCGGGCGGCTCGGCGGCCACCTCGTGCAGGGGCACGTCGACGGCACCGGCCGGATCGTCTCCCGCACGCCCTCCGAGCACTGGGAGATCGTCAAGGTCGCGCTGCCGGAGAACCTCGCAAGGTACGTCGTAGAGAAGGGCTCTATCACTGTGGACGGCGTCAGCCTCACCGTGGTCGAGGCCGCCACCGACTACTTCACCATCAGCCTCATCCCCACCACCCTCGCGCTGACCACCCTCGGCATCAAGCAGAGCGGCGACCCGGTCAACCTCGAGGTCGACGTCCTCGCCAAGTACGTCGAGCGCCTGCTGTCCGCCGGCGTGAACCCCCTCCACGCGAAGGAGACGGAGCAGTGACCGCCCTGTCCTGGCTCAACGCCCAGGCCTTCGAGGTCTTCGGCCAGAAGGTCATCTGGTCCGACATGATCGGCAACCTGATGGGCCTGGCCGCGCTCGCCCTCGGCTGGCGCCGCTCCCTGTGGACCTGGCCCGCCCAGCTCCTCTCCGGTCTGATCCTGGTCGCCGCCTACGCCTCCGCCCACCTCGCCGGCGGGGTCGGCAAGCAGCTCCTGGTGATCACCGTCGCCGTCTGGGGCTGGCGCGCCTGGCAGCTCGGCCGGCAGAAGGCTCAGGACGGTTCCATCGCCGTGCGCACCGCCACCTGGCGGGAACGCGGACTGCTCCTCGCCGGAGCGGCCGCCGGCACCCTCGCCGTGGGCGGCCTGTTCACCCTCTACCCGAACCTGTCGTGGAGCCCGTGGGCCGACGCCTACATCTTCGTCGGCACGATCGTGGCGATGGTGGCCCAAGCCCGCGGCCTCGTCGAGTTCTGGTTCGCCTGGCTCCTCGTCGACCTCGTCGGCGTCCCCCTCGCCTTCAACAGCGGCCTGGCCTTCTCCGGCCTCGTCTACGTCGTCTACTTCGCGCTCGTCCTGTGGGGCGCCCACGACTGGTACCAGCGCTCGCGCACCACCCCCGCCACGGCCCTCGAAGGAGCAACGGCATGACCACCATCCTCAAGTCCGTGCCGGACCCGGCCTCCCCGGAGGAGACCTTCCTCCTCGACCCCGTCGAGCAGGCCATCCGCGACATCGCCGCCGGCCGCCCCGTGGTCGTCGTCGACGACGAGGACCGCGAGAACGAGGGCGACCTCGTGATCGCCGCCGAGAAGGCCACGCCCGAGATCGTCGCGTTCATGATGAGCGAGTGCCGCGGCCTGATCTGCGCGCCGATGGAGGGCGACGAGCTGGAGCGCCTGGAGCTCCCGCAGATGGTCCAGAACAACACCGAGTCGATGAAGACCGCCTTCACCGTCTCCGTCGACGCCGGCGCCGAGCACGGCGTCACCACCGGGATCTCCGCCGCCGACCGCGCCACCACCCTGCGCCTGCTGGCCAACGGCACCTCGCAGCCGGGCGACTTCGTCCGTCCCGGCCACGTCTTCCCACTGCGGGCCAAGGCCGGCGGGGTACTGGTCCGCAACGGCCACACCGAGGCCGCCGTCGACCTCGCCCGCCTCGCGGGCCTGCGCCCCGCCGGCGCCATCGTGGAGATCGCCGGCGAGGACGGCGTCATGCTGCGGCTGCCCGAGCTGATCCCCTTCGCCCGCAAGCACGGCCTGACGATCATCTCCATCGAGGACCTGATCGCCTACCGCCGCTCCGCCGAGCCGACCGTGCGCCGCGAGGCCGAGGTCAGCCTGCCGACCGCCGCCGGCGAGTTCACGGCGTACGGCTACCGCTCCACCGCCGACGGCGTCGAGCACGTCGCCCTCGTCCACGGCGAGGTCGGCGACGGCGAGGGCGTCCTCGTCCGGATGCACTCCGAATGCCTGACCGGGGACATCTTCCAGTCCCAGCGCTGCGACTGCGGCCCCCAGCTCCAGGCCGCCATGGCCCGCATCCAGGCGGAGGGCCGCGGCGTGGTCGTCTACCTCCGCGGCCACGAGGGCCGCGGCATCGGACTGCTGTCCAAGCTGCGCGCCTACGAGCTCCAGGAGCTCGGCCGCGACACCCTGGACGCCAACCTGGAACTGGGCCTGCCCGCCGACGCCCGCGACTACGGCGCCGGCGCCCAGATCCTCGCCGACCTCGGCGTCCGCAGCGTCCGGCTCATGACCAACAACCCCGACAAGTCGGCCGCCCTCGTCCGCCACGGCATCGCCGTCTCCGGCCGGGAGTCCATGCCCATCGAGGCCGGCGAGCACAACCTGCGGTACCTGCGCACCAAGCGGGACCGGATGGGCCACGACCTGCCCTGGCTGGAGGGTGCCGTGCACACCTCCGCCTGCGGCAACCAGTAGCCACCCAGACAGCACCACCCAGACACACCACTCGTACACCCAGCGGAACGAAACACCGAGGAGCAGAGCTGTGAGCGGCAAGGGCGCACCCGAACTGAGCGTGAAGAACTGCGGAGACCTCCGGGTGGCCGTGATCGCGGCCCAGTGGCACGAGAAGGTCATGGACGGTCTGGTCGACGGCGCCCTTCGGGCCCTGCACGAGCTGGGCATCGACGAACCCACCCTGCTGCGCGTCCCCGGCAGCTTCGAGCTCCCGGTCGTGGCGAAGGTGCTGGCCGGCCGCGGATACGATGCCATCGTCGCCCTCGGCGTGGTCATCCGCGGCGGCACCCCGCACTTCGACTACGTCTGCCAGGGCGTCACCCAGGGCCTGGTGCAGGTGTCGATCGACACCGGGGTCCCCGTCGGCTTCGGTGTCCTGACCTGCGACAACGACGAGCAGGCGCTGGACCGCGCCGGCCTCGAGGGGTCGAACGAGGACAAGGGGCACGAAGCGGTCACCGCCGCCGTCTCCACCGCCATGACCCTGCGCACCGTCAGCGAACCCTGGCGGTAGTCCACGGAGTGAACCCCGGCACCGGGGGCCCCGGGTGAACCCGTACCCTGAAGGCATCATGGCGAACACACCCACCAAGAGCTTCGAAGAGCTCTTCAGTGAACTCCAGCTCAAGGCCGCCAACGGCGACCCCAGCACCTCCCGCACCGCCGAACTCGTCGGCAAGGGCGTCCATGCCATCGGCAAGAAGGTCGTCGAGGAGGCCGCCGAGGTCTGGATGGCCGCCGAATACGAGAGCAAGGAAGCCGCCGCGGAGGAGATCTCCCAGCTGCTCTACCACGTCCAGGTGATGATGGTGGCGCGCGGGATCTCCCTCGACGACGTCTACGCGCACCTTTAGGCCGGAGCCCTTCGCACCGGGACCCCCGCCCCGCCCACACTTTCGCACCTACGCACCAAAGGAAGCCCATGCTGCGCATCGCCGTCCCCAACAAGGGTTCACTCTCCGGACCGGCGTCGGCGATGCTCCATGAGGCCGGCTACCGCCAGCGCAAGGAGTCCAAGGAACTCGTCACGGTCGACCCCGACAACGAGGTCGAGTTCTTCTACCTCCGCCCGAAGGACATCGCGATCTACGTCGCCTCGGGCAAGCTGGACATCGGCATCACCGGCCGCGACCTGCTGCTGGACTCCGGCGCCAACGCCGAGGAGATCCTGCCGCTGAACTTCGGCCGCTCCACCTTCCGGTACGCCACCAAGCCCGGCACCGCCAAGGGCCCCGAGGACTTCGGCGGGATGACGATCGCCACCTCGTACGAGGGGATCGTCGCCAAGCACCTCGCCGACCAGGGCATCGACGCCTCCGTCGTCCACCTGGACGGCGCCGTCGAGACCGCCATCGAGCTCGGCGTCGCGCAGGTCATCGCCGACGTCGTCGAAACCGGCACCAGCCTGCGCAACGCCGGCCTCGAGGTCATCGGCGAACCCATCCTCAAGTCCGAGGCGACCGTCATCCGCCGCACCGGCGCCACCGCCGACGACCCCAAGGTCGCCCAGTTCCTGCGCCGCCTCCAGGGCGTCCTGGTGGCCCGCAGCTACGTGATGATGGACTACGACTGCCGCGCCGAACACCTCGAGCGCGCGGTCGCCCTCACCCCGGGCCTGGAATCCCCGACGGTCTCCCCGCTCCACAACGAGGGCTGGGTCGCGGTCCGCGCCATGGTCCCCGCCAAGGACGCCCAGCGGATCATGGACGACCTGTACGAACTCGGCGCGCGGGCGATCCTCACCACCTCGATCCACGCCTGCCGCCTCTAGCGGACCGCCCGGCCGGGTCCGTCAGCGGACCCGGCCCGGCGCGCCGCACGGCGCACCACCCCCCGCGCCCTCCCTCCCGCACCACGCCCCGTCCAGAAGGCCCAGCGCACCATGAGCGAGTCCGCCGCCCAGCCCGCACCCCCCGCCCTGCCGGTCACCTTCCGGCCGAACCGCACCCGGGCGGTGCTGCTGGGCGTCGGTGCGGCGATGTTCGCCACGATCACGGCGATCGCCCTGCTCCTGGAGAACCTCGGCCCGGGCGAGCGGATGAGCTTCGTCCTCACCGCCGTCCTGCTGAGCTCCGTCCTCGTCCTGCTCAGCCGTCCCAAGGTGGTCGCGGACGAGAGCGGCGTCACCGTGGTGAACCTCACCACCACCCGCCGCCTGGCGTGGGCGCAGATCCTGCGGGTCAACCTCCGCCCCGGCGACCCCTGGGTCTTCCTCGACCTCAGCGACGGCACCAGCCTGCCCGTCCTCGGCATCCAGCCCGGCATCGCCAGGGCCCGCGCCATCGCCGACGCCCGCGCCCTGCGCGCCCTCGCCGAAACCCGCGGAACCGGCACGAACGGCCACTGACGCCGCCGTGCCGCGCCGCTGCGTCCCATTGCGGCGGCGATCTCAATGACTACCCTGGTGGCGGGGCGCACCCGTGCGCCCTCCCACCGCCCCGGGACCCCGTGGCCCGTGGGCCCCTGCGACCAGAGGAGTGACTCCCTCCAGCAATGGACGGACCGTCCGGTAGTACCCGCGCCGCCCTCCCCACGGAGGCGGCGGCATGACCATCCCGCTACTGCTGCTCGTGGCGGCTTTCGCACTGATCCTCGCCAACGGTTTCTTCGTGGCGGCCGAGTTCGGCCTCGTCACCGTCGAGAAGCCCGAGGCCGAGCGCGCCGCAGCCGAGGGCGACCGCCGTGCCCGCACGGTCGTCGCAGCCCTGCGGGAGCTGTCCTTCCAGCTCTCCGGCACCCAGCTCGGCATCACCATCACCTCCCTCGTCGTCGGCATGCTCGCCGAACCGGCCCTCGCCGCCCTGCTGTCGGGGCCGCTCACCGCCACCGGCCTGCCCGCGGGCGCCGTCTCCGGCGTCGCCGTCTTCATCGGCATGCTGCTCGCCTCCGCCGTCCAGATGGTCGTCGGCGAGCTCGTCCCGAAGAACTGGGCGGTCTCCCGGCCGCTCCAGGTCGCCCGGTTCGTGGCCGGCCCGCAGCTGGTCTTCTCCCGGGCGTTCCGGCCCGTCATCGCCGGCCTCAACTCCGTCGCCAACCGCCTCGTGCGGGCCCTGGGCGTCGAGCCGGCCGAGGAGATGGCCTCCGCCCGCACCCCCGGCGAACTCGTCTCCCTGGTCCGTCATTCGGCCCAGGCGGGCGCGCTCGAACAGGACACCGCCGACCTCTTCGTACGGACCCTCTCGCTGGGCGAACTCACCGCCCAGCACGTCATGACCCCCCGCGTGAAGGTCAGCGCCCTCCAGCACACGGCCACCGCGGCCGACGTGCTGAACCTGACCCGCGCCACGGGCCTGTCCCGCTTCCCGGTCTACCGCGAGCGCATCGACGAGGTCACCGGCGTCGTCCACCTCAAGGACGCCCTCGCCGTGCCCGAGTCCGAACGCGCCCGTACCTCCGTCGGCCGGATCTGCGTCGCCCCGCTGCTGGTTCCCGGCTCCCTGCCGGTGCAGCCGCTGCTGGAGCGGCTGCGCAGCGAACAGCCGATGGCCGTGGTCGTCGACGAGTACGGTGGCACCGCCGGCGTGGTCACCCTGGAGGACATCGTGGAGGAACTCGTCGGAGAGGTCCGCGACGAGCACGACCTGGCCGAGGACGACAGCCCCGAGCTGGCCGCCGTACCCGCCGACGACGGCCGGCCCTCCTGGGAGGCCGACGGCAGCTGCCGCGTGCACACCCTGCGCCGGATAGGCCTCGACGTGCCCGAGGGGCCGTACGAGACCGTCGCCGGGCTCGTCGCCGACCTCCTCGGCCGCATCCCCGCCCCGGGCGACCGCGCTGAGCTGCCCGGCTGGAGGCTGTCCGTACGCCAGGTCCGGCGCAACCGCGCGGAGCGGGTGCGGCTGGTCCGCCTCACGGCGGTCCCGGCCCCCGCGAGCGCCCAGCCGGCCGCCCAGCTCGAAGGTGCCGCCCGGTGAACGCGCTCCAGCTGCTCTTCGCCCTGCTCCTCGTCCTGGCCAACGGCTTCTTCGTCGGTGCCGAGTTCGCGCTCGTCTCCGTACGCCGCAGCCAGATCGAGCCCCTGGCCGGCGAGTCCAAGCGGGCCCGCCAGGTGCTCTACGGCCTGGAGAACCTGCCGCGCATGATGGCCGCCGCCCAGTTCGGCATCACCCTGTGCTCGATCACCCTCGGGGCGGTCGCCGAGCCCACGGTCGCCCGGCTGCTGGAGCCGGTCTTCCACGCCGCGCACGTGCCCGAGGGGCTGATCCATCCCCTCGGTTACGCGGTCGCCCTGTCGGCGGTGGTCTTCCTGCACCTGGTCATCGGCGAGATGGTCCCGAAGAACCTCGCCATGGCCGCCCCCGAGAAGGCCTCCCTGTGGTTCAGCCCCGGACTGGTCGCCTTCGCGCGCCTGTGCGGCCCCGTCACCACGGCCCTCGGTGCGTGCGCGGCGCTCGTCCTGCGGCTGTTCAAGGTCGAACCGAAGGACGAGGTGGAGGCCGTCTACACCAGCGCGCAGCTGGGCCGGCTCCTCAAGGACTCCCGCCGGGCCGGGCTCCTCGAACCGGTCGAGCAGGAGCGCCTGGAAGACGCCCTGGAGCTGGGCAGCCGCACGGTCACCGACGTCCTGCTCAGACGCGACCGCCTCGTCACGGTCGACCCGGCCGTCACCCCCCGCCAGATCGAGCAGCTGACGGTGCGCACCGGCTACTCGCGCTTCCCGGTCCGCTCCGAGACCGGGGCCTTCATGGGGTACCTCCACGTCAAGGACGTCCTCGACCTGGAGGACCGCGAGCGGGCGGTGCCGCAGCGGGTGTGGCGCCGGATGACCACGCTGTGCTCCACCCTCCCGCTGGACGACGCCCTCAGCGTGATGCGACGCGACGCCACCCACCTGGCCCAGGTGGCCGACCCGTCGGGCCGGATCCTGGGCCTGGTGGCCCTGGAGGACGTCCTGGAGATGCTGGTGGGCGAGGTCCGCGACCCGGCCCACCGCCCGCACGCCCGCGTCTGACCGCCCCGGCGCGGGCCGAACGCGGGCCGCGCCGGGCCTCAGGCCGGGATGAGCGCCTCCCACTCGTCCCGGCCCGGGCCGTCGTACGCCGGGGAGAACTCCGGGCGGGCGGCCAGCCAGGCCGTGACGTGCCGGTCCACCTCCTCGGTGGCGTAGGCCTCGGCGGCGGGCCGCAGGAGGTGGCGCACCTGGGCCCGGGCCCGCATGACCACGGGGTCGTCGAAGGCGCAGGCGCCCACGGCCGCGGCCCGCCGGTCCGTGAGCGGCGCACTCTCGGCGAGGCGCCGCTCGTTGCCCCGGTCGGCCGTGACCTGGGCGTCGAACCACGGGCGCAGGGCCTCCGCCGTCCAGGCGTGGTAGCCGGCCGGGTCCGCGGCGATCCCGTCCGCGTGGGCGGCGAGGTGCCGGGCGGCGCGCAGACCGAGGGCGGCGCCGTGCCCGAGGGTCGGGTTGGTGTGGATCAGGCTGTCCCCGGCGTTGACCAGCCCGGCGACCACGGGTCCGGCGTCATCGGCCAGGGAGGTCCAGCGGTTGTCCAGGCCGGCCATCGCCAGGACGGGAGACCGTGGCTCGGGGTCCAGGCCGAGCCAGGCCGCCGCCGCGGGGAAGCGGCGGGCGGCGGCCTCGAACACGGCGGGGTCGGTGAGCGCGCCACGGGTGGGATCACCCGTCGAGACGACGAGGTGCACCGCGAAGGTGTCGTTGTCGGAGGGAAAGACACCGGCCAGCGCGAACGGTGAGGCGGAGCCGGTCCTCACCCTGCCGGGGTGGCGGGGTCCGTCGGCCCGCAGCTCGTACCAGCGGCACAGATAGGCCAGCCCGGTGCGGTGGCTGTCGACCACCGGCGGGCGGCACCCGGCCGCGACGAGCCACGCCGGAACCGGCGAGCGCCGGCCCGAGGCGTCGACCACGAGGTCCGCCGGGTGCGTCCGGTCGCCCACCCGCACGCCGGTGACCCGCGGAGGACGGCCCTCGTCGAAGACGAGGCCGCTCACCCGGGCGCCCCGCCGCACGTCGACCGCGCACTCCCGGCGCACGGCGGCGGCCAGGGCGGCCTCCAGCACGATGCGGCGGGTGCGCAGGGTCACCAGCTCCTCGTCGCCGGCCCGGTGCGGCGGATGCTCGCCGAACCAGTCGAACTCGTGGTACTCCCGGGCGCCGCGTGCCAGCAGGTCCGCGTACACGTCGGGTGTCTCCGTGCGCAGGACGGTGCGCACGGGGGCGAGGAACGAGTGCGGCTGGACGGCTTGCGGGACCCGGGGCCTGCGCCAGTGGAAGAAGTCCCGGTCGAGGTCCTCTCCGGCCTCCCGGGAGTCCTGTTCGAACAAGGTGACCGGGTGGCCCCGCCGCCCGAGCATGAGCGCCGTTCCCAGCCCGCTGATACCGCCGCCGATCACTGCAACCCGCGCCATCGAGGCTCTCCTTCGCGCCGTGTTGCGGGTCGAGCCTACCCTCTCGATGATCTTCGACGGGACCGGGTTCCCCTCCCCGGCCGCACCGGTCCGGCCGGAGCGGGGCCGGGGTGCCGCGCGGTCCGGCGCGTCAGGACGGGCTCGGGCCCCGGCCCGAGAGGACCTCGCCGTAGGCCTGCATCAGGTCCGGCAGGCGCAGCGTCGCCAGGTCCTCGCGCGACGGCTCCCCGGCGAAACCGGCCAGCCGCAGGTCCCGGTACGCGCAGCTCTTCTCGTACAGGGTCCGCAGGAACCGGCCGTTGCCGAGCTCGTCGATCCAGCCCTGCTCCACCACGTGTCCGCTGATGCTGCGCAGCTCCTCCCGCGCCTCCTCGTCCCAGCAGTCGCCGTTCGCCTCCGCGAGCACCCCGCCGATCGCGGTCAGTTCCGCCGGCCGGTAGCTCGGGAAGTCCACGCGGGTCGTGAACCGCGAGGACAGGCCCGGATTGGCGGCCAGCAGCCGGTCCATCCCCGCCGGGTAGCCCGCCAGGATCACCACCAGGTGGTCCCGGTTGTCCTCGGCCCGCTTCAGCAGCACCTGGAGGGCCTCGTCGCCGTACGCGTCACCCTTGCTGTAACCCGAGTTGGACAGGCTGTACGCCTCGTCCACGAACAGCACCCCGCCGATCGCGGAGTCGATCAGCTCGTTCGCCTTGACGGCGGTCTGCCCGAGGAACTCCCCGACCAGGTCGGCCCGTTGCGCCTCCACCAGGTGGTCCCCGCCCAGCAGCCCGAGCGCGTAGAAGACCCGCCCCAGGATCCTGGCCACCGTGGTCTTGCCGGTGCCCGAGGGCCCCGAGAAGACGAAGTGCCGCTTCGGCGGCTGCACCGGAAGTCCCTGGGCGGCCCGCAGCCCGGCCATGTGCAGCTGCGCCGAGAGCGCCTTCACCTGCCGCTTCACCGGCTCCAGGCCCACCATCCGCTCCAGTTCCGCCAGGGCCTCGGCGAGCAGGGCCGGATCGGCGGGTCCGGCGGGGACGCCGGGCGGGGCGCCCTGCGGGGGCACCGGCAGCCGGTGCCGTACGCCCTCCGGCCGGCCCGTCCCCGGCGGCTCCCCGGGCGTCGGGGGACCGGCCTCCGCCTGCCCGTCCGGCGCGATGTCCTGGACCGGCCCCCCACCGCCGCCGCCCCCGCCGCCCAGCGCGACCGCCGCGTAGTGCCCGGCCGAGCCCTCGCTCAGATGGCCGCCGTAGCCGCCGTACCCGAAGGCGTCGGCCATTCCCGCCATGTCGTCGGGGTCGGTGCTGTCCTCGATGGCCGTCAGCCGCGCCGCGGTGTCCATGAACGCCGGGTCCACCCGGTGCACCGCCCGGTACAGCGGCAGCGCCGCCGCGCTGCGCCCGGTGCCCTCGCGGGCCCTCGCCAGCCAGTACCGCAGCTCCTTGCGCTGGGGCTGCTCGCTGCGGCACCGCATCAGCGCGGCCGACAGCAGGGGCTCCGCCTGCCCGTACATCTCGAGCCGGACCCGGGCCATCCCGCCGAAGAGCCCCGCCTCGATCCCGAGGAGCGGGTCGAGCACCAGCGGCTCGGTGTGCCGTACGAGCTGCTCCCAGTCCTTGACCAGGTAGGCGCGGCAGGCGTGCAGGAACCGTACCTGGGGGTCGGTGTCCACCGGCGGCAGTGCGGCGAGGGCCTGGTCCAGCTCGGGCACGTGGCGGCCGTCCAGCCAGTGCGAGGCGTGGGCCAGCAGCAGGTCCCGCCGGCTCTCCAGCACCGGCTGCACCCACCAGCCCAGCCAGTACCAGGAGTTGAGGGTCCGCCGGTGCCGGGTGCGCTGCTCGCCGAAGCGGTCCCGGTGGGCGTACATCCGCAATAAGGCGTTGGTGGTGTCCACCCGCAGCGCGTGCAGTCCCAGCCAGGCGTCGGCCATGGTGGGATCCAGCCCGACGGCCGTGCGGAACTCCTCCTCGGCCTGCGGGTAGGCGCCCATCGTGCAGGCGTCGACCCCGCGCAGCCAGGCGAGTTCGGCCGGAGCGTGTGCGCTGCCCGGCATGCCGAAGTCCATCACATCCCCCACAAGCATGCCCCGTGGTGCGCGCCGAACTCCGCGCCGCGCACGCGAGTTGCCGACCCCGCCGATGAAATCAGGGCTGCATCGTACCTGCGGTGACGCACCTTACCCAGGGTGCGGTGGGCACCGGTCGTGGACGTGCCCGGGAGGCGCGGGGTGACTCAGGGTGAGGAGTGGTGGGCGGAGCGGCGCGTGCGGCACCGGTCCGGGACAGGGCGAAGCCCCCGATCACGGGGGAACAACCGGGGGCTTCGCGTCCGCAGCGGCCTTCGCAGACCGCGCATTCAGAACGTACGGCGGTTGCCGGGCCCGGGTCAAGCGGGTCGGGCAAGCCCCGCGCGGCCGTCGGACCGGGCCCGCTCAGCCCTGGGGGAGTCCGTGACGCTCGGTGACCGAACGGGCGGTTCCCGGGGTCGCAGAAGCCCCGGAAGTCCACTCGTATCCCGTACCGCTCTGGCGTACCAAGGTGTCGGCGAAGGGGCGTGAAGGGTCGTCCGAGAAGTGCGCGAGTTCCGCGCGCTCCCATCCGTCCCAGAAGCCGGACAGTTCGCGCCCGTCCCGGTTCCGTCCGCGGCCCCAGGACTCTGCGCGCGGGGTCTCCATCCACAGCAGCCGCGCCAGACGGGGCCGCAGCGCCCGCCGGCCCGCCCCGACGCCCTCGACGAGCAGCACGGGCGCCGGCCGCAGCACCCGCTCCGGCCCGAAGCGGCGCTCCACCCAGTCGTACGCCGCCCAGTGCGCGGCCCGTCCGGCGGCGAGCGGCTCCAGCACCTGCGCCCGCAGCCGTTCCGTCCAGCCGAACGGCTCCTCGTGGGTGGCCACGTCGTCCAGGTGCAGCACCGGCGCGCCTCCCAGGGCCGTCGCGAGCCGCTCGGCGAAGGTGCTCTTGCCCGAGCCGGCGTGCCCGTCGATGCCGACCAGCCGGACGGGACCGAGGGAGGGCGGCAGGGCGGCGATCTCCCGCGCGAGTGACTCGAGTGACTGCTGAGGCTCCACCCGGCCAGGGTAAGGGGGGCGACACGGGGCCCGGGCTTCGCGGTCGTGCGGCCGGGAACTGGAAGGGTGGAGCAGCCGCACCACCAGCCGACCCCCTGGGGGAACACGCCGATGACCGCATCCACGCCACGCAGGGCCCTGCTGGCCGTCGCCCTCGCCGCCGCCACCGCGGCCACCGTCCCCGCGGGCCGCGCCTCGGCGGCCTCCGCCCCGACGGGCACCTCGCAGCCGACGGGCGCTCCCGATCCGACGGACGCCTCCGGTCCGACGGACGCCTCCGGTCCGACCGGCACGGCGGCCGCGGCCCGTACGGTCGACAACCGGTTCTGGTACGCCCACGCCCACTGGCGGGCCGGCACGCACCGCGGCACCACCGCCGTCGCCGGTGCCCGTCCGGGCCTGGAGATCGCGGCCCGGGCCGGCCGCACCGAGTACACCGACCCGCACACGGGCCGCACGTCCACCTGGGAGTACGCCACCTGGACCTCGCCCGTGCACCGCTCCACCGTCCCGGCCACCGAGGCCGTCGCCTCCTGGAACGCCCGCACCCCGGCCGGCACCTGGGTCCAGACCGAGCTGCGCCCCTCCTACGGCGACGGCACCCGGGGCCCCTGGTACGTGATGGGCCGCTGGGCCGCCGGGGACGGCGACATCCGGCGCACCTCCGTCGACGGCCAGACCGACGGCCGGACCACCGTCTGGACCGACACCCTGGCCGTGGACGCCCCGGCCGCGGCCGCCGGCCTGCGCATCACCGGCTGGCAGCTGCGCCTCACCCTCCACCGCAAGCCCGGCGCCGCCCGGGGCCCGAGGGTCTGGCTGGCCGGGGCGATGGCCTCCGCCGTCCCGGACCGGTTCACCGTCCCGGCCACCGCCCCCTCGGGGCGGGCGCACGAGCTGAAGGTGCCGCGCTACTCGCAGGAGGTCCACGCCGGCCAGTACCCCGAGTACGACAACGGCGGCGAGGCCTGGTGCAGCCCCACCTCCTCCCAGATGGTCATCGAGTACTGGGGCCGCAAGCCGAGCGCGGCCGCCCTGGGCTGGGTGCGCCCCGGGTACGCCGACCCCCAGGTCTGCCACGCGGCCCGCTCGACGTACGACGCCGCGTACAAGGGCTGCGGGAACTGGCCCTTCAACGCCGCCTACGCGGCCACCTACCGCGACATGGCCGGCGTGGTGACCCGGCTGGCCTCCCTGGCCGAGCTGGAGACCCTGGTCCGGGCCGGGATCCCGGTCATCACCTCCCAGTCCTTCCTCGCGCACGAGCTCACCGGGGCCGGCTACGGCACGGCGGGGCACCTGATGGCGGTGATCGGCTTCACCGCGGCCGGGGACGTCATCGCCAACGACCCGAACTCGGCGGACAACGCGTCGGTGCGCCGGGTCTACGAGCGCCGGGAGTGGGAGAACGTGTGGCTGCGCACCAAGCGCCGCAACGCCGCGGGGAAGACCGTCTCGGGCAGCGGCGGCGTCTGCTACCTCTACGCCCCGGCCCGGCCGGGCGCGGACCAGGTCAGGGCCCTGCGGGAGGTCGGGGTGCTGTGAGGGGGCGGGCTCCGGGAAAGCCCCGTTGGTTCGGATGGCTGAATGGGCGAAATGCGGGCATAAAGGTCATGTAAGGCTTCTCTAGGAGGCAGCCCACCATGACCACCCATTCGAGCATCGAACACCACCCGGACCTTGCCGAGATGCGGACTCGGTTCGAGCGGGTGACCAGCACTCCCGCCGCGCAGGCCGTGGAGGCACTGGCCCTGATCACGGGCCTGTACCTGGCGGCTTCGCCATGGATCGCCGGGTTCAGCGTGCTGGGCCCGCTGGCCATCAACAACCTGATCGCCGGTCTGGCCTTCTGCCTGTGCATGGGCGGGCTGGGGACGGCGTACGAGCGCACCCACGCGATGGCCTGGACGGCGGTCGCGATCGGCGCCTGGACCATCGTGGCCCCCTGGGTCATGGCCGGTGAGATGGACACGACCCGCAGTGTCGTCAGCAACGTCATCACCGGCGCGGTCGCCCTGTGCCTCGGCCTGGCCATGGTCGCCATGGGCGGTCGCCAGCGCACGGGGAACGCGGCGCACACGGCCCGTACCACCCGTACGACGCCCTAGCGGGAACAGCGTCCCGCCGCCGGGCCCCGGCAGCGCCTCCGCACTCCGGAGGCCGCCGGGGCCCGGCGGCGTGACCGGTGCCACCAGTGACCGTCGTCATATACCGCGAAAGCCGTGAAGGCTGGCACATTGGACGGCATGACCGCACACACCGCAGCCCTCACCGCTCACGCCCGCCGCCTCGTCGGCACCGGCGGCCCCAAGGAAGACTCCGCCTGGCTGGAGCACGTGCTCGGCTGGACCCTGGTCGTGGTCCTGGCCATGTTCGTGACGCAGCTCGGCCTGCTGTAACCGCCGCGCCCCCGCCACCGCGCCGGCCCCGCCGAGGCGGCACGGGGCGCGATCGGGGGGTTCGTCCCCGCCTGTCCCACTCCTCCAGCCCCTCCCGAGGAACCCCCGAGCGCACCGGGTGATCATGACGATTCCGCACCGGTGACGTAAAGCGCCTGATCGGGCATACTCAAGCCGCCGCAGCCGCTGTTCGAGCCCTTCCGCGATCCGGGAGGGCAGCATCGGCTGTGAGAGCACCGAGACCCGGCGGCGCGTCCCACACCTCACGCGTCGCCGCCGTGCCCGACGAGGGAGGAGAGCGCCGCCATGACAGACCGCGCCCCGCAGCCGGTGGACCGTCAGCTGCCCACCGAGGAGTCCCGGGACCTCCTCGCGCTCGTACGAGAGATCGCCCAGCGGGAGATCCGCCCGCACGCCGCCGACGAGGAGGAGACCGGTCGGTTCCCCCGCGAGGTCTTCACCCTGCTGTCCGAGTCCGGTCTGCTCGGACTCCCGTACGGCGGCGAGTTCGGCGGCGGTGACCAGCCCTACGAGGTCTACCTCCAGGTGCTGGAGGAACTGGCGGCCGCCCGCCTGACCGTCGGCCTCGGCGTCAGCGTGCACTCCCTGGCCTGCCACGGCCTCGCCGGATACGGCACCAAGGAGCAGAAGGCCGCCCACCTGCCCGACATGCTCGGCGGCGGGCTGCTCGGGGCGTACTGCCTCTCCGAGCCGGCCGCCGGCTCGGACGCCGCCTCGCTCACCACCAAGGCGGTCCGCGACGGCGACGACTGGGTGATCACCGGCACCAAGGCCTGGATCACCCACGGCGGTGTCGCCGACTTCTACACCGTCCTCGCGCGCACCGGGGCCCCCGGCGCCAAGGGCATCACGGCCTTCCTCGTGCCCGGCGACGCCCCCGGCCTCACGGCGGCCGTCCCCGAGAAGAAGATGGGCATGAAGGGTTCGCCCACCGCCCAGCTGCACTTCGACGGGGTCCGCGTGCCCGACGCCCGGAGGATCGGCGAGGAGGGCCAGGGCTTCACCATCGCCCTCGCCGCCCTGGACGCCGGCCGGCTCGGGATCGCCGCCTGCGCCATCGGCGTGGCCCAGGCCGCGCTGGACGAGGCCCTCGCCTACGCGCTCGGCCGCAGGCAGTTCGGCCACCCCATCGCGGACTTCCAGGGGCTGCGGTTCATGCTGGCCGACATGGCCACGAAGATCGAGGCGGGCCGGGCGCTGTACCTCGCGGCGGCGCGGCTGCGGGACGCGGGCAAGCCCTTCTCCCGGCAGGCGGCGATGGCCAAGCTCTTCTGCACGGACGCGGCCATGGCCGTCACCACGGACGCGGTGCAGATCCTCGGCGGCTACGGCTACACCGCGGACTTCCCGGTGGAGCGGCTGATGCGCGAGGCGAAGGTGCTCCAGATCGTGGAGGGCACCAACCAGATCCAGCGCATGGTCATCGCCCGCCACCTGGCCGGCCCGGAGACCCGCTGACGCCGGACGCGTGACGGCTCTCGGCCGCCCGGGTGAACCCGCTCGGGTTCTGCCGTGTCGCCGGGAGCCGCCCGGGCCGGGCGGAGAAGATCATGGGCGGTGATCCGTCCCACGCGCTCCGGACCGTCCCTGCCGTACATGCTGCTCCTCGCCCTCCTCGCCCTCCTCGCGGTGCAGGGCGGAGCAGGGCGGGCCCGGGCCGCCGGGGCGGTGGACTTCTGCCGGGCGGACCAACTGCGCGGGGCCGAGGTCACCGCGTCGGCGGAGTTCGCCCACCGCGGCCGTGACGACACCCTTCTCACCAGCGTGATGGAGATCCGGGTTCCGACGGGCTGGGAGCACGCCCCCGACCTGCTCCTGGACGCCCGTTCACCGCGTTACCGCTCCGCCCTGCGCTGCCTGCTGGGCAAGGTCACGCAGAAGAGCACCTACGACGTCACCGAGTGGCGGCTCAAACCGCTGACCGTGACGGCCGACGGCACCTGGACCACCGTCCACTACGAGGCCGTCGCCTGGGTTCAGCAGCTCGGCCCCTACCCCGTGGGGCCCTGGCAGCTCGACGCCCGAAGGAACGAGTGGACCATCGCCCTGCGGCCGCCGCCGGCTCTGGCCGGGGCCACCTGGGAGGAGGTGCGGGTCCGGCTCGGCGGCCCCGGTGCCATGTCGGTCACCCCGGCGCCGGCCTTCGGGGAGAAGGGCACCGAACTGAAGTGGCGGAACCTGGAAGGCGAGCGGACCTTGCAGGTGGCGTTCCGTCCGCCCCCGGCACAGCAGTGGCTGGCCATCACCTGGACCGAGGGCGAGTTCTGGGAGACCTTCGGCCTCGACAGCGCTTCGGGTGCCTTCTGGCCCCTGGAGGCGAGTGCGCTGCTGCTGCTCTGTGCCAGGAGGCTCCGGCGCGGTCTGGGCGACGCCCTGGCGCCGAAGGAGGAGCAGTCGCTCCGGCTGATGAAGACCTGGGCGCTCCTGCAGGCGCTGTGCGGCCTCGTGGTCTACCTGGGTGACAACGCCTTCCGCTTCATCAGCGGGCAGATGGGCTGGGCGCGGTATTACGAGTCGGGTGTCTGGCTCTTCACCCTGCTGGCGCTCGGGCTCGCCCTCTGCTTCCTCGGCAGGGTGGGGAAAGCCTTCCTCACCGGGGCGTGCGCCTTCACCGCCTGTCTGGCGGCAGCTCACGTCTATGTCGAACGGTCCGAGTCCACCCTGTTGACCAGCAGCGACACCGCGATCCAGCCGCCCGGCTCCTGGATCGTGCCGCTGGTCCTGCTGGCGGTCGTCTTCGTGTGCGTGCTCGGGCTGCTCTCGTCGGGACAGAGGCTCCTGCTCATCGGCGAGGGAGGGCTGCCGCGCCGGCTCATGGCTTCGGTCTCCTTCGTGGTGGCGGTCTCGGCCGTCCTGTGGGCCTTCGTCGCCTTCGAGCGGGCCTGGGAACACCGCACCTGGCTCGCCGACCCCGGCTGGCAGACGTACGGACAGCAATGGGACACCGCCTACGACGAGTGGTGGTGGTGGTTCCCCAACGAGGCCCTCTCCTCTCTGACGCAGCTGGCTTCCTATCTGACACCGCTGGTCCTGGTGGGGGCGCTCCGGGTCTGCCGTTCCGAACACCGCGAGGAAGACTCGTTCACGCCCGACCGGGCCGAGAAATTCCTGCTGGTGGTCCTGTTCGTGCTCACCGCGGTACCCAGCTACGCCTGGTACTACGGTTTCTCGGGCGACATCGTCGTCCTGGTCATCAGCCTCGCCGCGGTCTGGGGGCTGCTCGCTCTGGGACAGGCCAGGTCCGTGCTGGAGCAGCCCTCGGCGGACAACATCCCGCTCGGGAGGACCGTATCGAGGACCGACCGCTCCGACCTGCTGCGCCTGGCGCGACGCTTCCGGCAGCTCCAGGCGCGGCTGCAGCGCGCGGGCGCCGGCCAGTCCGCCGAACGCACCCCGACGCAGGAGTCGATCGAGCACGAGATCGACGCGTTGGACCGGTGTCTGCCGGAAGGGGTGCGGCCGGTGGACCTGCCCTTCGCCTGCGGGCCCATGCCCACGTGGTGGGGCAACGCCTGCCGGGGCGCACTCGTCGCGTGCTGGGTCGGCCTGCCCGCCACCGCCCTGATGTACTGGACGGAGATGATCCGCAACGAATCGTGGCTCGTGATCACTCAGTCCGGCAGCGGCTTCTTCCACATCATCGCGGAGGTCCTGTTCTGGCAGTCCACCTGGGTGGCCGGAGGGTTCTTCCTCGGGGCCCTGTGGCGCGACCTCCCCGGACGGCACGGGCCGAGCAAGGCGTTCGGTGTCGCCGCGGCCTTCGCCGTTCCGGTCGCGGCCCACCAGGTGATCGCCCAGACCATCGGTCAGAGCATGCAGGGGACGACCCCGGCCATGGCCTCCTTCGCCTCGGTCATGACGTTCACCGGCCTGGTCATGGACGTGCAGACCTTCCAGAGCGAGCGGCGCTACTGGCCCACCAGCGCCGGCCTCGTCGCGTACGTCTACCAGATGCGCTTCGCCTCGCTGGCGTTCTGCCTGGCACAGCTCGTGGCGGTCGTCACGATCTGGAAGACCCTGCGCGAAGGGGGACCGCTGTCACCCCCCTCCCGGTGAGCCGGCCGGCACGCGTCCGCTCAGGATTCGTACAGCGGGCCGCTCGGCCAGATCGGGGAGGTGGCGATCCGGGACCACTCCGGGTCGCGCCGGCCCGGCAGCGTGCGGCCGTCGGCGGCCCAGCGGGCCAGCAGGTCGCCGTAGATCGGCGGGTCCGGCTGGCGCGGCCGGCCGTGCTGGCGGCCCGGCTCCGGAACCGCCTGCTGAACCGATTCTTCGTACCCCGGCGGGGTGGGGCGCCGCCTGCGCCCCACCCTCGCCGACGGCGTTTCGAGGGTGGTCATGCACCGCCAACGCCGGATCCGACGCACGGGTAACCCCTCCCCGCCCGCGCCCATCCGTTCGAGCCGTCCCACGCGCGCGGGGGCGTGCGCCCCGTGCCGCCGCCCCGCCCGGCGCCGTGGCCGGGAGTGCCGGGCCGTCCGGGCGTGCCGCGGCACTGGTCGGCAGCGGGCGATCTGACGTACCGTCATATCCGCTCAGCGGCCCTGCCCGCCCGCGCTCCAGGAGGTTTGCCGTGCCCGCGGACCGTCCCGTCGCCCTGGACGAATACCCCGTCCACCAGGCCCCGTTGTCGATGAAGCACCACGTCAGCGGGGACCGCAACGCCTACGACCGCTGCATCTTCCACGTCTTCGACCACGCCGGCCGCGCCGTCCTCGTCCTCGGCCTCGGCGTGTATCCCAACGCCGGGGTCATCGACGCCTACGCCACCCTGCGCCTGGGCGGTGAACTCCTCGCCGTCCGCGCCTCCGACGCCCTCACCGACGACCGGATGAACCTCTCGGTGGGACCCCTGTCGATCACCGTCGACGTACCGCTCAAGCGGCTCACCCTGCGTTGCGACCCCGACCCGGCGGACCCGCACGGGCTGTCCTGCGACGTCACCTGGACCGCGGAGTTCCCCGCCGTCTGGGAGCCCCACCACGTCCAGCGCCGCGGCGACCGGCTCATGCTCGAAGGCCGCCGCTTCGTCCAGGCGGGCGGCGTCACCGGCACCGTCCGGGCCCGGGGCGAGGAGTTCACCGTCACGCCGGGGGAGTGGACCGGCACCCGCGACCGCAGCTGGGGCGTACGTCCGATACCCGGCGAGGACGGCGGCCGCGCCGCGGAGGAACACCGTCCCGAGGGCTTCCACTGGCTCTGGATCCCCGTCCGCTTCGAGGACCGCTTCCTGATGGTCATCGCGCAGGAGGACGCCGACGGCCACCGCACCCTCAACGAGGCCGTCCAGGTCTTCCCCGAGGACAGCGGCCGCCACGACGTCCAGCTCGGCTGGCCGCAGACCGAGATCCGCTACCGGCCCGGCAGCCGCCACCCCGAGAGCGCCGTCGTCCACCTCACCGAGCCGTCCCGCAAACCCCTCGAGCTCGGCGTGCGGATCCTCAACTCCTCCCCGCTCGCCATCGGCGCCGGCTACCCGCCCGCCACCGACTGGCAGCACGGCACCTGGCAGGGCCGGGGCTGGACCGACCGCCGCGCGTACGACCTCTCCGACATGGCCGCGCACCCCATGGCCGCCTTCGGCGTCACCGACCACTCGGCCCGCTTCACCCTGGACGGCCGGACCGGCTTCGGCATCTTCGAACACGGCAGCTTCGGACGGCACGACCCCAGCGGCTTCGCCGACCACTCCTCCGTCGCGCCCTGACCACCTCCAGAGAGGAAGCGCCGCCCATGGCCACGGCACCCCGCCCGCGCACCTCCACCCGCGAGCCCGAGGAACTCGGCCGCCGCCTCGCGGCCTGGCTCGACGGCCGCCTCCCGGGCGCGAAGGTCGTCAACACCTCGGTCCCCGCCTCCAACGGCATGTCCAGCGAGACCCTGCTCTTCGACATCGAACACCCCGACGCCCCCGTACGCGCCTGCGCCCTGCGGCTGGCCGCCGACCCGGCCGCCTACACCGTCTTCCCCGCCTACGACATGCCGCGCCAGCACCGGGTGATGAGCCTGGTCGCCGAGCACACCGACCTGCCCGTCCCGCGCGTGCTGTGGCTGGAGGAGGACCCGGTGCCGCTGGGGGCGCCCTTCTTCGTGATGGCCCGCGCCGAGGGCCGCGTACCGCCCGACGTCATGCCCTACACCTACGAGGGCAACTGGCTGCACTCCGCCACCGACGCCGAGCGCGCCGGACTCCAGGAGGCGACCGTCTCCCTCCTCGCCCGGCTGCACGACCGGTTCCCCGCCGAGGAGGCCGCGTTCCTGCTCCCGGCGGGCGAGGGCAGCCCGCTGCGCCGTCACGTCGACGCGCAGCGCGCCTACTACGAGTGGGTGGTGTCCGGCCTGGCGCGCTCACCGCTGCTGGAGCGGGCCTTCGACCGGCTGGAGGAGCTCTGGCCGGCCGACGAGGGCGAACCGGTCCTCAACTGGGGGGACGCCCGCATCGGCAACATCGTCTACGACGGGTTCCGGCCGGTGGCCGTCCTCGACTGGGAGATGGCCGCCTACGCCCCGCGCGAGGTCGACCTCGGCTGGACCGTCTACCTGCACCGCTTCTTCCAGGACCTGACCGAGGGCTTCGGCCAGCCCGGCCTGCCGGACTTCCTGCGCCGCGAGGACCTGGAACGCCGCTACGCGCAACTCACCGGCCACACCCCCGCGCACATGGAGTTCCACACCCTGTACGCGGCCCTGCGGCACGGGATCGTCATGCTCCGCATCGCCTACCGGCAGGCGCACTTCGGCGAGGTGGAGGTCCCCGCCGACCCCGACGGCCTGATCCTGCACCACGCCGGCCTGGCCGACATGGTGCAGGGCACCTACTGGTAGGCGCGACGGCGGGCGCTGAGCCCGCTCAGGCGGCCTGCGCGTGCTGGCTCTTGCTGGGCAGCGGGGCCGCCTCCGGCCGCACGGGACGCGAGCCCGGCCCGCCGACGTGCGAGAACGGCTGCGTGCGCCAGTCCAGCCCCTGCGGCAGGTCGAGGTGCACGACGGCCTCCAGCTCCTGCTGCTCCGGCAGGAGCGCCCCCAGCGTCGGCAGCGCGTCCGCGACCGGGCGGCCGGTGCCGGCGCACACCGTGAGACCGAACGGGTTCCACGGGGTCAGGCACAGCGCGTGCTGCGGAAGGTGCTCCTCGTCGGCGACGAGGGCGATCGACTGCCCGCAGTCGGGGCAGACCGCGTGGTGGACGTCGAAGTCCTCGGCGTCGCCGGGTTCGAGGTACTCCCCGTCGTCCGCGTAACCGGTTCCGACGGATTCCAGGGGCTCCGGTTCGGTACGGCCGGCGCGCTTGGTGTTCTGCATGGATGTATTCCCCCTTGGGTGGGCCGGGCGGGCAGGTACTTCGGCCACGGCCACACCAAGCACTTCCCGTCGCGCGGCACGAGTAACCACCAGAGCGGGATGTACGCCCGTACATGCCTGTGGCTTTGGTCACATGCCCGCCGCAGGTGCCACTTCTGCGTGGACACCGCTGTGCCTGGAGCGGCTCGGGGCAATAGGTTGTGCGGCTATGAGCGCAATGGAGGAGCTGGACCGCCAGATCGTGGATCTGCTCGTGCGGGACGGGCGGATGAGCTACACGGACCTGGGCAAGGCCACGGGCCTGTCCACGTCGGCGGTCCACCAGCGAGTACGCAGGCTGGAGCAGCGCGGCGTCATCCGCGGGTACGCGGCCGTCGTGGACCCCGAGGCGGTCGGGCTGCCCCTGACGGCCTTCATCTCGGTCAAGCCCTTCGACCCGAGCGCCCCCGACGACATCGCCGACCGGCTGGCGGGCGTACCCGAGATCGAGGCCTGCCACAGCGTGGCGGGCGACGAGAACTACATCCTCAAGGTGCGCGTGGCCAGCCCCCTCGAACTGGAGGACCTCCTCGGCCGGCTGCGGGCGCTGGCCCACGTCTCCACCCGCACCACAGTGGTCCTCTCCACCCCCTACGAGGCCCGTCCGCCCCGCGTCTAGGAGGCCTCCGGCGGATCTCGGGGCGCGCCGCCCCGGCGCGCGGGGTCGCCGTCCCGCCCGGGGCCCCGGCACGGCCGCGGCCGCCCGCCCCCACCCGGGGAAATCCGCGGCGGGCGGAGGGGCGAGACTGGTCCCCATGACCGACCGCACCTCCTCCGCCGACGCCGCCGGAGCCCACGCCCCCACCGCCGCGACCACCCGCACCGTCCTCCTGCGCGGAGGCGAGGTGCACAGCCCCGCCGACCCCTTCGCCACCGCGATGGTCGTCGAACGCGGCCGCGTCGCCTGGGTCGGTTCCGAGGGCGCCGCCGACGCCTTCGCGCAGGGCGTGGACGAGGTCGTCGACCTCGGCGGGGCGCTCGTCACCCCCGCGTTCACCGACGCCCACGTCCACACCACCTCCACCGGCCTCGCCCTCACCGGCCTCGACCTCACCGGGGCCCGCTCCCTCCCCGAGGCCCTCGGCCTCGTACGGGCGTACGCCGAACGGCGGCCCGCCGACAGGGTGCTCCTCGGCCACGGCTGGGACGCCGCCCGATGGCCCGAACGCCGCGCGCCGCGCCGCGCCGAGCTCGACGAGGCCGCCGGGGGCCGGCCCCTGTACCTGAGCCGGATCGACGTGCACTCGGCCGTGGTGACCACCGCCCTGCTGGACCTCGTCCCCCAGGTGCACCCGCACGGCGACGAGCCGCTGACCAAGGACGACCACCACGCCGTGCGCCGGGCCGCGCTCGGCGCGCTCGGTCCCGCCCAGCGCGCCGAGGCGCAGCGCGCGGCCCTGGACCGGGCGGCCTCCCTCGGCATCGGCTCCGTGCACGAGTGCGGCGGGCCGGACATCTCCTCCGCCGAGGACTTCACCGGGCTGCTGGAGCTGGCCGCCGGGCACCCCGGCCCGCGCGTCCACGGCTACTGGGCCGACCGCGACCTCGCCCTGGCGAAGGAACTCGGCGCGGTCGGCGCCGCCGGCGACCTCTTCGTGGACGGCGCCCTCGGCTCGCACACCGCCTGCCTGCACGCGCCGTACGCCGACGCCCCGCACACCGGCACGGGCTACCTCGACGCCGCCGAGGTCGCCGAGCACGTGGCGGCCTGCACGGTGGCGGGGCTCCAGGCCGGGTTCCACGCCATCGGGGACGCCGCCGTGGCCGCCGTGGTCGAGGGCGTGCGCGCGGCCGCCGAGAAGGTCGGCCTGGCCCGGATCCGGGCCGCCCGCCACCGCGTCGAGCACGCCGAGATGATGACCCCGGACACCATCGCCGCCTTCGCCGAGCTCGGTCTCACCGCCTCCGTGCAGCCCGCCTTCGACGCGGCGTGGGGCGGGGAGGACGGCATGTACGCCGACCGGCTCGGCGCCGACCGCGCGCGCACCCTCAACCCCTTCGCCGCCCTGCTCAAGGCCGGTGTCCCGCTGGCCTTCGGCTCGGACGCGCCCGTGACCCCGCTCGACCCCTGGGGCACGGTCCGCGCCGCCGCCTTCCACCGCACACCCCAGCACCGGATCTCCGTACGGGCCGCCTTCGCCGCCCACACCCGGGGCGGCTGGCGGGCGCTGGGCCGCGACGACGCCGGCACCCTCGTGCCCGGCGCCCCGGCCGACTACGCCGTCTGGCAGACCGGTGAGCTGGTGGTCCAGGCCCCCGACGACCGGGTCGCCCGCTGGTCCACCGACCCCCGCTCCGGCACGCCCGGCCTGCCCGACCTGAGCCCGGGCGGCGCCCTTCCGGTGTGCCTGTCGACGGTGGTCGGCGGCCGGGAGGTATTCGTACGGCCACAGGGGTGATCCACCCCGCCTCGGTGCGGTACCGGCGGCCCGGCCCGGATAGGTTCGGCCCGGTCCACCACAGGACGTCCCCGCCGGACCGCTCCGTCCGCCCCGCGCGCCCGCGCCCGGTGGGCGAGGGAAGGTTTCACCGGCGGGGGCGCCCCCGGCGACAGCCGGGGGAGGGTGGCCCCGGACCGGGCCCGGCGGCCCAGTAGACAACGGTCACGGCGGCCCGCGGCCAGCGGGAGCCGGGCCGGCCCGAAGGGCCGCCGGTCCCGGTCGCCGGCTGTTCTAAAATCGTCCTGCTGTGACGGGATGTACGAAGAACACACAAGGGGACCCAGTGAGCGACGGCGGACAGCGGACCTACGGGCCCCTCGGCACCACTCTGGTGATCATTCCGACGTACAACGAGGCCGAGAACATCGGCCTGATCACCGGCCGCGTCCGCGCCGCCGTCCCCGAGGCCCACATCCTGGTCGCGGACGACAACAGCCCCGACGGCACCGGCAAGCTCGCCGACGAGCTGGCGGCCGCCGACGACCACGTCCACGTCCTGCACCGCAAGGGCAAGGAAGGCCTCGGCGCCGCCTACCTGGCGGGCTTCGCCTGGGGCCTGGAGCGGGGGTACGGCGTGCTCGTGGAGATGGACGCCGACGGCTCCCACCAGCCGGAGGAGCTGCCCCGGCTGCTCACCGCGCTCGGCGGCGCCGACCTCGTGCTCGGATCCCGCTGGGTGCCCGGCGGCCGGGTCGTCAACTGGCCCAAGAGCCGCGAGGTCCTCTCCCGCGGCGGGTCCACGTACTCCCGGCTGATGCTGGACGTCCCGATCCGTGACGTCACCGGCGGCTACCGCGCCTTCCGCCGCGAGACCTTGGAAGGGCTCGGCCTGGACGAGGTCGCCTCCGCGGGCTACTGCTTCCAGGTGGACCTGGCCCGCCGGGCCGTCCGCAAGGGCTTCCGGGTCGTGGAGGTGCCCATCACCTTCGTCGAGCGCGAACTCGGCGACAGCAAGATGAGCAAGGACATCGTCGTCGAGGCCCTGCTCCGGGTCACCCAGTGGGGCCTGAAGGAGCGCGCCGCCAAGCTGGGCGGCAGGCGCCGCGCCTGACCCGGCCCCCCGGGCCGACCCCTAGGGGAGGCCCGGTACCTCCGGCTGAGACCGCTTTTACGCCGCTCCGGGCACACTGGAGGGTATGACGACCGGCACTGGTTCACTGAGGACCGGCACTTCGACGGCCCCCCGGCGGCGCTCGCCCGCCCGTACCCTCATCCCCCTGGCGGTCGCCGCCTGGCTCATCCTGGAGATCTGGCTGCTCGGCCTCGTCGCCCGGGAGGCCGGCGGTCTCGCCGTCGCCGCGGTGCTCGCGGGCGGCCTCGTGCTGGGCGTGGTGGTCATCAAGCGGGCCGGCCGCCGCGCCTTCAAGAACCTGACCCGCAGCTTCCAGCAGGCCCAGGAGCAGGCGATGGCGGGCGGGACGCCCTCCGCCCCGCCGCCCCGGAAGGGCTCGGGCAACGCGATGACGATGCTGGCCGGGCTGCTGCTGATCATGCCCGGCCTGCTCTCCGACGCGGCCGGCCTGCTCCTGCTGCTGCCGCCGGTACGGGCCTTCGCCGGGCGCCGTGCCGAGCGCACGCTGGAGCGGAGGATGGCCGCGGCCGCCGCGGGCGGCTTCGGTGAGGCCTTCACCCGGGCCCGGATCCACCGCCCCGACGGCAAGGTCGTCCAGGGCGAGGTCGTCCGGGAGGACCCGCCCGGCCGGCAGCCGGGCCCGGACCCGGACTACCGGCCGCCGCTGGCGCCGTAGCCACGCGGCGCCGGGAAGGAACCGGACGAGAACCGGACGAGGACGACGCCGAGGGGCCCCGCCACTGATGTGGCGGGGCCCCTCGGCTGTCGTGCTGCGTCCGCTCTCAGGCGGACTTGCGGCTGTCGCGCGGATGCACGGCAATGTTCATGGCGCCGGAGCGCAGGACGGCCAGCCTCTCGGCCAGCACCTCCTCCAGCTCCTCGCGGGTGCGCCGCTCCATGAGCATGTCCCAGTGCGTTCGCGCGGGCTTGCCCTTCTTCTCTTCGGGCCCGTCCCCGTCCACCAGGAGTGCCATGGCGCCGCACGCCTTGCACTCCCACTCCGGCGGAATCTCTGCCTCAACCGAGAACGGCATCTCAAATCGATGTCCGTTCTGGCATGCGTACTCCACCGCCTGGCGCGGGGCCAGATCGATGCCGCGGTCCGTCTCGTAGCTGGTAACCACGAGCCGCGTACCGCGGAGAGCTCGCTCACTCATGAATCGTGCCTCCCGGGCTTGTCGCCCACAGGACAGGTGTCGCTGTCGTCGTCATCCGGTCAACGTCCGGTCGGCGGTATAGATTCCCGCTCCGGGTCACGCGTCGCCCGTCGTGCCGCCCCTTGTTGTACCCACCAGTGCCCGTTTTGTCACATCTGGCAGCAGATGTCACCCAACGTCTACACTTCTTATGCGCGCAGTAACGCTCCGCCTGGCAGGCCAAAGGCGTACACTACCGGCCCTTTGCCGCAACGTCGAAATTCGTTCGGAATTCGTTCGTGAGTCCGGGTCTCCGGCGGGCGGCGGACGGGCCGGACCGGGGCCCGTCCGGGCCCCGGCCCTCGCTTCAGAGGCGTACGGGAACAGGATTCCCCGCCGCCTCCACCGCGCGCCGCACCGGCACCCGCGCCAGCAGCACGAAACCCAGTGCGAAGAAGACCACCAACGAGATGATCGCGTCCCGGTAGCTGCCCGTGAGCTGGTACGTCAGACCGAAGACCAGCGGCCCGACCCAGCTCAGCCCCCGGTCGCTCATCTCGTACGCCGAGAAGTACTCGGCCTCCTTGCCCGCCGGCACCAGGTGGGAGAAGAGCGAGCGCGACAGCGCCTGGCTGCCGCCCAGCACCAGCCCGATCATCGCGGCGAGCGCGTAGAACCACATCGGCGTCCTGGCCGGCAGGAAGTACCCGGCCGCCAGCGTCAGCGCCCACGCGGCCAGCGAGCCGAGGATCGTCCGCTTCGCCCCGTACACCCGCGCCAGCCGGCCCATCGCGAGCGCGCCCGCCACCGCCAGCACCTGCACCAGCAGCACCGCGCCGATCAGCGTGGACTGCTCCAGCTCCAGCTCCTCGGAGCCGTAGACGGACGCCTGGGAGATCACCGTCTGCACGCCGTCGTTGTAGATCAGGTACGCGAGCAGGAACGACAGGGTGAGCGGGTAGCGCCGCATGTCCTTGAACGTGGCCACCAGCTGCTTCCAGCCGCTCACGGCCGGGACCCGGTCCGTCCCCTCCCGGACCACCGCCCGGTCCCGCAGCCGCCGCAGCGGGATCAGAGCGAAGGCCCCCCACCACAGGCCCGCCGAGGCCAGGCAGATCCGTACGGCCTCGCCCTCGGAGAGGCCGAAGGAATCGTGGCCCAGGTAGAGGACGAGGTCCACCACCAGCATCAGCGAGCCCGCCGTGTAGCCGAAGGCCCAGCCCCGCGAGGAGACGGCGTCCCGCTCGTCCGGGGTGGAGATCTGCGGCAGGTAGGCGTTGTACAGCACCATCGACACCGACAGCGAGGCGTTCGCGACGATCAGCAGCACCCCGCCCAGCAGGTAGCGCTCACCGCCGAGGAAGAACATGGCCGCCGTCGCCGCGGCCCCGGTGTACGCGGCCACGGCCAGCAGCGGCTTCTTGCGTCCGGTCCGGTCGGCGACCGCCCCCGCCAGCGGCATGAGCAGCACGGCGAGGATCACCGAGGCCGAGACCGAGTAGGCGAAGAAGGAGCCGGCGCGCACCGGGACGCCCAGCGGGTACACGTACCCCCCGGCGTCCGCGGCGGCCTTGGCCACCGAGGTCAGGTACGGGCCCAGGAACACCGTGAGCACGCTCGCCGAGTACACGGATACCGCGAAGTCGTAGAAGTACCAGCCGCGCTGTTCTCGCTTGCGCGCGGCGGCCGCCGCGGCGGACGGTCTGCCGTCCTCGGCCCCGGGCTGCGCCCCGTCCGTCGTCTGCGCGCTCATCCGAGAGCCCCCCTCGCTGGTCCCCGTACCGCACGGTCCCGGCACCGCGCGCGGCGGCCGGGGGGTGTCAGGCCCAGGCCCCGCGCCGGTCCAGCACCGTGCGCAAGATGTCGATCCGGTCGGTCATGATGCCATCGACACCCAGGTCGAGGAGAGCCTCCATGCGTTCCGGTTCGTTCACGGTCCACACGTGCACCTGGAGGCCCCGCTCGTGGGCGGTCCGTACGAAGCGCCGGTCCACCACCCGGACGCCCCCCTGGGTCTCCGGCACCTGAGCCGCCACCGCGCCCGCGCGCAGGGCCGCCGGGATCGCGAAGGAGCGCAGCCGCAGCCCTACCACCCCGCGCACGCCGTACGAGGTCGCCAGCCGGGGCCCGGCGATCCGCTGGGCCCGGGCCACCCGGCTCTCCGAGAAGGAGCCCACGCACACCCGGTCCCAGACGCGGGCCCGGGCGATCAGGTTCACCAGCGGGTACAGGGCCGACTCGTCCTTGACATCCACGTTCCAGCGGGCCTCCGGGAACTCCTCCAGGAGGTCCTCGAAGAGGGCCAGCGGCTCGCTGCCCGCCACCCGGGCCTCGCGCACCCGGCTCCAGGTCAGCTCCCGGATCCGGCCCCGCGAGCCGGTGACGCGGTCCAGGGTGGAGTCGTGGAACGCCACCAGCTTCCCGTCCGCCGTGGCGTGCACATCGGTCTCGAAGTACCGGTAGCCCGCGCCGGCGGCCCTGCGGAAGGCGGCGGCGGTGTTCTCCAGCCCGTCCGCGGCCCCGCCCCGGTGGGCGAAGGGGATGGGAGCCGGGTGGTCCAGGTAGGGGTGCCGGAGGCGTACGTGAGTCACGGCGGCAGTATGCCCGCCGCGTGGGGCGCCGCCCGGTGCCGCCCCCGCGCGGGGTGCCACCCGTCTGGCCGGAGCGGACCGCCCCATGACACTCTGGAGCCCCACGACCAATCCAATAGGGGCCCCGGAAGCGCTGTCCCGGGGCCAATGCGACGAAGGTGGACCGGACACCATGGCCCAGTGGACCTCAGCGGTCGGTGCCGCGCAGCTCGCCCGGCTCATCGCCTCCCAGCAGGAACGGCCCGCGCTCCCCGGAGCCCGCAAACCGCCCGCGTACCGCACCCTGGCCGACGGCATCCGGCTGCTCGTCCTCGAAGGCCGCGTCCCCGTCGCCGCCCGGCTCCCCGCGGAACGCGAGTTGGCCGTGGCCCTCTCGCTCAGCCGCACCACCGTCGCCGCCGCGTACGAGGCGCTGCGCGGCGAGGGCTTCCTGGAATCGCGCCGGGGCGCGGGCAGCTGGACCGCCGTACCGGCCGGGAACCCGCTGCCGGCCCGCGGCCTGGAACCGCTGCCCCCCGAGTCCCTCGGCTCGATGATCGACCTCGGCTGCGCCGCCCTCCCGGCCCCCGAGCCCTGGCTGACCAAGGCGGTCCAGGGCGCCCTGGAGGAACTCCCGCCCTACGCCCACACCCACGGGGACTACCCGGCGGGCCTGCCCGCGCTGCGCCGGATGCTCGCCGACCGCTACACCGAGCGGGGCATCCCCACCATGCCCGAGCAGATCATGGTGACGACCGGGGCGATGGGCGCCATCGACGCCATCTGCAGCCTCTTCGCGGGCCGGGGCGAGCGGATCGCCGTGGAATCCCCCTCCTACGCCAACATCCTCCAGCTCATGCGCGCCGCCGAGGCCCGCCTGGTCCCCGTGGCCATGGGAGCGCGCCTCGGCGGCTGGGACATGGACGTCTGGCGGCAGGTGCTGCGCGATTCGGCGCCCCGCCTGGCCTACGTCGTCGCCGACTTCCACAACCCGACCGGGGCCCTGGCGTCGGAGGACAAGCGCCGGGCCATGGTCGAGGCGGCGCGCTCCGCCGGGACCGTGCTGATCGCCGACGAGACCATGGCCGAACTCCAGCTGGACGCGGACCTCGTCATGCCCCGCCCGGTCTGCTCCTTCGATCCGGCGGGCTCCACGGTGATCACCGTGGGCTCCGCCAGCAAGGCCTTCTGGGCGGGGATGCGGATCGGCTGGGTCCGGGCGGCTCCCGACATCATCCGCAGCCTGGTCGCGGCGCGGGCGTACGCGGACCTCGGCACGCCGGTCCTGGAGCAGCTCGCGGTGAACTGGCTGATGCGCACCGGCGGCTGGGCGGAGGCCGTCGGGATGCGCCGCGACCAGGCCCGGGAGAACCGGGACGCGCTCGTCGCGGCGGTGCGCCGGGAACTGCCCGACTGGGAGTTCGAGGTGCCGAGCGGCGGACTCACGCTGTGGGCCCGGGCCGGCGGGCTGTCCGGGTCGCGGCTGGCGGAGGTGGGGGAGCGGGTCGGCGTCCGCGTTCCCTCGGGCCCCCGGTTCGGCGTGGACGGGGCCTTCGAGGGGTACGTCCGGCTGCCGTTCACGGTCGGCGGGCCGCTGGCCGAGGAGGCCGCCGCCCGCCTGGCGGCGGCGGCCCGTCTGGTCGGCACGGGGGCTGGCGGCAGCGGGGCGGAACCCCCGCGCACCTTCGTCGCGTAGGCCCCGTCCGTCGTCGGGGCCGCGCCCGGCCCGCTCCCTACGGCGCCTCCGCCGGGACCTCGGGGGCCTCCGAGGCGTCGGCCGAGGACGGCTGCGGCCGGACCGCCCGGAGCGGCCGGGCGGGGACCGCCGGACCCTCGCCGCCCTGGGCCGTCGCCTGCCGCTCCGGCAGCAGCTCCAGCACCGCCTGGCGGTGGGCGGGGTGCGAGGCGTCGTCGTAGGGGTCCGGCGTCGCCGGCACCTGGAGGCGGTGCACGGGCCCCGTACCGAGCCGCGCGTACCCCCGCCCCGGCGGCAGCTGCGGGGGCGGCGTGGTGTGCGGGGGGAGCCCGAGGACGTCGGCGACCTGCTGGACGGGGGCCGCTCCGAGCACGACCCGGGCGCGGGTGTGCTGCCAGACGGCGTCGTTGAGCAGCTCCAGGTGGTCGAAGTGCTCGGCGACGACCACCGTGACGTGCGCGGCACGCCCGTGCCGCAACGGCACCTGGAGCTGGGCGAGGGGATCGGGGCGCCCTTCGGCGGCCGCCAGGTGCGCGAGCACGCTGGGCCGGTCCAGCAGGATCCACAGCGGGCGCCGCGCGTCCTCGGGCGCGGGGCGGCCCGCCTCGCGGGCCCGGTGCGTGACGATCAGCCGCCGTTCCGTCTCGTGCGCCGCCCACTCGACGGATGCCTCCGCCCCCGCCGGGCCGCACTCGACGGCGAGGACGCCGGAGCGGCCGGCCAGGCAGGCGTACTCCCCGCTGCCGCCCCCCTCGACGATCATCACGTCGCCGCCCTGGCGCAGGGCCTGGAGGGCGATCGACCGCAGCAGGGTGGAGGTGCCGCTCCCGGGCTGGCCCACGGCCAGCAGGTGCGGCTCGGCGGAGCGGGGGCCGGTCCGCCAGATGACGGGCGGCACGTCGGCAGGCTCCTCCCCCTCCAGGACCGGCACGGTGCGCTGGACGCCCCCGGGGTCGGTGAAGCCGAGGACGGTCTCGCCGGGCGCGGTCACGAACGGCTGGGCGGCGATGCCGGTGGGCAGGGCCGCCAGCACCCGCAGCTCGAGCTGGTTGCCCTCCTCGTCCCAGTCGAAGCGGTACTCCCGGCCGCGCCCGGACTTGGCGTGCAGCAGGGCCTCGATACGGGCCCGTGAGGCGGGTTCGCCGTCGGTGAAGTAGGCCGGGTAGCGGATGGCGAGCCGGGTGACCCGGCCCGACGCGTCGAACTCGTAGTCGCTGAAGGCCTCCTCCCAGGCCCCGCCGTGGGCGAAGAGCGGGCTGGGGTCCTCCGGCGCGGCGAAGTACGGCACGAGCGCCTCGTACAGCGAGCGCAGCCGCTCGGCCTCGGCGTCACCCGGCCCGGACGCGGCCGGGGCGCGGTCGCGTCCGTGCCAGGCCGCGACGGCCATGACGGTGATCAGGGCGCCGAGGGGACCGTAGGGGACGATCGCCACCACGAGCACGCAGGCGGCCCCGAGGAAGAGCCCCGGACCGCGCTTGTCCTTGGGGGTCGAGGCCCATCTGCGCCGCCCGGCGGAGGCCAGGACCCGCAGGCCGCGTCCGATGACGATCAGCGGGTGGAACACGTCCGTGGCGCTCTCGGCAGCCGTGCGGGCGAGGTCGCGGCCCCGGGTGAGCGACGCGCTGCCGCTGCTGAGGATGCGGGGGAGTGGGCGCCGGGCCACGGTCGTCTCCTGGAGTCGTGGTGGTGCGGGACTGGGGTGTCGGGGCCCGGTCCGGGCGCTGCCGGACCGGGCGCGACCGGGGGCAGGGGCCCCCGGGGCCTGGTCGTGGAGGGAGCCCCGGGCGGGGCCGGAGCCCGGGCGGAGCCGGAGCCGGGCGGGGCCGGAACCCCGGCGGGGCCCGGCCGCGATCCGCCGGACGGCCCCTACAGCTTGATCCCGCCGAGCAGGCTCGCGAGGCTGGCCGTACTGGCCGTGATGCTCGGTGCGATGGCGGAGCCGGCGAGGAAGAAGCCGAAGAGCCCGCAGACGAACGCGTGCGTCAGCTTCATCCCGTCCTTCTTGAAGAACAGGAAGCAGATGATGCCGAGCAGGACGACACCTGAGATGGACAGGACCATGGGACGTTCTCCTGACGAGTCGGGGGCTCCTGGTGGGTGGGTACGGTCACCATCAGTTGTTCCAGGCTCACAGGAAGTATCAATGCGATAAAAGCTGCATACGGGTGAATCCCGGCTTTTTTCACTTGACCGGACGCGCCTGACTGGCGCGGCCGGCTCCCCCGGTGTCGCGGCGCCGCCGTCCGCATCCATGCCTCGGACCGGCCCCGCCATGCCCCCGCGTGGGCGCTACTCTGGCGATTCACCCGTACGGACGCAGTGCCGTGCGCCGTCCTGCCCTCCCGGCCTGGGGAAACTCCTCCCGGGAGCGGCATGCCCCCGACGGCCGCACGGCCCGAGGGCCCCGACGGCCCGGACGGTGCGACACGGGTGGCGCCGACCCACCAGAGACCGAAAGGCGGTACGACCGATGAGCGAGCACCAGGACGCCCCCGACGAGGACGTCATCGAACTGGCCGGCAAGATCTTCGACCTCGCCCGTCAGGGCGAGGCCGCGATGCTGGCCGCCTACCTGGACGCCGGAGTTCCGGCCAACCTCACCAACGACCGCGGCGACACCCTCGTCATGCTCGCCGCCTACCACGGCCACGCCGAGGCCGTCACGGTCCTGCTGGAGCACGGCGCCGAGGCGGACCGTGCCAACGACCGCGGCCAGACCCCCCTCGCCGGCGCCGTCTTCAAGGGCGAGGAGGCCGTCATCCGCGCGCTGCTGGCCGGCGGCGCCGACCCGGCCGCCGGTACCCCCTCCGCCGTCGACACGGCCCGCATGTTCAACAAGGCCGACCTGCTGGAACTGTTCGGAGCCAAGTAGTCCGCTTTTTCCCGGACGCCGCCCCGTCCCGACGGCCCCGCCACCTCACGGCTTGGTCACGGCGCCCTTAAATGTGGTCGCGGCGCACAAACCGCCTGGGTCATCATGGCGTCGGATTCGATTCGCGGACATGACGGACGGGCAGGAGCGGGCTGGACACGACACGGGTGTCCACACCGGACCTGCCGCACCGGCCGCCGTGGTCACGAAGCACCGACGAGAGTGAGAAGGCAATGGTCTACATCGAGCGGAACCAGACGGCGGACGTCCTCACATGCTGTTACGCGGCTCTGTGAATCCCGATTCCCGGTCGCGTCCCCAGCTTGATTTGAGGCCATTCCCATGTTCGAACCAGTCATAGCGCCGAGCGGTACCCTGCTCGGCCTCCTCCAGCGAGGCCGTGGCGACGGCACCCTGCACGCGCTCGCCGCGCCCAGGCCGGAGGCCCTCGCGGCACTGAACCAGTGCGTGCTGCGCGACCCGCGCCAGGACTGGCAGGTGGAGAACCGCTCCCTGTACTACGCACGCCTTTACCTGGACCTCGACGGCCCCCTCGGCGAGATCGAGGCCCATCTCTTCGGCGCCGACGACCTCGTCGACGACGAGGAACACCGGACCGGCCTCGCCCTGTCCGTGCTCGGACACCTCGCCTCGTACGGCCGCGACGACGCCCTCATGCTGCTGCGCCGCTACGCCGCCTCCGGAGCCAACTGGGCCTGGGCCCTCGACGAGCTCGCCCTGCGCGACGACGACGGCGGACTGCGGTCCCTCGCCGCCCCCGTCCTCGCCCGCTTCCCCGCCACCGCCGAGGGCGAGGCGCGGCTGGCCGCCGCCGTCCGCGACGCCTACGAGCCCCGGCCCTGGGCCCTGTGGGAGGAGCTGCCCGGCTACGCGGAGCGCCTGCGCGCCGCCCGCCAGCAGGGCTCCTTCGACCGCTGGCAGCGCCAGATGACCCCCGGCGGCCCCCGCCCCGGCTGGGGCGTCCAGGCCGTCTTCGACTGGGCCGCCGACGGGCTGCGCCGGGGCACCCCCCTGCACGTGCCCGCCGCGCGCTGCCTGGCGGCCGTCGCCGCCCCCGAGGACCGCTCCGCCATCCTCGCGGCCGCCGCCGGAGCCTGCGGCGAGGCCGCCCGGGCAACCGCCCTGCACCACCTGGTCCTCGCCGAGCCGGAGAACCCGGCCGTCCTGGACCTCATCGAAGCCGCCGGGGACGAGCCCGCGGTGGCCGCCTACGAGCGCATGTGCGGCCCGGCGGCCCTCGAACGGGCCCGCCGCTGGGTCCACCGCCCCGACGCCCTGGGAGCGGCCGCCGCCGCCCTCCTGGCCGCGGGCGGCGGCGCCGACGACGCCGCACTGGTCCTCGGGGCCCTCCGCAGCACCGTCCGCGCCGCCGGCCCGGACTCCGTCCGCCTCTTCGCCCTCGTCGACGGAGCGGGACGGCTCTCCATCGGCTGCGCCGCCCCCGTCCTGCGCCACGTCTACCGCGAGACGGCCTCCTCCCACCTGCGCGGCCGCACGGCGCGCGCCCTGGCCGCCACCGACCCCACCTTCGCGGCGGGCTTCGCCGTCGAATGCCTGTGGGACTGCGAGGAGAGCACCCGCGAGGTCGCGGCCCGCCACGCCGAGACCGCCGACGCCCGCGTGGCCCCGCGCCTGCGCCGCCTGGCGGCGGACCCGGCCGAGGAGGAGGACGTCCAGTCGGCGGTCCGCAGCCGCATCGCCCCCGAGTCGGCGGTGTAGCCCCGGGCGCGTCCGCAGCCGCCGGACCCCGCCACCGGCGGGGCGGCCCGGCCCGGGCCCCGTCAGCGAACCGGCGCCCGGCGGGCCCGCCGCCGCGTCGCGGGGACGAAGCGGACCCGCAGGCCCGGCCGCGCCTGCGCCGCCGCGTCCAGGGCCGGCCCCGGGGGGACCACGCCGACCACCGGGTAGCCGCCCGTCACCGGATGGTCGGCCAGGAACACCACCGGGAACCCGTCCGGCGGCACCTGCACCGCGCCCAGCACCATCCCCTCGCTCGGCAGCTCCCCGGCCCGCGCCCGGGCCAGCGCCGGCCCCGCCTCCGTCCGCAGCCCGATCCGGTTGGAGGCCGGGGACACCCGGTACGCCGAGGACAGCAGCGCCGCCAGCGAAGCCGCCGTGAACCAGTCGGCCCGGGGGCCCGGGAGCAGCGGCAGCACCAGTTCCCCGGCCGGCGGTCCCGCCGGGGCCACCACCTCGGCCACCGGCAGCGGATCCGGGCCGGCCGGGCCCACCGCCAGCACCGAGCCCGCCGCCGGCAGCGGCGGCCCGAGTCCCGACAGCAGGTCCGTCGATCGGCTGCCCAGCACCGGCGGCGCGGCGAAACCTCCCCGCACCGCGACGTACCCGCGCAGCCCGTGCTCCGCCCGGCCCACGTCCAGCTCCGCCCCCGCGCGCAGCCGCACCGGCGCACCCCAGGCCGCCGGGCGCCCGCAGACGCGTACCGCGCAGGGCGCGCCCGTCACCGCCACCGTCACCGGCCCCAGTGCGCGCAGCCGTACCCCGTCCAGGGTGGTCTCCAGCGAGGCGGCGCCCGGAGGGTTGCCCAGCAGCCGGTTGCCCAGGGCGTACGCGGCCGTGTCCAGCGCCCCCGACCGGGGCACGCCCAGGTGCGCGTATCCCGGCCGGCCCATGTCCTGCACGGTGGTCAGCGCGCCCGCCCGCAGCACCAGCAGCCCGCTCACGCGCCCGCCTCCGCGACGAACCGCACCCGCACCCCGGGCGCGAACAGCGCCGCCGGCTCCCGCGCGGGGTCCCACAGCACCGCGTCGGTCGACCCGATCAGCTGCCAGCCGCCGGGGGACGAGCGCGGGTAGACCCCCGCGTACTCGCCGGCCAGCGCCAGCGAGCCCGCCGGGACCGCCGTACGGGGCGTCGCCCGCCGGGGCAGCCACAGGTGCTCCGGGAGCCCGGTGAGGTAGCCGAATCCGGGTGCGAACCCGCAGAAGGCCACCCGGAAGACGATCCCCCCGACCAGCTCGGCGACCTCCCCCTCGGCGACGCCCCACGCGCCGGCCACCTCCGCCAGGTCCGGGCCGTCGTAGCGCACCGGGACGGTCACCAGCGGCCCCCGCGTCCCCGCGAGCGGAGGCACCTCCCAGTGCGCGATCCGCGCCGCGAGCGCGGCCGGGTCCGGCACGCCGTCCAGCAGCACGGTCCGCGCGGCCGGCACGACCTCCCGTACGCCGCCCAGCTCGCCCGCGTCCCGCCGGCGCAGCAGCTCGGCGTGGAGCGCGGCCACCTCCGCGGCCGAGTCCACCTCCACCAGCAGCGCCTCCGAGCCCACCACCCGCGTCCGGCGGCCGCTCACGCGAAGGCCTCCACCCGCACCCCGGCCCCCTCCAGCGCCTCCCGTACGCGCCGGGCCAGCCCCGCCGCCCCCGGGGTGTCCCCGTGCAGGCACAGCGAGCGGGCCGGCACCGCCACCGCGGAGCCGTCGGAGGCGATCACCGTCCCTTCGGCGGCCATCCGCACCGCCCGCCCGGCCACCGCGTCCGGATCGTCCAGCACCGCCCCCGGCCCGCCGCGCGGGACCAGCGTCCCCAGCGGGGTGTACGCCCGGTCGGCGAACGCCTCCGGCACGGCCTCCAGCCCGGCGTCCGCGGCGGCAGCCAGCAGCAGCGAACCCGGCAGGCCCAGCACCGGCAGCCCGGCGTCCCCGGCGGCCAGCCGGACCCCGGCGACCACCGCGGCCGCCTGGCCGGCGTCGTGGACCGTGCGGTTGTACAGCGCGCCGTGCGGCTTCACGTACGACACCCGCGATCCGGCCGCCCGGGCGAACACCTCCAGCGCCCCGATCTGGTAGGCCACCTCCGCGGCCAGCTCCCCGGGGGGCACGTCCATCGACCGCCGCCCGAAGCCGGCCAGGTCCCGGTAGGAGACCTGCGCGCCGATCCGCACGCCCCGGGCGGCGGCCAGCTCGCAGACCCGGCGCATGATCGACGGATCGCCCGCGTGGAAGCCGCAGGCCACGTTGGCGCTCGTGACCACCGACAGCAGGGCGTCGTCGTCGGTCAGCGTCCAGCGTCCGAAGCCCTCGCCCAGGTCGGCGTTCAGGTCGATCAGAGGTGTGATCATGGAAGCCATGCGGTGAGCGTAGAACAGCGGCCGCGCCGTGCCGCCCGCCGCCGGGACCCGATCCGGCCGAAACCATGCCGTTTGGGATGTTGTCCGTGACACCGCCTACTCTTTCCGTCGTGACTCTCCCAGCCCCGGCGAACCCCCTTCCGTCCCCGGCGCCGGGCCCCGCCGCCGACGAGGGCCTCGCCCGGCGGCTGCGCGCCCTCGCCTGCACCGCCCCGCTGCACGACCTCGACGTACGCAAGGCCAATCTGGCCGGCGAGTACGGGGTCTACGCGATGGCGGAGGTCGCGCTGGCCGCGATCGACCTGGTCACGCTCAACATGGACTTCGACACCGGAGCCGACCACGAGCAGATAGTGGCCCGGCTGCTGCCGCGCGTCGCCGCCCAGGCCCCCCGGCGGCCCGCCGCCGAACACGAACGGGTCGCCCGCTGGGTCCTGGAGAACCTGATCAACGTCGGCAGCGTGGACCGGGGCTTCCGCGCGATCTACGGCACCTTCGGCCCCGACGGGGTGTACGTCCGCCGCGACTACGACTTCAAGCTGATCGAGGAGGTGCCCGGCCACGGCGGCGCGGTGTACCTGCGGACCACCGACGAGGCGGTCAACGTCCTCGTCGGCGCCCTCGACACGGACGTCACCAGCGCCCAGATCGCCGCCGAGGTCAAGCTGGAGGTGCTGATCAGCCGGGGCCGGCTGGCCGACGCCCAGCTCGCCGCCGAGCAGGCCCGCTACCGGACCGTCCAGTACGCCGAGACCCTGCGCCGCACCCTCGACGCGACGCGGCGCAACGTCCGCGCGGTCGACTGGCTCCAGGCCGTCCCGGACATGATCGCCGAAGCGCTGGAGCACGTCGCCGACCGCTACCGGCACGAGAACGCCATCCTGACGAACATCCGCAAGGCCCGCGACGAGGCCGAGGACCCCGAGAACAAGCGGCGCGCCGCCGAACTCGTCGACATCGTCAAGGACTGCATCCGCCGGCACACCCAGCTCCAGTCCCGGCTGCTGGACGCGGGCCCGCTCTTCCGCGCCGAGCAGGACCGCCAGGCCTTCGCCGCGCCCGCCCGCCGCGCCGGCATCGACCTCTACGGCCAGCTCGTCGCGCCCCTGCTGCCGCTGCCCGTGGAGCACGCCGCCCGGGTCACCGACGCCTTCTTCGCCGCCGGCGCCGGTCTGCGCACCCCCGTCTCGGTGCGGGTCGCCGACCTGGTGGAGATACTCCTCACCCCGCCCGTGGAACGGGAACACCTCGGCGCGGAGATGCCCGAGCCGGACCTCATCGCCACCCCCGACGACAGCCGCTTCAGCGAGGAGCAGCTCGCCGCCGCGACCCGGCTCCTGGACCTGCCGCACGACGCCCCGCGCAGGCTCTCCGGGCTGCTCGCCGAAGCCCGCCGCGCCGACCCCGAGCTGCCCTACCTGGTGGCCCTGCTCGCCGTCCACGCGGCGAGCCCGGCCGTGGGCACGGCGTACCGCCAGGGCGAGGAGCGGCTGCTGTTCGCGGTGGACGACGGCACGCAGCTCGACGACCCGGAGTTCGGCGGCGCCGACCTGATCGTCGGCACGGCCCTGCTGGACGCCGCGGGCATGGCGGCGGCCCGTTCGGAGGCCGTATGACCCCGCCGCCGGTTCCGGCGTCCGGCCCCGCCGCCCGCCCGGCGTGCGTTCCGCGTCCGCCGGCGTCCGGTCCGCGCCCACCGGCGGCAGGCCCCGCCGCCCGCCCGGCGTGCGTTCCGCCCCCCGGCGGGACGCCGCGGGGCCGCGGGCCCGGGCCGGCCGCACCCGTACCACCGTTCGAGCACCACCGCACCGCCGAGGAGACCCACCCGTGAGCGACCACCACGCCGAGCACCCCGCGTGGAGCGAGCCCGACGGCCCGTCGGCCCCCGCCGCGCCCGCCCAGGCCGCCGCCGCCCTCACGCCGGCCGACGCCGCCGACGCGGCCCGGCTCGTCGGGTTCGGGCTCCAGCCCAAGCTGCTCCCCGCCCGGGACGCCGAGTACGCCGAGCTGCTGCGGCGCTACCGCGAGGACCCCGCCTTCGGGCGGCTCGCCGACGCCGTCGCCACCGGCCTCGGCCTCGTCGTCCTGGAAGTCTCCCCGCGCGCCGGCATGGCCGTCGCCGCCGGCGAGGACTCCGTCTTCGCCGTCCGCATGGGCGACTACGCCCGCCGCACCTCCGCCGACGGCGGCGACCGCTTCCTGCACGGCCTCGCCCACCTCGCCGTCGCCGCCCTGGCCTTCCCCCGCCCCGAGGACCTCGCCGACGACGGCTACATCGGCCGCGTCACCGTCAACGGCGTCGACGCCTTCGTCCGGCAGACCTGCCGCCGCCTGGAGGAGCGCGCCGAGGAACTCGGCGAGAACACCGACCCCGTCTCCGACACCCCGGGGCTGGAGGCCGCCTGGCGGGTGTACGCCCGCCGCAGCGCGACCGGCGCCACCAAGGACGCCCGCCGGCTGGCCGGCTCCACCACCGGCATCGTCGGCAAGGCGGCCGCCTTCCTCACCGAATCCGGCTTCCTCCAGCGCACCGGTGACGACGCCGGCGGCACCTACCGCACCACCCCCCGCTACCAGCTGCAGGTCCGCGACATGGCGGGCACGGCGGCCATGGCCGAACTGCTGGAACTCGGCGTGGTCCCCGTCAGCGACGGCTCCGCCACCCTCCTGCCGCCGCCCGAGGGCGACGACCTGGAGCTCGCGGCCGACGCCGGCCTGCCGTTCCACGCCTGATCCACCCGCCGTTCCGTACCGAGAACGCACCGCGAACACCGAGAAGCAACGAGAGTCCGCCGCCATGTACGAGCTGTCCCGGATCCGCCTCTACTCCATCGGGCCCGCCGGCGCACGCTACGCCGACACCGTGCTCGACCTGCGCGGAGTCGGCGAACCGGTGCCCCACCCGGCGCCCGCCCAGGCGGAGTTCTTCGAGGACGAGCCCACCGGCCCGCCCCGGCGGCCCGCGCCCGCCGGCGTGCTCTTCCTGGAGAACGGCGGCGGCAAGTCCGTCCTGCTCAAGCTGATCTTCTCGGTGATGCTCCCCGGCCACCGCAACACCCTCGGCGGTGCGAGCTCCGGCGTCCTGCGCAAGTTCCTGCTCGCCGACGACTGCGGTCACGTGGCCCTGGAATGGCAGCACACCCAGACCGGCGCGTGCGTGGTCGTCGGCAAGGTCAGCGAATGGCGCGGCCGCCAGGTCTCCAACGACCCGCGCAAGTTCGCCGAGGCCTGGTACTCCTTCCGCCCCGGGCCCGGGCTGAGCCTGGACAACCTCCCGGTCGCCGAGGCCACCTCCGTCCGACCGCCCGTCGAAGGCGCCTCCGGCGCCCAGGGCCGCCGCCGCACCATGAAGGGCTTCCGCGACGCCCTCACCGAGGCGGGCAAGGCGTACCCGCACCTGGAGGTGTACTGGGAGGAGATCCACGACCGCTGGAACGAGCACCTCACCGAACTCGGCCTCGACCCCGAACTCTTCCGCTACCAGCGCGAGATGAACGCCGACGAGGGCGAGGCAGCGGGACTCTTCGCGGTCAAGAAGGACTCCGACTTCACCGACCTGCTGCTGCGCGCCGTCACCGACACCCGCGACACCGACGGCCTCGCCGACCTGGTCCACGGCTTCGGCAACAAACTGGGCCGCCGCGCGGAGCTGATGGCCGAACGCGACTTCACCGCCGGCTCGGTGGACCTCCTGAACCGCATCGTGGAGGCCGCCGAGACCCGCTCCCGGCTGCGCGACGTCCACGCCGGAGCCGAGCGCCGCACCCGCACCCTCGCCCGGCGGCTGTCCGCCCGCGCCGCGGAGGAACGCGGCCGCGCCGCCGAACTCGCCCAGCGGGTCACCGACGCCGCCCACGCGGTCACCGACGCCGAGTCCCAGCGCGCCCGCAGCGCCGCCGTCTCCGCCGAACTCGCCTACCGGCACGCCTCCCTGGCCCTGACCGTCGCCGACAAGGCCGCCGCGGCCCAGCGCCGCGAACTCCTCGAAGCCCGCACCCTGCACTCGGCCTGGCAGGCCGCCGAGACCGTACTGCGCCACCGGGCCGCCGCCGACCGCTCCGCCCGCGTCGCCGCCGCGATCCTCGAGGCCGAACGCGACGCCGCCCCCGCGCTGGCCGCCCGCGCCACCGCAGCCGCCGAGCTGGTACGCGCCCTGCACACCGCGGCCGAGCAGGGCGAACGGGCCGCCAACGAGGAGGAGGAGCGCTCCGCCGAACTGCAGGCCGTCGGCGAGACCGCCCACCGCGACGCCACCGCGGCGGCCACCGCCGCCCAGCGCGCCCGCAGCGAGGCCGAGCACCTGCGCGCCCGCCTCGCCGAGGTCGAGCAGGAGACCGCCGACGCCGTCCGCGCCGGCTGGCTCGACGACACCGCGCCCGACGCCGACCCGGCCCGCGCCGCGCTCGCGGCCAGCGACGCCGAGAAGGCCGCCGTGGCCGCCTGGGACGAGGCCCGCGAGGCCGCCCGCGGCGCCGCCGAGGCCGCCCGCGAGGCCGCCTCCGCCGAGTCCCGCGCCGAACTCACCGCCGCCCGCGCCGCCGACGCCGCCGACGCCGCCGAGGCGGCCCACGCGGCGGAGCACCGAGCCGCCGGCTCCCTGGCCGCGTCACCGCGCCTGGCGGAGCTCCTGGGCCTCCCGACGGTCCCCGAGACCTTCCTGCCGCACCCGCGCGCGGGTGCGGCCGCCGACTCCGCCGCACCCGTCCCGGCCGCGAGCGGCGGCAGCCCCGGCCGGGCGGGCGCCACCGCCACCGCGACCGCCGGCGACCCGGGCCGCCCCGAGGCCGCCGGACCCACCGCCGGACCCGCGACCGCCGGAGCACTCACCGCCGAGGACCTCGACCGCAACGCCGACACCCTGCGCGAACTGCTGGCCGACACCGTCGGCTCCGCCGAACGCCAGCTGTTCGAGCTGCGCACCGCCGCCGCCGACGACGCCCGCATCCTCGGCGCGCTCGGCGACGGCGGCCTGCTGCCGCCCGGCCCCGACGTCCTCGCCACCGTCGAGTACCTCGGCGAGCACGGCATCCCCGCCCTGCCCGGCTGGCGCTACCTCGCCCAGTCCGTGGACCCCGCCGACCACGCCGCCGTCCTCGCCGCCCGCCCCGAACTCGTCGACGGCGTCGTCATCACCGACCCCGACACGCACTCCCGCGCCCGCGAGGTCCTGTCCGGCGCCGCCCTGCTGCCCCGCTCCACCGTCGCCGTCGGCACGGCCGCCGCCCTGCTGGCGCCGGTCCCGCCGGCCGCCGGCCCCGACGACGCGGTCTTCCTCGTACCGCCGAACCCGGCCATGCACGACGAGCACGCCGCCGACGAGGAACGCCAGGCGCTGCGGGCCCGCGTCACCGCCCGCGACACCGAGATCCGGGAGCTGGCCGCCCGCCTCGCCGGCGACCGGGAGCTCGCCGCCCGGCTCGCCTCCTGGCGCACCGGCTGCCCGCCCGGCCGTCTCGCCGAGCTGGCGCGGCACGCCGCCGCGGCCCGGGCGTTCGCCGAGGAGGCCGACGCCGAGCTCGCGGAGGCCCGCACCGTACGCGCCGAGGCGGACGAGGCCGCCGCGGACGCCGCCCGCGTCCGCGACGAGCGCCAGGACACCGCCCAGCGCGCCCGCCGCGCCGCCGACGCCCTCGCCGGCCTCGCCCACCGCCTGCGCGAACGCTCGGGCTGGCAAGCCCGCGTCCGTGAACTCGCCGAGGAGGCCGCCGAGTCCGAGGCCCGGGCGGAGGCCTGCCTCGACCGCGCCCGCGCCGCCGACGAGGACCGCCGCGCCGCCCAGCGCGCCGCCGACGACGCCCGCCGCACCGCCCGCGCCCTGCGCGCCGAACGCGCCGAGATCGCCGGAGCCCCCGAGCCCCTCCCCGAGGACGACGGCGGCTCCGACGGACACCGGCCGCCGCTGCCCGACCTCCGCGAGGCCTACCGCGCCGCCTCCCGGCTGTACGAGAAGGTGGGCGTCGGCGCCGACCTGCGCGCCGAGCAGGCCCGCGCCGAGAGCGACGAGAGCGCCGCCCTCGCCGAACTCGACCGGCTCACCAACAAGGTCCGCACCCGGGCGGCCCAGCTCCTCGAGGGCACCGACGGGGCCGACGGCCCCTCCCGGCAGGCCGCCGCCGCCCGCGCCGAGGCCCTCGTCCAGATGCTGGAATCCCGCGCCTCCGCCGCGAGCGAGCAGCTCGGCCGGCTGCGCGGCGAGGCCGAACGGCACGCCCCCACCGAGGGCGACGCGCACACCGAGCTGCCGGAGGAGCTGGTCCCGGCCGACGTCGAGCAGGCCCAGGGCCTGCTGCGCACCGCCACCGCCCGGCTCGCCGCGCACTCCGCGGCCGTCGAGGCCGCCCGGGCCGCCCACGCCGACCTGCTGCGCGCCCACCGCGCCGCCGAGGACGGCGCCGGGGGCTTCGACGAGACGGCCGCCCTCCTGCGGGACCTGCTGCGCGACCAGAACCACCCGGAGGACGAGCAGGAGCCCTCGCCCCACCCCGGCACCCTGGAAGAGGCCCGGCAGTCCGCCGCCGAGGCGCGCCGCTCCCTGCGCGCCTGCGCCGCCGACCTGTCCGCCGCCGAATCCGCGGTGCGCGAGGCGAGCGACGTCCTGGTCCGGCACGCCAACGCCAACCGCTACGAGCAGGTACGCACCCCCGCGCGCCAGCAGATCCGCGAGCTGCCCGCCTCCGCCCTGCCGGAGCACGCCGCCGCCTGGGCGGCCGCGTTCGCCCCGCGCCTGCGCGTGCTCACCGACGAACTGGCGCAGCTGGAGCGCAACCGCGACAGCATCGTCGACCGGCTGCGCGGCCTCGTGGAATCCGCCCTGGCCACCCTGCGCTCCGCCCAGCGCCTCTCCCAGCTGCCCGAGGGCCTCGGCGAGTGGTCGGGCCAGGAGTTCCTGCGGATCCGCTTCGAGGAGCCCGACCAGGCCACGCTCACCGAGCGGCTCGGCGAGGTCATCGACGAGGCGACCCGCACGGCGGTGAAGAAGAACGCCGCCTTCGGTGAGGGCCGCCGCGACGGCATGTCCCTGCTCCTGCGGGGGGTCCAGGCCGCCCTCGAACCCAAGGGCATCTCCGTCGAGATCCTCAAGCCGGACGCCGTGCTGCGCGCCGAGCGCGTCCCCGTCGGCCAGATGGGCGACGTCTTCTCCGGCGGCCAGCTGCTCACCGCGGCCATCGCCCTCTACTGCACGATGGCCGCGCTGCGCAGCAACGACCGGGGCCGCGACAAGCACCGTCACGCGGGCACGCTGTTCCTCGACAACCCCATCGGGCGCGCGAACGCCACGTACCTGCTGGAGCTCCAGCGGGCCGTCTCGGACGCCCTCGGGGTCCAGCTGCTCTACACGACGGGCCTCTTCGACACCACGGCCCTCGCCGAGTTCCCGCTGGTCATCCGGCTGCGCAACGACGCCGACCTGCGCGCGGGCCTGAAGTACATCAGCGTCGAGGAACACCTGCGCCCGGGCCTGCCGCAGCCGTCCCCGGAAGGCGAGACGATCCACGGCGAGATCACCGCCACCCGCATGTTCCGCCGCGCGGGCGCGGCCCCTTCCGCTTGACGCCCTCCCGGGCCGGAACTACCCCCGGCCCGGGGCCGTCAGGCGGCCGTCGTGGCCCGGTACGCGGCCCCGGCGGGGCTCGCGCGCCGCGCTGCTCGGCTCCGACAGGACGCCGTGGCGCTGGTTCCACATCTGCCGGGTGATCCACACGTCCAGCACCGCCCAGGTGGCCACGACGGTGCCCGCCGTCCCGATGAGGACCATCGGGAAGGCCAGCCAGGATCCGGTCAGCGCGAGGAAGAAGGTGATCGTGGCCTCCGTCAGGGTCACGGCCACGACCAGCAGGGCCCGCACCGCCGACGAGCGCACCGGGTCCGGCATGCGGCGCCGCCGGGCCGGCTCCTCCACCCACAGGCCCCGCCCCGCGGCCTCGGCCGCCGTGCCGTCCTCTTCGTACATCCTCATGGTCCGCTCACTTCCCGGCCGCCGGTCCGCCATGCCGCGCCACGCGCCCGCCCGCCCGTCCCGCACCGCCATTCCCCGCCTTGTCCGTCAGACGACGGGAAGCACCCGGAAAGTTCCGTATACCGGACCCGGAACGAAGAATTCCAGCCATCCGTTCGAACAAGGGACCTGACACCCCACCACGTGTCATCTGCCACATATCGGCGCGGACTTGACCGGAACTATCGGACAACTGGTGATCTTCGTCCGGCGGGCAGGCCGAAAACGTCCGGACACTCCTGCGAAGCCGCCGCGTGGCAGTAGTAGGCTCACGCCGTTTAAATGACGGAACACCGACCTCTGACAACGGGGTTGAGCTGGGGGAGGCTGGGGAGGCCATGCGCTTTCGCGGGAAGTCCATCCGCCGGAAGATCGTGGCGTTGCTCCTGGTGCCGCTCGTCTCCCTGACCGCGCTCTGGGGCTTCTCCACGGTCATCACCGGCCGGGAGGCAGTACAGCTGCTCGACGTCGCGTACGTCATCAAGAAGGTCGGATACCCGATGGAGGACGTCGTACGCGTCGTCCAGAAGGAACGCAGGCAGACCCTGGTCGTCCTCGGCGACCCGCGCGCCGCCGCCGCCACCGCCGAACTCACCAAGAGCCGCACGGCGACCGACACGATGGTCCGCTCCATCACCGCGAACGCCCTCGACCCCGAAGTCACCGACGAACTCGGCCCGCAGGCCCGCCAGCGCCTGCGGTCGATCACCGAAGCACTCCGGGGCATCACCGCGCTGCGCCGCTCCGTCGACCAGGGGTCGCTCAGCCCCGCCCAGGCCCTGGACCTCTACAGCCGGCTCGTCGACCCCTGCTACGAGTTCCTGATGAACCTCCACGCCCTGGAGAACGTCGAGATGGACCAGCAGGGCCGTGCGCTCGTCGGCATCACCCGAGCCCGCGAGACCCTCTCCCGCGAGGACGCGGTCGTCGCCTCCGCGCTCGCCGCCGGCAACGTCGCCGCCGGCGACCTCCGCCGCGTCTCCGACTTCGCGGCCAACCGCGGCCTGCTGTACGAGTTCAACCTCGCGATCCTGCCGGCCGACGACCGCAAGCTCTTCGAGCAGTACTGGAACGGCGCCCAGACCAAGGCGCTGCGCGACGCGGAGGAACGGTTCATCACCGGCGGCGCCGGCAAGAACCCCCGCATCACCGCCGCCCAGTGGGACGAGGCCGCCACCAAGGTCCTGGGCGACCTCGCCACCATGGGCACCGCCGCCGGCGACCGCTACCAGAAGCGCGTCGAGCCGATCGCCCTCGGCGTCCTCGTCCAGGCCGCGCTCGCGGGCGTCCTCGGCTTCCTCGCCCTCGCCTTCTCCCTCGTGATGTCCGTGCGCATCGGCCGCGACCTCATCCGGGACCTCTCCCGCCTCCGCAAGGAGGCCCACGAGGCCTCCGGCGTCCGGCTGCCCAGCGTCATGCGCCGCCTCGCCGCCGGGGAGACCGTCGACGTCGAGACCGAGGCGCCCCGCCTGGAGTTCGAGAAGGACGAGGTCGGCCAGGTCGGCCTCGCCCTCAACAGCCTCCAGCGCGCCGCCGTCGAGGCCGCCGTCAAACAGGCCGAGCTGCGCCGCGGCGTGTCCGAGGTCTTCGTCAACCTCGCCCGCCGCAACCAGGTGCTGCTGCACCGCCAGCTGACCCTGCTCGACACCATGGAACGGCGCACCGAGGACACCGAGGAACTCGCCGACCTGTTCCGCCTCGACCACATGACCACCCGCATGCGCCGCCACGCCGAAGGCCTGGTGATCCTCTCCGGCGCCGCACCCTCCCGCCAGTGGCGCAAGCCCGTCCAGCTCATGGACGTCGTACGGGCCGCCGTCGCCGAGGTCGAGGACTACGAGCGGATCGAGGTGCGGCGCCTGCCCCGCATCGGCATCGAGGGCCCGGCCGTCGCCGACGTCACGCACCTGGTCGCCGAACTCCTCGAGAACGCCACGGTGTTCTCGCCCCCGCACACCGCCGTCCAGGTCCACGGCGAACGCGTCGCCAACGGCTTCACCCTCGAGATCCACGACCGCGGCCTCGGCATGAACCCGGAGGCGCTGCTCGACGCCAACCTCCGGCTCGCCGAGACCCCCGAGTTCGAGCTCTCCGACACCGACCGCCTGGGCCTGTTCGTGGTCAGCCGCCTCGCGCGCCGCCACAACGTCAAGGTCGTCCTGCAGCCCAGCCCGTACGGCGGCACCACCGCGGTGGTCTTCCTCCCCGCCGACCTCCTCACCGAGGCCCCCGACACCAACGGCAGCGGCATCCGCCTCGACGTGGTGAAGGGGGTCCGGGGCGTCAGGACGGGTCCGGGGGCGAAGAGTTCGGCGCGGCCCGGACGGACCGCCGTCGACCGGGCCCAGTCGGCCCGCCGGCTGCCCGCCGGCGTGCTGAACGGCCCCGTCGAGCTCGAGGACCCGCTCGTCTCCCTCGGCCTCCTCGGCCCCGACGGTCTCGACGACCCCGCCGGACTCGACGAGACCGCCACCGGATTCACCGGCATCGCCGGCCTCACCGGTGTCGGCGGCCGCCCGCCCATGGCCACCCTCGACGACGAGACCCCGCCCGGCGGGATCCCGCGCAGCGCCCTGCTCGGCACCGGCTCCGCGGACCGGCCCCTGCGCGGCCACCCGCACGGCGCGGGGCGCGCCGAACGCGGCCCCTGGAAGGCCGACCGCGACCGCGAGCGGGAGCCGCTGCCCCCCACCGGCCCGGTCCGCCTGGAGAGCTCGCGCCCCGAGCCGGCCCACCCGGACGGCCCCCGGGCCGGCGGAACCGTCCCGCTGCCCCGGCGCCGCCCCGCGCCCACCCTGGTCGCCGAGCACGGCCGCCGGGTGGAGCCCCGCCCGGCCGCCGTGAAGGGCCCGGCGCAGCCGCGTACCGCCCCCGAGGAGCCCGCCGCGGCGGGCGGCCCCGCACCCGGCCCCGGAGGCCTGCCGCGCCGGGTCCGCCAGGCGAACCTCGCACCCCAGCTCAAGAACGCCACGGCTCCCGCCGCGGCGCAGCCCTCCGACGACCGGGTGACCGACCGGGACGCGGAGGACGTACGCACCCGCATGTCCGCCCTCCAGCGGGGCTGGACGGCGGGCCGCGACCAGCACGCACAGCAGCAGTCCGAGACCGAGGGCCGCTCCGGCGCCGGTCCCGCGCACGAGAACGAGGGGGACGGTCGATGACCGCACCGCAGACCGTGAACGACACCAGGGGCCGCGGCTCCGGCCCGCTCAACTGGCTCCTCGACGAGCTCGTCGACAAGGTCGGCAGCATCCGCAAGGCGGTGGTCCTCTCCGGCGACGGCCTGCCGACGGGCAGCTCCAAGGACCTGACCCGCGAGGACAGCGAGCACCTGGCCGCCGTGGCCTCCGGCTTCCACAGCCTGGCCAAGGGCGTCGGCCGCCACTTCGACTCCGGGCGGGTCCGCCAGACGGTGGTCGAACTCGACGAGGCCTTCCTCTTCGTCATGGCCGCGGGCGACGGCAGCTGCCTGGCCGTGCTCTCCGACTCCGACTCCGACGTGGGCCAGGTCGCGTACGAGATGACGCTCATGGTCAAGCGCGTAGGCGACCACCTGGCGACCGCCCCGCGCTCCGGACTGCCAGCCGGAGGGTGAGACGGACGGCATGAGCGATCCAGGCCAGGACCACCCCACGACCGACCGTCCGACGCCCGAGACCGGCCACCCCCACTGGTTCGACGACGACGCGGGTCCCGTCGTACGCCCGTACGCCATGACCCGGGGCCGGACCAGCCACGCCGCCCAGCACCGCCTCGACCTGATCGCCCTCGTCGTCGCCGAAGCGGCGGCCGAGGATCCGGTCTGGGACATGACCCTCGCCCCGGAACACGCCCACATCCTCGGGCTGTGCCGGGAACGGCCCCAGTCGGTCGCGGAACTCGCCGCGGAACTCGACCTCGCCATCGGCGTCGTCCGGGTCCTGATCGGCGACCTCGTCGACGAGGAGCTGGTCCACGTGACCCGGCCGGTGCCGCCGGCCGAACTGCCCGACGAATCCATTCTGCGAGAGGTGATCGATGGCCTTCGGGCGCTCTAGCCGCACCGGCGCGATGCATGCCGTGTCGCCGGTCGAGCCGCTGACCCTGAAGATCCTGGTCGCGGGCGGTTTCGGGGTGGGCAAGACCACCCTGGTCAGCGCGGTCAGCGAGATCCGTCCGCTGCGGACCGAGGAGCGGCTCTCCGAGCCGGGTGCCGCCGTCGACGACACCGGGGGAGTGGAGGGCAAGAGCACCACGACCGTGGCCATGGACTTCGGCCGCATCACCCTCCGCGAGGACCTGGTGCTCTACCTCTTCGGCACGCCGGGACAGGACCGCTTCTGGTTCCTGTGGGACGAGCTGGCACAGGGCGCCCTGGGCGCCGTCGTGCTGGCGGACACCCGCCGGCTCGCCGACTGCTTCGCCGCCATCGACTACTTCGAGCGGCGCGGCATCCCCTTCCTCGTCGCGGTCAACTGCTTCGACGGGGCCGACCGCCACCCGGTGGTGACCGTACGGGAGGCGCTCGACCTCGACCCCGAGGTGCCGGTGCTGCTCTGCGACGCCCGTGACCGGGAGTCCGTCAAGGACGTCCTGGTGGGAGTCGTGGAGCACGCCATGTCCCTCGCCCGGGCCCGCCGCCGGACCATGAGCGCCTCGTCCTAGGCGGCACTGCGAAGGCACCGCCCGGCACCGCCGGGTCTCCCCGTGGAGGCGGCCCGTACCCCCGCCGACTGGGGTACGGGCCGCAGCTCTCATGGGGGGTCAGGGGGGTCCCGCTCGTGCGGGCCGTGGAGCGAGTGTGAACCCGCCGACCGGGGTCGTCAAGCATCCTGACGGCGGCATTTCCCCGTGGCGCTCACCGCACGGCCACCACCGCCGAACCGTGCCCGAACAGACCCTGGTTGGCGGTGATCCCGGCCCGTGCCCCCGGCACTTGACGGGCGCCGGCCGTACCCCGCAGCTGCCAGGTCAGCTCGCACACCTGGGCGATGGCCTGCGCGGGCACCGCCTCCCCGAAGGAGGCCAGCCCGCCGCTCGCGTTGACCGGCACCCGTCCCCCGAGCGCCGTCGCCCCCTCCCGCACGAGCTTGGCCCCCTCGCCCTCGCCGCACAGCCCGATGTCCTCGTACCACTCCAGCTCCAGCGCGGTGGACAGGTCGTACACCTCGGCCAGCGCGAGGTCCCGCGGCCCCAGGCCCGCCTCCTCGTACGCGGCACGGGCGATCGAGGCCCGGAAGGAATCGGCCGCGGGCGCCACGGCGGCCGCCGAGTCGGTCGCGATGTCGGGCAGGTCCAGCACCGTACGCGGATACGTGGGCGTCACCGTCGACACCGCCCGGATCCGCACCGGGGCGGCCACCCCGCGCGCCCGCGCGAAGTCCATGCTGCTCAGCACCAGCGCCGCGCCCCCGTCCGAGGTGGCGCAGATGTCCAGCAGTCGCAGCGGATCGGCCACCACCGCCGAGGCCGCCACCTCCTCGGCGGTGACCGCCCTGCGGTAACGGGCGTTCGGGTTGTGCGCCCCCGCCGCCGAGTTCTTCACCTTGACCAGCGCGAAGTCCTCGGCCGTGTCCCCGTGCAGGGCCATCCGGCGGCGGGCGTACAGCGCGAAGTAGGCGGGGTTGGTGGCCCCCAGGATCCGGAACCGCAGCCAGTCGGGATCGTCCGGCCGGTCGCCCCCGGCGGGGGCGAAGAACCCCTTCGGTGCGGCGTCGGCCCCCACCACCAGCACCACGTCCGCCAGTCCGGCGAGGATCTGCGCCCGGGCCGCCCCGATGGCCTGGGCCCCCGAGGCGCAGGCCGCGTACACACTGGTGACCCGGGCTCCCTGCCAGCCGAGCGCCCGCGCGAAGGTGGCCCCGGCGACGTAGCCCGGGTAGCCGCCGCGCACGGTGTCGGCGCCGACGACCGACCGCACGTCGGTCCACTCCAGCCCGGCGTCGGCGAGCGCGGCCCGGGCGGCGGCCCGCCCGTACTCCACGAAGCCGCGGCCCCATTTGCCCCACGGGTGCATGCCGGCCCCGAGGACGGCCACGTCCTCGCTCACCGCGCCCCCTCCACCGGCTTGAAGCACCAGGTCAGCCAGGTGGTCGTGGCGTCCTCGCCGAGCACCCCGGCGACCACCTCGACCTCCATCCCGACCGTCAGGTCGGCGACCGTCACCCCGGGCGCCGCCTGCCCGAGCACGACCATCCGCTCGGCCTCCAGCTCCACCGCGACCAGGGTGTACGGCTCCCAGGGCGCGTCGGGGTCGCAGACGTAGGGGGCGGGCGGGCGGTACCGCCCGTCGGTGTAGGACCAGACCCGGCCGCGCGGCGACAGCGGTACCTCGGCGAGTTCGCCGCCGCCGGGACAGTGCGGATTGCGGCAGTACGCGTCCTCGCGCGGGAAGAACACCGAGGTGCAGGCGGAGCACCGGGTGCCGAGCAGGCGGAAGCCGCCCGCGGCGTCCGTACCGGTGAACCACCCGCTCACCACGGGTGTGCGTGTGCGTTCCAAGTCCCCTCCCGGCCAGCCTTGTCTGACGATGCGTCAGAAGTCTGCCACGGGCCGTCCCGCCGCGACAGAGACCGGGAAGTCGAAGACCGTCTCAGGGAACGCCTCCGGCCGCAGGGTGAAGTGCCACCACTCCTGGGGCAGGTTCACGAAACCCTGCCCCTCCAGGACACGCCGCAGCAGCAGCCGGTTCTCCCGCGCCGCGCCCGTCACCCGCGGATCGTCCGTGTTCGACAGCGTCCCGAAGAAGTCGAAGGCCGTCCCCATGTCCAGCTCCCGGCGCGCCGGCAGCGCCACCAGCGTCACGTCGACCGTGCTCCCGCGGCTGTGCGAGGACCTCGCCGCGATGTACCCCTCCGGAATCAGCCGCTCCTTGTCCAGGTCCGGGTAGTACTCGGCCTTCGTCGACTGGTCGGCCGGATCACCGGCCCAGCGCACGAACCGGTCCACTGCGCGCTGCGGCCGGTAGCAGTCGTACACCTTCAGCGCGTACCCGGACCGCAGCAGCTCCCGCTGCGCCCGCCGCAGGGCCGCGGCCGCCGGACGGGCCAGCAGGCACACCGGCTCCTCGTACCCGTCCACGGCCGCACCCGTGAAGTTCCGCGGGCCCGCGTACCGCATGTCCTCCACGACGCTCGGGTCCACGTCCCGCAACGCCACGAACCCCGGCACTCCCGCCGAGGCCCCCGGGAGCACCTCCTGGGCGGCCGGGAGCACCGCCAGCACCGCCACAACCGCCAGCGTCCTCATGCCCCTTGGCTTACCATCGCCGCATGCCGGCACAGCTGAGGGACTCGCACTGCTCCACCTGCGGAGCTCTGTTCGACACGGACTCCTGGCCCCGTACGTGCCCCGCGTGCGGCTCGGTGACCTACCGCAATCCGCTCCCGGTGGCCGTGGCCCTGCTCCCCGCCGAGGACGCCGCCGGCACCGGCCTGGTGGTCGTCACCCGCACCATCGAACCGGCCCTGGGCGGCATCGCGCTGCCCGGCGGGTTCATGGACTTCGGCGAGGACTGGCGGACGGCCGTGGTCCGCGAACTCCGCGAGGAGACGGGCATCGAGGCCCCCGCCTCCGACGTGGCCCTCGCCGACGTCCTCAGCTCACCGGGAGGCCACCTCCTCGTCTTCGGCCTCCTGCCGACGCGCCCGGCCTCGGCCCTCCCCGCGCCGGCCGCCACGGACGAGACGACGGGCTGGCACCTCCTGCGCTCCCCGGCGGAACTGGCCTTCCCCCTCCACACCCGCGCGGCGGCCTCCTGGTTCGCGGGCCACTACGCCGGGCAGCGACACCGCTGAGGACGGCGGATCCGCCGAGGGGGAGGGGCGTGACGCGGCGTCCCGCACGCGCCCCGACGGCGGACGGCCCGGCGACCGGCGCCACGGCCCGCACGCGGCCCGGATGGGCCGCGCGGCCCGCCCCGCACGGGCGCACCCGCGCAGGCCCGCCCCGCACGGGCGCACCCCCGAGCCCCTGCTACACGGGCAGGCCCCTCAGCAGCGACGCCAGCCCCACCGCCCCCACCACCGTCCCGGCGACCACCGCCCCCCGCGCCCACAGCGCCCCCGCGGGTAAGGGCCGCGCCCGCCCCCGCAGCACCGCCCCGACCGCCAGCGGCAGCAGCGCACCCCCCGCGCACCCGGCCCACACCACCGCGAAGCCCGGGACGGGAAGGGCCTGCGCGCCCAGCCACCACCGCACCAGCGCGGCCGCCGGCGCCGACACCGGGGCCACCAGCACCCCCACGGCGACCGGCCGCGGCCACGCGCTCGCCCGGGCGGTCCAGCGGCTCAGCACGGCGAGGGCCTTGACCAGTAGCAGCCCGTGCAGGAAGCCCGCCGCGCCCAGCAGGGCAGCGGCCGTCCCGAGCTCGGACGGCGAGCCGGCCGGAACCGCCCCGGTCACCAGCAGCAGGGCCCACACCGTGAGCGGCTGCCACGCCCCCACCACCTCGGAACCCGGCACCCGGTCCCATCGCCGCACGGTGGCCAGCACCCGCCGGCCCAGCGCCGGCCGGTCCGGCGCGTACGCCCGCGCCGGGCTCGTCAAGACCATCACACACTCCCTGCTCACCGGACCGGCGGCGGCGGACCCGCCGCCGCCCCGCAGGATCCCCGGCCCCCCTCCACCGGACCTATACACCCCATGGGCCCGGTTCGCCCTACAGCCCCCGCACCTCCACCCCGCTCACCGCACCCCCCGCCTCGTCCTCCACCACCACCGCCCCACCGGCCCACCGCACGGTGTACCGCTCCACCTCGCCCGCCTCGAACCCCGGCCCCGGATCCCGGACCACCAGCCCGCCCCCGGTCCGCCCCCGGGCCGGGGCCCACGCCTCCAGGCCCACCTCCCCGGTCCCCCGCCGCACCGGCAGCACCGACCCCGCCCGCGCCAGCACCGGCATCCGCCCCGGCGGGGCGTCCAGCAGCACCTGCCCGGGCCCCTCGTACGCCGCCCCCGTGGCCGTGTCGTACCAGCGCCCCCGCGGCAGCAGGACCGCCCGCCGGTCCGCGCCGCACTCCAGCACCGGCGCCACCAACAGCGCGTCCCCCAGCAGGAACGCGTCCTCGCAGTCCCGCAGCCGCCGGTCCTCCGGCGCGCCCCACCACACCGGCCGCACGTAAGGAGCCCCCGTCCGCCGCGCCAGATGGGCCAGCGTCACGAAGTACGGCCGCAGCCGCTCCCGCTCCGCCAGCACCGCCCCGGCCCGCTCCGCGACCTCCGGCCCGAACTCCCACGGCTCCCGCCGGCCCGCCCACAGCGCCGAATGCGTCCGGAACAAGGGCAGGTAGGCCCCCAGCTGCAACCACCGCAGGTACAGCTCCGGCGACGGGGACCCCCCGAAGCCCCCCACGTCCGGACCCGAGTACGGCACCCCGCACAGCCCGAGCCCCAGCACCAGCGCCAGGGACGCCCGCAGCCCCTCCCAGCTGCTCTCCACGTCACCGGACCACGTGCCCCCGTACCGCTGCATGCCCGCCCACCCCGACCGGGAGAACAGGAACGGCCGCTCGGCCGGCCGCAGCCGCACCAGGCCCTCCCAGCCGGCCCGAGCCATCAGCAGCCCGTACACGTTGTGCGCCGCCCGGTGGTCCCCGCCCGCCCCCTCCAGCGCGTGCCGTGCCGACCGGGGCAGCGTCGCGTCCCCCCACGGCGCGAACGACACCGGCTCGTTCATGTCGTGCCAGAACCCCGCGAAGCCCTGCGCCAGCCGCTCCTCGTACAGCCCGCCCCACCACTCCCGCGCCGCCGGGTCCGTGAAGTCCGGGTACGCGCACTCGCCCGGCCACACCTCGCCCCGCACCTCACGCCCCCGCGCGTCCCGTACGAACGCCCCCCGCGCCCCCACCGCCCGGCCCGCGTCGTGCACCGCGTCCCCCGCCTTCACCGCCGGGTCGATGATCGACACCAGCCGCACCCCGCGCGCCCCCACCTCCCGCGCCAGCCCCGGCAGATCGGGGAACGCCTCCCGGTCCACGGTGAACACCCGGTGCCCGTCGTAGTGGTCGATGTCCAGGTGCACGGCCGACAGCGCCAGCCCCCGCTCCTCGTACCCGGCCACCACCCGCCGCACCTCGGCCCCGCTGCCGAACCCCCACCGCGCGTGCTGGTACCCCAGCGCCCACTCCGGCGGCACCGCGGCCGCCCCCGTCAGCCCCGCCCACCCCTGCATCACCCGCGCCGGCGTCCCCACCAGCACCCAGCACCTCGGCGGCCCGCCCTCCAGCCGCAGCTCGCTCAGCCCCGGCCGGTCCGGCCCCGAACCGGCCCCCTCCTCACCCCCGCGCAGCACGACCAGCCCCTCCCAGGGGTTGTCGTAGAACGCCAGGTGCGTCCCCGCGTCGGCCACCACGAGCTGCACCGGCATCGTGATGTACAGCGGATCCGTGTCCGGCCCGAACCCGCCCTTCGGATCCGTGTTCCACAGCCGGTACTCGCCGTCCCGCAGCCGCGGCCCCCGCGCCCTGCCGCCCAGTCCGAAGAACCGCGCGTCCGCCGCCACCTCCGCCCGCTGGAGCCACCGCGAACCGCCCTCCGCCGGCCCGCGCGCGCCCTCCGCGCCGTCGGAGCCCTCCGCCGGGTCCCACCAGCGCGGCGGCAGCTCCCGCCGCAGCACCGCCCCGCCCGGGGTCCGCACCTCCACCGCGCCGTGCCGGGACACCGCCACCGTCACCCGCTCCGACACCACCCGCCAGCCGCCGCCGGTGTCCGGCTCCAGCACCGCCCGCGCGTCCGGCTCGGGGCCGGCGCCCACCACCGCGTACGACGGCACCGGCTCCGCCCCGTCCCAGCCCCAGAACACCGCACCGCCCACGGTCACCCGTACCAGCAGCTCACTGCGCGCGAACCGCAGCACGCCCCCGCCCGGGAGGGCCCGCGTACCCGCCAGCAGGCCCGGCACCCGCGCCCGCTCCGCACCCCGGCGCGGCAGCCCCTCGGCGTCCGCCCGCCGGTGGCGCCACGCCGAGCGCCAGGCCCGCCGCCCGCGCGCCGTACCGAGTTCCCTCACCGCACGCACCAGATCACGACCGTCCATGCCGGTCACCCTGCCACCGGGCCCCGGCCGCGGGGGCGGCGTTCAACTTCCGTTCACCCGGAAAACGATCAGCCCGTACGGTCCGGGACGGCTCTGGTGCGGATGTCGATCACGTGGCATGGTCCCTGTGAGCCGCCGCGCGCACACCGACGCCGCGACGGCGCCGTACGCACACGAAGCGCGAGCGCCAGACTTGACCGGGAGCCGACCCATGACCTCTGCCACCCAGCCGGAACCCCTCTGGTCCCCGGGCCCCGACAGGATCGCCGGAGCCCAGGTCACCCGCTTCCAGGACTGGGCGGCCGAACGCTTCGGCGCCCCCGCCGACGGCGGCTACCCGGCCCTGCAGCGCTGGTCCGTCGACGAGCTCGACACCTTCTGGCAGGCCGTCGCCGAGTGGTTCCAGGTCCGCTTCCACACCCCCTACCAGGAAGTCCTCGCCGACCGCTCCATGCCGGGCGCGCGCTGGTTCACCGGCTCCACCCTCAACTACGCCGAGCACGCCCTGCGCGCCGCCGAGGACCCCGCCCGCGCCGACGACCCCGCCCTGCTCCACGTCGACGAGACCCACGAACCCACCCCCGTCACCTGGGCGGAACTCCGCCGCCAGGTCGGCTCCCTCGCCGCCGAGCTGCGCGCCCTCGGCGTGCGGCCGGGCGACCGGGTCAGCGGCTACCTCCCCAACATCCCCGAAGCGGCCGTGGCCCTCCTCGCCACCGCCGCCGTCGGCGGAGTGTGGACCTCCTGCGCACCCGACTTCGGGGCCCGCAGCGTCCTCGACCGCTTCGAGCAGGTCGAGCCCGTCGTCCTGTTCACCGTCGACGGCTACCGCTACGGCGGCAAGGAGCACGACCGCCGCGAGACCGTCGCCGAACTCCGCGAAGGGCTCCCCTCGCTGCGCGCCGTCGTCCACGTCCCGCTCCTGGGCACCCCCGCCCCCGACGGCACCCGCGCCTGGTCGGAGCTGACCTCCTCCTCCGCCGAGCCCGTCTTCGAGCCGGTCCCCTTCGACCACCCGCTGTGGATCCTCTACTCCTCCGGCACCACCGGGGCCCCCAAGGCCATCGTCCAGTCGCAGGGCGGCATCCTCCTCGAACACCTCAAGCAGCTCGGCCTGCACTGCGACCTCGGGCCCGGGGACCGGTTCTTCTGGTACACCTCCACCGGCTGGATGATGTGGAACTTCCTCGTCTCCGGCCTGCTGACCGGCACCACCGTCGTCCTCTACGACGGCAGCCCCGGCCACCCCGACACCGGAGCCCAGTGGCGGATCGCCGAGCGCACGGGAGCCACCCTGTACGGCACCTCCGCCGCCTACGTGATGGCCTGCAAGAAGGCCGGGGTCCACCCGTCCCGCGACTTCGACCTCTCCGCCGTCAAGTGCGTCGCCACCACCGGCTCCCCGCTGCCCCCCGACGGCTTCCGCTGGCTCCACGAGGAGGTCGCCGAAGACCTCTGGATCGCGTCCGTCAGCGGCGGCACCGACGTGTGCAGCTGCTTCGCCGGCGCCGTCCCCACCCTCCCCGTCCACATCGGCGAGCTCCAGGCCGCCTGCCTCGGTACGGACCTCCAGTCCTGGGACCCCGCCGGCAAGCCCCTCACCGGGGAGGTCGGCGAACTCGTCGTCACGGCCCCCATGCCCTCCATGCCGATCCGCTTCTGGAACGACCCGGACGGCAGCCGCTACCGCGACAGCTACTTCGAGATGTTCCCCGGCGTCTGGCGCCACGGGGACTGGATCACGATCACCGACCACGGCTCCGTCGTCATCCACGGCCGCTCCGACTCCACCCTCAACCGGCAGGGCGTCCGGATGGGCTCCGCCGACATCTACGAGGTCGTCGAACGCCTCCCCGAGATCAGGGAATCCCTGGTCATCGGCCTGGAGGAGCCGAACGGCGGCTACTGGATGCCCCTCTTCGTCCACCTCGCCCCCGGCGCCACCCTCGACGAGGCCCTGCGCAAGAAGATCGCCGCCACCATCCGCGAGCAGCTGTCGCCCCGCCACGTCCCCGACGAGGTCATCGAGATCCCGGCCGTTCCGCACACCCTGACGGGCAAGCGCATCGAGGTCCCCGTCAAGCGCCTGCTCCAGGGCACCCCGATGGCCAAGGCCGTCAACCCCGGCTCCGTCGACCACCCCGAGCTGCTCGCCTTCTACGAGGAGCTGGGCCGCACCCGGAGGTGACTGTCAGTGGCGATGGTTACCGTGAGTGAGCAAGTGATCGCACGCTCAGGGGGACACCATGAACGCCACACCCGACACACCGCACACCATCAACAGCAGGACCACCACCTCCCGCCGCCGTGAACTGCGCCGCGAGGTCCCCAGCACCGTCGGCCTCCTCACCGACCCCGGGGACTTCGCGGCCATGCGGGACTACCGCACCTTCGGCTTCGACCCGCACGAGGAATACGCCGACTACCTCCACCACGTCGACGCCCTGCTGCGCTCCCTCGCCGCCGAGGGCATCCACACCACCGTCGCCCTCTTCGACCCCGAGGAGTACGCCGACTACTGCGCGGAACACGGCCTCGACCCGGACAGCCCCCGCGCCCGCACCCGCTACACCGCCGAACTCGCCGGCGGCCCGACCCTGCCCTACGCCGGCCAGCCCGTCGAGGAACTCGTACCGCTCCTCGTCGACGAGGCCGTCCGGCAGTCCACCTGGGAGTACGCCACCGAACTCCTCGCCGGCGTCGGAGCCTGCGCGGACTGCGGCGAGGACATCGGCCAGGCCTCCTTCGAACGGGCCGCCGACATGCTCGAACGCCTCGTCGCCGGAGCCGGACCCGGACACCACCACCTGGTGTGCAGCGTCCCCGCCGAGGAGCAGCAGCTCATCGCCGTCCTGCACGCCGAAGCGCCCGGGCAGCCCGGAGGCCGCCCCCGCGTCCAGGGCCGCGAAGGCCTGGACTTCGTGACCGTCCTCGCCGCGGGCCTCGCCCTCGGCGGCGCCGGGGGACTGGTCCTGCGGAGCACCACCGACGGCTTCCGCGACCGGGTCCACGGCTGGCGCCTGGACCGCGGCCGCCTGGTGGCCCTCACCGCCGCGGCCGTGTTCGACGCCTACTGCACGGACGCCGACACCGGCGACCCCGTGGCCCCCGAGCCCGGAGTCGAATACTGCCCCGGCTACGAGGTGGACGTCCCCGGCCCGCACCGCGAGTAGCCCGCCCGGAACCGCACCGGGACACGCCCGAGGGGCCCCCGCCACCGGCGAAGGCCCCTCGGACGACCACGCGTACCGCCCGCTACTCCCCGGACAGCACCGCCTGCGCGGCCACCCGCGCCTCCTCCGCGCTGTCGGCGGCGCGGGCGGCGGCGGCCGCCCGCTCGCACTGCGCGAGGGTGTACTTGGCGAGCGTCGCCCGCACGTACGGAATCGAAGCGGCGCCCATCGACAGGGAGGTGACCCCCAGACCCGTCAGGACACAGGCCAGCAGCGGATCCGAAGCGGCCTCACCACACACACCGCAGCTCTTGCCCTCCGCGGCGGCGGCCTCGGCCGACATCGCGATCAGGTCGAGCAGCGCCGGCTGCCAGGGGTCCTGCAACCGCGACACCGCACCCACCTGCCGGTCGGCGGCGAAGGCGTACTGCGCGAGGTCGTTCGTACCCAGCGACAGGAACTCCACCTCCTGGAGGATCGAGCGCGCCCGCAGCGCGGCGGAGGGGATCTCCACCATCGCCCCGAACTTCGCCACCAGGCCGGCCTCCCGGCAGGCGTCCGCGAACGCCTTGGCGTCCTGGCGGTCGGCCACCATCGGAGCCATGACCTCGAGGTAGACCGGCAGCCCCTCCGCGGCCTTCGCCAGCGCGGACAGCTGCGTGCGCAGCACCTCGGGGTGGTCCAGCAGCGTACGCAGACCGCGCACGCCCAGCGCCGGGTTCGGCTCGTCCGCCGGCGTCAGGAAGTCCAGCGGCTTGTCGGCGCCCGCGTCCAGCACCCGTACGACGACACGCCCCTCGGGGAACGCCTCCAGCACCTTGCGGTACGACTCGATCTGCTTCTCCTCGGACGGCGCCTTCTCGCTGTCGTCCAGGAACAGGAACTCCGTGCGGAACAGGCCGACGCCCTCGGCCCCGGCCTCCACCGCGGCCGGCACGTCCGCCGGCCCGCCCACGTTGGCCAGCAGCGGCACCTTGTGCCCGTCGGACGTCGCACCCGGCCCGGAAGAGGCGGCCAGCGCCGCCTTCCGCTCCGCCGCCGCTGCGGCCAGCCCGGCCCGCTTCTCCGCCGTGGGCTCCACGTACAGATCACCGGTGCTGCCGTCGACGGCGATGACCGTACCCTCGGCGATCTCACACGCACCCGGCAGCGCCACGATCGCCGGCACACCCAGCGCCCGCGCCAGGATCGCGCTGTGACTGGTCGGCCCGCCCTCCTCGGTCACGAACCCGAGCACGAGCGTGGGATCCAGCAGCGCCGTGTCGGCCGGGGCCAGGTCCCGCGCGATCAGCACGTACGGCTCGTCACTGTCCGGCACGCCCGGCATCGGCACGCCCAGCAGCCGCGCCACGATCCGGTTCCGTACGTCGTCCAGGTCGGCCACCCGCCCGGCCATGTACTCGCCGGCCCCCGCGAGCAGGTCGCGGTAGGACGCGAACGCGTCGTAGACGGCGCGCTCGGCCGTGCTGCCGACCACGATCCGACGCTCGACGTCCGACATCAGCTCGGGGTCCGTGGCGATCATCGCCTGGGCCTCGAGCACGTGCTGGGCCTCCCCGCCGGCCAGCTGACCGCGTGCGATCAGGTCGGCCGAAACAGCCTCCACGGCCTGACGGGCGCGCCCCTGCTCGCGCTCCGCCTCGTCCGCGGCGATCTGCTTCGCCGGCGGTTCGAGCACAGCCGTCCCCATGTGCCGAACCTCGCCGATCGCCACACCGTGGCTCACGCCGACGCCTCGCAGCGTTGTCTCCATTTCACCCGTCTCCGATTGAGCGGCGGATCCAGCCGCCGCGATGGATATCCGACTCCGGCCCGCCCGTGCGGGCGGACGCGTCACTGCCAGCTGAAGAGCTGGTCCCCGGCCTTGACGTCGTCGTCCTCCATGACGCTGCCGAGGGAGTCGGCCGTCGCCTCGAGCGCCACCACGGGGCAGATCGGCGACTTGCCCGCGGCCTCGACCGCGGCGGGGTTCCAGCGGATGACGGCCTGACCACGGGTGACGGTGTCGCCCTTGTTGACGAGCAGCTCGAAGCCCTCGCCGTTGAGCTGGACGGTGTCGATGCCGAGGTGGGTGAGGACACCGTGGCCCTCGCTGTCGACGACCACGTACGCGTGCGGGTGCAGGGAGACGACCACACCGTCGACGGGGGACACCGCCTCCGACGCCTCGCGCACGGGGTCAATGGCGGTGCCCGGTCCCACCATCGCGCCGGAGAACACCGGATCGGGCACTGCCGCGAGTCCGATGGCGCGCCCGGCGAGTGGGGACGTCACGATGGTCATGGGGGCCTCCCAGGGGGTGGGGCTTCTTGGTGCCGCCGTCACTACGTGTTGCGAACGGCGTACTCGTCAGAAGGATATGTCACGGGTTGTGCGGGTTCGCCCGATGTTGTTCCCGATCCGGGCCGGACCCTTCCGCACGGAGACTAGTGGACTAGACCGGTGGACTAGACCATACGCGTGATTCGATTTGCCTGCGTCCCCCAGGAGATGTACTGTCGTGAGTCCCGCCAGGACGGACCGCGTGAACACCTCGCGAACAGTCGGGACGGGACTCCTCCTCAACCAGTGATCATTTCAGTCTCCACTCGATCCTTTCCGTGTGCCCTCGGGACGAAACGGCAAGTGGTCGGAGAGGCGGAAATCCACTGATAGAGTCGGAGCCGCTGGAAAGGGAAAGCGCGAAAGCGCATGACCTCGAAAGCGCCGAGGAAATCGGACACGAGAGAGTCTGGTAGAGTCGGAAACGCAAGAACGAAGAATGAAGAACGAAAGCCCGGAGGAAAGCCCGCGAGGGTGAGTACGAAGGAAGCGTCCGTTCCTTGAGAACTCAACAGCGTGCCAAAAATCAACGCCAG